>CAMAUZ010000169.1 GCA_945861535.1 Akkermansia muciniphila | reverse complement strand
AGCGTCTCCATCGCCTCGACCGGATTCAGGTCCACCATCATGCGGCGGAGCTTGCGGATGGGTTCGATGTTTTTCGGCGTGAACAGCTTCTCCTCTTTGCGCGTGCCGCTCTTGGGAATGTCGATGGCCGGATACAAACGGCGGTCGGCCAGCTTGCGTTCGAGCACCAGCTCCATGTTGCCGGTGCCTTTGAACTCCTGGAAAATCAACTCATCCATCCGCGACCCCGTGTCCACCAGCGCCGTGGCGATGATGGTCATCGAGCCGCCGAACTCGATCTTGCGCGCCGAGGCGAACATCTTGCGCGGAATCTCCAGCGCGCGGGCATCGACACCGCCGGACATCGTGCGGCCGCTGCCGCCATGCACGCTGTTGTAGGCGCGCGCGACGCGGGTGATGGAATCCAGCAAGACGAGCACGTCCTTGCCCGCCTCGACCATCCGGCGGCAGCGCTCGATCATGAAGCGCGACAGGCGGACGTGCGTTTCCAAATCCTGATCGTTCGAGGACGCGACCACCTCGGCCTTCACGGAACGCTGGAAGTCGGTGACTTCCTCCGGGCGTTCGTCGATGAGCAGCACCAGCACATAGACATCCGGGTGATTGGCCGTCACCGCGTTGGCGATCTGTTTCAAAATGGTCGTCTTGCCCGTGCGCGGCGGAGCGACGATCAAGCCGCGCGTCCCTTTGCCGATGGGCGTGACCAGGTCAATGATCCGCGTCTCCAGCGCCTCGGGCGTGGTTTCGAGGCGGAACTTCTCGATGGGGTCGATCGACGTCAGGTTCTCGAAGCGCACCTGCTTGGTGTATTCGGCGAAGGCCACTTCATTGACCTTGTCCACGTCCTTCAACTGCGGGCTGCTGCCGCGATGGGGCGGTTGCAGGTGGCCGGCGACCAGCGCGCCTTCGCGGAGGAAATGCCGTTTGATCGTGTCGGGCGTGACGAAAATGTCGGCCGGCCGGGGATGAAAGCCGTGCTCCTTGGACCGCAGGAAGCCGAAGCCCTTTTCCGCAATTTCCAAATGACCGGAACCATATTCCGGCGTGGGACTGTCTTTGCTCATAAAGCGTTGTTGAACGGGAACCGAATAGAAGTGAACCCAAAGGAGAGCACCCGCGCTGCCGAATTCATTTGGGGGAACCGCCTTACACACGAACGTATTGAAAGAGGCGGTTTAACCTGAGACGCCGACTGTATAGGCGCGAAAACGTCCGGATGCAAAGGATATTTTCAAATTGGTAAAATTCCCCGTGGCGGATTCTTCGTTATTTCGGAAGACGGTTGCGTCGGCGGCGCACCGTCAGGCGCGCCGGTCATGTGGGGCAGGCTTCCAGCCTGCCAGTTCGGGCGACATCCGTGCCGCCCGTTCCTCTGGCCGTTGTAAAGCCCGGCGGTCCTAGCAACTCCGGTAGGGACGCGCTGCGCGCGTCCGAAACCTGTCCCCACCCCGGCGCGCGAAGAAAAAATAGGAAACAGTTGACAGGCTTGCCGACGAAGCGGAAAACCGTCGCCACTCATCCGATTATGCTCCACGGGCGTCATACTCTCGTTCTCGACCTCTCGGCCTCTTGCATGGCGGGTGGCGGGTGGCGGGTGGCGGGTGGCGGGTGGCGGGTGGCGGGTGGCGGGTGGCGGGTGGCGGGTGGCGGGTGGCGGGTGGCGGGTGGCAGGCCAATGCGCCAGCGGGTGTTTTTCCTTCCGTAGTCAAGCGCCGAAAACCGCTGGCCGGGTCGGTGACCGGCATCCGCCCACGGCTGGCTTTCGCCTCTCCCCAGTTTCCCATTTCCTGCCGCCGACCGCATTCCCTGTTCCGGAGGCCAGGTTTTCTATTCCAGCGGGCAGATTCCCTGTTCGGACGACCAGATTCCCTGTTCCGGCGGACAACTACCCTGTTCCGGCGCGTAACTCCGGTGTTCCGGCGAGCAACTTCCGTATCCGGGCGCATAACTCCCCTATCGCGGCGAGCAACTTTCTTATCCCGGCGACCAACTTCACTGTTCCGGCGACCAACTTCCCTGTTCCGGTTTTCAAATCCTGTCCTCCGGCACCCTACTTCCGCCATGCCGCACCCACATTCCATTTGGTTCTGTCCGTCTAAACACTAAACCCACCCACTGAAAGGAGATCCTTATGGCCGAAAACATCCCGTTCATCCTCCAACGCTCCCAGTCCACCCGCGCCGTGCAGGTATCCCTTGCTGGCTCGTGGGTTTGGGAGGAAAAGACTGTCGTCCAATGGGACACGGCCATCATCGCCCTGGTCGCCAAGATGGAAGGCGTCCAGGACGCCGAGGCCGATTACCTCTCCAAGCGCGGCGAAGCCTACACCGCCATCACGGCCCTCCACTCGCTCGCCGGTCGCTGCCTGCGCATGGCCAAGAATCGTTACCGCACCGACCCCGCCAAGCTCGAAGTCATCGCCACCCTCCATAACGACGAAGCCAGCCACCTCGGCCAGCTTAAGGACGCCCTCGAATGGGAAAGCGCGTGGGAAAAACTCGACGACGACTGGTCCCCGCTCCCCGGCGTGACCCTCGCCACTTTCAAACCCCAGCGCCTCGCCGCCGGGGTCCTGCTCGAAGCCGTCACCATCAAAAAGATCGCGTGGGATACCGAGGACGAGGAACTGGACGCCATGGGCCGCGCCCTCAACGCCGACTGCGTGGCGTGGTATGAGGCCGCCACGACCGTCTTCCACGCCGGCACGCCCGAAGGGGATGTCATCCGCAGCGAGATTCCCACCACCTACACCCCGCCCAGCAATCCGCCCACGGCCCTCAATATTGATCAGGCCACCGCGCAAGCCGGCGGCAAGATTGCCCTCACCTACGTCCCCGGCGGCGGCCACGACGCCACCAGCCGCCGTCTCGAATGGCAGGTCGTGGGAGTGGACCCCGGCTTCGACCACGACATCGCCCTGAACCCCGCCGGCCAGACCCTCACCGGCTTCGCCCCCAATCAGACCGTGAACCTCCGCCCCCGCGTAGGCAACCCCGCCGGGCACACCGAAGGCGCGGTCAAAACGGTCACGACCGTGTGAAAACCGGCCATTCCCAGCCCTCGCCCGTAGCCGACCGGGGAGCACACGCGCCCCGCGTGTCCCGGTCGGGTGGGTCAGGCTTCCAGCCTGACAGTTCGGGCGGCATCCTTGCCGCCCGTCCCCCCGGCGGACGTGCGACCAGGGAGAGATCGGAACACGGGGCAGGGATGCCCCG
>CAMAUZ010000168.1 GCA_945861535.1 Akkermansia muciniphila | reverse complement strand
CTGGCCGTGCGGCGGACGGGCCTGATCGCGCTGCGCGCGCAGCGGGCGCCGCACCTGAGCTGGCCCGCCCTCTTTGAGCTGGCGGCCCGCCAACCCGCCTTCCCCTTCCGCCTCGTCACCAAACCCACTCCCATATGAAAAGGCCTTGGCGCGGCTACGGCTTACGGCGCGGCGGTGCCGGGAGCGGGAGCGGGAGCGGGAGCCGGAGGCGTGGTGGGCGCGGGAGCCGCCGGGGGCGTTTCCCCACCGAGGATTGGCGCGGGCTTGGCGGTGAAATCGAACTCGGCGGTGTGCTTGCCGGAGGCGACCATCACGCGGTAGGCGACGTTGGGTTCGAGGGGATAAATCTTGGCGTGCGGCGCGCCGGGGATCATGCCCCGCACGTTTTCGCCGTAGGTAAAACCACGGGTGGGTACGGAGTTGGAGTGGGCGATGAGGTGCCACGAGGCCAGGGTGAATTCGTTGTACTTTCCGTTCAGGAGCGGCACGACTTTGACTTCGGTCAGCGCGTAGCGGCGGTCGAAGACGAAGGCCACTTTCTGCGCCGGGGGAATCTCCTGGGCCTTCATCGGGATCGGGCGTTGCATCACCGCCATCTTCAGCTCCACCGGCGTGAGCCAGTTGGTGAAATAATAGACGTAAACACCGGCCAACACGGCACCGATGGTGAAAAGGATGATGGAACCGACTTTGTTCATTGCTGCGGAGGCGGACGCGGAGAGGATGGGATTATTCGAGAATGGGCGCGGCGACGCGCTGGGACGCGGTTCTTTCCGCGATCACGATTTCTGGCGAAACCCGCCAGCGCTTCACCAGTCGGCGCGCAGGTCCGCCGGCGTGCGTCCGGCGGCGCGCAAGGCGCGCAGGCTCAGGGCGTCGTGGCGCTTGGCCAGGCGCACGCCGCGGGCGTCGGTCACGAGCGGACAGTGGTAAAACGCGGGCGGCGTCAGGCCGAGCGCCCGGTAGAGGAGGAGCTGGCGCGCGGTGGAGGCGAGCAGGTCCGCGCCGCGCACGACTTCGCTGATGCGCATGGCCGCGTCATCGACGACGACGGCAAGCTGGTAGCTGGGAATACCTTCGCGCGTCCAGACGACGAAATCGCCGAAGTCGCGGCCGGCGACGAATTCCTGCGGGCCGGCGTGCGCGTCGGTGAACGTCACGCGTTCACCGTCCGGGACACGGAAGCGCCAGTTCACGCGCGGGTCGCCGGACGCGACGGTGGCTGCGGCGCGCTCGCGACACGTTCCGGGATAGAGCGGTTCCTCGTCGCCCGCGTGCGGTGCTTGGAGCGCGCGGCGCACCTCCTGCCGCGAGCAGACACAGGGGAAAAGCAACCCGCCCGCGCGCAGTTGCTCGAAGGCGGCGTGATAACGCGGCAACCGCTCGCTTTGCGTGTAGGGGCCGAATGCGCCACCGCAGTCGGGACCTTCCTGCCAGCCCAGTCCAAACCAGCGCAAATCATCGAGCATCGCGGTGGCGAACTCGGGCCGGGCGCGGTGACAGTCCAGGTCCTCGCTGCGCAGGATCAGCGTGCCGCCGTGGGCGCGGGCGCGTTCCTGCGCGGTCCAGAAAGTCTTGGCGTGACCGAGGTGAAGGTAGCCGGTCGGCGACGGCGCGAGGCGTCCGCGGTAAGTGGTGGCGCGCAAACCTTCGCCACCGGTGAAAGGAGAATCGGTCACGAGGAAGCGAGTGCCGCTGCGATTCGTCAGCGTCCGGGAAGCGGTCAGGGAAGGATCTCGAAAACGTCCAGAATCTCGCGCGTCGCCTCGAACAACCGCACGAGCCGGCCGCCAATCGCGATCGTGATCGTGCCGACGGGTGGTGCCGGTAGTTGCACCGTGAGTTCGCGGGGCAGCGGATGGGCATGCTCGAAAATCTCGACCGACAGGATTTGTCCCCGCACGACTTTCGCCTCCCAGCCCGGCGGCAGTTTCCCACCGCGCGCGATCTTCTTGGCGAGACCCGGCGGCAAGCCCCTGCCCTTTTTGCCTTTGGAATCGCCACCGTGTTGCTTCACGTAGGCGACGATGATTTCCCGCTCCGACCCCTTGAAGGACTTGTCGCCGTGCTTGTCGCCGTGCTTGTCGCCACGCTCCGCCGGGGGCGCGTCTTTCTTGGGGTTATCCTTGGGTTTTTCCTTGTCCTTGGCGACCGACGGCAGAACCACACACGCGACCAGCACGAGCAGGAGAGAGAGAATTTTCATTGGGGTCAAAGTGCGGCATCGGGATGTTCTGTCAACCACTCGGCCAGTCCGGGCAGCGGGAAGGAGAGCCGCCGCCAGGCTTTGGCACAATCGAGCGTCGTGTCCGGGGCGCGGGGTGCGCCGCGATATTCTTTCAACGAACCGGCCCGCAACTGCGGCTGCAACTCGGGGCACCGCGCAGCGACCAATTGACCGATCTCCCAGCGCGACATTTTCTCGCGGCCCGCGACGTGATAGATGCCGCTCACCTTCTGCGCGGACAGTTCCCATACCGCCCGCGCCGTCACCAGCGCCGGGAGCGGGCTGCGAAATTCATCGGTGAACAGATTCAAAACCTGACCGGCGCGGAACATCCGCCGCATCTCCTCGTTGAAGCCGCGGTCGCCCGTCGGTGACACGCCGCCGTTCAGCGAGGTGCGCACCACGGCGTGGCGCGGGTTGCCCAGCACCACGGCTTCGGCCGCCACTTTCGTCTCGGCGTACACGCTCAACGGATTGGGCGCATCGGTCTCGGTGTAGTTGCCTTTGCGACCATCGAAGATCAGGTCGGTGGAAAAGAAGATAAACGGAATGTCGGCGGCGAGTTGTGTCAGACAAGTGGTCACCTCGACGTTCAGCAATCGCGCCAGCGCGGGGTCGGCCTGGCACGCCGGGCTTTTGCTCAGGGCGGCGCAGTGGATCACCAGCGACGGTGCGTCCGCGCGAAACGCCCGCGCCACGGCCGCGAAGTCCGTGAGATCGAGCCGCCCGCGCGTAAGTCCGCACACCTCCCAACCCGGTGCGTACTGCGGCGCCGTCTGCACCAAGTAATTTCCGATCAATCCGCCCGAACCGGTGACCCATGCTTTCATCGTGATGGCGCGGGACGCTAGTGTAGTGTCTCCGAATTGACTATACATAACAGGTTTTGGCGATAAACTCACGGCATGGCTCGACCCATTCAAACCCTGTCCCTCACCCCCGAACAGCGATCCGAGCTGCGACGGCTCGTCAATCGGCCCACCGCCTCGCAGCGGG
>CAMAUZ010000167.1 GCA_945861535.1 Akkermansia muciniphila | reverse complement strand
GAAGGTCAGCCCGCCCTCCTCCACCTCCCGCACCACCGTCAGCTTGAAGGCTTCACCGTACCGAATCTCCGGCTTGTTTTTGCTCAAATTTGATTTCATGGCTGTCAACCTATAGCAGGACATGACTGTTCCCTTGAGCTTTGCGCTTTGAACTTTGAGCTTTTTCGGCGCCCCCGCCTTGTTAGCGTCCGCGCGACGCCCGAATAATTACGCTCATGCCACCGGCCACCACTGCCACTCCCGCCCCGCCCACCACCGCTTCCGGCCGCGCCTCGCTGATTGATCCGCAGACGCTCATGGCCATCAAGAGCCTCGAAATGCGGGCGCGCATCGTGGTCGAGGGCTTCTGGAACGGGATGCACCGCAGTCCGTATCACGGCTTCTCGGTCGAGTTCACCGAGTACCGGCAATACACGCCGGGCGACGATCTGCGCTATCTCGACTGGCGGTTGTTCGCGCGGAGCGACCGTTATTACATCAAGAAATTCGAGGACGAAACCAACCTGCGCTGCCACCTGCTCGTAGACGCCAGCCGCTCGATGGACTACGGCTCGGCCGGCCACACCAAGGCCGCCTACGCGAACACCCTGGCCGCGACGCTCGCCTATTTCCTGCACGCGCAGGGCGACGCCGTGGGCCTGCTCACGTTCGACGAACGCGTGCGGGATTACCTGCCCGCGCGCCATCGCACCGGGCATCTGCGGCATCTCATGCTGGCGCTCGAACGCCCGCCCGGCGGCAAGGCCACCGACCTGAGCACGCCCCTCAAACGCGTGGTCGAAATGGTGGCCCGGCGCGGCCTCATGGTGCTGGTGTCGGACTTCCTCGCGCCGCTGGCGAACCTCGAGAAAAGCCTCGGCATGCTCACGGCCTCGGGCCATGAGGTGATGCTCTTCCAAGTGCTCGATCCGGCCGAACTCAGCTTCCGCTTCGACAAGGCCATGGTCTTCGAAGATGTCGAATCCGGCCGCGAACTCTACATCGATCCCGACGTGGTCCGCGCGGATTACCTCGGCAAACTGACCGCGCACAACCAGGCCGTCGAAGCGATGGCCAACAAGCTGGGCGCCGGTTTTCGCCGCGTCACCACCGAACAACCGCTGGAACTGATGCTCTTCGATTTCTTGCGCGAACGCATGCAGCGCGGCAAAAAAATCCGCCGGACAACCGGCCGGTGATTCCGAGGGCTATCGTAATAAGTTGGCGTCGGACTGGGAGGCACCGTGGGCAGGACAAGCGGAAGGAGACTTTCCCAACCGGCACCAGGGCGTATCCCGTTCTTTTGCAACACCCAGCCCAAATCCTGCGGTCCCGCAGGGACACTTGAAAATAGCCCAGCACTTCAGTGCTGGGGCAGCGACGAGGGAAGAACCAAGTCCCGACAGGGACGGCCGCCCCCGCTTGCCGTTGACTCGGTCGTCCCTGCGGGACTTGCGGTGGAATCGCCGTGTACCCAGCACTCAAGTGCTGGGCTATTCTCAGGTGTCCCTGCGGGACTGCCAAAACCGCGCCGCGTCACTGCAAAAAGCTGAGATGCGCCCTCGTCACCCCCACCCTCGTCTCACTCCATCACGCCATCCACCACGGCCCCCACCAACCTCATCGCGACAGCGCCACTCCCACCCCAATCAGCCCCAGCACAAACAACACGAGCAGCAGTATCTTCACCCAGCTCTTCGGATACTCCCCCGCAATCGCACCCGTATAACCATTGATGACCACCTGAAAGGCCCGCGCACCGTACTTATAGGACAGCAGCCACACCGGCACGAGAATGTGCTTGAAGGTCTGTCCCGAGTAATCCGCCGTGACCGCCAGATTCCGGTGGGTGTCTCCCGGCACCTGGTTCGCGCACATTGCCTGTAGCTTCCCATCCATGATCTCGCGCGAGTGCTGCGCCGCTGCGACCAGGTCAATCTGATACCGTTCGACCACCCAGCCGGAGAGATACCCCACGTCATACGGGGCCAGTTCCTTCGTCGGAAACGGCTCGATCCCGCGCAGCTTGTCCACACTCACACCCTTGGAAGCCGGCACCAGTTCATCATCAAAAAAGTGATCGAGTGCCCCCGAACTGTACTGCCACCGAATCTTCCGCACCTGCCGCGAGCGTGTCTCCCCGTTGCTATCTCGATAAGTCTCCGTTTCGTAATAATAGTAGCCCGACTCCGCCGTCCAGTCGGCGTGGACCTGCGCGTCAAAAGTCCAATACGGCAGATACACCCCATGTACCGTGTCGGTCATGGCGGTGTGCTTGAGCTTGCTGGGCGCGAACCACCGCTTGCCATACCATTGCCGGATCGTATCCCGCACCTGGGTGTCACTCAGTTTGAACGGCAATACACTCTCGGGACGAAATGCCTCCTTGATCTCCTGATAGGCCACCAACGACGACGAACCGCAGAAGTCACAGCGCTTCCCCACATGCTTGGGATCAAACACTGAGATCGCCTGACAACTCTGACACTTGACCGTCGTCTTCTCCCCCTGCCAACCGCGCTGCTCGTCGGGAATCTTCCGCAACGCCGACACCAAGTCGTGCTCCTGAATCGTCCCGCCGACCTCGCCCCCCTCGATCTTCGCGGGCGACACCGCCCCGCAATAAGCGCACACCAGCGCCTGTTTGGCGGGAGTCCAGACCGCCTCCCCGCCACACGTCGGACACGAGAACTTCTGCCGCGCTGTCGCCTCGGCCATAGCCTAGCTCTTCAGGAAGTCATCCAACGCCACGCGCGTGATCCGATACGCCGCGCCGATCTTCTTCGCCTTGAGCGAGCCGTCCGTGATGCTCGACAAGACATCCGCCTCCGTCACTCCCAGCGCCTTCGCAACATCCGCCGGACTCATCAAATCGGGCAGCGCCCCCGCCGACCCCGCCGTCATCGGTGGCGGCGTGCCCGCGCTGCTCCCGAGCACCGGCGGCGTGCCCCCGGCCGGCGGTGTCGCCTGCGAGCCGAGGAGTCCGCCCTGTTGTTGCATCATCTGCTGGGCCATCGCCATGCCCACGGCCATCTCCGCCGCCATCCCGCCCGAGCCGCCGCCCTTTTCCATGCCCTGCGCCATCTGGAATTTCACGTAGTCATTCAGATTCCCCACCGCGGCCATGCTCGAACGCTTGTCAATCGCCGCCTCCACTTCCGGCGGCACCGACACATTCTCCAGCACGAAGCTCTTCATCTCGATGCCATACTTGCCGGTAAGTATGGGATTGATGATCGGCAGCAACGCCTCGCCCAGGTCCATGTAGCGCGTCGCGACATCCAGCACCGGAATGCGCGCCGTCGCCAGCGCATCGCTGAACACACTCACCAACCGCGACCGCATCGTGTCCCCAAATTCATCCAGCCGGAAATGATTGTCCGTGCCCGCGACCTCCTTCAAAAAGAGCTTCGGCTCCACAATTTTGAAATCATAAGTGCCAAACGCCCGCACCCGTACGATCCCGAAGTCCTGGTCCCGCATCATGATCGGGTTCGACGTGCCCCACTTGTTCCCCGTAAACAGCCGCGTCGTGACGTAGTAAACGTCCGCCTTGAATGGCGACTCGAAGCCATACTTCCAGCCCTTGAGCGTGCTCAGGATCGGGATGTTATCCGTCACCAGCGTGTGTTTGCCGGGGCCAAAGGTGTCGCCGAACTGCCCCAGATACATGAACTGCACCACCTGCGATTCGCGCACGATGAGCTGCGCCCCGCGCTTGATCTCCTTGTCCTCATCCGGATACCGCCACGACAACGTGTCCCGCGAATCATCGTCCCACTGAATGATCTCGAGCAACTGACCTTTGATGAAATCCATTCAGTAGCATCCGGATGTTGTGATAGGTGCCTGTCGTAACGCATTGGTCCGCAGCGGAGTGCGTTGACATCAGGGTGTGAGCGATTTGAACTTTTCGCCAGTTTTTCTGCGTCTTTGCTTTCAGTTTTTGCTTGCCAGAATGCTGTC
>CAMAUZ010000166.1 GCA_945861535.1 Akkermansia muciniphila | reverse complement strand
GCCGGTGGCTACCACACGGTGGCCTTGCGGGGCGACGGCGTCGTGCTCGCATGGGGCCGCAACAGCGAGGGGCAGGCCACTGTGCCCGCCAGTGCGACCAACGTGGTGAGCGTGAGCGCGGGGCGGTATCACACGCTGGCGTTGCGCGGCGACGGGACGGCGGTGGCATGGGGCGCGGGGACAACCGTGGGGAGCGGCGCGAACTACGGGCAATCCAGCGTGCCGACGGGCTTGACCAATTTGGCCAGCCTCGCGGGGGGCGGCTATCACAGCGTGGCCTTGGGCGTAATCCCGGGGAACGTCGGGCCGCAGTCCTTCGCGGCAGGAATCGGAGCCAGCGCCGCGCCGTCGTCGCCGCGCAAGGTGGCTGAAGTCATGATAACACCAGCGGCCGGGCAGCTTCTGGCGAATGGCGCGACGGGTGGCCTGCCGACGGCGAAGACGGCGGCGCCCACGGTGACGACAGTCGCGGGTTCCGGCCAAATGTCCGCGCCGGCGGGCGTGCTGGCCATCGCCCCGGATTTGGCGGGTGCAGGAGCGTTCGAGGTGGAGGTGCGGTGGCCGTCCGGGGCGGCCAACCCGGCAGGTGGTGCGGCCTTTACGTGGAACATCGGCACCGGCCGGTATGAAATCGCCAGCACGCAGGTGACTCACCTGCAGATCGAGAGCGGCGCAGCGCGGATCGAAGGCGCGTGTGCGATCAACGGCGTTGGCGGCTTTGCCTTCACCTTGCTGGTTGTTCCCAGCCGCAGTCAGGAGGGGAATGAAACGCAGCGCCTACGCTTGCAAGTGCGCGACGCGACCACCGGGACCGTGGTGCTGGACACCCAGCCAGGCACCCGCTTGGACGCCGAGCTCGAGGGGGCGGGCAAGTTCGAAGGCCGCGTGAGCATCAGCAACGGTCCGGCACGCGAGTGATGCCAGAAACATGCAAGCGGAGCGCAGGCTTCCAGTCCGTGCAAACCGCCCGAAAAAGGTGCGAGTGAATTTTGCCGCGCGCCTGCAAGGTTCGTTGAACCCAAACGCCGAAGCCGCCAAAGCCGAAGTCGCCCGCCTCTACACCCGCTGGGAACAGCTCGATCAAGGCCCCAAATAAGCCACCGCCGAAGACCCGCGCCCGAAGCGGGAGAAACTCACACCACCATGACCACGCCGCCGTTCGACCTCGCGCAAGCGCACCGCTACTTCGCCGCGCATTGCTTCAATCTCACCTGGGAGCTTATCGACAAGCCCGACCGCACGCCCGCGGACGACGAGATGATGCTCCACGGCTCCATCGCGTCGCTGTGGCATTGGAAGCATTGCGAACACTGCACCGACACAAATCTCTCCGTCGGCTACTGGCAGCTCGCCCGCATTGAAACCCTCCTCCGCCACACCGCCAGCGCCCTCGTCCACGCCGAAACCTGCCTGCGCCACAGCGAGCACCTCCCGCCCTTCTACCTCGGCTACGCCCACGAAGCCGTCGCCCGCGCCGCCCTGCTCGCGGGTGACGAGTCCCGCGCCCGCCACCATCTCCATCTCGCGCAACTCTGCCTCCCGCAAATCATCGAATTGGAACAACGGCAGGCCCTCGCTGCCGACCTCGAAACCATTCGCTGACCTCGCGCCGTTCCCCGCCCCGGACGCGCCCCGCACCAGACAGCAAGTTCCCTATTCCGTGATCGCCGCGCCCAGATCAACGCCCCGCTTTTGCCGTCTGTCTCCTGTCGCCTGTCCCCTGTCTCCTGCCGCCTGTCCCCTGCCCTCTGTCTCACGGCGTCCGCACGCGGAAAAACCTCGCCCCGCCCGCCACCGGATTGGTCACCGTCAACACCGTCGCTGCGGACGGCGTCGGCAGACTCAGCACCGCACCCCACGAACCGGCGCCGAAAACATCCCGCGCCTCCACGACATACGTTCGGTCCGCCTCCGCCGGAAAACTGAACCGCAACTCCCCGTTCGCCACCGGCAGAACCGTCAGCACCGGCGGCGTCGCCGGAAGATCGTACGTCACGCTCAACGATGGCCGTTTCGCCGCATCCCCCTCGCGCGACGCAAACAGTCGCGCCGTCCGTGGCGTCGATTCGCTCTGCGCGTGGAGCCGCCAGCCGAAATTGGTCCCCGGCGCATTCACCCACGCTTGCACGTCCGCCACCAAGGGGTCCGACGATCCGAACGTGTAGCTGCCCGTGCCGCTCACAAACGCCGTCGCGCTCGCCGTCCCCGCCACATCCCCGGCTCCGGAAGCCCCCGGCAAATTCCACGCGCTGCCCGAGTTCCGTTCATTCCACGACACCGACGCCTCCGCCCACCCTTGCAGCACCCGCCGCAGTTCGAACATCGAGTTCTGCACATCGAACGCCGGCACCGTCGTCACGTGCACCGTCAACGTCGCCGTCCGTACCACCGCGCCCACTGGAATCATCCCGCTCAGGTCAAAGCGGAAAATCCCGCGCGCCGGGACGCCAGCGCCCGTCGTGCCGGCCCGCACCGGGTCGCCGGCAAACGGGGGCGGACGGAGCGCGGTCTCGGAAATCCAATTGTCCGCAACCGTCACCACCACCACCGTCGCCGCCCGTGCGCCCGGGAGTTCCCCGGCCCCGAGGGCCAGTGCGGCAACCGCCACCATCCAGTTGAAATTCAAGTGCATGGACACCAGTTAAACGGAACCCCGCTCCCAAGCAACCCCGCACGCTGGTGGGGCGAGACGGGTGACGCGTGACGCGTGAACGGTGACGCGAAACGAGAGCTGCCTGCCCCGCTGATTACTAATCACCAATCACTAATTCCTTCCCCCCCCGCCCCTCCCCGCTACCTTCGACGCCCATGAGCATTGCAACAAAGACGGGCGACCGCGGCACCACCGGCCTGATGTACAACCGCCGCGTCTCCAAATGCCACCCGCGCGTCGAGGCCTACGGCTGCGTCGATGAACTCAACACCGCCCTCGGCACCGCGCGCGCCACCGCCGACGCGCCCTTCCTCCACGACCACCTGCTCGCCGTGCAAAAGGATCTCGTGCTCCTCATGGGTGAACTCGCCACCGCCGTGGACGACCTGCCCCGGTACGTGAAAGACGGCTTCCACCTCGTCACTCCGGCGCTCACCGAAAAACTCGACCACCTCGTGCGCGAACTCGAGGCGCGGAAAATCTCCTTCAAGGGCTGGGCCACCCCCGGAGCCACGGTGAACTCCGCCGCACTCGACGTCGCCCGGACCGTCTGCCGCCGCGCCGAGCGCCGCGTCTGCGCCCTGCACGAAGCCGGCCAGCTCCACAACCCCGAGATCATCATCTACCTCAACCGCCTCGCCGACGTCCTCTGGCTCCTCGCCCGCTGGGTGGAAAGTCAGACCAGCGGCGGCGGTCTGACGGAAGTCTGAGCCGTATCGATGCAGTGGAAACCGATGTGAGAACCACAGAGACACGATGAACACAGAAAAAAAAAGCGGGCCGGCGTCAGCGCCGGAAAGTCACCTGTTAGTGAGTCAATGTCGGTCAGCGAATTCTTTGTTTTCTCTGTGTTCATCGCGTCTCTGTGGTCAAACAATTCGGTTCGACTGAATGGGTACGGCTGAGATGGAACGATGACCCGGGAGCGTGGGCTTCCAGCCGGCTCAGTCCGTCCGCATGAGGTGATGGTGCGTTGTGCCGAGCGCGGGCAAGGAGCACCGAACGATAAACCAAAAACCAATGACTGACCTGCGCTGCCGACCTTCGTCCAACCCGCGCCGGCAGGGTATGTGTTTAGCGCCAAAGGCGCGGCTCATACCAGCCTGGGGCAACGCCCCAGGTCAGATGCCAGCCAATGAATTCAGGGCTGAAAGCCCGTTCCATCTTCCTGATGAAGAATGATCCGTCCCGGGGATGGACCGCGCTTTCAGCGCTCAAATCGTGAATACGTCGTTTCCTGGGGCGTTGCCCCAGGCTGGTATAAGTCCGCGCCTTTGGCGCTAAACCCTATCTATGCAGTGGCAGTAGCATCCGGATGTTGTGATAGGTGCCTGTCGTAACGCATTGGTCCGCAGCGGAGTGCGTTGACATCAGGGTGTGAGCGATTTGAACTTTTCGCCAGTTTTTCTGCGTCTTTGCTTTCAGTTTTTGCTTGCCAGAATGCTGTCAT
>CAMAUZ010000165.1 GCA_945861535.1 Akkermansia muciniphila | reverse complement strand
CAGAACCTCGCGTTCTGGGACGCGCTGCGCGGCGAGTATCGCGCCTACTGGCGTTACTTCTCCAAGCGCGGCGGCGTGCGCGCCATCCGCACCGCGACTTCGAAGGATTTCGTCCGCTGGGAAAACCAGGCCGATCTTCAGTATGGCGACGCGCCCGAGGAGCATCTCTATACCAACGCGGTCGGGCCGTACCCTCGCGCGCCGCATTTGTTCCTCGGCTTCCCCACGCGCTTCCAGCCGAAGCATCAGCAGGTCGAGCCGATCTTGATGACCAGCCGTGACGGCCGGGCTTTCAAGCGCTGGAGCGAGCCGCTCATCCCGATCACCGCGCCGAAAGATCGCGACGGCAACCGCAGCAACTACATGACCGCGGGCCTGCTCCAACTCCCCGGCGCGCCGCACGCCAACGAACTCTCCGTGTACGCCACCGAGGCTTACTACGCCGGCCCCGGCAGCCGCGTGCGCCGCTTCACCTTCCGCACGGACGGCTTTGTCTCGGTGAACGCGGGCGCGGCGGGCGGCACGCTGGTGACCAAACCGCTGACGTTCACCGGCGGGAAACTCTCGCTGAACCTCGCCAGCCGCGGGCAGACGCGCGTCGAGTTGCAGGATGCCAGCGGCAAGGCCGTGCCCGGCTTCGCGCTCGCCAACAGTTCGCCGATCACGGAAGATGCCCTTGACCACACGGTGAAATGGACCGGCGGCAGTCTCGCGGCGCACGCGGGCAAAACGGTGCGTTTGCGGTTCGAGCTGCTGGACGCCGATTTGTTCGCCCTGAAATTCAACGCCTGAACGTCCCCCAGCCTCCCTCATTTTATGTCCACCCTTGATCAAACACGCCGCGATTGGCTCAAAACCGCCGCACTGCTCGGCGTCGGCGCCGGAGCCTCCTCCACCCTGCCCTCGCTCACCCACGGCGCGGACGCCGCCAAATGGACCGACCGCCCCGCCGTGCAACTCAACGGCCTGCGCGTGACGTGTTCCGAACCGGTGCTGGTCAAGCGCAGCCGCTGGTTTTGCTGGTTCCCATCGCTCATCCGCCAACCCGACGGCACGCTCTGGTCGATCATGAACGCCTACGCGGACATCCACGTTTCCGACTCGTTCAGCTACCTCTCGCGCTCGCGCGACGGCGGCCTGACGTGGGACGAGCCTCGCGTCATCGGCGACGCCGGCCTCAATCATCTGCTGCTGCCGGATGGCAGCGCGATGGTCATCCCTTACTACCTCCGTCCGCGCGCCAACGGCACCGTCGGCGCGCCGTGCAACCTCATTTCGCCCAAAGGCCGGCTCACGATGCGCGTCTCCGGCGTCACCGTTGGCAACTGGCCCAAGCCGCTCAAATCCATGGGCGCGGACCTCGCCACCGCCGGCTTCGTTTTCAACGGTCAGGTCGTGCGCGGGCGCAAGGACGAATATCTCACCACGCTCTACGGACACTTCGCGGGGGATAAAAAATACTCGCTCGTCCTTGCCGAATCGCCGGACGGCTTCGCGTGGCGAATCCGGGCCACCATCGCCGGCGCCGACTGCGCGCTCGCCGGCGAGGAAGGCCCCTGCGAATCCGCCATCTGCCGCCTCAAAGACGGCCGCCTCCTGTGTGTGTTCCGGCTCGCCTCCTTCGTCCCCTTTGGCCAGTGCTTCAGTTCCGACGACGGCAAGACCTGGACGACGCCCGTCGCCATCAAACCCCATTCCGTCGAGCCCAGCCTCGCGGTCATGGCCGACGGCGTGCTCGCCCTCTCCTGCGGTCGCCCCGGCATCTCCGTGTGGTTCGATCCCGCCGGCCAAGGCGCCGACTGGCAGGCCGTGGACATTCTCGCTCACCACAACGCCAGCCGTCCGCAAGACCTCATCAATCCCGACTCGCGCAAAGCCTGGGGCGGCGCCGAAAAAATGATCCGCGACGGCCTCCACGGCTTCACCTCCAGTTACACCGAACTCATGCGGCTTGATGACACGCACCTCCTCCTCATCTACGACCGCCTCGGCCTTGGCTGGAGCGCCATCCCCGACGAATCACCCGAGACCAACAGCGTCTGGGTCATGCGGCTGACGGTGGAGCGGGGATAGCGGAGCGACGAGAGCAGAGAGAAGGGAGAAGATAGAGAATAGAAGACGGGAGTGTGGGGGAAAGCGGAAGACGCGAGTCGCCTATCGCTGTGGTGTTCCGTTGGGACCGCATTTCTGTGCGGTGAACTGCGTGGGCAGTCTCCTTGAAATGACGTGTCACGCTGGCGGGGCGGATGTGAGGCTGGGCAGAACACCGCAGAGATGGGAAAAATGCAGAGACCCGCGATCCACATCTTCCATTTTCCCTACTCCTATCTTCTACCTTCGCTCCTCTACCTTCTCTCCTCTATCTTCTCCCCGCTCCCCGCTCCCCGCTCTCCGCCCCTCACGGCAGCGAACCCACGTTCGCCGGCGTGATGATTTCGTAGCGATGCCTGAACCACTCGCGCGCCGTCTTCGGCTGCTCCGTGGGGGCCGCCGGTTTTACGCGCGGCACGATGGCCACCTGCACCAAGTCCGCCGACAGCAGCGCCTTGAGCTGCGGAGTACCGCTGCCCACCACCACGATTTTCCGCCCCGCCGCGGTCAACGGCGCGTCCGCTGGAAACTCGGGAAGGCCCGCCAGCGACACCACGACTTTCGCCCCGGCGGCGCGCGTGAGAATCGCCAGGAACTCCGCCGGGTCCAAACCGCCCGCGCCCATCGTCCCCGGTCGCTCCGTCTCGATTGATTCCGTCGCCAGCAGGCTCACGCCCGCGTGGCCCGCAAGCGCCTTCGCAAAGGCCGCGCGTTGAATTTCCACCAATGGATCCACGAACGTCCCGCGCTTCGGCAGAATGAGCACGACCTTGCCCGAACTGCCCGCCAGCCGCGCGGATTCCTCCGCCACCGCCATTCCCAACCCCTCGGCCAGACGCGTCACCTCCGGCGATTCGTCGCGGAACTGGGTCCAATAAATCACCCCGCCGGCGACGATCATCGCCAGCACGGACAGGAGGGCAACAAGCTGTGGTTTACGCATAAAATGGAGGGAGGAAATTGAGCTGCTCCGCGGTTGGATGGCGAATGGATTGGGCTGTGGTAGGGCGCGTCTGTCCCCAGCGCGCCACGGGACGTACGACCACGCAACCGGCGCGCGGAGGACAGCCTCGCCCTGCCCCTCACGGCCCGCCCACCAAGCCGTTCAGCCACGGCGAGCCGTCGTAATACCACGTCTCCCCCATTGTCTCGACGTGGCCATCCACGAAACCCACGTTGACCTTGCGGTTATGCCGGTAGATGGGCCCCGCGTAGTCCGGGTCGCCGGCGCTCAAGACCAGATTCGAATACGGATGAGAAACGGACGACTGGGTGGGATAAACCAGCAGCCAGGCGCTGGCCTTGCCGCTGATCGGGGTGCTGCCGTAGGGAGACTGCACGCTGGCCAGCGGATTCGTGCTGGCAATCGCCACGTTGCCCAGGTCCACCGTGTACACCGTGCCGACGGGTTTGACGATCATCTGTTCGCGAAACGCCCGCGGCTGCGTGCCGTAATTCGAGGAGCCGATGCCATTGAAGTTGTCATGCGAGATTTCCCAGTTGATCCCGATGTTCATGAACGATCCCGAGCTGTCCCAATCCCGATTGCCGCCCGGCCGGTTCTGACCGGTGGGACACCACATCACCGCGCGGCTGGACAGGTAGGTCTGGATGATCGTCCCCCACGTCCGCGACGGCAGCCCCGCCGTCGCAAAGTGCCACGACGTCGTGATCCAATCATCGTTGTCCGCCGTGTACAGTTTCAGCGCCAGGGTGATCTGCTTTTGATTGTTCACACACTTGATCGCGTTGGCCTTCGCCTTGGCCTGCGCCAGCGCCGGCAACAACATGCTCGCGAGAATCCCGATGATCGCGATGACCACCAGCAGTTCAATGAGTGTGAACCCGCCGGCGCGCTTGCGCGCCGCAGCCCGGGCGGATTCGGAGGAACAAATTGGCATCATGCGGCGCGGACCCTCGCGGAGATGCCGACGCGATGCAACGGAAGTCCCGTATTAATTAGTGTCTGGCCGTAGATTGATGAAACCATTGCAAACATTGGTCTCGGCGGCTCTCTGCGGGTGCGAATGTGGAATCATTTCGCGCGACTTTCCTGGTGTTTGCGCAGAATCCCCCCCAACATTCGCCCCGCCATCACCCTATGCGCC
>CAMAUZ010000164.1 GCA_945861535.1 Akkermansia muciniphila | reverse complement strand
GCTGCGAGGCGGTGGGCCGATTGACGAGCCGTCGCAGCTCGGATCGCTGTTCGGGGGTGAGGGACAGGGTTTGAATGGGTCGAGCCATGCCGTGAGTTTATCGCCAAAACCTGTTATGTATAGTCAATTCGGAGACACTACACTAGATCATCCGCGGCGTGATGGGTTCCCTCTTCGGCGGCGGCAAGCGGCGGTGAACGCGCGCCGGTAATGTAAGAACGATCAAGGCACCCAAACAAAGTGGGACAGCTTGCGATTCTTGATTCAAACCCTATTGGCCAATAGGGGTCTGGAGATTTCGGGAGGCATTGGTGTTTACCACGGCTTCGATGCGGAATGGGACACCCCGTTCATCCCAAAAGGTGTTCATGCGAAAGTACATTTTCGAGTAAATCTGGCCATTCCGGCTTCTGACATAGAACCACCCGTCGAACTGACGATCAAAGTCAGTTGCATTTGGTCCATATTCTTTCGTGAATCTCGGCGTGTAACCGGCATCCGGAGCTTCGTGCAAATACTCCGAGCGAACTGGCTCTGCCGGGCTGGATTGAATTTCAACAAACCCACCATTCTCCGCCATTACCGACAATCGCCATGGGAACGGCTTCAAGTTGGTGTAAGGCTCCGGACAGTGGATTGAAACAATCAAGTCGCCTCCTTCTTTTACGAGTTTTCCGATCGCTAGGTCCAATCGAACCGGTTCTCCCGAGTTTGGCGTGCGGTAATTTTGTGCAAAGCTGAAAAGTGGCTCAAATGGTTTAAGCTTGTGCAAGATGAAAGTCACAGGCTCAAGTGCTTTCGGAACATGTCTCAACGACCGATGCACAAAACCGTACTCAAACCGCTGCGCCGGATAGTCAATGTAATCGGGGCGCTTGCTCACCTTGAGTATCATCGATTGGCCGCGAGGAACATCCACGGTGAAACGTCCGTCTGCTTCTGAAATCAACTGTCGAGTCTCGCGCCATGCGAGAGATTTGCCGTCGTAAGTCTGAACCAATGCCTCAATATTTGCGCCTACCAAAGCGTTTGTTCGCTCATCCACGACGAGTCCATAAAAGTAAAGATGCGGGTTAGTTATGTCGTCTGGACGCTGAGTTGATTTCGGCTCCTCATTTTGCCCGAAGGCAATCGCTTCAAGCAGTTCTGCGGTCCCGCGCATGGTTGATGGCAGGAATACATTGGTTCGTTGTCCGCCTTTGGCTACGGTGAAAAGACTACCGGTGGCAGTGACCTGTTCCGAAATGATTCTGAACGGCTCACGGCTGCTTGTGGGTCGCTTGGTTTGGCTGTGTGATTCATTCACTGTGGCGGCGGTGTTACTGCCCTTGGAATCGGGCGGTGGCAGATGGTCTCGCTTTAACCAGAGAGGTGCCACCGTCGCTGTGGCTAGGCAAAGCAATCCAATAACAATGACGACTCGCTTGTTCGCTTGGGTTTTCATGGGCTGATTTCCAATCAAAAGTCCTCGGGTGTCGAGCAGAGCTTTCCAATAGTCTCCTTGCTGTATGTTCTTTGACCGAAACTGTGCACTATGCCATTTGTGTCTGCCGTAACTACCTTACCCCTGTGAGTTTTTTGCATCCGCTCTCCAAATTGAATGGAGATCAAGTCGCGCGCCCAAGGTATTTTCCGTGGTCGCTCCAGGAGCCTTCACCCTCGATTCCGAGCAAAAAGTGAGGCTCTCATACACCTCGTTCAGGTCTAATTCCCAATCCAAGCCGACTAGTTGCCTGCCCTCCTGCCGGGCGGAGCAATGAAGGTAGAAGCGGAGCACAAGTGCGGGACTTCCGAGGCGCGCGCGGCGAGCCGGACGCGGCGAAGCAGGCGGAGGTGGCGGCGCTCATGCACGACCTCGGCGTGGCGATGAACTATGCCCGCGACGAACGCCTGCGCGACACGACCGTGCTGCGCCCGGACTGGCTGGCCAACGGCATCTACGCCGTGCTGCGCGCGAATCTTTTCCTCCCCGGCAAACCGCTCGCGCCCGACGCGGTGCTCACGCCGGAGAAGCTCGGCGAGATTTACGCCGTGGCCGCGCAGCCGTCCGTGGGGATGCTAAAGGCGCAGGATTATCCGCGCGAGAAGTGGGAGTTCCTGCTGCGGCTGATGAACCTGTTCCAGCTCAGCTTCCCGCTCAGCGAGGACGGCCGGCGGCAGCTCTGCCCCGCGCTGCTGCGCGCCGAGCCGCCGCCGGGCACGGACGAGCCGCAGGGGACGGACACGGTGCGGTTGCGATATGAGTTCGCCGTGGTGCCCGCGCCGCTGCTGCCGCGCTTCATCGTGCGCACCTTTTCGCTCATCGAGCAGGCAAAGCTCTGGCAGCGCGGCGCGATGCTGCGCTACCCCGGCGCGACCGCGCGAGTGTGGACGACGGCGGAGGAAAAGTATCTTTTCGCCACCGTGGCCGGCCCCGCGGGCGACCGCACGGACCTGCTCGCGATCATCCGCGGCACGCTCACGGAGCTGTTCGCCGAATACCGCGACCTGAAGGTGACGGAGCAGCGGTGGTTCGACGGCCAATGGGTGCCGCGCCAGACGCTGGAGAAATTCGGCGTGCTGGAGCCGGAATGGGCGGAGCAGCCGGACGCGAAGGGGGCGGAGGATTGAACCGCCCGCTGAAATCGCCCGCATCCCCGCCCGCCGCCACAAAGGCCGTGCGCGTCTTCGTGAGCTACTCGCACAGGGACGCCTACTGGATGGACGCGCTGATGCCGCTGCTGCGCTTCCCCGGCGCCGGCCTGCGCGTGAAATCGTGGAACGACAAGGAGATCAAGCCGGGCCTGCGCTGGGACAAGGAGATCAAGGACGCGCTGGCGGAGATGGATGTGTTCATCCCGCTGGTGTCGGTGCATTTCGCCGTGTCGGACTACATCGGCAAGGTGGAGTCGCCCATCGCGAAAGAGCGCCACGGGAACGGCGAAATCGAGGTGCTGCCGGTGCTGGTGCATCACCCCGGCGAGCATGATTGCGGGTGGCTGCTGAAGCTCCAGCGCGTGCCGCCGGGGGCTAAATCGTGGGCGGAAGTGCTGTGGGAATTTCAGCAGTTCGACATGGCGCTGACGCCCATCCGCGATGGAATCCGCGCCGTGGTGGAGCGGGCGCGGGCGCGCAAGAACGGGCGGTAGACCGGATGGCCGCAGACAACATCCCAGCACTTCCCGGCCGGGTCGGGGTGGGAGCAAGCCAAGTCCCGGCAGGGACGACAGAAATCCCGCGCCCACGCTTCTGTCGTCCCTGCCGGGACTTTCCGGTTTCCCGGCCCCAAACCCA
This sequence comes from Akkermansia muciniphila, assembly GCA_945861535.1. Taxonomy (GTDB): domain Bacteria; phylum Verrucomicrobiota; class Verrucomicrobiia; order Limisphaerales; family BJHT01; genus BJHT01. The sequence continues at coordinate 1,639 of CAMAUZ010000164.1, read as the reverse complement.
GCACTCAAGTGCTGGGCTATTCTCGGTCGTCCCTATGGGACCGCGGCCAAGCGAACCCATCGTTGCGAGGAACTGAACTGCGCTGCCACGCGCCCTGCCCCGGTACTGCAGACTGTGTGCGTTTGGACGGTTCGGGGAAAGGTTACGGACGCGCGCAGCGCGTCCCTACCGGATCGTGGTAGGGTCGGGCTGCCGCCCGGCCCTCTGGAGTATGGACATTTTCGCTCGGTCCCAAACCGCGCGCCACGGCTGCCGGCGTCGTGCCTCCGGCACGAAGGGTTGGTTCCGACTGCATCGTACCGCCTCGTACCGCCCTTCGCGCGCCCCTTGCCACGCCCATCGCTGCGGAAACAAGCGTGACTTCCCCGACGCGTCAACCATGTTCAGCAAAGCCAAAATGTCCGGCGTACGCAGCCCGGTTTTCAAATCGCATTCACCTCCAACCTCCCTGACATCATGAAACTATCCCGCTTCCTCGCCCTGTTGGCCGCGACGGTCGCGCTCGCCTCTCCGGGCGCGCGGGCCGCGGTCGGAATCACCGTCAGCCCGTCCGTGATCAGCAATGATTATCAGGGCGTGCTCACGCTCAACGTCACCGGGCTGACCAACGGTCAGCCGGTGCTGATCGAGAAGTTCAGCGACTACAATCTCAACGGCACGCTGGACCCCGCGATCGGCGAGTCGCTGGTGCAGAGTTTTCCGCTGACGGACGGAGTGCGTCCGCCGGCGTTTGGCGGCGGCACCAATTTCAATGTGCCGGGCGACACGGATGGCGCGACCAACGGCATGAGCACGGCGCGGTTGCAGTATGCGGCCGGGTCGGAGGGGAATCGCGCGGGCGGCCGGTATGTTTTCCGGGTGGTGAATCCGGTGAGTCTCGCAGTGCTGACGACAGCGACCTTCACGGTGAATGCGGCGGCGCAGGCGCAGCGGATCACGGGGACAGTGCGGGCGGCGGCGGGCGGGGGCGTGTTGTCCAATGCGTTTGTGATTTTGCTCTCGTCTGGTCAGGGGCGATTTCTGGCGGGCGTCCTGTCGGACTCGGGCGGCAACTATGCCTTCCCGGTGGCGGTGGGGAGCTATTCGGTGAACGCGATCAAATCCGGGTTTGTCACGCTGTTCAATCAGTCCGCCAACGTCACGGTGGGGGCCGGGCAGGTGGTGACGACCAATGTGAATCTGACGGCCGCAACGCGGCTGGTGAGCGGACGGGTGACGGATGCGGCGACGACGCTGGGAGTGGCGGGGGTGCAACTGACGTTCGGCGGGGATGATTCCCAGAGCGGCTTTACGCTCGGGTTCACCGATGCCACCGGCAATTTCGCAGTGCCGGTGCCGGCCGGTCCCAGCGGCGCGGGCGTTTCCGAACTCGACGCGGCCCTGCGCGGCTATGTGGCGCCGGCGAATGAGACGCCGTTCGACACGACAGCGGGGGACGTGACCGGTCTGAGCATCGCATTGAGCAACGCCACGGCGCTGGTGTATGGGCGGCCATAACCATCCGGATATTAGTCCCACAGCATCAACTGGTTACGAGAGGCGGTAGCCTCATCTTGAGAGCCGATATTGGCAAACAGCTCAGCCATAGGCACTTGCTCAAACGCGTTGACGCTCACAATCTGTAGCATTTGGGACAGGC
>CAMAUZ010000163.1 GCA_945861535.1 Akkermansia muciniphila | reverse complement strand
GGCCGCGCAGGGTTAGGCCACCGTCTCATAACAGTAACGCTGCAAGGCCGAAATAAAACAGCAGCGTGAAAATGTCGGTGAATGCCAAAGTCACCGGCCCGGCTGCAATCTTCGGGTCAAGTTTGAGTGCGTGCAGAAGCGCCGGAACGGTCAATCCAAAGAAACACGCCGCGCACAGCGCCAGCGAGATGCTCCCGCCAATCGCGAAGGCAGCGAGACCCGTGCCGCGCCAGAGCCAGACAATCAGCCCGACCACCGTGCCGCAAGCCGCGCCGAGCAGCGCCGCCGTGCCTGCCTCACGGCGAAACGCCCGGACATACCAGCCGAATGTCGGCGGCGTCGCGCGCAATGCCTGAATCGTGACCGTCATAGACTGAATGCTGACGCTCTCGGCCAGCCCCAACACCATCGTCAGGAAAAAGGCCAAGACGATGCTCTTGGCCAGCGTGACCTCATAGGCACTGGCCAGCAACGCACAGAGCGTGCCGCTGGCGATGGTCGCCAGCAGCCACGGAAAGCGGAAGCGAAACGCCCGCACCGGCGAAGCATCGCGCACCTGCGAGACGCGAAAACCGATGGCCTCAAACATCGCCTCTGTCTGCTCGCGTTCGGCAATATCGAATGCCTCCTCGCTCAGCAAGCCGACATCCACGACGCCGACAATCCGCCGCTCGTCGTCCACCACCGGAAACGCCAGAAACTTGTGCAACACGAACGCCTCGCACGCCTCCAGCACCGACGCGGTCTGCGGAATGGCCACCACGCGAGAAATCATAACGTCGGATAGCCGCTGCTCCAGCGGCGCAGTCAACAACCGGCGGGTGGGCAGAACGCCTGCCAGCCGGTCGTCCGCATCCACCACGTAAAAATAAATAATCTTTTCTCCGACGCCTCGCTGCCGGATGGTATCCAACGCCTGCTGAACGGTGAAATCCTGGCGCAACGTCGCAACGTCCTTGCGTGCGACCGCCGACACGGGCTGATGTAGATGCTCTGTTCCTGGGGTCATCTGGCAAAAGTTATAGCATAACGACCCAGAGCTACAGCGCGCCCGTTCGCGGCAGCGCATGGTTAGGCCTCATTGTGATTTCTGTTTTGCCGACGGCTGAGCTTGCCAGCCATCAACGGTATATTCGCCGTGGACACCGCACTCGAACTTGAGCGCTGCTTCGAGCCCGGCTGGCTTCCCACCCTGAGGGTTGTCGAGCCGAGCGGCGTCGGACACGTTTGTGAGCATATTATTCCGAACCCCTGCGGCGTAGCTCTCCTTATTCCGGAGCAAAGGACGCTCCTGCCCTTGGCACTCGATCACGTTGTCCCGAATCGTGATCGTCTTGAAGTCGCAGCCGGGATTGAAGCCGAACAGTCCTTCAATTCGCGGGGTGGCCGTGGTGCGCGTGATGATGTGATTGTTGCGAATCTCAAGATTGTTAAAGACCTCATTGATCCAAATGACGCCGCGACCGGGGTTGCTGACGAGGTTGTTGTGGAAGCTCGCGGGTCCTTTCGCTGGGGCTTTGCCGAATCCCGAGATCAGATTTCCGTGGTCCTTCTTCGCATCGAAGTCGAACAGGTTGTGGTCGATCTCCACCCCGTTGCGGACGAACTCAATCGAGTAGCTTTCCTTGAACCAATTGTGATGGATGTGAAAGGTTTGCCCGCTCTTCGGCACCGGCCCGCCTGCGTGTTTCGGGATGGAGATGGTGCCGTGGCACACGTTGTGGGCGATCTCGTTACCCTCGTCGTTTTCAAACGGGAACTCCATCGAGAAGTTGGTTTCGATGGTGTTGTGATGAATGTGGCACCGCTTCGCCTGTCGCACTTTAATGCCGTAGTATTCGCGTTCGGGTGCCATTTGGGTGCGGGTGAAGCGGTTGTTGAATACTTCGCTGTCTTCCATCCAGATGGCAAAGATGCCTCCGCCGGTAATGCCGCCTTTGACCCCAGGTTGGCCCTTGTCCCATCGCCCGCCCGCGTCGATGAACTCGCAGTCGTGAATTCTCGCCTTCTTCATGCCGAAGGTGCGGACTCCGCTCCACAGCGTATCCTTGATCCGCAAGTGGTGCAGATGCAGGTCGGTGGGGGACCAAGCGAAGACGGCTCCATGCAACTGCGGCCCGTGGAGGGTCATGTCTGAGATGGTGATGCCTGCGGAATCCCGTTTCAATCGGATGAGATAAGCATCGGTATCCAACCCTTCCTGTTTCATTTCAGGATCGGGCAAGGCTTTGGTAGTCGGCTTCCAACCTTGGGTATGCGTTAGGATGGTCTTGTCCATCCCAGCTCCCTTCAGAGTCATCCGGGCCTTCAATTCGAGAGGTGCCGAAAGCTCGTAGGTGCCCGCTGCGATTTCGACGGTCGTTCCCTCAGCCCCATCTCGCACTGCGGCGACGAGAGCAGGCACACTGTCAACGCTCCCCGCGAAGGCGAGCGCCGGAATGGTGGCGAATACAAACAAAATTCTTTTGAGGCAGAGGATCATAGGTATCGGGTTGGCGTTTCTGTGGCCTAACGACCCAGCCCAGCGACCGCCGCCCGAAATGCTGCCTCCAACTCTGGCGACGTCGTTCCCGCCTCCTTGCAGGCAGCCTCCCACGTCGATGCCGTGGCGCCGAAGAGGTGCCGGCGCACTTTCGCGATGCCGAGTTTTTCAACCGCCACCTCGACGAGAATTCCGGCCAGCGGATACGATTGGTTTTCGGGCATCTGGCGAAACGATTTCCCCAACAGATCCTTGACCGCCGGGACTGGCTGAGGCATCCGTCGTTTCCAGTCGCCCAGCGAAACACCCCCGTAGGCGCCTGACGCCCAGACCGCCAGCCCCTCGCCCAACAGTGGCGTCCCGGCCGCTCCCCACGTGTCATGCGCCAGCGCGTGCGTTCCTTCATGAGCCAGCAGTTTCTCGAGCCCGCCGCCCGCGGCTGGGTCGTAGCGGACCACGTGCAGCACGCGGGCCTCAACCACGGCATGGCCGTCGCCGCGCTGGCCGGTGAGCGATGCGATGCTGCCCAGATCGGGATAAACATAAATGGACAGATCCGCGCTGCTGGCCCCGCCCAGTTTCTGCGCGGCCTGGGCCACACCGCGCAAGCAGGCCTGGATCACCAGCTCCTCGTCTTTGGCCGCCGGCAACTGCTGCGGAAATCGCACATGCACCACAAGCGGCTTGGCCGCCGCGCCCGTCTTGAGTTCGCGATCGACCGTGCGCCAGGCGATCCGTGGTGCGCGCGGGCTCGTGAAAACCGCGGCCATCGTTCCGGCGGCGGTCTTCTGCCAACTTCCCGCCAGCAGCCGGCCGAACCTGTCGGCGATTAGAACCGACTCGTCGCCGTGTCGCACCGAGTTGATCTCCGTCACGCCCGGTGATCCGGTGCCCGCGTAAAGCAGGAACTGCGGATACCCCGGCCCGTCCTTGTCCGCTGCTCGCGCGGGAACCAGCGTGATCAGGCGATGCTCATCTCCCTCAAACACTTGATCACCGAGCTGCAGCTTTCCGCGTTTCATGTGGAAGGGCAAAGACGCACCGAGCTTCGCGAGCACCTGATTGATGTGCGGCCCGCCATACAAGATGGGATTGACCGGCCACGCCGCCGGTCCTTTGGCCGTGTCCATGGCGGTGTCGTCGATGATCTTCGCCGTCGGGAACAACAGTTCGCGTAGCATGCCGGCTTGGGCCTTGATCGCGCGGTCCGAAAGCTCATCACCCGCCGTGCCCACTACGAACGTGAGCGTGCCACGTTTGAAGAAGTGGTTGGGCGTTGGCGATGGAGACTGGGCGGATAGAGAGCTGGGTAAGAGCGCAGAATTCGCCGCGATGAGGAGCGCGACGCCGATGCGCGTGCGCCTCCGGTTTTCGCGTTCGACTCGCTCAAGTCGTTGTTCGAGGTGATGGCATACAGCGGCTGGCGTTTTCATGATGGATTCCTACGGGATGTGGGCCTGCTGGCCCTGCGCTGAGTCGTAAATGTGATGCCCAAGACCCTCAGGCAGCACCCTCACTGATTGTGTCCTTAAGGTCATGGCTTGGGAGGCGGCGAGGGCGGCGGCTGGTCGCGGGACACCTTGTGCCAGGTGCGCTGGCCACACTGTGGACACTTCCTGAACCATCGAGGCTCACCCGCGGCCTTGTAACGGATGCCGCCTATCTCCCAGACGGACCTCGCGAAACCGCACGAACATCGCACCATCCACAAGCGTGAATCGGCCTCTATCGCCGCCATCAAGCGTTGTGGCAGGACTGCCGCAAGAAACCTATGGAAGAAACTCATCGCCGTTGTTTCCTTCTTGGTATGTGGTTGTCGTGTTGCGTGGGCGTGGCGCCGCCTAACGACCCAGAGCTACAGCGACCCGGCCCACGCGGGCGTCTGATTGCAACCGCGACGCGATGGCCGGGTTCGCTGCAGCGCCTGGTTAGGTGGCGTGGTCTCTGACTCTCTCTGAATCATCATGTGTGAGTGTGCCGATTGTGCGGAGGGGTTGCAACGTCGCATGTGCCAGTGGTGCATGAGCCGCCAAAGATCCGCCCAACCGAAACGCGGTAGCGAGCGAATAGTGCGTAAAGCCCATCGAAGACCCACCGGAGCACCGGCCAGCCAGTCGGCGCGAGCAGCCAGCCCAAGCCCACCGCTCGGTATGCCTGCCTGAACGCCTCGACCTTGCGCACGATGCGCCCATCAGGAAAGACGCCGTGTATGATGCCCATGACATCTCGACGAGTGACGCCGTAACGCGAAGGGTCAAATTCGGGAGTGGAAATATCCTCGAAAACCAAGTGCCCGTTCCGGTTCCAACGCTGAAGCCATCGCGCTTCAAGACGGCAGAACGGACACTGTCCGTCGTAAAGTAGTTTGAATTGCCATTCGTTCATAGCGCGTGCGAACGACGCCTAACGACCCAAGCGCAGCGACTGCGGAGTGCGGCGCGGCGCGTGCCCAACGGTGGAACGAACGGAAACGCCGCAAATGGAGATGCCGCTCCGCTCGCAGCAAGCACGCGCCGTGACACGCGGAGTCGTTCGCTGC
>CAMAUZ010000162.1 GCA_945861535.1 Akkermansia muciniphila | reverse complement strand
TCTGCGAGTTCGTGGGGCGTCTCGCCCCGAGTCGAAACGGGCGGCGAGACGCCGCCCGAACTCGCAGGCGAGACGCCTGCGGTACCGCGGCCTCGGCCAGCCCGTTCGCCGCGCCCCGGGTAGGTACGATGGCCCCTTGCTGCGCCTTCTCCGGGGGCTTGGGTTCTCCTCACGTCGGCGGCTACAAATGGCTGGCGCATGGGCAGATTCCGCGATCACGCGCCGGTGCGGCCGATGCGCGTGCGCATGTAGTGAAAGAGGTATTGCTGCGCGTAGCCGGCATTGGGTCCGAAGTGCGTGGCGGCGAAACGTTCGAGGCGTTGGGCGCTGGCGCGACGACGGGGAAAGTAGAGTTGCTGGAGGGCCTTGCGGACCCAGACATCGACGGGGAAGGCGTCTTGAAATCCGTAGGCGAAAAGGAGGACGCAGTCGGCGATTTTGCGGCCCACACCGGGAAAGCTGAGGAGTTCTTCGCGTGCGGCGGCGACGGGCAGCGTGGCGAGGCGCGCGAGGTCCACGGTGCCGTCGCTGACCAGGCGCGCGGTGCCCAGGAGGTAGGGCGCGCGAAAGCCCATTTTACAGGCGCGCAACGCGGCTTCGTCGCACGCGGCGAGTCGCTGCGGGGACGGGAAATTGAACACGGGCGCGTGGCCGGCGGGGACGGCGAGCGGGTCGCCGAAGCGTTCGCAGAGGAGCGCGACGATCTGCTGGATCTGCACAATCTGCTTGGTCGAGGAGAGGATGAAGGAGGCGAGGCATTCCCACGGATCCTGGCGCAGCAGGCGCAGGCCGGGACACGCGGCGACGGCGGCGCGCATGGGCTCGTCGTCGGGGAAGGTGGCGAGGATGGCGGCGAGGTCGCTGCCGGTTTGGAGATAGTGGGTGAGCGCCGGGGTGTGCTCACGGGCGGGCCGTCCGCGCTCCGGGGCAGTGGTAACGCGAATGCCGGCCGGGTCCGCGCGCAGGCGCACCCAACGTCCGGCGATGACGCCTTCCCACGCGCCGTCGAGTTCGCGCCAGCGGAAGGCCTGGCCCGAGGCGAGGGTTTCCGCGAGGGCGTAGTTCGTGACCGGCAGGAGCCAGTCGGAAAGGGCGGGGGCGGGGTTAGCCGGCATGGTTCACAGGCTCGCGCTCCGCGAGGGGATGGCTGCGGCGTAGCGCAGGTTTCCAAACCTGCTGTGTCGCCGACTTCCAAGTCGGCGGGCCGTGCGCCAACACGAGCGCGTTCGAAAACTCGGCCGCGCGCAGGTTTGGAAACCTGCGACACAGCAGGCTTGGAAGCCTGCGGTACGGGGCTTCGTCGGCCGCGTCACTCGACGTTCGGGCTTAGCGCAGATCACGGCAGGCGAAGAGTTGGATGGCGTGGATCACGCGGCCCTGGTCGAAGACTTCGCGGCGGCCGAGGTCGGTGACGGTGGCGAATTCGGCGCGGAGACGTTCGGGCGGCGTGGCGGGCGGGCCGTTGATGCGGAGGAGCACGGCGTAGATGGCGTTCTGGCCTTTGCGCTGCGCGTAGTTTTCCCAGAAGTAGAACTGGTTGTCGGGCTGCTCGGTGGATTGGAAAAAGACGAACGGCTTGGTCGGCACGGCGGCGCGCGATTCGGGCAGATAAAAAGAAATCAGCGCCGTGATCCCGTAGTGCGCGCCGATGATGAAGACGGGCTTGCCCTCCGCCAGCAGCTTCTCGCGCTCGACGCCGACGAGGCGTGCCATTTCGCTCCAACCGCGCACGCGCGTGATCGGATCAATCGGCTCGGGCAACGGGCGGCCCGCGACTTTTTGCGCCAGCTTGCTTTCGTGGATCAGCACCACGATCGGCAGCGTCACGAGCAGGCCGGCGATCAGCCAGGCCTTGACCGGACGGCAGCCGGCGCGCCAGCGGCTTTCCCAGTAGAAGACCATGAGCAGAAACATCGGGAGCATGGCGGGGGCGATCCAGTTGGGCTGCACGCGCGCGCGGAAGCTGTAGAGCCAGTAGCCGAGGAACAGCGGGAATCCCATGCTGAAGAGGTAGAGCCACAGCGGCCGGTCGCGGAAGCGCCGCCAGAAAGCCACGCCCGCCCAGAGCGACGCGACGAGGAAGACGGGGTTCAGGAGGAGCAGTTCGCTGGTCACGAAGTCGTTGAAAAAACGGAAGGTGAATTTCCACGCGCTGCCCAGGCCGGCGCGGTCTTGCAGGTGGACGGCGGTGGCCCAGCCGTGGTCGCGGTTCCAGAGATACACGGGGACGATGGCGAGGAGGTTGATGGCGAGCGCGAGCCACGGGCCGGGTTTGCGCAGATGCCGCCGCGCCGGAGGCCAGAGCGCGAAAAAGGTCGCCCAGCACGCGAGTTGAAACAGCTCGGTGTATTTGCTCAGGAAGCCCAGCCCCAGCCAAACGCCCGTCCACGCCCAGAGCGCGAGCGAGTCGCGCTCCATCGCGCGCCAGCCGGCGAGCAGCGCTGCGGTCCAGAAAAGCACGGAGAGCGGATCGATGGTCATCAGCGTCGCGCCGACGGCCATCAGCGGCGTCACGGACATCGCGGCGACGAGGCAGAAGGCGGCGCGGCCGTTGAGTTCGCGCGCGACAAAGCGCAGCAGGAGCAGCGACAAAATGGCCGCGATGATCGGGGAGAAAAACCGCACGCCGAACGCGTTGTCGCCCCACAGCGCGGTGCCGAGGAACTGCGTGTAGGCGATCATCGGCGGCTTGCTGTAGTAGGAGAGCGCGAGGTGCTTGGACCAGTGCCATTGGTAGGCTTCGTCCTCCGACAGCTCGATGCGGCCCGACGCGAGATACGCGAGGCGCACGGCCAGCAGCGCGAACGCGAGCACGTAGCCGAGCCGCAGCCAGTGCGTGTCGCGCAGGGCTTCGGAGTCGGGAGCGGTCGCTGGGGCTGCGGCCGGCGCGACGGCTTCGGGGACCAGCAGGGATGGGAAGCGCCGCCACCAGAGGGGAAACCACTTTTGCCCGAGCCAGCGCCAGAGTTGGTCGCCGCCCCACACGAGCGCCGCTGCGTAGCCCGCGCCGAGCAGCGCGCCCGCCACGACGTCGCTGGGATAATGAACGCCGTTGTAAACGCGTGAGAAGGCCACGGCCGCGCCGAAGGCCAGCACGCCGAGCGCGCGCCGCCGGTAGTAGATGAACGCCACCATCGCGCCAGCGAACCAGTTGGCTGCGTGCGACGAGGGCATGCTGCCGCTCAGGCCCTTGCCGATCAGCGCACGGGCGTCGGGCAAATCCACAAACGGCCGGGGCCGCGCGATGGCCTGCTTGAGGGTGGCGCAGATGAGGGTGTCACCGAGCACCACGGCGAAGAAGAGCATCGCGACGCAGACGCGTCCGCGCACGCCGCCGCGCCAGATCAGCAACGCGGCGATCACCAGCAAAGCGGGCACGAAGAGGCGATGGCCGCTGAGCAGGGGCATGAGCCAGTCGCCGGCCGGATTGGCCAGGGTCTGGTTCATGAACCGGAACAGGGTGAGATCAAGGGCGGGGAGCCAGTCCATTTAATCAGCAGTGTAATTTTTCCGGCGGCCCGTTCGTGCCGGACCGCGCCGACACGATGGACACCGCGCGGCCCAGCCGCAACCAAAGGAGCGCGGCTGTGTCCGCCGAGGACCAGCCGCAGCGGCAACATCGGAGCCAGGGTGCTGAAAATTTCTTGCACCTGCGCGGGTTTGTGGCCGCTGCGGGCGGGGACCGCCCGCGCGCCGGAAGCGGCGCGGAACGCGGGCGTTCGGGAGCATGGTCGGATTTGGCAGGGGAATTGGGGGCAAGGGAATGGGGGATGACGGATTGGCGGCGGGCCGGACTGGCCATCCGTGCAACCGAAAAACCTGCCCAACGATCAATAAACCACGAGGGAATGCGTGGGGATGTCGCTCAACTTTTTCCGGCCGTGGAGGAAGCTCAGTTCGATGAGGAAATTAACCTCGAGGATGTTGGCCCCGATTTTTTTCAGGAGCGAGATGGCCGCCGCCGCCGTGCCGCCCGTGGCGAGCAGGTCATCGACGAGCAGCACCCGCGCGCCAGGCTTCACCGCGTCCACATGGATGGCGACGGTGTTCGAGCCGTATTCGAGTTCGTAGCTTTCCTCGTGGGTGTCGAAGGGGAGTTTGCCCTTCTTGCGCACGGGGACGAAGCCGGTCTTGAGCTTGAGCGCGGCGGCGGCGGCGAGGATGAAGCCGCGCGCGTCGATCCCCACCACGGCATCGACGCTGCCGGGCTGGTAATTGGCCGTCAGCAGGTCGATCACGCCCGCGAACAGGCGCGGGTCGGCGAGCACCGGGGTGATGTCCTTGAAGAGAATCCCCGGCTTGGGGAAGTCAGGGATGGTGCGGATGGCCCGCTCGATTTCAGCGGTGGTGATGGGCGTTTGGTTCATGAGCGACTCGGTGGTCGCGGGGCTATCGTTGCACCGCTTCCAGCTTGTCGATCATTTTCCGTAGCTTGCTCAAAGCCAAGTTTTGAATTTGCCGGACGCGTTCGCGGGTGATGCCGAACTTCACGCCGACCTCTTCCAGCGTGCGCTCGGAGCTGCCGTCCAGCCCGTAGCGATAGTGGAGAATGGTGGCCTCGCGCGGTTCCAGATCCTTGATGAGCATTTGCACCATCGAGTCCACTGTTTTGCCTTCGAGCGTTTTGTAGGGCGTCAGCGCGTTGGGGTCTTCGACGACTTCGGAGAACTCGTTGGAACTTTCGTCGTCGCCGATCGGCGCGTCGAGCGAGGCGGGGCGAATCGAGGCCGCGCGCATCATCGCGACGCGGGACGAACTGATGCCCATTTCGTCGGCCAGTTCGTCGTCGGTGGGTTCGCGGCCCAGTTCCTCGTGCATCTTCAGCGCCACGCGGCGCATGCGGAAAATCTTGTCCACCAGATGCACGGGCAGGCGGATGGTCTTGGCCTGGTTGGCCAGCGCGCGCTTGATGGACTGCTTGATCCACCACGCGCCATAGGTCGAAAGCTTGCCGCCCTTGGAGGGATCGTAGCGTTCGACGGCCTTCATGAGGCCGATGTTGCCCTCGCTGATGAGGTCGAGCAGCGGAAGTCCGAGGCCGTCGTAATCGCGCGCGATTTTCACGACCAGACGCAGGTTGGCCTTGATCATGTGTTCGCGGGCGGCCTTGTCGCCCTTCTTGATGCGGGCGGCGAGGGCCAGTTCCTCGGGCAAAGTCAGGAGTGCGACCTGGCCGATCTCGCGCAGGTACAGTTTGATCGCGGCCTCGCCGTCGTAGCTCATCCGCGCCGGGGCGTCCTCGGCCGGGGTCTCCTCGACCACGACCACCGCTTCGATTTCCGGCTCCGCCGCCAGATCCTCGGCGGTCGGCTCGGCCTCCGGATCGGGAGTTGGCTCGGGCATGGGCCCCAAATCGTCGTTGCCGACGGGTTCCCCCGTGTCGAAGACCGCAGCGGCGAGAGCGGTATTTTTATTTTTGCCGGCACCGGGCGGGCGCCCGCGGCGTTTCTTCTGCGGAGGTTGGATCACCATATCCAATTCAATCGGAACCTCATCGTCAAAAGTTGAGCCGAAACTTTCCGCATAATTTCCGAAGTCCGTTCGCGCACTCATACAACATTTTTTTGAATTCCAGCGGCGGGACGCTAGTGTAGTGTCTCTCAAAACTATACTCATAATTCTTTCGGCGCGGAATTTGCGGCGGCCCGCGCCCGCTGAATCTTGGCCAGGATTTCCTCCCCCGCGGCTTTCCAGACGTAGCGCTTGGGGCGGAGATTGCGTTCCCGCAGG
>CAMAUZ010000161.1 GCA_945861535.1 Akkermansia muciniphila | reverse complement strand
CACTCCGCCAGGAGCGATGCGCCTAAAAACGGAGAATTTGGGTGATTTATCCGTCGCCGGAGGAAAAATCCGTCGCGCACCGCCTGCGCACCCCCTCCGCGTCGCGCCCCGTTTCCAAAAACGCGCGTTTTCGGCCAGACACTAACTATGGACTCATTGAGATTTACGAGACCGTGCTGCGCCGCGGCAAGAGCCTGAGCATTGACGCCGGGATCAACTTCGGCCCGGCCAACGACGCGCTCCTCCTGGCCGCCGGCTATCTCAACGACCTCTACATGATGCACGGCAATGAGGCGTATGCCGACGCCGCCAATCCCACCATCGGCATTGGCACCAAGGACCGGACGTATGGTGAGGTGGCCACGGCCCTGTTTGCGTTCAAGGGTCAGGTCGCCACCCTGCTTGAGGAAGAACTGACGCTCTTGCGCGGCCGGGACGAATTTCTTCAGCCCGGCACCGGCCTCACGCCGGTGTACAATCGGCTGGTCTGGAACTACACGCGCGGCATTGACGCCGGCGAGGTCATCTACGCCCTCAATTACAACATTCTCGATCAAAACAATGATGGTAAATCGGATGCGGCGGACGCGGCCAAGCTCTACCCGCAGGGCCACGGTGATGCTTACGGCCACTACCTCACGGCGATGAAGGGCTATTACTCGCTGGTTATGGACACGGACTTCGACTGGGTGCCGCGCATCGAGGCGGTCAACATTCTGGGGAAGCCGGTGTCCGTGGATTACCAGGACGAACGGAAGTTTGCCGCCGCCGCCGCCGCGGTGGCGCGCACGGGCCGGCAGATATTCGATCTCACCTGGCGCGCGGACTATAAGTCCGGTACGGGCAACGGCTGGGAGCACCACACGGCGACCCGTGCGAGCGCCACCCGCACCCGTTACTGGGGCATGGATCATTGGGCGGCGCGCACGGGACAAGGCGCGTATCTGAATTGGATCGTCGGCAACGCCATCTTGCCGGACGTTGACCCCGACCCAACGCACGAAGGTATCCAGAAGGTGGATCGCACGACCGTGCCCGAGTTAAAGGAGTTGCCCACCGTGCTCGAATCCTTGCAAATCTCGATGGACAACGCCGAATCCGGCCTCACGCCACTAGGGTTGCCGGAGTCGAGCATCCCGTTCGACTTGAACCCCAACACGATTGTCGGTGGCTCGCCCCAGACTCACTTCGAGCAAGTGGGCGAACGGGCGAAGGCGGCCTTGCGGAACGCCACCCTCGCCTTTGATGAGGCGAAGGACGTGACGCGCCTCATGCGTTCGGAACAGGACTCGCTGGCCGACCTTCAGGCCGCCGTCGCGAAACAGGAGTTTGCTTACCAGAATACACTCATCGAACTCTATGGTTCGCCCTATCCCGACGACGTCGGACCGGGCAAGACTTTCAAGACGGGTTATACGGGACCGGACCTGCTCCACTACGCCTATGTGGAAACCCCGGAACTCAATTTTGGTGGTTTGCTGGATCCCGGGCAGGATCAGACCGTTAAGATTGACATCCAAGATTACCCGGCGGACTGGTGGGGTTACACGGTGGCGGCCACCAACACTCAGTGGCAGACCAATTTCGACTTTACGATCCTTTCCAGCGACAGCGCGTACTCGAACGGCGTCCACTTTGTCGAATTCAACCTGTCCTCGCACGGCTTTTTCAAGAAACCTGGAACGTGGACCGGGAAACGTGGTTCTCCGGGTCGTATTCAACAAGCTATCTCGGACGTCATCAAGGCTCGGAACAAGCTCAGCTTTGCGATTGGCGATGCCGAGGGCGACAAAAAGGACTTGGATTGGAGAATGCAGATATTTCGGGCGAGAATCAAAACTCACACCGACATTGAAAGTCTGAATAAAGAAATTCGAGACCGAGAGAATGATTTGGCACAATTCCTGATCGCCAGCGACATTATTGACCGCAGCCTAGAGGTGCTCAATGCCCTTGGGGATCGGACAGCGGATAAAATAGCGGATGCCATACCCAATAATCTGATCTTTGGATTAGCCACGGGCGGCGATACATCTTTTGCTGCGCGCGGGTTTATTGGCTTCTCATCAATTGGGAGACGAACAATTCTGGATGCCGTGCGGGCCGTGAATTTTGCGGGAGTTCGCATCACCGAAGAAATCGTAAGGCGGAACAATCAGAACTCGGAACTGCAAATTGTACCACTGGAATGGCAACAGGAACTGCGGGAGATCGTCTTTGAACTTGGCCAAGCCCTCAACGACATGCAGGACAAGTTGAGCGTCATTAACCAGCGACTGCAAGAGTCCGACGATGCGCAACGGGCCTACCAGAGCCTGCTCGCTGAGGGTGACCGGATTCAGGCCGAGCGCGAAATTACCCGGCAACGTACCGCGGCCGTCATTCAGGGTTTCCGTACCCGCGATGCCGCCTTTCGCATCTTCCGGAACGAGCGACTCGAACGCTACCAGACCCTCTTCGATCTCGCCGCGCGCTACGCCTTCATGTCCGCGCAGGCCTATGACTACGAGACCGGACTGCTCGGCACGGCGGCGGGCAAAGACTTCATCAGTCGCATCATCCGCTCCCGCGCCCTCGGCGTGATGAAAGACGGCGAACCGCAATATGCCGGCAGTAACACGGGTGATCCCGGTCTCTCCAGCGCGCTGGCGGAGATGTCGGCCGATTGGCTCGTGCTCAAGGGCCGCCTCGGTTTCAACAACCCCGACGCCTATGGCACCACCGCCTCGCTGCGCATGGAGAAGCTCCGCATCCTCCCCAGCAGCGATGGCGACCCGAACTGGACGGATGTCCTCCAGCGCGGACGCAAGGCCAACCTGCTTGATGACCTCGACGTAAAGCGGCAGTGCTTGCAGATTGATCCGGGGAACGGGCTTCCTGTTCCCGGTATCATTCTCGAATTCAGCACGACCATCGAGAATGGCTACAACCTCTTTGGACTACCTGCCGCCGCCGGGGACCATGGTTTCAGCCCGGCGTCCTTCGCGACCAAAATATTTGCAGCGGGAATTGCACTCGAGGGCTACCAAGGCATGGACACTCCGGTGGCCAACTCCTCCGCGACCGGCGGAGCCGGCGGCACGTCGCCGCCCGACCCGACGGTCTCGTTCCTCGATCCCAATGCCTTGTTTGCGACGCCCTACATCTATCTCATCCCGGTCGGCGTGGATTCCATGCGCAGCCCGCCGCTGGGCGACACGAGCACTGTGCGGAC
This sequence comes from Akkermansia muciniphila, assembly GCA_945861535.1. Classification (GTDB taxonomy): domain Bacteria; phylum Verrucomicrobiota; class Verrucomicrobiia; order Limisphaerales; family BJHT01; genus BJHT01. The sequence goes on along the minus strand of CAMAUZ010000161.1, from coordinate 2,634 downwards.
CTGGAGTGTTGACGATGTGACCATTCCGCTGCCCTTCAACCTCGGCGCGTCGGACTTCTCGACCAAGCAACTCTGGCAGTCCGGCGACTCACTCACCGAGCAGCTCTTCAGCACGCGCAAACACCAACCTTTCCGCCCGGTGCCCACCGCCGCCGCCTTCAGTAGCGGCATCTACACCGGCAGTGGCGGTCTGCAACGCTCGCAATTCACCAACAGCCGCCTCATCGGTCGTTCCGTGTGGAACAGCAAATGGAAGATTGTCATCCCCGGCCAGACCCTGCTGAACAATCCCGACGAAGGCCTCGATCGCTTCATCCGCACGGTGAAAGACGTGAAGCTCCACTTCGTAACCTACTCCTACTCGGGGAACTAATATTCACCGCCACTTATCATGAACATCGCGATTAAGAACCAAGGTGGCGAGGTCCGCGCCGGAAATGTGGGTCAGTCTTCCAGCCTGACAGTTCGCGGGGCATCTCTGCCCCGTCTGGCTCCACCGGAGCGCGGCGTTCACGTCGCTTCCGCGTGCGAACCGAAGCGGGCGTTGGCAGTGCGGGATCTCATCGCAGTCCGGACGGCGAAGCAGCCAGCAGGCGGGCATCTGGTTAGCCCCAACGGGGCGGACTCATACCAGCCCAGGGCAGAGCGCCGCGCCGCCCTGGGTTTGACCGGCAGACGGAACATAGCCCTGAAGGGGCGTGCCACCGACGGTGTCGGGCGGGGGACTGGGTCGCCCCTTCAGGGCTTGGGTGCTTCGGCAATCTCAACCCAGGGCGATGCCCTGGGCTGGAATGGCATCGCCCCGTTGGGGCTAAACTCCCGAGAAGGCCGCGCTCCTGCGTTCCGTTCAATCCTCTGGCTGCTGCTCGGTTTCATCCTTCATCATTCATCCTTCATAATTCCCGTCTCCGCCTATCCTCCCGCCCCGCACCATCTCTTCTACGGCATGGTCCGGGATGAGTTCGGTTCACCCATCGCCGCCGGAGCCGAAGTCATCTTGGAGACGCTCGGTGGCGTGCAGATCAAGACCACGGTCATCCCCAACCTGGAACCCGGCGTGAACTATCGTCTCGCTGTCCCCATGGATGCCGGCATCACTTCCGATCTCTACAAACCCACGGCCCTGCGCCCCACTGTGCCGTTTCTCATCCGCGTGCGCATCGGAACAGTAAACTATCTCCCCATCGAAATGATCGGCGACATGTCCCGCATGGGCCAGCCCGGCCAGCGCACGCTGCTTAATCTTACTCTGGGCGAAGATACTGACGGCGACGGACTGCCCGACGCGTGGGAACGGCTGATCAACCCCGATCTTACCAAGGTCCGCCCGGGGGATGACTCGGATCGCGACGGCCTGACTAACCGCCAGGAGTATCTCGCCGGCACCTATGCCTTCGATCCCAAGGATGGCTTCACGTTGAACATCCTCCGTCTGAACAACGGCGCACCGGTGCTGGAATTTACCGCCATCCGCGGCCGCACCTACACTCTCCTCGGCTCCCCTGACCTGAAGACTTGGACCATCCAATCCTTTCGCATCCCCGCCGAGGGCGCCGCCGCTGCTACCCGCGCGAGCTACCCCGCCGCCGACGTGCGGAAGCTACAGGTTGAGTCGGTCTCGGCCGCCGGCCAGCCCGTCCCGCGCTTCTTCCGACTGATGACGCAGTAGCTCAAGGCTGATAGCCGTGGTGCGACACGGACCGGAACCGTGGGTGTTGGCGATGGGCGGGGAGCACTCGTGCGGCCCCCGCGACTTCCGGCAGTTGTGGACCGGGCACGCCAGCGCTTCTCCCGCCAGCAGCGGTCCGCCGTTCCCCCGGTTCTGGTGCGTCGCTTGCGCCTTGGCTTTAGGTTTGGAGGACCTTTCCCATCCCCAATGCCACTCCCCACCGCGGAGCACCAGCCGGCTGCTTTCGTGGGTTCCGTGGTCCCGACCGTCTTTTTTAAGACAAATCCCGCCGGCCGCTTGACTCGGTGGGGGGGGCAGGTGTCTTGCGGTCGGCACCGCGCCGGAACCCAGTGCTAACCGCGACGTTTGCCCGGCCAGCCGATGATCCTTCCGGCGTGCGGCGCGCCAGTTTCATTTTCCTGCGACGGGACTTTTTTTCAACCCATGAGAACGAATGCTCCAGTGTTCCACCCCCGGCCGCGTGGGGCCGGCGCGGCGCGCGGCCGCCGGGCCAGTGGCCTCGCGCACCACCTGGTCCTCTGGCTGCTGGCGCTGGGCGGCTTCACCCCCGCCGCCCGCGCCCAGTGGCTGACGCAGTCCGTCACCCTCAAGCCCGGCTGGAACGGAAGTTTTCTCTGCCCGCCAGCTCCGCCAGCTAAACTTGTTTATAGTGAATCACTTACAGGCATTTTGTGCTCGAATGTGTAGCCACTAAACCATATATAAAATACCATAATTCGCTCGCTATATTGCCTGTCATCGCGAATACACTGTGCCCACCATGTATCTCGACACCGCCAGCGTCACCTCCGCCACGGGCCGCCGCTACTCCCGCGTCCTCCTGCGCAGTTCGTACCGGGAGGCGGGCAAGGTCAAACATCGCACCCTCGGCAATCTTTCCCGGTGCTCCCCGGCCGAAATCGCGGCCGTCCGCCTGGCCCTCCGCCACAAGGACCAGCTCGCCA
>CAMAUZ010000160.1 GCA_945861535.1 Akkermansia muciniphila | reverse complement strand
GCTACCTGCGGGAACGCAATCTCCGCCCCAAGCGCTACGTCTGGAAAGCCGCGGGGGAGGCAATCCTGGCCAAGATTCAGCGGGCGCGGGCCGCCGCAAATTCCGCGCCGAAAGAATTATGAGTATAGTTTTGAGAGACACTACACTAGACCATAAAATAGATCACCTCGACGGCGTCGAGGTCATCCATTTTGCCGTCTAGCTCATTCATTTTGCCGTCTAGCACTCCCATTTTGTGGTCTAGCTCGTTCATTTTGCCGTCTAGAACCTCCATTTTACCGTCTAGCTCGTTCATTTTGCCGTCCAGCACCCCCATTTTGTGGTCTAGCCCGTTGATTTTACCGTCTAGCTCCTGAATTGGGTGGTTTAGGTCGTACAGCTTATGGTTCGGCTGGTTGATTTCTTGGTCCAGGTATTGGGCAGGATGGTCTGGATGCCATGCCGGGTGGTTCAGGCCATTCGCCGGATGGTCTGGAAGGCAGCGTTGGTGGACGGCAGGAAACAAAAGTAAGGGAGGTATCGGAGGTATCCGATTGTTTGTGTTTGGGTCGGTTTCATTTCGCTACCGTTTCTCCGTCGCCACAGACGGGGAGATAAACCGGTCGCCAAACTTCAGCGCAAACTGATGGGCCGCCCAAACCGGCACGCGGACCGCGTGCGCTCCCAGATTTGCTGCGGAGTTCCGATTAAGTCCGCGACCATCTGCGTCACACTGCGCGCATTGATCCGCCAACCCTGATATTTTTTTATGATCCACACCTCGCGCCGGCAAATGTTGCAGATGGCTTCGTGCGGTTTCGGCTGGCTCGCCTTGCGCGGCCTGGTCGGGCAGCAGAGCCAGGCCGCGTCCGCGCCCAGCCTGATCGCCCGCCCCCCGCGCCTCACCGCGCGCGCGCGCCGCGTGATTTTCCTCTGCATGGCCGGGGGACCCGCGCAGCTCGACACGTTTGATTTCAAACCGCAGACCGGCAGCAAGAAACACCCCGGCTCGGTCTTCAAGTTCCAGCAGCACGGCGACAGCGGCGGCTGGGTTTCCGAGTTGCTCCCCGAAACCGCCAAGCACATCGACAAGCTCTGCGTGCTCAAAGGCATGTATGCGGACACGGGCAATCACGCACAGTCGTTCCTGCAATTGCACACCGGCGAAAAGCTGCGGCCCAGCCCGAGCATGGGATCGTGGGTCGCCTACGGCCTCGGCACGGAAAATCAAAATCTCCCCGGCTTCATCAGCCTCAACGCCGGCAAACCCTCCGTCTATTCCAGCGCCTTCCTGCCGCCCATTTACGAGGGCACGCCCATCGGTCTCAACAGCGAGGACATGTCCAAGGCCACCATCGCCAACATCACTGGCGAACATCTCCCGCTCGCGGCCAAACGGCGGCAACTGAATCTGGTGCAGGAAATGAACCGCGCGCACCTCGCCCAGCGCCCCGAGGACGCGGCCCTCGAAGGCGTGATCCAGTCGCTGGAACTGGGCTTCCGCATGCAGTCGGCGGCCCCCGCGTTGCTCGACATCAGCACCGAATCCAAGGCGACCCTGGCGCGCTACGGCGTCGGTTTCACCAAGACCACGGGCACCTGCCACGCCTCCGACTTCGGCCGCCAATGCCTGCTAGCGCGGCGTTTCGCCGAGGCAGGCGTGCGCTTCATCGAGGTGCATCACGGCAGTTGGGATCAACACACCGATCATCGCCGCGATCTCACCGCCAACTGCTTCGCCACCGACGCCCCCATCGCCGCGCTGCTCGAAGATCTCGATCAACGCGGCCTGCTCGACGACACGCTCGTCGTGTGGGGCGGGGAATTCGGCCGGCCCGGCCTCACGCCCGAGGATGGCAAGGACAGCACCGGCCACGGCGTGCGCGGCTTCACCTTCTGGCTGGCCGGCGGCGGCATCCAGCGCGGCCTCAGCTACGGCCGCACCGATGACACCGGCGCGCAGGCCGTGGATGGCAAAATCCATTTCCGCGACCTCCACGCCACGATCCTCCACCAGTTGGGGTTGAACCACGACGAGCTAAAGTTCACCCACGGCGGCCGCGTCTCGCGCCTCACCGGGGTCGAAGGCGGCCGGGTGGTCCGAGAAATCCTGGCGTGATTTCCCAAGCGCGGTGCGAGGAGCGCGGCGTTCACGCCGCTTCACTGTCCGCACGCACCGCGGTGGTGGAATCAGTCCGAGCTAATCTGCGCTCCGAAGCGCCGCCCCTGTAGCGCAGGTTTCCAAACCTGCTGTGTCGCCGATTTCCAAATCGGCAGGGGCCCCGGACTTTCGAGCGCGTGCGACCAGCCGCGATGCTGCGGACATACGGAACGTCAGCGAGTTTGGAAACCCGCGATACAGCAGACTTGGAAGTCTGCGCTACGCGGGGCCGTGCGCGAACCCGCCCGCCGCCGCTCCGAGTCTGCACCGCTTCCTTTCCTCCACGCCCCAACCGCGTTAGCCTGCCGGGAATCAAACCTATGAAGCCACCCTCGCATCCGGGCCGCGCCCTGCCCCGCTCAAGTGTCGCGCAGTTCCTTCGGCGCATCGCCCCGCTCCTCACCGTGACCATCCTGGCGAGCTTGCCCACCGCGCCGGCCTTCGCCGCGGACGGCGACGATCTGCTGGGTCGCAAGGTTCCGGAATGGCGCGTGACCGACTGGCAAAACTCCGCGCCGCTGACCATGAAAGCGCTCGCCGGCAAGGTCGTGCTCGTGCGTTGGTGGACGGCGCCACAATGCCAGTTCTGCGCCGCGACCGCTCCGGCGTTGAATGAATTTCACGAAACCTTTCGCGACCAGGGATTGCAGGTGGTCGGCATTTATCATCACAAAGCACCGGGCCCGCTCGCGCCGCCGGAGGTCGCGGAATTCGCCCGGAAGTTTGGCTTCAAATTTCCCGTCGCCATCGATCCGGAGTGGCGGACTCTCAACGACTGGTGGCTGCAAAAAAACAAGCGCCGCTGGACCAGCGTGACCTTCCTCCTCGACCGCACCGGCACCCTCCGCCACCTCCATCCCGGCGGGCAATATGTGAAGGGCGACGACGCCTACCGCGAATTGCGCGCACAGATCGAGAAGCTGCTGGCGGAGAAGTGAGCGCCGCGCCCGCTCGCCTCCCCCGGGCAAAAAGAAAAGCGAGGCCGAAGCCTCGCTTTTTTGACCGCTGAATCAGGGGATCCGAATCACTTCGGGGCCGAGGGAGCGGGAGGGACAGCAGGAGCCTTGGGGGCATCCGGGGCTTTGTCAGTCTTCGGCGCCTTCGGAGCCGGAGGGGTCGTGGACGGCGCTTCTTCGCCACCACATCCCACGAGCACCAAGGAACCAGCCGCCATCGCGAGCAAGAGGTATTTTTTCATGTGTGTGAGTTTTTGTTGTCTAACCGGAACGGCGCGCAAAATAAGGACTGCCCGTCGCGCTTGTCAAAGTAATACTCACAACCATTCCAACTCGGGAAATGCCCGCCCCGGCCCGGTTTTGAATGCCTCCCGGAAGCACCGCGTCGGCCACCGTGAACCGGCCCAAAACCTGATTTTCAAATTCATTCCAACCCCATGAGCAGCCTCTCCCCATCCCCATCCAACCGTCGTGATTTCCTGAAAACCTCCGCCGCCGTCGGCGGAGTTTTGGCGTCTGAACTCAGCTTCCCAACCGTCAGCCGCGGTGCCGGCCCGAGCGACAAGCTCCGCATCGGACTCGTCGGCTGCGGCGGCCGCGGCACCGGCGCGGCGTCGCAGGCGCTCAAGGCCGACAGCAACGTCCAGCTCGTGGCGATGGGCGACGTTTTCCCCGAGGCGGTCGAACGCAGCCTGAAAAATCTCTCCACCCAGGTCGCCGCTGAAAAAATCAACGTGAAGCCCGAGATGCGCTTCAGCGGCCTCGATGCATACGCGAAGGTGATCGCCAATGTGGACCTCGTGGTGCTCGCCACGCCGCCCGGCTTCCGCCCCTTTCACCTGCGCGCCGCGGTCGAGGCCGGCAAACATATCTTCACCGAGAAGCCGATGGCCACCGACGGCCCCGGCGTGCGCTCGGTGATCGAGTCGGTGAAAATCGCCAAAGCCAAGAAGCTCGCGATGGTCGCCGGCTTCTGCTGGCGCTACGACCTGGCCAAGCGCGCCGTCTTCGGCAAGATGCTCGACGGCTCCATCGGCGACCTCCGCGCCGTCTATGGCACTTATCTCACCGGCCCCGTGAAGCCCATGCCCAAAGCCGACACGCGCCCCGCCGGCATGACCGACCTCGAGTGGATGGTCCGCAATTGGTACAATTTCACCTGGCTCTCCGGCGATGGCCTCGTCGAACAAGCCATCCACACCGTGGACTGGATGATGTGGGCCATGAACGACAAACCGCCCGTGAAATGCACCGCCACCGGCGGCCGGCAAATCCCCGCCAACGGTGGCAACATCTACGACCACATCGCGGTGAACTACGAGTGGGAGAAAGGCGTACGCGGCTTCATTGCCCAACGCCAGATCACCGGCTGCTACGGCGAGAACTCCTTCTACGCCCTGGGCACCAAAGGCAACGCCTACATCTCGCGCGGCGCCTACACCACGGACCTAAATGGCGAACGCAATTGGAAATACGAAGGCCCGACGCCCGACATGTATCAGGTCGAGCACGATGAACTCTTTGCCTCGATCCGCGCCGGTAATCCGATCAACAACGGCGACCGCATGGTCACCAGCACCATGGCCGGCATCATGGGGCGCATGGCCGGCTACACCGGCCAGGAAATCACCTGGGACATGGCGATGAACTCCAAGGAAGTCCTCGTCCCCGACATCAAGAATTGGGAAACCAAATGGGAAGTCCCCGGCATCGCCCTGCCCGGCCGCACGCGCTACTCGTGAGCCGGACGAAACCCCACCCACCCAGTCGTCCACCGAAAACAAAATCATCTCACCAACCACGCCTCCCCTCATGCAAACCGCCGCCACCCGCCGCCAATTCCTCCACACCAGCGCCGTCGCCACCGCGGCGCTCGCCACCCTCCCCGCCGCCTTCGCCGCCGATGCCGCGCCGAAAAAGCGCGAAATCAAAAAAGCCATCATGTGGGGCACCGTCGGTGTGAAAGGCTCCGTCCTCGAGAAGATGAAACTCGTCAAGGCCGCCGGCTTCGAGGGCGTCGAGCCGAACAGCCACATGAACCAGGACGACGTCATCGCCGCCCTCAAGGAGACCGGCCTCAAGGCCGCCAGCGTCTGCTGCGGCACGCACTGGAACCTCACCCTCTCGAGTCCCAGCGAAGACGTCCGCGCCAAGGGCCTCGCGGGCCTCGTCCAATCCCTCCGCGACGCCAAGGCCTACGGCGCGACCTCGGTGCTGCTCGTCCCCGGCGTGGTCAATGCCGGTGCCACCTACGAGCAATGCTTCGAGCGTTCCGTCGAGCAGATCAAAAAGGCCATTCCCACCGCGCAGGAGTGCGGCGTGAAAATCGCCATCGAAAACGTCTGGAACAATTTCATCACCAAACCCCAGCAAGCCGACGACTTCCTCAAGGCCATCAACAGCGAATGGGTCGCCTGGCACTTCGACATCGGCAACGTCGGCCGCTACAGCCCCGCCGAAGAATGGATCCCCGTCATCGGCAAACGCATCTTCAAACTCCACATCAAGGAATACAGCACCAAGCTCCGCGACGAAAAAGGTCCGGGCGCCGGCTTCGGCGTGAAGTTCCTCGAAGGCACCAACAACTGGCCCGCCATCATGGCCGCCCTCGACAAAATCGGTTACTCGGGCTGGGGCATCGCCGAACAAGGCGGCGGCGGCTCACCCGAAGGCCTCAAAGACCTCGCCGACCGCATGGACAAAATTTTCGCTAGTTAGTGACGGGCCGACATGGATTCATCGGCCTGTAAACATTGGTCTCGGCGGCTCTCTGCGGGTGCGAATGTGGAATCATTTCGCGCGACTTTCCTGGTGTTTGCGCAGAATCCCCCCCAACATTCGCCCCGCCATCACCCTAT
>CAMAUZ010000159.1 GCA_945861535.1 Akkermansia muciniphila | reverse complement strand
GCTACCTGCGGGAACGCAATCTCCGCCCCAAGCGCTACGTCTGGAAAGCCGCGGGGGAGGAAATCCTGGCCAAGATTCAGCGGGCGCGGGCCGCCGCAAATTCCGCGCCGAAAGAATTATGAGTATAGTTTTGAGAGACACTACACTAGCTGGTTGGGAAACCTGCGTTACAGCGGCGGCGCGCGGATGCGTTCGGTGTTTTTCCGCTGGGGAATTTTGCCTTTGAACTTGGTACCGTGCCTCCTATCTTCCGCCGCGTGCCTGAGCCTCACCCGCGTGAAATTTCCGCCGCCACCAAGCTGTGCGCGGTGTTCGGGCATCCCATCCATCACTCCGCGTCGCCCGCCATGCAGAACGCCGGCCTCGCCGCGCTCGGACTGGACTGGCGTTACGTCGCGGGCGAGGTGCATCCCGATGATTTGCGCGCGGCCATCGCGGGCGCGCGGGCGATGAAATTCGTCGGCCTGAATCTGACCGTCCCGCACAAACTGCTCGCCCTCGGCATGGTCGATGAACTCGACGAATCCGCGCGCGTCTGGGGCGCGGTGAACACCGTCCGCTTCGAGGCCCGCGACGCCGAGGGGCGCTGGATTTCCCTCGGTCAAATCCACGGACCGATCAACGGCCCCGTCCACGCCCGCGGCTTCAACACCGACGCCGACGCGATCACGCGCTCGCTCCGCGAAGACCTGGGCCTTGAGCCGCACGGCGCGCGGGTGCTGCTGCTGGGCGCGGGCGGGGCAGGGCGCGTGGCCGCCCTCAAGCTCGCGGCGGACGGCGTCGCGCACCTGTTTCTCGTAAACCGCACCGCGAGCAAGGCCGAGGACATCGCCACGGAAATCCGCGCGCGGCACGGTCGCACCGAGGTGACCGTGGGCTATCCCACCGGCGCAATTGATCTCGTGCTCAACGCCACCTCGCTCGGCTTGAAGCACGACGATCCCCTTCCATTTGACCCCGAGAAATTCCGGCTCATGCAGTCCACGGCGGCTTACGACATGGTCTATCGCCCCGCAGTGACGCCATTCCTTGCCGCGGCAAAAACCGCGGGCTGCCAGGTCGCGAACGGGCTGGGGATGCTGCTCTACCAAGGAGCCAAGGCGCTGGAAATCTGGTCGGGCAAAGCCGCGCCCGTGGCCGTCATGCGCCGCGCGCTGGAGCAGAATATTTATGGGCGCTGATTTCCGCGAATCGCGTCAGCGCGCGGCAGGAGCGCGGGCGGCCCGCCCGCGAGTTCCTTTCGTGCCGGAGGCACGCCAGAAATTAGCCGGTGGTGAAACGCAGCGGAACCACCGGAGACCCCGCCCCTCTGACCGCTGCGCCCCGGCGGGGCGCGAGAACCGTGCGACCGCCCCGATTCGCCACGCGACCGCGGCACTTCATCTTCCGCTGGACCTCCCCGGCTTCTCGCGCCCCGCCGGGGCGCCGGAGCCTGTGACGGTACCAAACCGGTGGTTCCAGTCGCTGCGCTCCTTGCACCACCGGCTAATTTCTTGGATGCCTCCGGCATCCCCTGCGGTGGCGACTGACGGCTGCAATACCACGGCTTCCGGCCGTGCCCTGCCACACCGCGCGCCACCACCGCGCCGCACGCCACCGCCGCCCATGACCTTTCCGCCCCGCTATGTTTGATCCGAAAATCTGGGCCGCCGTGCCGTTTCACTTCTGGACGGTGGTCTTCTTCACCTTCGGCTGCATCGTCGGCAGTTTTCTCAACGTGTGCATCCACCGGATGCCGCGCGACGAAAGCGTCGTGTCGCCGCCCTCGCACTGTCCGCACTGCAAATATTCCATTCCGTGGTTCCTGAATCTCCCGCTCGCGACCTGGCTGTATTTGCGCGGCAAATGCGCCAACTGCGGCGCGCCGATCTCGGTGCGCTACTTCCTCGTCGAGCTGCTCACCGGCCTCAGCTTTGTCGCGGCATGGCTGACCTATGGCCGCAGTTCGCCGGGCGTGGCCGTCGTGTATTGCGTGCTGCTCGCGGGCTTCATCGTCGCGTCGTTTATCGACCTCGAACACTTCATCATTCCCGACGAGATCACGCTGGGCGGCGTGGCCGTCGGGGTCTTCCTGTCGGCCCTGGTGCCGTCCCTGCACGGCGTCGGCATCGGCGCGGCGGAGAGCATGAAACACAGCTTCATCGGCGCGGCGGTCGGCGGCGGACTCGTCTATGGCATCGTCCTGCTGGGCAAACTCATGTTCGGCCGGCAGCCTGTGGATTTGCCGCCGGACACGCGCATCACCTTCGGCGAAACCTCGCTGCGCTATGCGGACAAGGAAGTGCCCTACGAGGAAATCTTCTACCGCCGCTTCGACACCGTGAGCGTCACCGCCAAGTCCGTGGAAATGGCCGACCGCTGCTGCCGCAATGTCGAGGTGCGGCTGAGCCAGGGCGCCCTGCGCGTGGGCGACGAAAAATTTAGCCCGGAGGAAGTCCCGTTTCTCGAAGTGATCGCCGACCGCATCATCCTGCCGCGCGAGGCGATGGGCCTGGGCGACGTGAAATTCATGGCCGCCATCGGCGCGTTTCTCGGTGCGGGCGCGGTGATTTTTTCGCTGATGCTCAGTGCCATGATCGGCTCGGTCGTGGGAATCACGCTGATCGTCATCGGACGGCGGTCGTGGTCCAACCGCATTCCCTACGGCCCCTACATCGCGCTCGCCGCGATCATCTGGGTCTTCGGCGCGCACGGCTGGGTGCGCACCTGGTGGCTCGGCGGGCGCTGAGCTTTCGCACTGCCTTATGAACCGCCGCACTTTTCTTCACGTCACCGCGCTCGGCACGGCGACCCTCGCCGCCAGCGCCGCCGAGGTGCGCCGCGTCCGCATTGGATTCCTCGGATGCAGCCATTCCCACGCGCTGCCGAAAGTGAACCTGGCGCTCGAGTCGCCGGACTGGGAATGCGCCGGCGTGTTCGAGTCGTCGGCTGGGGCGCGGGCCGCGGCGGAAAAGCTCGGCGCGCGGGCGCTCACGCCGGCGCAGGTGCTCGCGGCGAGCGAGGTCATCGCGGTCGAGGGAGAACCGGAGGAGCGCTTCCGCATGGCGAAGGCGGCGCTCGAGGCAGGCCGGCATGTCCATCTCGAAAAGGGGCCGCTGGTGACGCTGGCGGAATTTCGCGAGCTGCTCGGGATCGCGCAGGAGAAAAAGCTGCTGCTGCAAATGGGCTACATGTGGCGCTTCAATCCGGGCATCAACGCCGCGCTCGAGGCCGCGCGCAAAGGCTGGCTGGGCGAGGTGTATCTGGTGCGCGGCGTGATCAACACGCAGCTCAACGCCGCGGCGCGCCAAGCGCTGGCGGCGACGACCGGCGGCACGATGCACGAACTCGGCTGTCATCTCGTGGACCCGCTGGTGCGCCTACTGGGCAAGCATGTGCAGGTGACACCGGTGCTGCGTCATGATGCCAAGGAGGAAGATGCGCTGGCGGACAACTGCGTCGCGGTTTTCGATTTCAAGCGCGCCATCGGCATCATCAGCAGCGCGGCGATGCAGCCGCTGGCGGGGGCGCAGCGGAGTTTCGAGATTCAGGGAACGAATGGCGTGGCGTTGGTGAAGCCGCTGGAGCAGCCGGTGTTGACGCTGGATTTGGCAACGGCGGCGGGACCGTATGCGAAGGGGAATCAGGTGATCCAGTTTCCGCCGTATCGCCGCTATGCGCCGGAGTTCGCGGAACTGGCGGCGTGTGTGCGCGCGGGGCGTCCGCTCGGCGTCACGCCCGCGGAAGACGCGCTGGTACACGAGGCCGTGCTGAAGGCGTGCGGGATGCACTAGTCGCGCGCGGCCAATCTTTGTAGGAGACGACGTGAGGAGTCTCTGACCTTTTCCGCGGGAGCAGCGGGGTTGGGCAAAAGCGGGTTGGAGCCTGCCAACGTACTCTCCCCCGGCTCCCATTTCTGCCTTCCACACGGATTTCAAAAACCACCAAAGCCCCGTCAACAGCGGGCTTTGCAAAACTTTGTCGCATATGCGACAGAGTTTTGCAGCGGTCGCGGCTGGATTTTTTCACGCAGCTTTTGTCCAGTCCCGCCGCTCGTGGGGAGAAGGTCAGAGCCGACCAATGTCCCTCCGTCCTCGGTCCGAGCACGCTTGCCCCATGCTGCGCCGTTGGGGTGCTCGGAACCTCCGCGCTGCGACTCCGCCCCGGACACTCGTCGGTGGCCTTTCCGCGCTTCCGCCGGAGCGGAGGGTTTTGTCCCGCCTATTTCCCCGCGGGCGCGAGTTCAAGGCAGACCAGCGTGCCGGGGGCGTTGCGCGCGTAGAGGCGGCCGGCGTTGAGCGCGGGGTTGGTCCAGCATTTGCCGGTGAGAATTTGCGCGCGCGCCAGCGGCTTGAATCCGGCGGGCGTGGCGTCGGCGAGCAGCAATTCGCCCGCGTCCGACAGCACAAGCAGACGGTTACGCGCGGCGAGGAGGCCGCCGGTGCCCACGACGGGCCCGGTCCATTTCACATCGCCGGTTGCGAGGTCGAGACAGCGGAGCGTGGCGCGTTCGCCGGCATTGCCATCCAGTCCGTAGATGAAGCCGCCGAGGACGACGGGCGGCGTGAATTGCGCGCGCAGGTTTTTGTTTTCCCACAGCACCTTCGGCGCACCGTCGGTGAGTTGCAGCACCGCGCCGCCGCGATTGTCACCGGAGGACAGCAGCAGCTTGTCGCCAATGATGACGGGGTCGGCGGCGTTGATGTCGTCGCGCGTGCGCCACGGATGCCGCCACGCGACGACACCGGTTTTTGGCTCGAGCGCAACAAGCTCCTGGGAGGAAAAGAGGGCGACCAAATGCCGGTTGTGAAAATCAAACGGCACCGCCGTCGCGTAGCCGGCCGCAGTGGGATCGGACTTCCACACGACCGCGCCGGTCTGTTTGTCGAGCGCCACGCCGGCGCTGCCGAAATTCAGAATCACGAGGTTGCCTTCGACCAGCGGCGAACTCGAGAACCCCCACTCGGGCATCTTCGTCTTGAGTTCGCGGGCGAGGTCGTGTTCCCACAGGAGTTTGCCCGTCGCGGCGGCGAGCGCGTAAATGTGGCCGCGCCGGCGGAAGGCAAAGACGGTGCCGCCGTCCACCGTGGGCGTGGCGTTGGGGCCGCCCTCGTACACATTTTCCATTTTCAAACCGGGCGCGGTATGCCGCCACAGCACCTGGCCGTTCGCGCTGTCGAGACAGGTGATGACATCCGCATTGGCGAGATAGCCCATCGTGAAAGCGCGCCCATCACCCACCGCGATGGAGGAAAAGCCGAGCCCGACCTCAGCCTGCCACAAAACTTTCGGACCGGCGGCGGGCCAGGGTTCGACCACCTCGGCGGAAATTCCGTTCGCTTCCGGCCCGCGCCAGCGATGCCACTCGGCGGCGGACGCGGTGGACCCGGTGGACGCGGTGAGGAGCAAGGCCGCGACGGCGGCGCGGAGACGAAGTGAAGACATGCCGCGAGACTACGCGGAGAGCGGCCGCGGGTTCACGGGAAATTGCGGCGAGCATCCGCGAGTTCGCGATGGGGCGCCGCCGCACCCCGCTCCCCAGGCGCGGGGCACCGACGTTGTGACCGGCGCGAGCATCCACCTTGACCGGTGTTTTTTCGCCCCGTATAAGATGCCCCGCGTGACGCCAATGTAGCTCAGTGGTAGAGCAACGGTTTCGTAAACCGTAGGTCGTCGGTTCAATCCCGACCATTGGCTCCACTTGATAGACCAAGGGTTTACACCAGTTCCAACGCTCGCAATCGCGAGAGCATTTGCGTCTAGCGCAACCGTTCGCGCCTGAAAACTCCCACAACGCGAACGAAGCCCGCCAAAGGCGTTTGGCCCCGCAAAATTCGGTTTGGCCGCGCCTCCGTGGCTGTTTACCGCGCACCGCCCTCACTGGCGACGCCGGACGCGCGGCCGGTGAATGTGGCAACTCCGCCACCGTGGTTCACAAACACGATCGCGAACTGGTGAAGCCCGCCGACGCCGCGAAATGGTTCGCCCTCCAGCCCGTCACCCCCGCTAACATCGTGGCCATGCCCACCGCCGCCGCCGCGTGAGAATGCCAGCTATTCCGCAAGGTTTTACCGAAGTCGCGACGGGCCATCTCGCTTGCAACCATGTCGGCGAGACCGAAGACCGGGCTGGACTCCTCTAGTCCGTTGCGAAAAGCTGGATCACGGCACTTTTCGACGAAGTTCGCGCCTCTCTTGAAGATGGCATCCATGTCAGTCTTTGTTAGCGTCTCGACCTCGGCCGTTGGGCTGTAGTCGACGAGCAGCAGACTCAACACACCATTTGCGGTTACGGGACTGCCACCGTACCCATCGACACGCAGCCCCCTCTGATGTTGAAAGTGGACACGGTCAGCAGTTTCGATTTCGCCTGCGTCGACCAGCTCAGCCGAGAAACGATCGAAGAAAGTATCCTCGGCAAATTGGCCGTCAGCTTCCGCTCCGATAAGGATGTCTTGAAAGAACTCCTCGTGAAACTGCCCTAGGTCATTGGTCATCGGTGGCGCCTCCTATTGCTTCGGCTAGAACCGAATCCTCGACTTCGAAAGGCTCGCATTCACTGAGGCTGATGGCATAAGTAACCCGCGAAACACCTGTAGCGATGTCGGTCGCGGTGATGCGCGGGA
>CAMAUZ010000158.1 GCA_945861535.1 Akkermansia muciniphila | reverse complement strand
GCTACCTGCGGGAACGCAATCTCCGCCCCAAGCGCTACGTCTGGAAAGCCGCGGGGGAGGAAATCCTGGCCAAGATTCAGCGGGCGCGGGCCGCCGCAAATTCCGCGCCGAAAGAATTATGAGTATAGTTTTGAGAGACACTACACTAGTGCGGCCGGGTTCCGTGCTCCGGCACTGATCCGGGTTTAATCTTGTCGCCCTTCCTGTGGGCGGCCAACCTTAGCCGAATTCATCCAACCTCAGCCAAAAAAACTCCTTTATGTTCAACCTGCGTTTTCGATCCCCAGAGCTTAGCCGCCTGCTCTCGCTCGGCCTCCTCGGTCTGTTCGCACTCACAGCCGGCGCGGCTGACAAGTATTCGGAAACTCCCGGCACCGAGGGCGACGGTAACTTCACCATCGGGCCGGTCTATAAGATCGATCCAGACCTCACGGACCGGGGCAACCCCAAGGGCAAGGTCTTTGGCTTTTCCATGCCGTTGGCGAACAGCAAAATCTTCAAGGGCGATGACAAGACCCTCGACCCGGTGAAGAAAGCCGTGCGGAAAGAGCGCAAGATCACGGTGTATGTCCCGGCGGCCTACAAAGACGGCACCAAGGCGCCGTTGCTCATCATCCATGATGGGCCAGGTCCGCTTGGCTCGGTGCGCAATGCGCTGGATAACCTTGCAATTTCCAAAGACCCGGCCCGGACCTTGCCGGCTTTCATCGCCATCGCCGTGGAAAATGGCGGCAACGATGGCAAGAAGAGCCAGCGCGGCCTGGAGTACGACACCATGTCCGACCGGCTTGCCCGCTTCATCAATGACGAAGTCCTGCCAGCGGTGCTGAACAACGCGGAGATCAAAGCTGCGTTCCCGCGGCTGGCTTTCACCGAGAATCCGTGGGGCCGCGGTGTCATTGGTTGCAGTTCCGGCGGGGCGGCGGCCTTGACGATGGCTTGGTTCCGGCCGGATTTGTTCCGCCGTGTGATCGCCTATTCGGGTACCTTTGTGGACCAGCAGGATGACGATGCGCCGGAAGAGGCGAAGTTTCCGCTCGGCGCGTGGGAATACCACTCCGGCATGAAGCTCATCGAGACCAGCGCACAAAAACCCCTGCGCATCTTCACCCATGTGTCCGAGAAAGACATCCGCCCGAACGATCCGGAAGAGACTTATCATAATTGGGTCATGGCCGGCCAGCGCACGGCGGCGGCTCTCAAGGCCAAGGGTTATCACTATCGGTTCGTCTTCAGTCAGGCCACCGGTCACTGTGACCGGCGGGTGTTCGATCAGACTCTGGCGGACACGCTGGTGTGGCTGTGGCGCGGCTACCATGCCGACTGAGTGGTTGGATATGTGTTGAGCGCCGGAGCGATACCCAGACAGCCCCTCGGCATCATTGACCAGCGAGTGACAGAAACTGCCGGGCTGGAGTCTTCCGAATTGCCGCCGGACGAGCGTTCTATGTTAGCTGGAACATTCACTGAATGGCTGACCGATGGGGTGGAAAGGTCTGCCATGCGGGTTCCACGAGCAGTTATAACCTCCCTGGTCCGGCTCTGGCTGGTTCTGGTGGGGTTTCTGTCGGGGACTCTGCTGGCGGAGGAGAAAGGCCACTGGCCGTCGTTTCGCGGGCCGGGTGCCGCCGGGGTCGCGGATGGGATGGATTTGCCGGAACGGTGGGATGCGCAGACGGGCCAGGGAATCCGCTTCCAGGTGCCGATACCCGGACTGGCTCACTCCAGTCCTGTGATCTGGGGTGACCGGCTGTTTGTCACCACCGCCGTGAGCAGTGAGCGGGAGGCCACGTTCAAGCCCGGTCTATACGGTTCCGGCGAAGCCTCCCGCGACCGGTCCGTGCAGGAGTGGCGGATTTTCTGTCTCAACAAGCAGAGTGGAAAGCTACTCTGGGAAAAAACTGCGACCAAAGGCACTCCCAAGGACGAACGACACCTCAAGTCATCCTATGCGAACTCTTCCCCGGTCACGGATGGCGAACGGGTAGTGACCTTGTTTGGCTCCGAAGGGTTGTTCTGTCACACCGTGCAGGGGGAGTTTCTCTGGCGGAAGGATCTTGGGCGCCTGGATGTCGGAGCCTACGACTTGCCGAGTTATGAATGGGGGGCAGCCAGTTCTCCCATCATTCATGAAGGCAAAGTCATCGTGCAGTGTGACCAGCAAAAGGGTTCCTTCCTGCTCGCTGCGGATTTGAAAACCGGCCGCACGCTCTGGATGACCCAGCGTGATGAGCCGCCGTCGTGGGGAACACCGACCGTCTATCCGGCGAAGACTCGGGCGGAATTGGTCGCCAACGGTTCCAATTTCATCCGGGGCTACGATCCGGAGACGGGTGCGGAACTCTGGCGGTTGGGCGGCAGTTCCAAGATCACCGCACCCACGCCGGTGTATGCCGAGGGCCTGATCATTGTAGCCAGCGGTCGTGCGCCCGAGCGCCCCATATTCGCCATCCGACCCGGAGCGGTCGGCGATATAACTTTGCGCGACAATGAGACCAGCAATCAGTCCGTGGCCTGGAGCAAGACTCGGCGCGGTGGTTATATGCCCACCCCGCTCATCTACCGCAGCCTAGTCTATGTTCTCAACAATGACGGACTGTTCGGCTGCTATGATCTCAAGACCGGCGCCGAGCACTATCTGGAGCGCGTGCCGCATCGGTCCTTCGGCTTCAGTGCGTCCCCGGTCGCCGCTGACGGCAGAATCTATCTGGCGGGAGAGGACGGTTTGGTGTTCGTCCTCCAGGCTGGCACCGCAATGAAACTGCTTGCGACCAATCCGATCGGCGAGTCGCTGATGGCTACGCCGGCGTTGTCGGACCGCACGCTGTATCTTCGCGGCAGCCGTCACCTGATTGCCGTGGGCAAATAACGGGTGTTTACTGCCCAAACTCTACCTCGTACTCTCGCCCCATGAAAAACGCCCCTTCTTTGATTCTGCTCAGCGTCGCGGTTTTGCTTGGAGTTGCTGGCGCTCTATCCCATGCGCAGGAAACCAAGCCCATAGCCGAGGAAAAGCTCCTGTTCAAAACCGATTGGAAGGGCGAACGCATCACTCTGCCACCGTCGTTCGCGCCCGACATGGAGCTAAAGGGAATCGAGGTCATCCGTTTTGCCCCCGGAATGTTCGATGCCACGGCGGATTCGTTTTTCTCCTATGCGTTTGTGTTCTCAGTCTCAGCCGACCAGAAGCTGACCAAGCAGGTAATCCAGAAGGAAACACTGACCTACTACCGCGGCCTCTCAAAAAATGTGCTTAAAGGCAAAGGTGTGGAGGTTGACGTCAGCAAATTCACGTTTGCTCTGGAAAAGGCGAAGACCGTCAAGGAAGCCCCTGAGTCAGTCGCCAAGCCGGAGACCGTCACCCAGTTTTCTGGCCAGCTCGATTGGGTGGAACCATTCGCCACGGCCAAGGCTCAGACTCTGCACTTCGAGATACAAGCTTGGGGCGATCCGGAGACGGGGCGGAACTACCTGTTTGTCTGCACCTCACCCAGAAAGCCCGGCGAAACCGACCCGGTCTGGAAGACTTTGCGCGGACTTCGGCGCAGCTTCACGGTGCGGGGTGAGGCGAGGAAGTAGGCCGAACGCCGCAGGAGTAGTCTGCGGTCAGCCAAGCGACTCCTTGGCACCCCGAAGCAGGGGAGTAACGTCAGGATCATGAAATCTTACGCGCCAGATCCATCGCCTGACGTGGCTGGTCGCGGATCGCCGGCTGTGGAAGCAGGTTTGCAATAGTTGTGCCTTCCAGCGAGATGCAACACTGCTTCTCGAGACGCCGACCGTATCGGCCGTGCGGGGCACTTGTTTGATCTCACGCACCTCGCCCAACAGACTGACTCGACCCGGCTTATCACCATCATGCTTGCCGGATCGAGCTACGCTCCGCCGATCAATGGAATCACCCTCGGGCATCACGACCGTCCCATCGCGGCAAGGATCCGGGCAAATTCGAGCAACTCAAGATCGTCGAAGTCGAGACCATGAAGACCGTGCGCGACTTGTTGGCCAAGTTGAAGCAATTCCGGGGGGACGGCGCCAACCTGCTCGGCCGCTCGACTGTCTTCCTCGGCAGCAACCTCGGCGACGGCAGCAGTCATTCGACCCGGAACCTGCCCGCCTTCCTCGCCGGCGGGGGCTTCCAACACGGCCAGCATCGGGGCTTCGAACCGCAGCGTCCGCCGCCGCTGTGCAATCTCTACGTGAGCATGCTCCGGCGACTCGGGTCGAGACCGACCGTCTCGGGACGAGCACGGGGACGCCGACTGGGCTGGAATTCAGCCGGGGTTGAAGCCGCGCGAACGGCGCGGCTGCCGGTGGCGGATGGGGCTTGGCTTCGGCGCAAGCTTTCACCCGGCGCCGGCGGCCAACTGCAACTTGTCGATCCGGCTGCGAATCCCCTTGCCATGTGTGGGGATTGTCGCTGAACATGGCCCCCGTCGATTCGTTACGGACAAGCTTGGCAGGCGGCGTCTTACTTGAGACGCCGTTTTGGTCGGTGGATGCGGCGGCCGCTCCCCGGTGCCAGCCGGTCATGGCGAATTGACCTTTTGTCGGCCGCAGCAGTCTGCGGTGATGAACGGTGTGCCTCGGTAGCTCAATGGTAGAGCAGTTGACTCTTAATCAATTGGTTTCCGGTTCAAGTCCGGACCGTGGCACCATTTTCTAAAACAGCAATGAAATAAGGGGTTTCATGCGTGTTTTAACCTCCAAAACAAAGGCGTTTTCAGCCTGCCAAATATTTTCACTGTCCGGTTACTGTCCGGTTTTGAGGGTTCACCAACGGCTTTGAGAGGAAACCCGACCCCGGTGCAATCGCAAGCGAATGGCAGGGCATCCGGTTGTTCAAGTTCGGTATCGCACTCCTTCGCCAACGCCATGTTTGGAAGTAGATGAACCGACGGGGGCGATAGTTTCCAAACTTGGAAGGCAGAATTCCCCAGACGGGGTGCGGACGCATCTTTGCGCGTATTTTCTCCGAAAGGTGGCGATTTCAGGCTCCAGCAGCTTTTTTCGCGAACTGGACGCCAAAGGCTTTGAGAGCGGCGCAGAGGTTGGCCTTTTGCTCGCGGCGGAGGGCGTTGGTCGTTTGCGCGCCAAGGGGACCGCCCTTTGCGCCCGCCTTCGAGCAGTGCGCGAAACTGCGGACTTTGGACGGGCCTTTTACCCGTCCGCCTGCCCCGCTCGCGCCAAGTCGTCGGCCAATCGCTGAAAAGCGCAGATGGGAAACATGGCAATATACCTGCCAATCGGCTTCGGAAACTTGGCCGACAAGTTCGGCGGGAATCGTTTTACTACTGGTGTTCATTTTCGCCACTTAAACACAAACCGGCCTCCAATATCAAATCGGAAGCCGGGTTCGCCGCAATAACTGCGGCCACCGTTCGCGATTGCGATTTCGGCGTGAAAGCTGGCTGAGGCGATGGGATATTCCCGCGTTATTTTTCCTAACTCTGGCGCTGCGCACAGTTGGTTGATGCGAGTGTTTCCGGCCCAAACCCGGCGAATTCTTGGCGCGGTGAGAAGGCGTCGAGCGGACCGGGGGGAGAACCACAGGGCGCGGGGGTGGTGCGTTCGCGGGGTGGTAGGTGGCGTAGATATATCCGCCGGGGTTTGGGGGATTTGGCGGCCGGGGTGTGCCGCTGGATATTTCGCGAGGCGGTTTTGTTGGTGTGGGCAGGTGTTCCAAAAACGGCATGGGGGGAAGCGGGCGTCGCCGGGGCGGCGACGGGGGCACGCGGGGCGCGTGCGGTCCACAGGGCAAAGGAATGGTTTGGGCGAAAATTGGGGATCTTCCGTGAGGGCGGGGTGGCGGGTTTTACGGGGTTGGGGCACAGTGGGCCGCAGTATGAACGCGGAAATTCCGGTAAATCGGTTCAGGAAGCAGTGCGGGTTCGCGGCGGACGGGACGCCGTTTGCGACGCTGTCGGGCAGGGTGGCGGCGCGGATCGCCACGGCGCTGGCTCCGACCGGGGAGGAATGCCGGGGGCTGATTCTGGTGTTGCGGCGGAAGTTGGGTTGTTCGCGGGGGCATTTGGCGGCGATGTTGGGGGTGCCGCTGGGAACGCTGAAGCGGTGGGAGGAAGGGGCGCGGCAACCGTCCGGGGCGGCGAAGCGGATGATCTGGTTGCTGCACGGGTTGGTTTGTGAACCGGACCGGCCACGTAATCCGATGAGCTTCTTGAGTTGGGGGCGGGTTCCGGCGGCAGGGGCGGCGGGGTCTGGGCCGGTGGACGGGGCGGGGGCGGTCGGGGTGTTGAGCGGTGGGGTGGTGGTGGACGACGATGTATTGCATCGGCTGCACGCGCAGTTGTTGGCGGTGACGGACTCGCCGAGGGCGGCGGGCGAGCGGCTTGCGGCGGCCATCGCGATGGGCCTCGCGGTGACGGCAGGGATCGGGTTGAGCAAGCAATGGTTGAAACGTTGGTACAGCGAGAATTCGTAGCCGGTTAATCTCGGATTTCACCACTGAATGACATGCACACGTTGGGCGACATGACGAAGGCGGTGAACCGTTCGGCGGTGTATCTGCACGGCGTGCAGGCGCGGTTTGAGTTGCCGGTGTTCGAGGGGGCGGGCTATGCGGATGCCTACCTCGCGTTTCTTCGCACCGTCGTTTTCCTGCGGGTGCTGAACGTCCCGGAAGAATCCCTGCGCACCCTGTGGCGGCTCGAAAAGAAGCTGCTGCATCTGCTGAACATGGATGCCGCCGCCACTGGCTCGCCGACGTGGTTTCTCGACGCCTGTGGGCAGACCACGCACGCACGCCGCCGCCTGCTCCTGACGAATCACGATCTGGGCGTCGATCTGCCGTCCGGG
>CAMAUZ010000157.1 GCA_945861535.1 Akkermansia muciniphila | reverse complement strand
CACCGCTTTCTCACGGCCTGTCGCGTTCGAAAGCGGTGTCGCGTCCGACTTGCCACCGCACTCCAAAATCCTCGCTCTCAATCGCACCCCGGCCGCTCTCCCGCCCCAGTTTCTCCTTCCCACCGTGGGGTGATTCGCGTTTATTCGCGGCCACTTTTTTAACTATGAAAATCGTACTCGCATACTCCGGCGGCCTCGACACCTCGGTGCTGCTCTCCTGGATCAAAGACACCTACGGCAACGCCGAGATGATCGCCTTCTGCGCCAACATCGGCCAGGAAGACGAACTCAAGGGCCTCAACGCCAAGGCCAAAAAGACCGGTGCCTCCAAGGTTTACATCGACGACCTCCAGGCCGAGTTCGCCAGTGACTTCATCTATCCGATGCTGCGCGCCGGGGCGATTTACGAGGGACAATATTTTCTCGGCACCAGCATCGCCCGCCCGCTCATCGCCAAGCGCATGGTCGAGATCGCCCGGGCGGAAAAGGCCGACGCCATCGCCCACGGCGCGACCGGCAAGGGCAACGATCAGGTGCGCTTCGAACTCACCGCCGCCGCGCTCGCCCCCGAGCTGCAAATCATCGCCCCGTGGCGCGACGAGCGGTATCGCAAGGATTTCCCCGGCCGCCAGGCGATGATCGATTACTGCGACGCCAAGGGCATCCCCGTGCAGGCCAGCGCCAAGAAACCCTACTCGATGGACCGCAACCTCCTGCATATCTCCTACGAAGCCGGCATCCTCGAAGACCCGTGGTATGACTCGTTCGATCCTACGAAAAACCGAGACTACTTCACCACTCTCTCGGTCCTGCCCGAAGACGCGCCGGACAAGCCGGAGTATGTCACCCTCGAGTTTGTGAAGGGCGACTGCGTGGCCGTGAACGGCAAGTCACTGACTCCGCTGCAAGTGATGAAGACGCTCAATAAAATCGGCGGCAAACATGGTGTCGGCCGCGTGGACATGGTCGAGAACCGCTTCGTCGGCATGAAGAGTCGTGGTGTCTATGAGACTCCCGGTGGCAGCATCCTGCACTACGCGCACCGCCAGATGGAGAGTCTCACGATGGACCGCGAAGTCATGCACCTGCGCGACTCACTTATCCCCAAGTATGCGGAGTTGGTTTACTACGGCTTCTGGTTCGCGCCCGAGCGGCTTGCCTTGCAGGCCTTCGTCGAAGAGAGTCAGAAGAACGTCACCGGCACCGTCCGCGTGAAACTCTACAAAGGCGGACTCTACGTCGCCGGCCGCAAATCCCCCGTCAGTCTCTACAACCCCCACATCGCCACCATGGAAGCCGACCCGACCAAGGCCTACAACCAAGACGACGCCACGGGCTTCATCCGGTTGAACGGGCTTCGTCTCCGAGTGAACTCGGCGGTGAACGGAGCTGGGAATCTCTCCAAGTCCGAGTAAGCTGCGCCCGTGCTTACACGCCTCAAAGTCTCCGGCTTCAAGAACCTGGTGGACGTGGATGTCCGCTTCGGGCCGTTTACCTGCATTGCCGGACCGAACGGGGTCGGGAAGTCGAACTTGTTTGACGCGATTTTGTTCCTGGGCGCGACGATGGAGCAAACTCTAACCGATGCAGCGAAGGCGGTCAGGGACGAAGCTAATCGCACCGGTGATATTCGGGCGATTTTCCATCGCGTCGGGGAGATTCAAGATCGTGAGATTTGTTTCGAGGCAGAAATGATCTTGTCGCCAACCGGCACCGATGAGTTGGGGCAAATGGTAAAGGCCACGACCACCTTCGTCTGCTACCGACTTCGGCTGGGATGGCGTGGCAGTGATTCTCCGCATCAAGACGCTGGTCCGATCGAGATTCTGGAAGAGAGTTTGACTCCGCTCCGGTTAACCGATGCCACCAACCATTTGTTGTTTGGCCCTTCCCGCGCCTGGCTCAAATCGGTGCTCAAAGGGCGCCGAGCGGGTAAATTTATTTCAACCGAGGAAAAAACCTTGGAGGATGATTCCGGGAAGCAGACCGTTGTCAGCTTACACCAAGACCGTCGCTCCGGTCGCCGATTTACCCGGCCGGCTGCCAGCCTACGCCGCACGCTGTTGAGCACGGTGCAGGCCGGCGAATATCCGACTGCCATGCTGGTGCGCCGGGAGATGCAGTCTTGGAGTCAACTTCATCTTGAGAGTACCGCGCTGCGCAAAGCCGACCCGTTTACCGCGCCAACCAAAATGGGTGCAAACGGTGCTAATCTCCCGGCCACACTATATCATCTGGCCCAGCGAGCGGCCAAGGGCAATGGACACGTAAACGAACTGAAACCTCCTGGTGAGGCGAATGTTGCCTCGGAAGCCAAGGCGGACGCCGAAGCCAGGACCGCTGCGGTTTATGCAGGGATCGCCAACCGGTTGGCGGAATTGATCGAGGATGTGCGGGAAGTGTCAATCGAGAGAGACGAAGTACAGCACCAGTTTATCCTCTGCCTGCGATCTCGCGACGGTACCATCCATCATGCCAGTGCGCTTTCCGATGGCACGCTCCGGTTTCTCGCTTTGGCGGTGACGGAGGTTGACACTCAGAGCGGCGGTTTGGTTTGTTTTGAAGAGCCAGAAAATGGGATTCATCCCCGCCGCATACCGGCCATGCTCAGACTGCTGGAGGATATAGCCACTGACACGTCCCTTGCCGTGGACGAAGACAATCCGCTTCGCCAAGTCATCATCAACACCCATTCACCATCGGTGGTGCGACAGGTGCCGGAGGCCTCGCTGCTGGTGGCAGAGTTGGTGGAAGATTTGCGGATCTCTGAGGGCAAGCCGGTCCTCCGCTTCAAAAAGCTGGAGATCGGCTGCCTCAAAAATACCTGGCGGGCGGCAAAAAACTCCAACCAACGAGTTACCTCCAAAGGCCTATTGCTCGCCTATTTGAATCCTGCGGCCGGAGAGCGGGAGAACGTGCGCGGAGCGAATCGGGTCATGGATCGCCCCGATTTGCAGGAATACCTTTCGTTTTCCGCCAATCCATGACTCATCCTCACTTCGTATTGGTCACCGAAGGATCGAGCGATGCCGCGTTGGAACATCCGTTGCGCTGGTTGTTGCAATCCAATGGGGTTAACCGATCGATTGACGGTGGCTGGTTTGACCATCGCGAGCTGCCGCGGAAGCCGCGGAGCTTGACCGAAAAGATTCGTGCCGCACTTGACTCGAATGAGTCCTGCAATCTTCTGTTTGTTCATCGCGACGGAGACAGGGAGTGCGAGCCATTGGTCAAAAGAGAGCAGGAGATTCGCGAAGCAATCGGAGGGCTTGATCCAAAACAGCCTTGCCCACCCCATGTCTGTGTCATCCCCGTGCGAATGACTGAAGCTTGGTTTCTGTTTGAAGCGGCGGCCATCCGGATGGCTGTCAGCAATCCGCGGGGAAAAGTTGCTCTCCCTCTACCCGCTCCCAATCAAGTCGAAGGCCTGGATGCCAAGGAAGTGCTCCGTGAACTGATGCGCACCGCCACCGAACTCCCCCACCGCCGTTTGCGCAGCTTTTCGGAAGGTGCCTCGTTTCTCCGGCTCGCAAGTTTGGTGCGCGACTTTTCGCCGCTTCGCAGTCTCTCATCCTTCAAGGCCTTGGAGCGGGATATCCGAAATGTAATAGAGGTCGAGGGTTGGAATAAGTAGGTCTCTGACACTTGCGTTTCCGAAGCTAGTGGTGGAGCGGTTGGGTAGCGATCGATCTCAATTGGTGTTTCGAAAACCCGCAGAAGAAAGGTGGTCAATGTAAGCAAAGAGCTTACACCGTCACCCATTTCCGCGCCGAGCTGCTTTTGAGGACGGCTTCGCAGAGTTTCACTTCGTAGTGTCCGTCGGCGGCCGTGGCGAAGAGGATAGGAGTTTTGCGGCCGCTGGCGATGTGTTGATAGATGGCGCGGTAGTGCATTTTGTGACTGTCGGGGAAGCCTTCGGGATGGCCGCCGGGGTTGTCCGTGAAGCCGGCGATGTCTTCACTGAAACCGGCGGTGCCGCGCTGGAGTATCTGGTTCGGTTGGTCGCGGCGGCCGACGATGATTTCGTTGGGTTGCTGGAAATCCCAACGCACGCTGCCGGCGGTGCCGTAGATGCCGACGGCGAGACTACATTTCCAACCGGCGGCTACTTGAGAGATCGAGGCGTTGGCGTGGACGGCGTCGGCGTGGCCGTGCGTGGCTTTGCCGAATTTCAGGAGGAGACTGCCGAAGTCTTCGGTGTCCACGGAGTAGGGAACCATAGTCTTGGGATCGACTTTGGCGAAGGTCTGAACTTCGCCTTTCGGGCGGTAGCGGGTTTTGTGAAAGGTCTCCAGGTGCGCAAAGACACTCTCTACCTTTGCGCCAAGGATGAAGGAGACGGCATCGACCCAGTGCGTGCCGATGTCGCCGACGGCGCGGAGTTTGCCGCCTTCGCTGGCGAGGAGACGCCAGTTGTAGTCTGTGTCTTGGAGCAGCCAGTCTTGGAAGAAGTGACCTTGGACATGAATGATTCGGCCAAGGTCGCCGCGCTGGACCATTGCGCGCATCTGAAGCATGGCGGGGAAGAAGCGGCACATGTAATTGACGGCAAAGACGGGGCTGCCGGGCCGGGCGACGGCCTTCACAACGCGCGCGGTCTCGCGGGAGGTCATGCCGAGGGGTTTCTCGCAGACGACGTGTTTGCCAGCAGCGAGCGCGGCGAGGGCCTGTTCGACGTGTACCTTGTTTGGCGAGGTGATGTGGATGACATCGACGTTGGGGGAGGCAAGGAGGGCACGGTAGTCATAGTCTCCGTATATCTCGGGAATGCCCCACTGCGCGGCGGTGGCGGTGGCGGATTTGGTCGAGCCGCAGATGGCGGTGACCTGGACGCCGAGGCGTTTGAGGGCCTCGATGTGGACGGGGCCGATGAAGCCGGTGCCGATGACACCGGCACGGAGAGTGTGGAGGGGGAGGTTCATGGTGTGGGTTAGAGTTGGTGTTTGAGCCTTAACTGGCTAGTTGGAGCTGCGAAAAGTGGTCAGAGAAACACGCTGGACACAGAGATAAGACAAAGGACCGGTCATCTGAGTTTGGTTGGGTAAGTGGTAACTACCCGCAGCAGAGACTGGAACTTGTTTTCGCAGGTGTTCGTCGCGCATGGGTGCCCGCATTCAATGTGGCAAAAGTTTGTGCGGCTGTGATCGCCAGAAGACCCAACGGGGAGAAGGAGGTGCCGGTTCGATCGGCCCGAAGGTTCGCGTTGACTGATAACAACCGCGTCCGCGGCCCGGAGCTGGATGCGCGGGCGAAGTCGGAAACACTCGCGGCGGGGGTGCCACTTCATGCTAGTTCGTCATGATCCCCGCAATTGCCGCGGTGAGGTAGCACGCGAGCAGGCCGCCGATCATCGCGCGCACGCCGAAGCGTGCGAGGTCGGCGCGTTTGCTGGGTGCCATCGCGCCGATGCCGCCGATTTGGATGGCGATGCTGGCAAAGTTGGCGAAGCCGCACAGGGCATAAGTGGCGATGGTGAAACTGCGCGGGTCGAGGTTCGGTTTTTGCGCGGAGAGGGAGAGGTAGCCGATGAATTCGTTGAGGACGATGCGTTCGCCCAAGATCTGCCCGACCGCGACGCAGTCCTTGGGCGCGACGCCCATGAGCCAGGCAAACGGCGCGTTGGCCCAGCCGAGGATCGTCTGCATCGTCCACGGTTCGGCGACGCCGAGTTTTCGCTGCGGGAGCGTGAGGAGGTAGTTGAGCAGCGCGACGACGGCGACGAAGGCGATGAGCATGGCCATGACATTGAGCGCGAGCATCATGCCGTCGCTGGCGCCGCGGCAGAGGGCGTCGAGGCCGTTGTAGGTTTCGCGTTCGAGCTTGGCGTTGGCCCCGGCGGCGGTTTCGCTCGTCTCGGTTTCCGGGACCATGATTTTGGCAATCATCAATGCGGCCGGCGCGCTCATCACCGAGGCGGTGAGGAGATGGCCCGCGGAAACACCGAAGGAAACGTAGGCCGCCAGCACGCCGCCCGCGATGGTGGCCATGCCGCCGACCATCAGGGCCATGATCTCGCTCGCGGTCATGCGCGGGAGGTAGGGCTTGATGACCAGCGGCGCTTCCGTCTGGCCCATGAAGATGTTCGCCGCCGCGGCGAGGCTTTCGCTGCCGCTGGTTTTCATCGCGCGTTCCATCACCCACGCCACGCCGCTGACGATTTTTTGCAGGATGCCGTAGTGGTAGAGCACGCTGGAAAGGGCCGAGACGAGGATGATGGTGGCGGTGACGGTGACGACGAAAATGAAGGCGTTCTCAGGCCCGAGCTTGGCGGACAGGAGCGCTTTGTTTCCAAGCGGACCAAAGACGAACCGCGCGCCGTCCTCGGCGAAGCCGATCAGGCGGTCGGCGGCGCGCTGCGCGAATTCAAAGGTGGCCTTGCCGGCGGCGGTTTTGAGAATCAGAAACGCGAAGAGGAACTGGAGCGCAAGGCCGCTGAGCACGGTGCGCCAGGGGAAACGTTTCCGGTCCAGCGAGCACGCCCACGCCGCGAGGACGATGACGAAGATGCCGAAGAAGCTGATGAGTTGGAGTTGCACGGGCGGACGCTAGGGAAAAGCGGGGGTACGTTCAAGCGGCGCGTCGGCGGGGAGAAGGAGGAGGCTCAGGTTTCAAGGCCCAGAATTCAAAGTGCAAGGGAAGGACCGCAACCGGGGGAACCACGAAGCGTTGATGCGTGGGGCAGAATTGCAGCGGGTCGTCCAACGCCCCACGTTTCGCGGGTGCCATTCCCGCCGACGTGAGGAGGCGGTTTCGCCGCATTTCGCGGACATTCCGATGGTCTGCCAACGTCCCCCCTCTCCGTTTCCGGGTGCGCTGGCTCCAGGCTGCGCCGTCTGGGCGCTCGGGTTCCCCTCACGTCGTCGGCTACGCTTTTAACATTTTGTATGGCCGGGTGCCGCTGACCGGGGCGCGGGATCTGGCGCAGCAATCCCGTGAAATTCTTGGGTAGCATGCGTCGCGGTCCCTCCCAACCGGTCCGGTGGTTGGCACCCAAGCGGACGACGGACCAAGCTCCAGGCCATCGCTGCTTCCGGTGAGCTTTGGGATACGATTACCAATCGAACTATCGGCTGCTGTTTCGTGGCGCGGCATTTTGGGTTCGTGCGCTCTGACCGCGTTGGCGCTGGGGAAGTTTGTTTGGGCAGGGGCTGGCTAAGAGTGTGCCGCGTAGTTTCCAAAACGGTACTTACGAGCAGGTATCCTGGCAGAAAATGGAGGCCGACCTTCGGTTCGCCGGTTTTCGAAACAATATTTACGAGTAGTTAGTGTCTGGCCGAAAACGCGCGTTTTTGGAAACGGGGCGCGACGCGGAGGGGGTGCGCAGGCGGTGCGCGACGGATTTTTCCTCCGGCGACGGATAAATCACCCAAATTCTCCGTTTTTAGGCGCATCGCTCCTGGCGGAGTGG
>CAMAUZ010000156.1 GCA_945861535.1 Akkermansia muciniphila | reverse complement strand
TCCGGCGCAACTGGTATATCTTAGCCACTAATCAGGCCAAGATAGCGGCGGTGGCGGCCACGGCAAGCGAAAAGGAATCTCCCCCTAAACCGAATCTGCTCCAACCCGCTGGCCCGTCGCGACTTCGGTAAAACCTTGCGGAATAGCTGGCAGGCGGCGCGCGGCCCTGCGGCACCGCGATCAGGCCCGACCGCTCGCCGCCTGCCTCGTCACCGCTCAGCCGTTTCCAATCGCCCGACCGCCTCCAGCGCGGCGACCGTAAAGACCACCGGATAGAGCCGCTCGAAATACCAGAGTTTCGCGAAGTAAAAACCGATCGGTGACGGCTGAGTCCAAGTGCCGTCGGCGATTTTCTGCTCCAACCATTTTGCCCCGCGCGCGGCGGCGTTTTTGGCCGCAGGCGACAGCGCGAGCGCGGTCGGACTGGCGAGGCACTCGACAGCGAGCGCGGTTTCTTCGACGGAGGACGGGGCCCCGTGTGCGCCGCTCCAGCCGCCGTCGGCTTGTTGCGTCTGCACGAACCACGTGAGGCCGCGTGTGAGCATGGTGTGGTCGGAGGATGATGAAAGGTCCGGGCGAGGCGAGCTGGCACCGCCCGCAGCTTTGCTCTGCTCCGGGGCATCATGAGGTAGGGCGCGTCTGTCCTCTGCGCGCCGCTCGATCGTGGCAACGTCCCACCGGCGCGCTGGGGACAGACGCGCCCTACCAATCGCCTCCAAGGCGACCACCACCCGCGCGGTGCCGTAGGTCGGGTTTTCGTCGTCGAGGGCGTGCTGGTTGCCGAACCAGAGCGGGAGCCACGAGCCGTCGGGGCTCTGGGTGCGGGCGAGGTATTTAATTGCGCGCGGGATGGCAGTGTGGAGGCGTTGTTGCAGGTCGGCGGGCAGGTCGTCGCGCCACGCGAGCCACGCGCGCAGGGCGTGCGCGGTGAGGTCGGGGCTGCTGCGGTCGAAAGGGAGATTCGTCCAGCCGCGGCAAAACGTAGGGATGCCGCCATCGCGATTTTGCAAGTTAAGCAGCCAGGTCACGCCCGCGATGACGGCCTCGTGGACGCGCGGGTCCACGAAATTCTCCCGCAGATTCAGGGCGACGGCAGATGGGGACTGGGAGGCGCTAATCTGCGGTCGGTTTGAATCTGCGGGAGTTTTTCCCTCGGCGGTTCCCTTCTCATTAGCACCCGGTTTCAACCGGGTGTCGGAGCGGCCGCTCGGAGAAAAACTGTTTAAACAGTTTTCCCCGGAGGTCGCGCCAGGCACCCGGTTGAAACCGGGTGCTAATGAGAGGTGCTTGAGCGCCAGCAGCGCGCCCGCGGTGTCGTCGGCGTCAGGGACGCCGCCGGTCAGGTCGGTCCAGGCCCAGCCGCCGGGCGGGGCGTTGGTGTAGGGATGCACCGTGCGGTATTGCTGCGCGAGCAACCAGTCGAGAAGGTGCTGGCGCTCGGTGGCGCTCATCACGTCGTGAATGCTCGGGCCGAGCGCGTTGATCGCGAGCGTGGTCACCCAGGTGGCGAGATTCGTGTCGATGGGCCAACTGCCGTCGCCGCGCTGCGACTGGAGCAGGAAACGCACGCCGCGCGACGCGACGAGATGGTCCGCCTGGCCGCTGCCCGCGAGGCTCATCGTGACGAAGCTCGTGAGCGGCGTGGCTTCGAGGAACCCGCCGTTCGGCGGCTGGATGCGCTCGAGCACGTCGAGTGTTTTCGCGCGCGCGCGGTCGCGCAGCAGACGCAGCAGCGGGTTGCGCGTGGGCCGGTGGAAATGCCGCGCCTGCCCGATGGCTATGAGTGCCGGCAGCGCGTAGCTCACGACGGGCAAGCGCAGCGCGGCGAAAAATTTCGGCGGCAACGCGGCCAGCTCGAAAGGCAGTTGAATGACCTGCTCCCACGCCTCCTTGCCCGCTCCCAGCCGTCCCGCCAGCGCGCACATGGTGAGGATGGGGACGGAGAAGGTGCGGTCTTTGCCATAGCGGGCGATGATGGCGCGCGTGAGGGCGGAGCGATCGAGGGGGCGGGGGGAGTGATTGGTAATTAGTGATAAGTGATCCGTGGGGGAGGGCGCGGACGACGGCTTCGGGACCGATCCCTGATCCCTGATTACTGAACCCTGATTGCTGATCACGGAACACTTCATCGCCAGCCACGCCTCGGCTCGTTGCACGACGGCGGCGTATTTCACATCCGCACCGGGGACTGCGCCGAACGCGGCCCAGCAGAGCGCGGTCGTGCTGATATTGCTGAAGCTGAGCACGGTGTCGCCCCAGCCGCCGTCGGGGTTGGCGTGGTCGGCGAGCCAGCGCAGGCCGTGGGAGATGGCGTGGTCGAGGCGTTCGGGTGCGGGAGCGCCGGGGAAATTTGGCGCGGTGTGTTGTCGCCATAGCGACAGCGCGCAGACGGCGGTCGCGGTCGAAAGAGCGCTGCTGGAGAGTTCGCCTTCCCAATGCCCGGCGGGATTTCGGGCGGCCAGCAGCGCACGACGCGCGGCGGCGAGGCGGGACGGAGGCGGGCTCACGATTCCGCGGACAGGGTTGGGTCCGCACCGTTGCGAACGTTGGGGCGGGCACCGTTGCGGGGATCGTCGCGGGCTTCCAGTTTCTCGGCGCGGCGTTCGCTGAAGAAGCTCACGAGGAGCGAACGGCATTCGACCTCGCGCACGCCGGCGGTGATTTCGCAGCGATGATTGAGCGTGGGGAATTGCAGGAGGTTCATCGCGCTCCCGGCCGCGCCGCCCTTGGGATCGCTCGCGCCGAAGACGACGCGTTGCACGCGCGTATGGACGAGCGCGCCGGCACACATGGGGCACGGTTCCTTGGTGACGTAGAGCGTGCAGTCGGTGAGCCGCCAGTTGCCAGTGGCTTCCTCGGCCTGGGTGAGCGCGAGCATCTCGGCGTGGGCGGTCGCGTCGCAGAGGAGTTCCACCTGGTTGAAAGCGCGCGCGATGATGCGTCCCGCGCGCACGACGACGGCGCCGACGGGCACTTCGTCCGCCTCGTAAGCGCGCGCGGCCTGGCGCAGCGCCTCGCCCATGAAATAGGCGTCGCTGTGGAGGTTAATGATCGGCTCGTCCATCCGTAAACGATGCCGAAGGCGGCAGGAGGAATGAAGAATTAAAACTCAAACGTGCGGCGGTTCTTCGCCGCGTTCAGCGAACCACTGGCGGAGAAACACCAAATCGCCCGCGTCCTTGTCGCGATGCGTGACCACCTTCATCCGCCAGAGCAGTCGCGGCGACGCGAACGGAATCGGCACACCGCCGAGTTCATGCACGACCACATCTTTGGCCGCTTCCGCGTAATCGATGCCGCCCGCCGAGCGCAACAAGTCCACCATGATTTCATCGCCAATGCGGATGACGTTGTGAAGTTGCAATTCCCCGGGCTGAAGTTCGCGCACGGCGTTGTCGGGCAGGGTGGAAAGCGCCGAGAAAACCTTCGCCTCGTTTTCCAAATCCGCCGCCACCATCAAATCAACGTCTGTGGTCATGCGCGGACGCCCCGCCGCGATGATAGCCAGCCCGCCGATGACGACATATTTTGCCCCGCGACGGTTCAGTTCCCGGCAGAGATTTACCAAATCCGCCTCCGTCGGCGGACGGCTGATCAGGTTTTCGGCAGGCTGCTGCGCGCCAGCATTTTGGTCATCCATGCGTCCGCCTCCTCGTGGGTTTTGAAACGATAAACGCCCTTGGGCATCCAGCGATGATTGAAAGCCTTGTGAAGTTGCGCCGCCGTTTCCTGCAACTGCATCCCCGCACGCAGGCTGTCGGGTGCAGCCGCGCGCCGGCCGACGAAGCGGTCAATCTTTTCCTCGACGTTGATGAAGGGTTGTTTCACAGCGCGATCAGGCTATGCCGTTGCTTCCGGCAGAGCAAGCAACCTGCCGCAGCGCCTCGCTCATGTGACGCACGTCTTTGCGGAGGTCGATGATCGGCTCGTCCCTCCGCAAACAATGCGAAAGGCGGCAGTCAGAATGAAGAATTAAAAACTCAAACGCGCGGCGGCTCTTCGCCGCGTTCAGCGAACCACTGGCGGAGAAACACCAGATCGCCCGCGTCCTTCTCGCGGTGTGTGACCACCTTCATCCGCCAGAGCAATCGCGGCGACGCGAACGGAATCGGCACGCCGCCCACTTCACGGACGACAACGTGTTTCGCCGCTTCCGCGTAATCAATGCCCCCCGCTGAGCGCATCAAGTCCACCATGATTTCATCGCCAATGCGGATGACGTTGTGGAGTTGCAATTCTCCGGGTTGAAGTTCGCGCACGGCATTGTCGGGCAGGGTGGACAGCGCGGAGAAAACCTTCGCCTCGTTTTCGAGGTCGGCCGCCACGATCAAGTCCACATCCATCGTCCGGCGGTTGTAATTGGCGGCGCGAATGGCGAACCCGCCGATGACCACATATTTCGCCCCTCGCTGGTTCAACTCACGGCATAAGTCCCGCAAATCCTCCAGCGTCGGTTCTCGCGACTCTAGCTCGTTGGACGCGCGATCCTCCGCCATAACCATTGATCAGCTTCTTCGTGGGTTTTGAACCGATACACGCCCGGCCGGATACGCAAGCCACCGAACGCCTTCTGCCACGCGATGGCGTCGGCTTTCGTGCTGCCGGTCATCGACATCGCATCCGGCGTTTTCGTGCGCTTGCCGACAAAGCGGTCAATCTTTTCCCCGACGTTGATGAAGGGTTGTTTCAGCACGCGGTCAGGCTATGCCTCGGATTCCGGCAAAGCAAGCAACCCGCCACAGCGCCTCGCCCATGAACTGCCCGTCGCTATCGAGGCCGAGGCGGCTGGCTCAATCGTGATGTACGTGATTTGAGCGGAAGCTTACTGGTTCCGCACGGCGGGCTTGGTCGGGGCGCGGGAGAGTTTCCTCCAGTGTCCACTCATTCCGCCCGTCCGCGTGGCAGCGGCAGTGCGCGGCGAAGAAGCCGCCGCGATGATTCCAAAAGAGCGGCCAGAGCTGTTCGCGATCGGTGAGCGGCAGCGCAAGGTCGCGCAGGGCGGCGCGGGGGAAGAATTGAAAATGTCCCTCGGCGTGCGGCGCGGGAACGGCGTCGAGGCGGGGCTTCACCTCGAAGAGAAACATGAGCCAGTGGGCCTGGCCCTGGTAGCCGTGTTCGCTGACGAGGCCGGTGAGATGGAGGTCGCCGGGCGTGAGGCGCAGGCCGGTTTCCTCGTGGGCCTCGCGGCAGGCACAGGCGTAGGGCGATTCGCCGAGGTCGGTCTTGAGCTTGCCGCCGGGCGGACTCCACAGGCCGCGGTTGGGATCGCGGGCGCGGTGGAGCAGGAGGATCTCGTCACGCTCGTTGAAGCAGTAGAGCAGCGTGGAGATTTTGTAGGGCAGCGACATGAGAGTTTGTAGGGGACGACGTAAGGAGGCTCTGACTTTTTTCGGTGGGAGCAGCGTGATCGCGCAGCAGGAGGTTGGTCCGAGTATCTCACGCTCGTTTTGTAGCGCAGGCTTCCGAGCCTGCTGTATCGCAGGTTTCTAAACCTGCGGCGCGTCCGGCGAGGCCCACACCCTGCCGACTTGGAAGTCGGCGACACAGCAGGTTTGGAAACCTGCGCTACAGGGACGCGCGTCCGCGCGTCCCGCCCCGGCTCATGGTTTGCCGATGCAGTAGAGCTTCGCGTGCGTGCGGATGAAGAGCTGGCCTTGCGAAATGGCGATGGCGGAGCGGGTTTCGTTGTCGCCGGGTTCGCCGAGCAGGGTGTTGTTCAGGACCTTGCCGTCCGCGGCGTCCACGACCACGACTTCGCCACCGAAGTTGAGGAGATAGATTTTTCCATCCGCACCGGCGGGCGAGGCTTCGTATTTTTTGGTGCCCGGCGTGGTCATCGTCCATTTGATCTTGCCGGTGGCGGGTTCGACCCGGGAGAGGGCTTTGTTCACATCAGACAGGATGAAGAAGTCGCCCTGGTAGAAGAGCGGCGTCGGCACATCGGAGGTGAGCGGCGAAGGCTTCTCGCTTTTCCACGCGATGGCGGAATCGGGGAGCGTGCCGTTGCCGCCGAGTTTCACGGCGATGATCGGTTCCTTCTTCGGCGCGCACGCGAGCACGACGCCCGCGCCGACCACGGGCGACGGCACGAGCCGCCAGTGACCGATGCGCGTGGGGTTCCACGTGCCCCAACGCCAGAATTCCTTGCCGGTCTCGGGATCGTGGCCGCTGACCATGTCGCCGCCGAGGATGAGCATTTCCCAGCGGTCACCGTGCTTGTAGGGCAGCGGCGTGCTGAAGGCCTCGCGGGATTCAGCCTTGGCGTCGGTGGGGCGGACATGCCGCCAGAGTTCCTTGCCGGTCGCCGGTTCGAGCGCGAGCAGATAGGACTCGGCGCCGGATTTTCCCTTGCCATGCACTGCTTCGTCACGCTGGAGCACCTGCACGTAGAGCTTGCCCTGGAAAAGCGTGGGGCTGGCGGAGAAGGTCCATTGATACGCGAAGTCGCCGTAGTCTTTCTGAAGGTTGCGCCGCCAGAGTTCCTTGCCCGCGAAGTCGAAGGTGACGAGGTCGCCGTTGCCGAAGAAGAAGACGACAAGCTTGCCGTCAGTCACGGGCGACGGGGAGGCGTAGTTGCTGCGGTCATCGCGCGAATAGCCGTCGTTGATCTTGTGCTGCCAGCGGACCTTGCCGGTCTTCCGCTCGAGGCAGACGGCGAGGATGGTCTTGCTGGTTTTATCGGTGCTCGAGACGAAGACGCTGTCCTCCCACACGACCGGGCTGGCGGCGCTGGGGCCGGTCATCGGCGCGGTCCACGCGACGTTCTCGGTCTTGCTGAATTTCACCGGCAGGCCGGTCTCGGACGACGAGCCGTTGTAGTTGGGGCCGCGCCACTGGGGCCAGTTTTCCGCCGGAGCGAGGAGCGGCAGCGCGGCGAGGCCGAGAAGGAGGGTGAGGGTGGATTTGCAGGAGTTCATGTTTGGAATGATGAGTCGGATCACGGTGCAACGGGTCAAAAAGTTCGCCGCGCGCGGCCCGGAAAACGTCGCAGCTTATAGAAGTGCAGCGGGCGGAAAACAAGGGGAATGCGGGGGGCGGCAAAGCTCAAAGCTCAAAGGATAAAGCTCAAAGAAAAATCCAAGCAACAAGGGCCAACTTATTCTTTCCAAGCATTGGTCGGCGGCCCATGGCTACCGGCACGGTGCCCCGGATTTCACGGCCTAGCGGAATCCGACGGACAAAAGCTGCACCTGTAAAACCTCGGCTCCACAGTTCCGGCTTTCCATCTTTTACCCCTCAGCTTTTACCTGATGCTTGAGCCTTGGACGGGGGGCGGGATGCAGATGGTAAAAGAAGGTGGGCAAAAGACAAACCAGCAGGGGGTTTGCAAGTCGCACAAAACTTTGTCGCATATACGACAGAGTTTTGGTGGTCGTGAAATCGGGCGCCGATTGCATGGGTGAGAGGGGCAGCGAAGGGAGAACTTCCAGCGCCACGGACCACCAGCAAACTGCGAAATCCCGGGCCGGGGCAAACGGCGAACCTCCCGTGCGCCCCGATTTGAAACTTGGCGGGGTCAAGTCCTAGTTAAAACTTGTCACATGTTTTTTCAGAATTTGATTGGAGAATTGTCGGCTGGATCGGGGTGGAATTTTTTTTGGCGGCGGCGCCGCTGGATCGGGTACCGGCCGGAAGGCCGGCCTCCGCTGTCCGCCTCTGCCGGGGTGCGGCGGAGCGGCGGCGAGCGTAGCGAGCCGGCGCGTAGCCGCACCCCGGCAGAG
>CAMAUZ010000155.1 GCA_945861535.1 Akkermansia muciniphila | reverse complement strand
AAGGCCACCGCCACCGCCCGCGCCCAGGCCCGCGCCGAGCGCATCACCAAGGCCCTCCGCGCGAGCAAGCGCATGCGCCACGAGGCCACCGCCGACCGTGAAGGCCGACGCAAACACAAAATCCAAACCGAGACCCTCCACGCCAATCGTCATCGCGAGCAATCCCTCGCCGCCGCCAACACGCGCGCCGCCGAGTTCAGCGCCGCGCTCGCGAACGAAGACGCCGCCCTCACCCAGCTCGCCGCCGACGCGCGCCGCGCCTTCAGCGGCTACCCCGCCCTCGCCCGCCAGCTCGCCGAGTCCCCCGCCCCGCCCGCCGCCGAGACCGCGTCCGACGAAGCCCTGCTCCTCGCCGACTTGCAGCAACGCCTCGCTTCGACCCGCGCCGACCTCGACGGCTTTCGCGAGAAACTCCTGCCCCGCCTCTTCAAGCTCGCGTGGCTCTGGGTCTTCCTCACGCTCTGCCTGCTCCCGCTTGTCACGCTCCTGAAATTCCTCGGCATCCACGCGGTCACCTACGTTCACGCGGGCATTGCCGTCGGCGTCATCGCCATGCTCGGCTTCATCCTCCACCGGGTGGGTCACAAAATGTCCCACCCCCCCGCCACCGCCCTCGGCACCGCCCTCGCCGCCGCGCGCCAGACGCACGACCTCTGCCTCCAGCAAGCCGCCGCCCGTCACGCGCAGGAACTCGAACTTGTCGAAGCCGAATTCAAGACCCGCAACGAACAAATCGATCGCGAGTGGACCGCGACCGCCGAAGAAGCCGACGCCGCCCGCGCCGCCTGGCCGGTGAAGCTCGAACAAAAAGCCGCCCGCTGCGCCGCCGCCAACGACCGCATTCTCCAACGCAAACTCGCCCATCTCGACCAGAACCACGCCGAGACCGCCGCGCGTTTGCACGGCGACGCCGAGGCCCATTTCAAGTCCGTCGCGGACGCCGCCGCCGCGCTCGAACTGGAGATCACCACCGACAACCAAACCCGCTGGCGCGAACTCGAAACCGCGTGGCAGCCCCGGATTCAGGCCCTCTACGCCGCCATCGCCGCCGCCCAAACCAGCGCCGCCGCGCAACTCTTCCCGCCGTGGCCCGCCGGCTGGGCCGAATCGTGGAAAGCCCCCACCGACTTCGGCAACGCCGCGCAGTTCGGCCAGCTCCAGATCGATCTCCCGACGCTCGCCGAGACCATTCCCCAAGACCCGCGCCTCGCCCTGCCCGGCCCCGCGCGTTTCACGCTGCCGTTGCTCCTGACCTACCCCGAACGCGGCTCCGTCCTCCTCGAAACCGCCAGCACCGGCCGCGACGAAATGATCGCCGCGCTCAACAACATCATCCTCCGCCTCCTCTCCACCGCGCCGCCCGGACGCCTCAGTTTCACGATCATCGACCCCGTCGGTCTCGGGCAGAGTTTCTCCGGCATCATGCACCTCGCGGACTACGCGGATCACCTCATCAACAACCGCATCTGGACCCAGTCCGCGCAGATCGACGAGCGCCTCGCCACGCTCAACGGGCACATGGAAAAAGTCATCCAGATGTACCTGCGCAACGAATACGCCACCATCGCCGAATACAACGAACAGGCCGGAAACATTGCCGAAAAATACCATTTCCTCGTCGTCGCCGATTTCCCCACGGGCTTCAGCGAAGCCGCCGCCAAGCGGCTCCTCAGCATCGCCTCGAGCGGCGCGCGTTGCGGCGTCTTCACCCTCATCCACTGGGATCGCCGCCAGCCCGCGCCCCAGGATTTTTCCCCCGACGACCTGCGCAAAGGCAGCGTCTGCCTCGCCCATCGCGGCGCCGAGATCGCCCTCGCCGGCCGCACCCAACCCGGCGTCGGCGTCGTGCTCGATCCCCCGCCCGCACCCGACATCGCCGTCGGTTTCATCCACAAAGTCGGCCTGAGCAACCGCGATTCCAACCGCGTGGAAGTGCCCTTCTCGCACATCGCGCCGCCTGACAGCGCGCTCTGGAGCGTCGAGACCACCACGGAATTGCGCGTCCCCATCGGCCGCACCGGCGCGACCAAGCTCCAGTATCTCGCCATCGGCAAAGGCACCCGCCAGCACGCGTTGCTCGCCGGCAAGACCGGCTCCGGCAAGTCCACGCTCTTCCACACCATAATCACCAATCTCGCGCTCTGGTGCTCGCCCGAGCAGGTCGAGTTCTACCTCATCGACTTCAAGAAAGGCGTCGAGTTCAAGACCTACGCCACGCACCGCCTGCCCCACGCCCGCGTCATCGCCATCGAGAGCGACCGCGAATTCGGCCTGAGCGTCCTGCAAAAACTCGATGATGAACTGCGCCGCCGCGGCGACCTCTTCCGCAAAACCGGCTGCCAGGACATCGCCGGCTACAAGCGCGCCGGCGGCAAGGAACCCATCCCCCGCTCGCTCCTGATCGTGGATGAATTTCAGGAGCTCTTCGTCGAGGACGACAAGATTTCCCAGACCGCCTCGATGCTCCTCGACCGCATCGTCCGCCAGGGCCGCGCCTTCGGCATCCACGTCCTGCTCGGTTCGCAGACCCTCGGCGGCGCTTACACCGTCGCCCGCACCACCCTCGGCCAGATGGTCATCCGCATCGCCCTCCAGTGCAACGAGGCCGACGCCTACCTCATCATGGATGACAACAACCCCGCGCCGCGCCTCCTCTCGCGCCCCGGCGAAGGCATCTACAACGACACCGCCGGCTCGGTCGAAGGTAACAGTCCCTTCCAGGCCGTGTGGCTCCCCGACGAAGTCCGCGACACCTATCTCGACAAGGTCAAAGGCCAGGTCGCAAAAGCCGGCGTCACCTATCCCGGCCCGATTGTCTTTGAAGGCAACGCCCCCTCCGACATCCGCGAAAACCCGCTCCTGCGCGCGCTCCTCTCCGCCGAATCCCTCACCCGCGCCGCCGCGCCGCGCATCTGGCTCGGCGCGCCCAACTCGATCAAAGGCCCCACCGAAGCCACCTTCCTGCGCCAGAGCGGCAACAACCTCCTCCTCGTCGGCCAGCGCGACGAAGCCGTGCTCGCCATCCTCTCCGCCTCGCTCCTCGCCCTCGCCGCGCAATTCCCCGCGGGCGGCCTGCGCCTCATCGTCTGCGACGGCAGCGCGCCCGGCTCCTCCCCGCGCGAGTTTCTCGACCGCGTCATCCAGCTCATTCCCCACGCCGTCACCTCCGCCAAACAAAGCGACCTCCCGCAAATCATGAAAGGCCTCACCGACGACATTGCCAGCCGCACCGGCGACGAACCGCCCGGCACCATGCCCACGTTCGTCTTCATCCACGGCCTCCAGAAATTCAACAAACTCCGCCACGAAGACGACTACAGCTTCGGCTCCGGCGACGCCGACGCCCCGCCGAACCCCGCCGTCCTCCTCAACACCCTCCTCACCGAAGGCACGCGCCACGGCTTCCACGTCATCGCCACCTGCGACAGCTACAACAACGCCAGCCGTTTCCTCAGCCGCAAAGCCCTCGGCGAATTCGAGCTGCGCGTCCTCTTCCAGATGAGCGCCAACGACTCCGCCAGCCTCATCGACAACCCCAAAGCCAGCACCCTCGGCCTCCACCGCGCCCTCTTCTACAACGAACAAGAAGGCCAGCTCGAAACCTTCCGCCCCTACTCGCTGCCGGACACGGAATGGCTGGAACAGGCCGGCCAAGACCTCCGGCGATTAGTGGGGTAAACAAGATAAGCGTGTGTGAAAATCCTCTTCCCCCTACCACCGCTGGAAATTGTGAATCCCAACAACCATCGCTGCTATATGCGGCATGAACAAATCATGATATGACTGGAGAATTCTTTACAAAACAGGCTGCGGATTTACTCGAGTTCTTGGTAATGCAACTTGGTTCCATTCGGTCGAAACGACGGGAAGAGATCGATGAGATTGAGAAGACCTTCGGCCCGCTCGATCAACTTGTTCCATATTATGTCACGCCAGATGCCCAGAATGTAAATCCAGCCGATCTTGAAGATGACGATACCGGTCTCGTAGCCCGGGACAATATTTTCAAACTGTTAGATACTTTCTTCGCCGGCCCCGCCAGATTCTCTCATGCGTTTGTTCTTTCTGACGCTGGAATGGGCAAGAGTTCGCTTTTGGTCATGCTGAAGCTCTTCTTCCTAACTCGATTCATCCAACCCGCCTTCCAAGTTAAGTTACTGAAAATCGGACCAGATACGATTGAACTTGTCAGGGCATTGCAACACCCCACCCGCACAGTTCTGCTACTCGATGCCCTGGATGAAGATCCTGAGGCGTGGAAACATTTCTATACCAGACTACAAATGCTGCTACACGAGACAAAGGGATTTC
The DNA here is from genome assembly GCA_945861535.1 of Akkermansia muciniphila. GTDB lineage: Bacteria > Verrucomicrobiota > Verrucomicrobiia > Limisphaerales > BJHT01 > BJHT01. Next base: position 3,767 of record CAMAUZ010000155.1, on the reverse strand, counting down.
GCAAGGTTGTCATCACATGCCGAACGCAATTTTTCCCTCAAGAATATGAAGAAGATGGCAAAATACCCGGCCGGGTCGTGCTCAGTGGATTTCACTGCTCCAAGCTGTTCCTTTCTCCGTTTAGCCTACCACAGGTGCATGCCTATCTAATAAAGCGATTTCGAGACGAAGCCGTCCGCAAACAGGCGATTCAAATCGTTGGCAAAATGCAGTCCCTTAAGTTCCGTCCAATGCTCTTATCCTACATCGATTTCCTCTTGGACGGAAAACACCAAATCAATTATTCCTACGCCCTATACGAGAGCCTAGTTGATGAATGGTTGAATCGAGAACTCAGGAAAGGAATTATTGACGACAAGAAAACTCTCTACAAAGTATGTATAGTTATCGCTGATCATATGTATGCGGCCAAAGCCCGAGATTTGGATCCCATCGATTTGCAAAGACTCTATCTACCCATTGAGGGAGTTCGCCAAATTGAGGCGATGAGTGTTGAAGGAAGGTCGCTTCTCCATCGAACATCTTCCGGAGATTACAAATTCGCTCATCTGTCAATTCTAGAATACTTTGTCGCAACGTCTCTTTCCAAGGAGCCAAAGCCAGGCAAGAACAGCGATCAAGTAATCACCTTCATTGGTGATATTTTACGACATCGAAAACTGAGACAATGCCGTGGGCTTGATTTGCATGGTGTAGCTGTTTCAGGTGCATCCATGCACGGGGCGGATTTCGCCGACTGCATATTGGTGGACTCTGATCTGTCTGGAGCACAACTTGATTCAGCATCATTTTTCTCTGCCGATCTTACAAACTCAAATCTCAGCATGATTAACGCAGTGAACGGTAATTTCTCTAGAGCAAAGGTAGCGAAAACATCTTTTTCAAACGCTCGCCTTGCAGGGGCATCATTTGTCGGCGTCGATTTTTCAGGTTGTGATTTAGGTAACGCCGACTTTACTCAAGCTCAACTTGAGGGAGCGAAGTTTTCAAAAGCAAAACTGCACGGTGCTCGCTTTCGGAGAGTGAAATCCGACAGCCTGCAATTCGATGAAGCTACAATGAATGACTGTGATCTTAGTCATTCGGTTCTTCCCAATGGATCATTTAGTGGAGCAAATATGTCGAATGCTTGTCTCGAAGACGCAGTTATGACAAAGACGTCCTTTCGCAATGCCAATCTGTTGAATGTGAAAATGTCCAGATTCAACGGCACCAATTGTGATTTCCGCAACGCGGTTCTCGATGGTGTAGGCGCGTCCGGTGCGATCCTGAAGTCTGCATCTGCAGAAGGGATTCACGCACAAGGCAGCGTTTTCGACGGGGGCAATGCAGCCGGTGCCGATTTCTCTAGAGCTGATTTTGATCACGCGTCATTTAGATCATGTAACTTGGAAGCGGTGAACTTCAGAAGTGCGAGCTTGCGAAGCGCGATGTGTCAGCATGCAATGCTTGTTCGGGCGAAAATGACCGAGATTGAAGCTGCCGGTGCTGACTTTTCAAAATCCACGCTGACATCTGCCGATCTGACACGCGCAAGATTATCTAACGGAATATTTCAGGAGGCAGACTTTAGCCGTGCGAAAATGGAAGGAGGAGATCTGACCAACGCTGATCTTACTAAGGCAATTCTAGTTAACACGGTCTTTCGAGCCTCAAAGCTCTCAGGAATTCAATTTCATAGCAGCGACATCCGTGGAACTTCCTTTGAAATGAGTAATCTCCAAAAGGCCGTGTTCCGCCAATGTCGTCTGACAGAAGTCGATTTTTCTGCCGCCGATTTGAGGGGTGCAACCTTTCTTGACTCTTCCTTCGCTGGATGCAAATGGAACGGGGCACAATACGATTCACGTACGCAGTGGCCTAGCGGGTTCGACCCTCGTCAAAGCGGCGCTATCGGACCGGGCGCTAAACTGCATTCGAAATCCTTCGGAAAGATCGATCTCACCAACGCAGATCTTCAGGATGCGGTACTTTCAGGCTGCGATTTTAAGGAATCTTCTTTGGCTGGTAGCAACCTCCAAGGTGCTGACCTGAGTTTTTGCGATTTCTTTAAGGTGAGTTTTGCTAAGGCTAATCTTGCGGGTGCGAACTTAAGTAAATCCGACCTACGCTGCGCCAACTTCTCTGATGCAGAGCTTTCAAATGCGATATTGGAAGGGGCAAAATACGACGAGAACACGCAATTTCCTCCAGAAATAAAATTGGCGGCACACCGCCTTCGGTTATTGTTTGCAACATCCAAACGTGGGTAGGTTTCTGCATTGCGCTATAATTAGGCACGAGTTTGCACCGCGTAATTCAGGATAAGACAAAACGATGTTTGGCCAATCATCGGCAACAGTCCAAACTTCGAACCATGCAACTCGCTGAACTGGTCCCCGCGCTCCACAATCTCCCCTCCAACAACTTTCGTGCGGTCCAGTTTCTCACGACCGATCTGGCGCAAGGCGAGGACGCCCTGACGCCGGGCGCGGAATACCCGGTTTGGTCGCCCAGCGACGCGCATTCTGCTGCCGCCACTCTCGAAGCGTTTCTCAAGGACCAAGCCCCACCCCAGTAACCATTCCCGTCCTGTCCCCCTACCTGTCCATGACCTCCGACGGCGGCGACGCGTCGTTGATGCCCATGCTGCCACTGGTTCTCCAGTTCCAGACCGCCTCACCGATTCAGGCGCTGGGACTGCTCGACTCCGGTGCCACGGTGAACGTGCTCCCCTTCTCGCTGGGTGTCCGTCTTGGCGCGGTCTGGGCTGCGCACACAACGTGTGTGACGCTGACCGGAAACCTCGCCCGGCAGGAAGCCCGCGCATTGCTGGTTCAAGCCCGCATCGCGCACTTCGCCGCCGTCCCCCTTGTTTTCGCCTGGACCCGCGCCGACCACCTGCCGCTGCGCTCGGCCAAATGAACTTCTTCGGGCATTTCGACGTTTGCTTCCACCGCACCCGGCGGCAATTCGAGTTGGAACCCGCACGGAAGTGACCTGTTCGCCGAGCCTGAGTGGTGATCTGGCAGAGAATCAGGTCGTCGCCCGCAAGGTCCGCGACCACCAACGCCGGCCTGCGTTTACCCGGCTACAAATTGGTTTGCGGTAAAGGCAGGACAACCACCTCGCCGATTACAGGCTTGCCCATGCGGTGTCTTCCTCGGGCGTGCTCCAATCCTTCGCCAGCGCGGTTTCGCTCCAGAGCAGGCCATTGAACGATTCGTCCTCCTGTTTGGCGCGCAAGAAACCGGCGAAGTCATACACCTCGCGCTGGAGCGGCTCCGGCAGTGCGATGACCTCCTGCTCAATCAATTGCTTCGTGCTCATGCGGTGCTAATCGCACACCCTGCTCCGGGTGTAAATGCGGGTTTCCAATCGCCTTCCGGTAAATTTCATGAAACACCCTCGCCGCGCCTTCGCCTTCGTTCATGGATTTAAGGTTCAGGTTGCGCATCACACCGACCAATCTTCGCACTTCAAGCTCGGCACTCGCGAGAATTCCGTCGTGTTGTTCGTGACCAAGGTGGCTCCCAGAGCCAAGGCGTGGGCGGCGATCAGCGTGTCCAGTGATCCGATGGGCCGGCCAGAGGATTCCAGCCGATGCCGGATGACCCCGTAGTGCGCGGCACAGTCTTCCGGGTCGAAGGCCAGCAGGAGAAACGGGGTGATGACCCGCCGCGTTGCGTCCAGTTCCGTTTGATAATCGCCGCTGTTCCACGCCCCAAACTCCAATTCAGCCACGGTGATGGCGGACAGGGCGATTTGGTGACCGGCGGCCTTCTGTT
>CAMAUZ010000154.1 GCA_945861535.1 Akkermansia muciniphila | reverse complement strand
TACCTGCGGGAACGCAATCTCCGCCCCAAGCGCTACGTCTGGAAAGCCGCGGGGGAGGAAATCCTGGCCAAGATTCAGCGGGCGCGGGCCGCCGCAAATTCCGCGCCGAAAGAATTATGAGTATAGTTTTGAGAGACACTACACTAGGCTGCCGCTTTGGCAAGCGTTTCACCATTAAGAAAACTCCGCCTCAAGTTCCCCCGGCTTTCACAATCTCCGTGCATGGTCGGCGACGGTTTCACGTTGATCGAACTGCTGGTCGTCATTGCGATCATCGGCGGTGCTGAGGCCGTGCTCGCAGCGCACGGTCACGGAAGCGCGGGTGGCGTGATGATGGGCGCGGATTTTAAGTGCGAGCATGAAAACGTTGGGGCGAGAAAATTTTCGGCGTGCCTTAGCCGCATCTGGAACGCGCATAGAATTAACACTGCGCGCGACGTGGCGGTGAGCGGCGGTGACGCCGGGGAAACCTGAAGCTGGGAGGTTCAGAAACTTTGGCTCAGCCGTAGCTGCTGTTCGCGACCCTCCAGCTAATTCTAATGCGCGTTCAAGATGAGGCTAATTCGCTGGTTCTTTTCGCCGCTGGCGGCGTTGCTCGTCAGTCACAGATCCGGTTTGGATAGGCTCCTTCCTCGCGCCTTGGCAGCCGCGAAAATCCCAGCGCGCCTTAGCCTCATCTTGAACGCGCATTAGAATAAACGAGGGGCAATGCTTATTTTCGGGGCGCATCGACGAGCTGGATCATCGCGGCGCGCTGGTTGAGGACGTATTTTTTTCCGGGAGGCGGAGCGGGGAGCGGGGGCATGTAGCCCTTGGCGATCAGTTCTTCGAGATCCTTGGCGGGGTGCTTCTGTTCCTGCATGAAACGGCGGGTGGTATTGTAGATAAAGTCGGCGTCTGGGATCCCTTGGTTGTTCAACTTGGGGGCCGCCAGTGCCGCGGCGGGGGCGCGGTCGGGCGCGATTTCAATCTCTTTGACCTCGGTCTCCACCTTGGGTGCGGGTGGCGGCGGTTCCTCATTCTTGCAGCCCATTGTGGAGGACAAGGCGGAGACAACCTGGAGCAGCAGCAGCGGGAGGAGACGTGGATTCATCGGGTGGAAAGGGGCGGCGGTCAGAACGAGGTGGAATGCTCTTGCAGCCACTGCACATCCACGCTGCCCGGCATCGCGACCCCGAGCGGGATGCCGACCCCTGGCTGGATGTTCGGAACGGTCCTCGCATCGCTCCAGCGGTGCATCTCGGTATGCCCATCCGCAAACGCGAAGGACGAGGACTTGGTGTGGTAGCTGCCCGGCCAGTCAACGAGGCGGTACAAGGTGGGGTCGGGCGTCGCCAGATAGCCCGCCTCGCTCACCCAAAACCAACCGTCGTTGATGCTATCCTCGCGTTCGTCGAGGAACACCCAGATGTCCTCCGGCCGTTTCTTCACGAAGTGGTCTTGCTTGCGATACTTTTCGTACGCGTTGCTGAGACCGCCCCCTGCTCCGCAACCGGGTTGAATCCAGCCGTTCATGGAAACGCTGCGGACCCGGCGCATCCCATTGCCGGAGTCCTTGCTCTTGTCATTGGGGCATTTGTAGAGCCGGGGATCGCCGACGTAGTAACCAATGTTGCCGAAGGCATCGTTACCCCGGGTCAGATCGACCAGGTTGGCGGTATTGGTATTGTCCGGAACCGATCCCAAGGTGACCCAGCCCCGCACCCAGCCGGGGCACCCGGCGGAGCTTCCCGCACTGGGGCTGTCGCTGTCGGGGGCTAGCCGGCCGTCGAAGTCGTCCGCGTACAGCCGCCAACCCAAGGCCATCTGCTTCATGTTGTTCATGCACAAGACGCCGGTGGCCTTGGTTTTGGCCTGGGTCAGCGTAGGCAGCAGCATGCTGGCCAGAATGCCGATGATGGCGATGACGACCAGCAGCTCGATGAGGGTGAAGGCCGGAGTGGTGGAATCGCGGCGCGAGGCGATGGCGGCTTGAGGGTGCATATTTCTAGTAGGCGTTTCACGAAAGAATGCGTTGGCGAGACAGCAAGGTCAACGGCGGGTTGAGTAATCTGGTGAGTTGTTAATTTGACAAACAACGAAGATGAGCCTCCGCTTCGGTAGTGATCCTTATGAAAACTCCCAATCAAGTTCCCCAGATTTCACCTTCCTCGCGCGCGGCCGGCGCGGGCTTCACCTTGATCGAGCTGCTGGTTGTGATCGCGAGCATCGGGATTCTCGCGAGCATGCTGTTGCCTGTCCTGGCCAATTCCAAACGCAAGTCGCAGGGCGTGGTCGGAGAAGCGACGAGGCGAGCGCGGGGAGCAGTGCGGATTTCATCAGGTGATGCCTGGCGGTGTCGGCCGCGAACTGCTGTGGACAAAGGACGGGAAGCGGCCAGGGGACATGCAATCGCGCACCGGGTGCGAGCACCCCTTTGGTTTCGCGAGTGCCTGTTGACAGGACCACCCTGCCGACATAGCACTTAAACACTACCGAATCGCTGCCTATGAAATCGCCCCATAGTTCCGTCGTGCGTCCCGGCCCTGCGGCCGGTTTTACCCTCATCGAGCTGTTGGTGGTCATTGCGATCATCGGCATCCTGGCCGGCATGTTGTTGCCCGCCCTCGGCAAAGCCAAGGCCAAGGCCAAGGCGATGCAGTGCGTGAACAATCTCAAGCAGATGGGCGTGGGCATGGCGGTGTACGCCGGTGAGACCAACGACGGCACGCCGTTCGCGTGGATCTCTGATTCCGACCGGCCATTTAGCGGTCTGGCGGCGTTTTTCTGGACGCAGAATTCCGACCCCCTGATCGGCAGTTGCAATGGGCCGTCGCTGCTGAGTCCCTACCTTGCGGGCCTGCCGAGTTACACCTGTCCCGAACAGCCGGTGACGGAGGCGCCCAGCGTTTACACCAAATCGTTTGGGTTTCAGTGGATTCAGAAACCCCATTACCGCTTTAATCCGTATCTGGGCCGGCTCGGTCTCGGGCCGGGCACCTATTATTCCAATCCCATGGCCGGACCCGCTCCGTCAGGCTCGGGCGGCACCTTTGGCAATCTGATGGCCTGGCAGCTAACCCCACCGCGGGACGTGGCCTTCTATCCCCTGGCGCTCTCCGCCGTCGTGAATCCCGCGGGCAAGGTTTTCTCATTCGATGCCGATTTTCCCAGCCGGGCTTTTGCCCCGACCCCGGGCTACGCCAATTGGAACTTCGTCAACACGATGGGCGACGGTGACCGGCATAACGTCCTCAATTATTCGACCCCGTCCCCGGCCAACGTTCCCAACATCGGCTTGCGGCACAGCGACCGCACCCCGATGGGCTTCATGGATGGCCGGGTGGAATCGGTCGCCCGGAACAGCCCGATCACCTACGGCGGCACCAACGACGTGGCGTGGAATCTCGGGCCATGAGCTGGAAGCCCAGCCGTCGGGATTGGTCACTCCGGCCTGCCATTCTCCGCGGTCGCTCGACGAGGAAAACCAACTGCAATCAGCCGCCCACCTTACGGTTCCTATCGGTCAGTTTCTTCTTGGCCGCACTCCGCCCCAGCAACCAATAGACGGGGGCAAAGATCGCGAGGTTGAAGATCGTGGCGACCAACCATGTGAGGGCCAGCGTTGCAGTTACGAGGAGCACCCAGCCTAAAGCGCCGATGTCATCGGGGGCGAAATTCTTGATCACATAGGTGGCGAAAAACAGGGCGAGGATATATCCCGGAAAGATAATGATCGCCGAAGTTTTCATAAGATTTCGCCCGCTGTCCGCTTCACATGGGGAGATAGCTCATCACCCCCGCCTCACCGTCTTCGTCTGCCCGGTGCGGGCGGCCTCGTAGCAGGCGAATACCGTGTCGAGAACGCGGAGACCTTCTCGCGGCGTGATGGGCGGGGCTTCAAGACCGGCGGCGGCGCGGACGGCTGCGCGGACATAGGGCGTGTAGCCGCGGGGTTCGTTGGGTTGTTTGAAGCTTTGGATGGCGGTGACTTTGGGGTCCGTGCTGGACTGCCATTGCAGCGGCGCCTCGGTCTGCTCGCAGAGCCAGAGCCAGCCCTTCTCGCCCCAAACCTTGATATGCTGATGGTAGCCGCGTTCGAGATAGTAGCCGGAGGTCATGGTGCCGAACATGCCATTGTCGAAACGCAGCGCGAGGGCGTTGGCGTCTTCGACTTCGAGCGGTTGACCGCCGACGATGCCGGAGAAACCCGCGACATCGGTGATAGACGCGTCGGTAAGGTGCATCGCGAGGTCGAGCCAATGAATGCCGAGCCAGATAAGATGCCCGCCGCCCGCGCGGGCTTTCGCGGCGAACCAGTTCTTGGCGTAGTTTGGATTCTTCAGGCGGGTCTGATCGGCGATAAGATGTAGCTCGATTCCATAGAGCTTGCCGAGCCGTCCGTCGCGGATAAGTCGGCGGGCTTCCTGATTGGCGGGAGTGATCCGGTTGGCCAGCGCAAGCATGAGATGCAGGTGCTTGGCCTCGGCCTTCTGGACTAACTTCTCGAAGTCCGAAGCGCGCACACAGGCGGGCTTCTCGGCGAAGACATGGCAGCCGTTCTCCAGGGCGAGGTCGATGGCTGGCGGTGACAGGACACCCTCCATGGTGACCAGCGCGAGCGCGGGGCGGACTTCTCGCAATAGCGCAGCAGCGTCCTGGCTGGTCTGGCGCAATTTTGGGCCAAGGCTCTTCTTTGCCGCCGCAAAGGTGGCCCCGCTGGCATCGGCTACAGAGACAGTCTCCACCTCGGGACACTGCGCGAGCGCAGTCAGATAGGCGTCAAGATGCGGACCAGCGGCGTGGGTGAGAATGGCGGCGTGGATGGGGGATGGCATGGGCTATTTTGGGTTTGTGGCGCTCCGGGTGACTCCGGCGGTGAAATAGGCGAAGAGGTCGCGGATTTGGTTTTCGGTCAGGGCTTCGAGAAGGCCTTCGGGCATGAGGGAGGTGAGGGAGGCCTGGAGGGATTGGAGGTCGCGGCGGGCGATGACGAGTTTGTTTTGGTTGAGATCAGAGATGGTTACCGATTGGGGAGTATTATCGAGGAGGAAACCGGTGAGGGATTGGCCGTCCTTGGTGCTGACATTGAAGGCGGTGTATTCCTCGCGGATGGCGAGGCTGGGATCGACGATGGCGGGGAGGATGAAGTCGAGGTTGTCACGTTCGTAGCCGGTGAGGTCGGGGCCGATGTTCGCGCCTTCGTTGTTGAGTTTGTGACAGGTGGCGCAGACGACTTTGAAGAGTTCACGGCCGGATTTGGCATCGCCTTTGCCGGTGCTGAGGAGGGCACGGACTCGGGTGATTTGCGCCTCCTTCTCTTCGGAACTCTTGGTGAGTCGGCCCCAGTGTTTTTGGATAAGGGCGGCGCAGGCGGTGTCTTTGAGGTTCTGCATCGCAAGGAGGTTGGCGATGGTGATTTGTTCCTTCTTGAGTCGGGCGGTGTCCACGGCGGTGAGGAGTTCGCGCGCCCACGGGGTGCGGCTGGCGAGGGCGGTCTGGGCGGCGGCGCGAGCTTTCGCGGGGAGAGTCGGATAGGTATCGAGGAGGGCGCGGGGTATCTCGGGAGTGTTGAAGCGTTGGAGGGCGTTGACGAGTTCGAGGAGGGTGGCTTCGGATTTCTCGGCGCGGAGTAGGTCGAGTAAGACAGGGATTGCGGCAACGATGCCGCGTTCCGCAAGGAGCACCATGAGTTTGCGGCGCTCGAGGTCGGGAGTCTTGCGGTCGGCGACGCGGGCGAGGGCGGCTTCGGCGGCGGGAGGATGGCCGAGGCGCAGGGCGAAGCCGATGAGTGTCGGAGTCGGGGGTTCGCTGGACCAGACTTCGGCGACGCGCTGGCGGAGTTCGGGGGGGACGGTGGCGAGGGCGTCGCCTTGCAGGCCTTCTTCCATACCGGTGATGAGTTTGGCGGTGTCATCAGGGGTAGGGGCGAGGGTGAAGAGGCGGGCGGCGGTGCGGAGGTTGTCCTCGGTGCGTTCGGCGGTGTAGCGGCGGGCGAGGCGCTGGACGATGAACTGACTTACAATCGGTGCGTGCCAGATGGTGCTGTCCTCGAAGATCCGAAGAATGCGGTCGCGGTCGGTGATGGCTTTGTTTTCGAGCGCCCACCAGAGGAGGAGCGGGATGTGTTTGTCCTTGGCATCGTCGGCGCGGAGGAGCAGCTCTCTGACAATGGGCAGGGCGTCGGGTCCGGGGAGGCGTTTGCAGGTGCTGGCGAGCTGGGCGCGGACTTCCGGGCTGGTTTCCACTTGGGCGCGTTTGAGGACGGCGGTTTGGAGGGCAGGGGAGATTTTCTTGGAATCGCCGAGGAGGCGGAGGGTCCAGAGGCGGATGAATTCGTCGGGATGTGCGAGGGATTGAAGGGCGAAGGCGTCGTCGAAACCACCGCAGGCGTTGACAGCCCAGAAGAACTCGAGGGGGGAGTGATTAGTAATTAGTGATTGAGTAATTAGTGGGGAAGCAGCGGAGGGGCGGGTGCTTTCTGACTTACTAGTAGTTACTGCTTTACTCATTACTAACTGTTTGAGGCGGGGGAGGAGGGAAGCGTCGGCGCGGTCGTAGAGGAGGCGCAGGGCGGTTTGGCGGAACCATTTGTTGGGGTGGGAGAGAGTAGCAATGAGTTCGTCGCCGGTGAGTTTGGCGAGGTCGAAGGGTTTGATGCCTTTGGCTCCGGGGAGGTGGAGGCGGTAGATGCGGCCGGATTCTTTGTCCCAGGTGTCGCGGGGATCGAGGTGGCTCAGTCGGGTGTCGCACCAGTCGGCGATGTAGATGCCGCCATCGGGGCCGGTCTTGATGTCCACGGGGCGGAACCATTTTTCGGCGGTGGTGACGAGAGTCTCGGTGTCGGTGGTGCGGAAGGTGGAGGTGTCGTGTGAGAGGGTGCTGGCTTGCACGCGGCTGGTGAGGGCCATGCCGGCGACGATCTGGCCGGTAAGGTGCGGGATCGCGCCACCTTCGTAGATGAGCATGGCTTGCGGGAAGCGGGGTTTGTAGCCGGAGTGAGACATGTGCTCAAACCAGCCGAAGGAGTAGGGATTCATCAGCGGGCCGTGTTTGCCCCAGCCTTTGATGTAGGCGCCGCCTTGTTCGTAGTGGACGCCGCGAGTGTCACCGTAGTTGGTGCCGGAGAAGGCGCGGCCTTTGCGGTCGAACTCGAGGCTGTAGGTGTTGCCGCCGCCCTCGGCGAAGACTTCGAATTCACGGGTGCGCGGGTGGTAGCGCCAGATGGCCTGACCGAGGAATCGGATGCCTTTGATGGTCGCGGTGCAGGTGCTGCCGTGGGCGCCGTAGAGCCAGCCGTCGGGGCCCCAAGCGAGACTGTTGGCGCCGGAGTGGGTGTCTTCGATACCGAAGCCGGAGAGATGCACCTCGGGGGCGGCGTCGGGGCGGTCGTCGCGGTCCCGGTCGGGATAGAAGAGAAGATAGGGAGGATTCAAGACCCACACGCCACCGCGGCCGGTGACAACGCTGCGGGCTAAGTTTAGGTCGGAGAGGAAGTCATGGGATTTCTCGAAAACGCCGTCCCCGTCGGTGTCTTCGTAGATGGTGATGCGGTCGGCACCTTTGAAGTGATGGGGCGGGGCGGGCGGGACTTTGTCGAACACGGCGCGCAGGTATTGATCGTATTTCACGACTTTGAGGCCGGCGGGGAAGGGGTATTGGAGATATTGGACGACCCAGAGGCGGCCGCGTTCGTCGAAGTGCATGTTCAGCGGCTGGCGCACGGCGGGTTCGCTCGCGGCGAGGGACATCTGGAGGCCGGGGACAACTTGGAAATTGGTGAGCGATTGCGCGGGTGTGGGGCGCGGAATGGTCTGGTCGCCGAGCGCGCCGCCGGCTTTGAAGCGTTTCACGAAGTCTTTGAGGTTGGGGTCGAACGGACTGGCGTCAGCGGCGCGCGCGCACGGGGCGGCGGCGACGGTGAGGAGGGCGAGGGCGGCAAAGGCGAGGCGATTGGCAAGGGCTGGGTTCATGACGCGAGGTGGTTCGTGGGCGGGATGATGGCGGGGGGCAGGGCGGCCGACAAGTGTGGGTTGAGAATGGGTGGCCCGGGGGAGTGGGCCGGTCGCGAATGGCGAGGCGGATGAATGGGGCCGGGAATTTGGCGGATGAACGGGGGCTGGCGGATGGGGGCAGGCTGGGGCGCGGGTGGGCGGCGCGATTTTGAGACTTGGGGGTGAAGCCGGGCGGGGCGGGGCGAGTCGGAGCGCGGACAAGCTTTTGAGCCTACGGAATATGAAGAAGAAAATGCGCCCGGCTTCGGGATCGACCCGAGAGACCCGCTATGGTTTCACTTTGATCGAGTTGCTGGTGGTCATTGCGATCATCGGGATTCTGGCGAGCATGTTGTTGCCGGCCCTCGGGCAGGCCAAGGCCAAGGCCAAAGCGTTGGCGTGCCTGAATGATGCCAAGCAGTTTTCGACGGCGCAGCAGGTGTACAGCGGGGATCAGAATGACGTGCTGCCGTTTTCGTGGATCACGCCGTCAGTCTTTCCGTATGTCACGGTGACGACGTACGGCGCGGCCAACGGGCTGTCGGTGTTGGGCAGCTATCTCGCCGGGCTGAAGAGCTATACCTGTCCATCATTTCCCAACAAAGCCTACGTCCCCTATGTCGCGCACACGGTGGACAACGTGAACTGGATTGCCAATTCGCACTATCGTCTGAATCCGTATCTGGGCATCATCGGGATGGGGCCGGGGACGCAGGGGAGTGCCAGCGGCGTGCTGACGGGTTTGGGCGGGCAGTTCAATGGGTCGAACCATCTGGCTTTCAAAATCGACGCGGTGGTGCGACCGTCCGACAAGGTGTTTTCATTTGATACGATGGATGGACGGCCGTACATGCCCACGCCGGGATCGGCCGAGGTCTCGACCTACTTCATGAACACCTTGGGTGACAACGACCGGTCTAATTATCTCAATTACAACCCAACTTATTGGTATTCATAACCATCCGGATATTAGTCCCACAGCATCAACTGGTTACGAGAGGCGGTAGCCTCATCTTGAGAGCCGATATTGGCAAACAGCTCAGCCATAGGCACTTGCTCAAACGCGTTGACGCTCACAATCTGTAGCATTTGGGACAGGCT
>CAMAUZ010000153.1 GCA_945861535.1 Akkermansia muciniphila | reverse complement strand
GGTGGCAAGTCGGACGCGACACCGCTTTCTCACGGCCTGGCGCGGCCGAAAGCGGTGTCGCGTCCGACTTGCCACCGCACTCCACATAGCCCTCGTCGGCGATTGGCTCCCATCCGCCGCGACCCTCACCCGCTTTCAATCACACCCGCGGCCGATGCTGCGCCCGGAACGCGGCTGTGTCGCAGACCCGCCGCAGCAGCGGGGCGAGCGGGGCGGCTGGAAGTTTTCCGCGGCTGTGTGCCATTCGCGCGCGCTGCGGCTGGTGCTCTGCACACAGCCGCGCTCCGGGGCGGCACTGCCGCGAACCTTTACCTCGCGTTGGCGCGGCTGGTAGGGTGACGGGCATGGAAACGAACGTTTCAATGATGGGCCGTCTGGCGCTGGCCTGGCAGGTGTTGCTGGATGGCGCGTATGCGGCGCGGTTGCTGGCGGGGTTGAAGAAACCCGAGCCGGTGGTGGCTCCGCCCCCGCCGCCCGCGTTGCCGCCCGAGCGCGTTCATGCCTCGGGATTGTTTGTGCTCGGGGTGTTGCAGCGCGAGGGGCGGCTGGTGGATTTTTTGCAGCAGGAGGTCGCGGGGTTTTCGGATGCGGATGTCGGCGCGGCTGCGCGGGTGGTTCACGCCGGGTGTCGCAAGGTGCTCCAGCAGTACGTGACGGTTGCGCCGGTGCTGAAGGAAGCGGAGGGCGATCCGGTGACGGTGCCGGCGGGCTTTGATGCGCAGCGGATTCGGCTGACGGGCAGCGTGGCGGGGCAGCCGCCGTTTCGCGGCGCGCTGCGGCATCACGGCTGGGTGGCGACGGAGATCAAGCTGCCGACCGTGCAGGAATCGCTCGATCCGCGCGTGCTGGCGCCGGCGGAAGTGGAACTGAGCTGAGCGACGCGGGGTGCGTTTACTTCCTCACTGAAAATCATTCTATGGTTTTCCGCTACATCGAGCCGGGTGGGCCGAATCACTTCTGGATGGCCGGCGGCACGAGGCCGGTGGTAGGGCGCATCTGTCCTCAGCGCGCCGGTGGGTTGGCCATACGTCCGCGGCGCGCTGAGGACAGACGCGCCCTACCTATCACGCTCCCGGCAACTCATTGATCCGCGAAAAACTTTTTACCTTGGGAGACACTTTGAAACCTGCATCTGAAAAACCCGCTTACGCCATCGGCATCGACCTCGGCACGACGCATTGCGCGCTCTCGTATCTGGACCTGGCGCAGGACGGCGGGCGCGCGATCGAGCAGGCGGTGCTGCTGATTCCACAGCTCACGGGCGTCGGGACGGTGGAGGAGAAGCCGCTGCTGCCGTCGTTTCTGTATCGGCCCAATGCGCAGGAATTCCCGGCGGGCAGTCTGGCGCTGCCGTGGCAGCCGGACGCGGCGGACGTAGTCGGCGAGTTCGCGCGCAGTCACGGGAGCAAGGTGCCGGCGCGGCTGGTGTCGTCGGCGAAGAGCTGGCTGTGTCATGCGGGCGTGGATCGCAGCAGTCCGTTGCTGCCGTGGCAGGCACCGGCGGAGGTGGCGAAGGTGTCGCCGCTCGAGGCGTCGGCGCGGTATCTGGCGCATCTGCGCGGGGCGTGGGATCACGGGCACGCGGCGGCACGCGGGAAGGGCGGGCAGGCGCTGACGGCGCAGGAAGTCGTGATCACGGTGCCGGCGTCGTTCGATCCGGCGGCGCGCGATCTGACGTTGCAGGCGGCGGTGCAGGCGGGACTGCCGAACGTGACGTTGCTCGAGGAACCGCAGGCCGCGCTCTACGCGTGGATCGAGTCGGCGGGGGAAAGTTTTCGCAAACATGTCAGCGTGGGCGACGTGATCCTCGTGGTGGATGTCGGCGGGGGCACGTCGGATTTTTCGCTCATTGCGGTCACGGAAAAAGATGGCGACGTGCAGCTCACGCGCGTGGCGGTGGGCGATCACATTTTGCTGGGCGGCGACAACATGGACCTCGCGCTGGCGCACACGCTGCACCAGCGGCTCGTCGCCGAGGGGAAGAAGCTGGACCAATGGCAGTTCAACTCGCTGGCGTTCGGCTGCCGGCAGGGGAAGGAGGAATTGTTCAACCGGCCCAAGCTCACCAAGATTCCGATCGCCGTGCCGAGCCGCGGTTCCGCGTTGATCGGCGGCACGCTGCGCACCGAGCTGACGCGCGAAGACGCCGAGCGCGTGCTGGTGGATGGATTTTTTCCGAAGACTCCGGTGACGGAACTGCCGCAGACCGCGCGGCGCACGGGCCTCGCGCAGATGGCGCTGCCGTATGCGCAGGACGCGGGGATCACGCGGCATCTGGCGGCGTTTCTCGCGCGGCAGGCGCGGGCGATGGCCGAGACGCCGGACGCGCCGGTGAAGGTCGCGGGCCGCGCGTTCATTCATCCCACGGCGATTCTTTTCAACGGCGGCGTGTTCAAGGCGGGCATCTTCAAGGAACGCGTCGTCGCGGTGCTGAATGACTGGCTCGCGGCGGACGGCGGCGAACCGGTGAAGGTGCTGCCCGGCGAAGATCTCGATCTCGCGGTGGCCCGGGGCGCGGCGTATTACGGCTGGGTGCGGCGCGGGCACGGGCTGCGCATCCGCGGCGGGACGGCGCGGGCGTATTACATCGGCGTCGAGTCGGCGATGCCCGCGGTGCCGGGCTTCGCGCCGCCGGTGAAGGCGCTGTGCGTCGCGCCGTTCGGCATGGAGGAAGGCACGCAGGCGGACATTCCGCCGCAGGAGTTCGGTCTCGTCGTCGGCGAGGCGACGCGCTTCCGGTTTTTCGCGTCGTCCGTCCGTCGCGAGGACAAGGCCGGCGACATGGTCGAGGACGTCGCGGGCAACGATGAGTTGGAGGAACTCGCGCCCATCGAAACCGCGCTGACCGCCGACGCGCGCGGTGTCGGGCAGCTCGTGCCGGTGAATCTTCAAGCGGCGGTGACGGAGGTCGGCACGCTCGAATTGCGCTGCGTGGAGAAAGGCGGGGCGGGGCGGTGGAAGCTGGAGTTGAATGTGCGGATGAAAGAGTAGGAGGAAGGGCCACGCGCCGTCGTGCCACCGCCCTGGCATCTCATTAGCCCCCGGTTTCAGGCCGGTGTGCTGGAGCAAGCAACCACTTCCCGCGCGGGCGCTGCGGAAAGATTGCCGCCGCGGGTTCAGGTGCCTTAACCTCGCGGCCATGACCCGCTTTTCTTGGCTCGATTACACGATCTTTGGCGCGTACCTCGCGGCGTCGGTGGGGATCGGGCTGGCGTCGGCGCGGGGGACAAAGTCGCTGGGGGATTATTTTCTGGCGGGGCGTGGGATGGGGAGCGTCCTGGTGGGAATGTCGATCCTCGCGGCGTTGTTTTCCGGGATCAGTTATCTGGCGGCGCCCGCCGAGGTGTACAAGAACGGGTTCGGGTTCTGCTACGTGATGCTGGCATTTTTCATCGCCACGCCGTTCACGGCGCTCTGGATGCTGCCGAAGTTTTACCAATCCCGCTTTTTCACCGCGTATCAGTTTCTCGAGGAGCGCTTCTCGCTGCCGGTGCGGTTGCTGGCGTCGGGGTTGTTCATCGTGCGGGTGTCGCTCTGGCTGGCGGCGGCGACGTATGCGCCGGCGCTGGCATTGGAAAAGGTGACGGGCTTGCCGTTGAGCGTGACGATCCTGGCGTCGGGGATTCTGACCACGCTCTACACGGCGTGCGGCGGGATGCGCGCGGTGATCTGGACGGACGTGATGCAGTTGCTGGTGCTGTTCGGGGGGCAGTTGGTGATCGTGATCGTGGCCCTCGGGAAGATACCGGGCGGCCTTGGCGGCGTGTGGGACACAGCGGTGGCGGACGAGCGGTTTAATCTGAGCTTCTCCTTCAGCCTGGCCGAGCGGGTAAACATCTGGGGGGTGCTCGTGGCGGCGTCATTCCTGCATCTGGTGCAGATGGCGACGGACCAGGTGTCGGTGCAGCGGTATTTGACGGCGGGAAGTTTGAAGGAATCGCAGCGGTCATTGTGGGTCAAGCTGTGGCTGGTGCTGCCGGTGCTGGCGCTCTTCTACGGCACAGGTTTGGTGTTATATGCGTTTTACAAGATTCATGGCGATCCGCTGGCGGCCGGGTTCATTGCGAAGGAAGATCAGATCCTGCCGTTTTTTGTGGTGACGCAGTTGCCGGCGGGGCTGCCCGGGTTGCTGATCGCGGCGATTTATGCGGCGAGCATGTCCACGATCTCGGCGGGGCTGAATTCGCTGGCGTCGGCAACGGTGGTTGATTTCAAGCAGCGTCTGTCGCACGGGCCCGAGAAAACGGCGGCGGAGCAGGTGGCCAATGCGCGGTGGATCACCGTGGGATACGGGGCGTTGGTGATCCTGCTGGCCTTCAGCGTCGCGAAGATGCCGGGCAACCTGGTGGAATCGGTGAACACGGTGATAGGGCTGATCGGCGGGCCGCTGCTGGGGTTGTTCTTCCTCGGGATGTTCACGACCCGCGCGACCGCGCGCGGCGCGCTGCTCGGGTGCCTCGCGGGATTCGTGTCGCTGGTGACCTTGTACTTGTATCAGACCGGCGCGTTCACGGCGCACAAGCCCACGCTGCTGGTGTCGTTCATCTGGTTCAGCTTCTTCGGCTGCGCGATCACCATGGCCGTCGGCCTGCTCACCTCCGGCCGATCTGGGCGACGGTGAGACCACCGTCGATGACGATGATTTCGCCGGTGAGATAGCGGGCGGCGGGGGAGCAGTCGGCGGGCGTGCCTCTGAAGCCCTCAAGTTTCCGCGCGGACCGGCGCGTCACTACGGGTCTCGGGCCGGTCAATGGGTCAGCAGCCGGAAGAAGCGGGGGACGGGTTGGTCGGCGGGTGAGATGGATTCGATCTGGAGTTTGCGAACGTCGATCGCGGGATAGTTGGCCCGGACCGGCGAATCGACACCTTCGGCGGGGATGCGGAAGGGCTGGGTGGTCCAGGTCTTCAGGTCGGGTGAGCTCTGCAAGGTGTAGGTGCGGCCGCGGATGGCGGTGAATTCCAGCACGGGGGTGGTGCCATTCATGCGCACTATGTTGAGAGTAAAGCCATCCTTGGGATCGAAGGCATAGGTTCCGGCGAGATACTCTTGGTGGTTGGTCAGGCCGTCTCGGTCGGAGTCATCGCCGGGTCTGACTTTGGTGAGGTCAGGGTTGATCAGGCGTTCCCACGCGTCCGGGAGTCCGTCGCCATCGGTATCTTCACCGAGGGTGAGATTGAGGAGTGTGCGCTGGCCGGGCTGGCCCATGCGAGACATGTCCCCGATCATTTCAATGGGGAGATAGCTTACCGTGCCGATGCGGACGCGGATGAGGAATGGAACAGTAGGGCGCAGGGCGGTGGGTTTGTAGAGATCGGAAGTGATGCCGGCATCCATCGGCACGGCTAACCGGTAGTTTACACCGGGCTCCAGATTCGGGACCACCGTGGTCTTGATCTGGACGCCACCGAGCGTCTCGAGAATGACCTCCGCACCGGCTGCGATGGGGCTGCCAAACTCGTCCCGCACCATGCCATAGAAGAGATGGTGCGGCGCCGGAGGATACGCCGAAAGTATGAAGGATGAATGATGAAGGATGAAACCAAGGAGGAGCCAAAGGACCGGCCGGTGCACGGTAGCCGCCGAGGTGACGAGGCGTAGGCCCCTCCCGCAAGCGACGCGAGCGGCGCGATTCAAAGGGAGCACCGGCGATATTCTCGAGCCCTGCCGGGTAAGTGTTGTGAGGCCTTGTTCCCTGATCGTGGTGTTCATGCCAAGTGGCCTGGTGCGTTAGTTACCCGAGTAGGAGTAGGTCACGAAGTTAAGCTTCACGTCCTTGACGGTTTGGATGAAGCGGTCGAGCCCTTCGTCCGGCCGGTCCAGCAAGGTGTGGCCCGGAATCACCAGTTTCCATTTGCTGTTCCATACCGAGCGACCGATGAGACGCGAGTTGGTGTATTGCGAGCGCTGCAAGCCACCCGAACCGGTGTAGATGCTGTTGCTGAAGAGTGACGCGGAAGACACCGGGCGGAAGGCCTGATGCTTACGGGTGCCGAAAAGCGGTTCGGTAAGCGAGTCGCCCGACTGCCATAGCTTCTTGGTGGAGAAATCCGACGCCCCGAGATTGAAGGGCAATGGAATGGTCACGTCGTCCACCGTCCAGGTGCGCACGGTGCTCACGTCCCCGAGCGGAGGGCTGCGCATGGAATCCACGCCCGTCGGGATCAGATAGATATAGGGAGTGGCCGCCAGCCCGGTGGTGTCGAGGAAGCTGACGCTCGGATCGGCGGGAGAAGTGCCGCCGGCACCGGCGACGGCCGCGGAGTTCCCGACGGGATTGTCCATGCCCCGGTAGCCTTCGAGTGCGACGCCGACGGCAAAGATCTTCGTGGCGAACGCACTGGGGCTGTAGTTGTGATCGCCGGCGGCGAGCGGTTTGCCGAAGAGATTGTAGCCGTCCGCGATGGTCGTGCTGAAGTCGAGGATGATGCCGGGGACCGGCAGGCCGTTGCCCGGATCGATCTGCAGGCACTGCCGTTTCACGTCGGGGTCATCCAGCAGGTTGGCCACCCGGCCGCGCTGGAGGACATCGCTCCAGTTCGAATCGCCGGCCGTGGCCGAGAGGATGCGGAGCTTCTCCGTGCGGAGCGAGACGGTCGTCCCGTAGGCATCGGGGTTGTTGAACCCAAGCCGGCCCTTGAGCACGAGCCAGTCGGCCCCCATCTCCGCCAGGGCGCTGGAGAGACCGGGGTCGCCGGTGTTGCTGCCGGCATACTGCGGCTCACCATCTTTCATCACCCCCAGCGCGCGGGAACGGATGATGCGACTGATGAACTCCCTCCCCGCCGTCGTGCCGAGCTGGCCGGTCTCGTAGTCATAGGCCTGCGCGGCCATGAAGGCATAGCGTGCCGCCAGATCGAAGAGCGTTTTGTACCGTTCCAGCTTTTCGGTGCGGAAGATGCGGAAGGCGGCGTCACGCGTGCGAAACCCCTGGGTCACCGCGGCCGCGCGTTGGCGGAAAATCGTGCGCTCAGCCCGAATCCGATCACCTTCCGCCAGCAGGCTCTGGTAGGCCCGGTCGGCGTCATCCAGTTCCTGCAGCCGTTGGTTGATGTTGAAGAGTGTGCCTTGCACATCGTTGAGCCCCAGCACCAACTCGTACACCGACTCCTTCAACTCCTGCGCATATTCCAGCGGCGCGATCTTATCAAACTCGATCCGCGCATTCTTCTGTTCCACCACCAGGGCACCGATGCGTCCGGCGGCAAAATTGACCGCCTGCGCGGCGGCGAGCGCGGCACTGACGCCCACACCGGTCAGTTTGGTGGCGGCGCGACCCGGGGCGGTGGCGTCACCGCCGGCGGCGACCCCGACGATGAGGGACGAGGGCAACCCCTCGGCCGTGGCCGCGGCGACGGCCTCGGCATGAGCGGTGGCGACTTCGACACCGCGATCCACCAACTCGCCGGCCAGCAGGACAGACTGCAATATCTCATTGGATTTGAAGACCCGTTCTTCCAGCGCGCGGATGGCATCGTGACTCGCCTTCCCGGCCTTGAACACCAACACCGCACTGTCGAGATCCTCCTTCGCGCCTTGCGCATCATCGAGGGCGATCCGGAGCTGGTTGCGTGCTTTGATCTTGTTGGAAATCGCCTGCTGTATCCGGCCGGGCGACAGGCGCTTCCCCATCCAATTTTCCGGTTTACCGAAGAACCCGTGCGAACTGAGGTTGTACTCGATATAATGAACGCCATTGGAGTAGGCCTGCTCGGGGGTATTAGCCACGAGGAAATCGAAGCTGGTGCTGGCGAAGTTTTTGAAGTCTTTCGGGAAGTCTTGCACATCAATGGTGAACACCTTGTTGGTGCGCGGTTCCAGCAGACCGGGAAAGGTCAGTTCGGGTGTTTCCACGTAGGCGTAGTGAAAAATATCCGGCCCCGCATAACCCTGCGGATACAGCCGGCCCGGCCCGATGTCGTCGGGATAGGGAGTGCCGTAGAGTTCGATGAGAGCGTTGGTATAGGCGAACTCCTGTTTCGCGACAGTCGCCTGAAAATCCGCCACGGAATCCTGCTCGGAGCGCATGAGCCGGGTGACGTCCTTGGCTTCATCGAAAGCCCCGAGGGCATTGCGCAGCGTCGCCTTGGCACGATCGTTCACCTGCTCGAAATGGGTCTGCGACGCACCGCCGACGATCGTGTTGGGATTCAGATCAAACGGGATGCTCGTATCCGGCAGGCCGAGCGGAGTGAGACCAGCCTCCGCGTTGTCCATCGCGGTCTGCAACGATTCCCCCACCGTGGGAAGTTCCCGTAATTCAGGGACCGTGGTGCGATCCACCTTTTGGATGCCCTCATGCGTCGGGTCCGGATCCACTTCCGGCAGGATGGCGTTGCCGACGATCCAGTTGTAGTAGGAACCCTGGCCCGAACGCGAAGCCCAGTAATCCATCCCCCAGTAACGGGTCGTAGTGGAACCCGCCCGGGTCGCCGCAAAGCTCTCCCAGCCCGTGCCTTTACCGCCCTTGTAATCCTGCCGCCACGTCAGGTCGAAGATTTGCCGGCCGGTGCGGGCCACGGAAGCCGCGGCGGCGGCGAATTTGCGTTCGTCCTGATAGTCAACGGACACCGGCTTGCCCAGGATGTTGACCGCCTCGATGCGTGGCACCCAATCAAAGTCCGTATCCAACAACAGCGAGTAGTAACCCTTGAGTGCAGTCAGATAGTGTCCGTAAGCATCCCCATGACCCTGAGGATAGAGTTTGGCCGCGTCAGCCGCGCCGATGACACCGTCACCATTCTGGTCGAGGATATTGTGGTTGAGGGCGTAGATAACCTCACCAGCATCAATGCCGCGGGTGTAGTTCCAGACCAGGCGATTGTAAACCGGGGCCAGGCCCGTGCCGGGTTGGAGAAACTCATCCCGGCCGCGCAGCAGCGCGAGTTCCTCTTCCAGCAGCGAGCCAACCTGCCCCCTGAAGGCGAAGAGCGCCGTGGCGACATCGCCATAGGTGCGATCTTTGGTGCCGATGCCGATGGTCGGATTGGCGGCGTCGGCGAAGGCCTCCTGGCCCAGCATCATATCAGTAGCATCCGGATGTTGTGATAGGTGCCTGTCGTAACGCATTGGTCCGCAGCGGAGTGCGTTGACATCAGGGTGTGAGCGATTTGAACTTTTCGCCAGTTTTTCTGCGTCTTTGCTTTCAGTTTTTGCTTGCCAGAATGCTGTC
>CAMAUZ010000152.1 GCA_945861535.1 Akkermansia muciniphila | reverse complement strand
TTAAGTGCTGGGTAGGCGTTGATTCCATCCGCAAGTCCCGCAGGGACGACCGAGCCAGTGGCACGAGGGTCGGCCGGCCTTGTCGGGACTTGTTTCCTCCCCATCACTGACCCAGCACTGAAGTGCTGGGCTATTCTCAAGTGTCCCTCCGGGACCGCAGGAATTGGGCTGGGTGTGGTAAAGACTGAGATGCCCCCACCGAAGTCGAACGGGGGGCGCACCCGCCCTCGGGTGCCGTTTTCCGCGCCCGCATCTGTGTAGCGCCAAAGGCGCGGACTCATACCAGCCTGGGGCAACGCCCCAGGAAACGAGCCATCTACCATTTGAGCGCTGAAAGCGCGGTCCATCGCGGGAATGGATCATCCTTCAGCAGGAAGATGGAACGGGCTTTCAGCTCTGAATTCATTGGCTGATGTCTGCCCGGGGCGTTGCCCCAGGCTGGTATGAGCCGCGCCCCCGCGGAAAACCGGGGAGCGCACGCGGCCCGCGTGCCGGTTTGAGCGGCCCGCTCAAACCCTCGTCCCCCAATCTGCCCTCGCCGCCTCTACAGATAGCGGGTGGCACAAGTTTTCGGCGGGCCACCGAAAACCATACACCAGCGGCGCGCGCTCCTCAGCCAGGGAGAGCACCCGTCCACGGGTGCCGTTTTCCGCGCCCTCGCGGAAAACGCGCATGGCACGAAATCGTGCGGAGATTTGAGGCCGGGATGCTTCCACAGGAGCTGGCTGCGGGAGCGCATCCAGCGACACCTGAGGGCGTATCTGCTCCCCCGGCTTCGAGGTTCGGTGGCAACGCCACCCGCCCATCCATCACGGCGTCGCCGTCCCGAGATCCCACCCATCCCCTGCCTTCGTCAGCGACCCCAGCTGCTCGGTGAACTCCACCGGCGGCGGCTTCTCGGTTTTGGTCAGAATCCCACGGAAGAAAAAGCGGCGCGCCGCCGGCGTGGCCACACGGTCTGCGGCGCGCTGAGGACAGCCGCGCCCTGCCCACTGCCGTCCTCCCTCCGCCCGCTGCGCGACGGCTTTCCGCAAGTTTCTCCGTCGCTCGGTTTCACCGGTAATACAGAAACTCCTTCGTGTTAAACAGTGCGTGGGCGAGCTGGGTCCACGCGGCTTCGTGGCGCAGCAGGTCGCCGGAGGCGGCGGGCGCGAGGTCGGGCAGGGCGACGGCCCAGCGTTGCAATTCCGCGTCCGTGGGCGCGCGTCCGTAGGCTTGCACGAACATGGCGGTGATGCGCTCGGCCACGGTGGCGTGCGGTTGCTTGAGGAGTTGCGCGGACCAATGGCCGGCCATCGCGCTCACGAGCGGATCGTTCAGCAGCAGCAGGGCTTGCGTCGGCGCGCCGGTGACGTCGCGGTGGCCGGTGGGGAGCTTGAGGTCGGGGAGGTTGAAGCCGACGAGGAATTTCGGCGGTTCCATGATCGACATTTTCAAATAGAGCGAGCGCCGGCCGTGGCCATCGAGCGGGCCGGAGTAGAGGCGCTTGGCGGGGTCTTGCGCGGCGCGCGGCGGATCAATCGGCCGGCCGTAGAGCTGCGGGTCGAGGCGGCCGGAGACGGCGAGCAGCGCGTCGCGGAGGACCTCGGCCTCCATTTTCCGCGTGGCGTAGTGATGGAGCAGACGGTTGGCCGGGTCGCGCTCGCGGGCGGCGGCGGTGACGGTGCCGGACTGGCGGAAGGTCTGGCTGAGCACGAGACGGCGCACGAGGCGTTTGGTGGAACCGCCGTCGCGCACGAACTCGCGCGCGAGATAATCGAGCAACTCGGGGTGCGACGGCAGTTCGCCAAGGCGGCCGAAATCATCGGGCGTCGCGACCAGACCGGTGCCGAAAACCCATTGCCAGACACGGTTCACATACACGCGCGCGGTCAGCGGATGCTCGGGTTGCACAAGCGACTCGGCCAGTTCCCGGCGCCCGCTGCCGCGGCTCTGCGCGACGGCGTTTCGACCGGCGAACATTTGGAGGAAGTCCGGCGCGACCAGCTCGCCGAGGGTGTCCACATCGCCGCGAAGGTTGAGCGGGTAATTGATTCGCGAAACCTCGCGCTCATCCATCGTGTTCACGGTGCGCGGATGGACGATGCCCTGCTCGAAGCGCCGATAGTCCGCGAGCAGGGCGGCCAGGGGACTGCCCGGCGCGGCGCGATTGGGCAGCAGCTTTTTCGTCAGCAGCCACTCGAGGATGCGCACATCGCCGACTTGGGATTTGCCGTTCGCCCAGCGCCGCACCGCGCCGTCGAGCCACGCGCTGAGGCGGCGGCGGGCGTCCGCGGCGGACTGCGGCGCTTCGCCGTCGTAGAGCGTGGCGAAGTGCTCCAGCGTGTCCTGCGGCGCACCGGCCTGATCGTGGCCAACGATGCCGGTGATGCTGAGCCAACTGCGTTTGTCGTAGCCGAGGTCGGAGTTCGCGAGGCCCTTGGCAAGCCCGGTGCGCGGCGGGAAATTCGGGTTCAACGAGGAGGTCGCGAACTCGACCGTGACGTGCGGCACGCCGTTGTTCAGGCGCTCGTCGGCAAAGGCCGTCCACGTTGGCGTGGTCGAGGCGAGGAAGCCGAGCGGTTCATTTTGAAACGCGTTGCCGGGCACCGGCAGGTAGCCGCTGAACTCGCCGCCCGCGAGTTGCAAACTCGCGATGCGCCCCGGCACGGACAACTGCGGCGGCATCCGCAGCGCACCCGGCAGCTTCGCGGACAACGCGTGCGTGTGGTAGCCGCGCGGCAACAGCCGCGCGATCACGGCCTCGCCCTCGAGCGCGATCAGCGGCGTGCCGTCCGTGACGTGGCCATGCTTCATGCCATCGCCTTCGGAAACCCAGCCGGCGGGCAGTTTCGGTTCCTGAAAATCAGCGAGCCAGGTGAAGGCGGCGTTGGCCTTGCTGCGCGCGGCGCGGTTGGTTTGCCAGGCGGAGGCGAGTTCGAGCCAGCGCTTTTCGACCGCGTCATCGGTGGCGGAGAGGAGCTGCGTGAACGGGTGCTCGAGGGCGTCGGGCTTCGGTGCGGGCGCGCTTTTGGCGGCGGTGGCGTTGGTCGGCGCGAGCAGGGTTGCCAGCGCGTCGGGCGTGGCGAACGGCCAGGCTTTTTGCTCATTCACGGTGGCCAGCCATTGCGCTCCAAGTTCACGGCGGATGGCGGCGCGCAATTCCTTGAGGCGCGCGATGACGGCGTCGTTTTTGTCCGGCGCATCGACCACGCGCGCGGTCCAGCGCGGCGTCATGAACAGCGCGGCCAGCGCGTAATAATCGCGCTGGGACACGGCCTCGAGCTTGTGGTCATGGCAGCGCGCGCAGGCGACCGTCGTGGCGAGGAAGACCTTCGAGAACGCGTCGATCTTGTTGTTCACCATCTCCTGATGCACACCATTGAAGAAGCCGAGGCTGCTGCCGTGGCGGTGCTCGCCAAGATGATAGAACATCGGGCCGATGAGGCTTTCGTTGATGCCCAGCTCGCGGTTGAGGCGCGGCGCGGGCAGCAAATCGCCGGCGAGCTGCTCGGTCACGAACTGCGCGAAACTCACATCCCCGTTGAAGGCGCGGATCAGGTAATCGCGATATTCCCACGAGCCTTTTGCCGGATTGTCCCACTCGTAGCCGTAGGTGTCCGTGTAGCGCACCGCATCCATCCAGTGCCGCGCGAACCGCTCACCGAAATGCGGTGACACGAGCAACTCATCGACCAGCCGTTCGTACCCCGCCCCGGCGTCGGTCCGCCACTGCTGAAGAAACGCCGCGCGCTGCGGCGGTGTCGGCGGCAGGCCGGTGAGGACGATCGCGAGCCGGCGCAGCAGCACTTCGGGTTCGGCGGACGGCGCGGGGGAAAGTTGCGCCGCGGTCAAGGCGGCGCGCACAAACCGATCCACCGGCTCGCGCGCCCACGCGGCGTCACTCACGGGCGGCGGTGACGTGGTGCCCAAGGGCTTCAGGCTCCACCAATCGAGCCGTTTTTGGAACGCCACCGCCCACTCGTTGGACGCGGGGAGCTGGGAAACCGGTCCCGCAGGTGCGGCGCTGGCCGGAGCGACCCCCAACAGCGCGAACACGCCGAGCAAGAAAAACGCACCACAGCAGCGTCCCAAAGCTCCGAACCGCTCCCGCCACGCCCCCGCCCCTAACGCATCCGCACGGGATTCCCCCCGGCTATCCGTCACGAAAAATTTTTTGGTCACGTGCACGGCGTCATTGACTCGGCCCCCGTGTCCCCCACTCAACCAAGAATGCCCGCTGCGGTAGGGACGCGCTGCCGCGCGTCCGTGACCCTTCCCCCGCCCGCCCACAAACCACGCCATCTCATTCCCTCCGCGCCCGAGCGAAGACGGGCCACGGCCGCGCACAGCGCAGCCCTACCTCATCCCGGTGGGGACGCGTCGCCGCGCGTCCAAACTTTTCCCCCTTCCGAACGCAGGAGATTTCCACCAGCGGCGGGCGAGGACGAGGACGAAGACGAAGGAAGGAAGGCCACGGACGCGCGGCAACGCGTCCCGACCAGGAAGAGCCGCTCAGTCCACGACGAGTGTGCCGACCTTCTCGCCCAGCACCACGCGCTTGATGTTGTGGGGCTTGAACAGGTCAAACACGATGATCGGCATGTGGTTGTCCATGCACAGCGAGAAGGCCGCCGAGTCCATCACCTTGAGCTGCTTCTGGAGCGCCTCCATGTAGGTGATCGTCGCGAAGCGTTTGGCCGTGGGATTTTTCTTCGGATCGCTGTCGTAGATGCCGTCCACCTTGGTCGCCTTGAGTATGACATCGACGCCCAGCTCTGCGGCGCGCAACGCCGCCGCGGTGTCGGTCGAGAAAAACGGATTGCCGGTGCCGCCGCCGAAGATGACGACGCGGCCTTTTTCCAGATGCCGCACGGCGCGGCGGCGGATGAACGGCTCGGCGACCTGCGACATCGTGATGGCGCTCTGCACGCGCGTGGCGACACCCGCTTTCTCCAATGCGTCCTGCAACGCCAGCGCGTTGATGACCGTCGCGAGCATCCCCATGTAATCGCCCGTCGCCCGTTCGATGCCGCGTTCGCTGCCGGAGAGGCCGCGGAAAATGTTGCCGCCGCCCACCACGATCACGATCTCCACGCCGAGAGCGCGGACCTCCTTGATCTGCTGCGCCATGTCCGCCACGACTTCGGGGCAGATGCCCTGCCCGGCCTCGCCGCCGAGGGCTTCGCCGCTGAGCTTGAGGAGGATTCGTTTGTACTTGGGCGCGGTCGGGTTGGATTTCGGCATAAGCAAAAAAGCTGATCGTCGCTCCCCCGGCGGCCGCTCCGATTCGCAGCCGGTCTTCGCCGACGGCTGTCATGGAATCGTTGGTCCGCAGAAAGCGCGGGACTTATTACCACCGACGCGCCCGGCGTCAAAAAGAAAGCCCCGGAATTGACGGCGTAAGGGTGCAGCGCGCCGTGCTCTGTAGCGCAGGTTTCCAAACCTGCTGTGTCGCCGATTTTCAAATCGGCAGGGGCCGCGGCGGTTCGGGCGCGTGCGGCACCGCGGAGCGTCGCGGATGGGCGGACCTCCCGCGGGTTTGGAAACCCGCGACACAGCAGACTTGGAAGTCTGCGGTACGGGGAACCGCGTGCGCCGCACGCTCCGCGCTTGCGTCGGCGCGCGGGCGCTGGCTACGGTGCGCCATCCGGCAGCGATGTCTCACCCAGCAACCCACAACGATCCCATGAGTGTACGAGTTCGGTTCGCCCCCAGTCCCACCGGTTATCTCCACATCGGCGGCGCGCGCACGGCGCTGTTCAACTGGCTCTTCGCCCGGCACTGCGGGGGGAAATTCATCCTGCGCATCGAGGACACGGACGCTGCGCGTAATTCGCAGGAGGCGGTGGACGTGATTCTCAACGGCCTGCGCTGGCTGGGGCTGGACTGGGACGAAGGCCCCATCACGAGCGATGCGACGGGGCCGGGCAAGGGCGACTACGGGCCGTATTATCAGAGCCAGCGCGCGGAGAATTATCGGCGGCGCGTCGAGGCGTTGCTGTCGCACGGGCTGGCGTACGAGCACGAGGGCGCGGTGAAATTCAAGATGCAGCGCACACCGATCACGATCCCCGACCTGGTGGTCGGCGACGTGGTGCGCGAGCTGACGGACCGCGAACAGCAGGACCCGGATTTCGTGATCGTGCGCTCGGACGGGCAGCCGGTGTTTCATCTGGTGAACGTGATCGACGACCTGGAGATGGGTATTACCCACGTCATCCGCGGCGAGGATCATCTCTCGAACACGGCCAAGCACATCGCGTTGTTCCGCGCGTTCGGCATGTCGCCGCCGAAGTATGCGCACATCCCGCTGATCCTGAATCCCGACGGCTCGAAGATGAGCAAGCGCGACACGGGCGCGTCGCTGATGTGGTACGTCGAGCAGGGCTACCCGCCGGAAGCGGTGCTGAATTACCTGTGTCTGCTGGGCTGGTCGCCCAAGGGGAATCGCGAGGTGCTGCCCATTCGCGAGGTCGTCGAGCTGTTCGATCTGCCGCAGATTTTGCGGCACAACGCGCGGTTCGATCTGGCGAAACTCCAATGGCTGAGCGGCGAATATGTGCGTGCGATGGACAACGACCGGTTCTACGAACTGTGCGTCCATACGCTGGCCAAGGCGGGGATCGGGACCGAGGCGTTCGACCTCGCCTACGTGAAAGCGGCGCTCGACACGTGCAAGGGGAAGTTCAAGTGCTTCGCCGATTTGCCGGCGTATGGCGGATTTTATTTCGTGGCGAAGGTCTCGTATCGCGCCGGGGCGAAGCCGGAAGATTGCACCGGGGAAAACGCGGCGCGGCTGGCGAAATTGCGTGCGGCGTTCGCGGCGGTGGCGAAGTTCGATGCGGACGCGGTGCAGGCGGCGTTGAAAGCGGTCGCCGCCGAGGCGGGGACGAAGGTGGGGCCGTTCGTGCATCCGTTGCGGCTGGCCTGCACCGGCGCGGCGTCAGGGCCGAGTTTGTACCATTTGCTGGAAATCCTCGGTCGCGAGCAGTCGCTGGCGCGGATCGACGCGGCGATGGGGGAACTGGCGGCGGGGGCGTAGGATGTGGTGGCGCCGCTGGGAGGGCCAGCGGCCAACCGGCTCTCCGTATCCGAAGCACGGCACGGTTGGGTTTTAGGGAGCGTCTGAAATGGCCGCCTTCTTCGCGTGCCCGCCCGATCGGCTCGCGGCATACCCGAGGATGATGCGGGAAAAGAACAACCCCGCACCGGGGACGATGCGGGGTTGGCGGGGGACGCAAAACGGGGTGCTTACTTTTTCAGGGTGCCCGTGGGGGCGGTGGCGTTGAGTTGGGTGAGGATGGTGTCGGTGAGATCGGCCTGGCCGCTCTTGAAGAGGATGACGGGAGTGGTGTTGATGCTCTCGGCGGCGGTGTCGATGACGAGGTTGTACTCGGCGGCCTTGGCCTTGGTGTTGATGAGTTCGCGAATCTCATTGAGGATCTTATCACGCATCAGGCGCTGCTGTTCGCTGATCTGGGCGCGAGCGGAGCGTTCGAACTGTTTGATGCTCTGCTCGATTTCATTGATCTCGAGGAGCTTGGCTTCAGCGGCTTTCTTGCGCTTGTCCTTTTCCTCGATGGAGACGGCGGCGTCGTTGGCGCTGTCGAGCACCTTTTTGTACTCCTCAGTCGCCTTTTGGTAGTCCTCTACCATGAGTTTGTTCTTCTTCTCGAACTCGGCGGCTTTTTCGCGGAGGGCGCCGTCGGCCTGCTGGGTCTTCCAGTAGCCGTCGAAGACCCGCTTGAGGTCGATGGTGGCGATCTTGTTCTGCGCCAACAGGTCGGGGCCGGTGAGCAGCAGCAGGCCGATAACGAGACCGGATCTTAGACTGGGTAGTGACATAGGCAATTTGTGGGGAACTCAAAACTCGCGGGTGTAACCGACGCTGAACTGGATGCGGCCGGACCGGCTGGTTTTGCTGTCGGTTTTGAGCGGACGGGCGTAGTCGAGACGGAGCGGTCCGAGGTTGGGGATGTTGAGGCGGATGCCGATGCCGACGTCGTCCTGATAGATGGTCTCTCCAACCCCTGGATTAAAGCTGAAGGGTTGGGAGAAGACGTTGCCGATGTCATAGAACGCCGCCAAGCGGACGCGGTCGATGACCGGGATGCTGTATTCGGCGGTGCCCATGTAGTAGGTGTTGCCGCCGAAGGGTTCGTTCAGGCTGTCGCGCGGACCGACCTGGGGATAGCGGTAACCGCGGAGGGTGTTGGCACCGCCGAGGAAGTAGCGATAGAAGAGCGGAACATTTTTGCCATTCTCCCAAGGCGAGCCGAAGCCGGAACGGCCGGTGAGTTCGAGGACATGCCCTTCCGCCAATCCTTTGAAGTACCAACCGGTGCGGAGTTCGAGTTTGTAGAACGCGGCATCGCCACCAAGGGGGCCACCCGCGACTTCGGCGGTGAGTTCGGTCTTCTGGCCTTTGTTGGGCAGGAAACCGCCGCCACGGGTGTCGTAGGCAATGGAGGTGCCGATCTTGGAAACCAACTGGTCGCCGGCTTCCCCTTTGAGTTGGGGCGAGGCGCTGGCCGTGACATTGTTGATGCCGATGCTTTCCACGGTGTAGTTGACGCCGCCGATGAGGAAGTCGCTGCCGAGGGTGCGCGAGAGGCTCACGCGCGCGCCGGTCTGGCGTTGTTCATAGAGGGCGCTCTGGAAGGCCATGTTGCGGTGGTAGAGATCGACGCCGAACTGGAGTTTCCGTTCGAGGAACCACGGCTCGATGAAGGAGATGACATAGTCCTGTCGCTCGGTGCCGAAGGAAGCGCGGGCGCGGAATTTCTGGCCGGCCCCGGTGAAGTTCCAGGGTTTGAAGAGATCAAAGTTGGCCTGACTGACTTCGACGAAACCGATCAAACTGTCGATGGAACTGAAGCCGGCGCCGACCGTCATGTTACCGGTGTTCTTCTCCTCGACATTGACGATGAGGTTCTTGCGGTTCGGAACGTCGGTTGGCTCCGGCTGGGTCTCGACCTTCTCGAAGAAGTTCAAGCCTTGGAGGCGGTACTTGCTGAGCTTGACCTTGACGTTGTTGTAGGTCTCGCCGGGAGCGACGGCCAGTTCGCGGCGGATGACCTTGTCCTTGGTCTTGGTGTTGCCGCGAATCTCGATCTTCTCGATGAAGGATTTGTCCTTCTCGTCGATTTGATGGACGAGGTCGATGTTGCCCGTTTCAGTGTTGGCTTTCTTCTCGGCGATGACGTGGGCGTCGATATAGCCTTTGTCGCCGTATTTGTCGCGGAGCTTCTCGAGGTCTTCGTTAAGGGTCTTGGGGGAGAGGACGGT
>CAMAUZ010000151.1 GCA_945861535.1 Akkermansia muciniphila | reverse complement strand
GAGGGTGTCAGGAGCGCGGCCTTCAGGCCGCAGAAACGTGCGTCCTGTAGGGGGGCGGCAGAATTTTCCGAACCGTTTTATTGAACTCACCAAAAGGTTGAGTGGGAGCACGCGTTTGGAGTGGGTGACGCGATCACTGCGGTCGGACGTTTCTGCGGCCTGAAGGCCGCGCTCCTGTTGCCCTCACTGAATAGTTACGGTTTAGAATTAGCCGGTGCCGCAGAATGGAGGACACCGTGGGGCAGGGAAACACGACTGATGAAAACAAACCTTCCCGATTACCCCCGCGTGACGCGCGGCCCGCATGCCCGGCGCGAGTTCGACGCGTTCTTCCCTGCCCCCCATGTCCAACCGCCGCGCGATCCAGACCAGCGTCATCGTCATCTCCACCCGCCAGCGCGCCGCCTCCGCCACTTTCGCCGCATCCCGCTGCGGCATCACTCCGCAAACGCCTCCTGCACGGCTTGGCGAAACCGATTGCGCAGGCGCGCGTCGGACTCCTTTTGATCTCGGAATTGCAGGAAGACGAGGCCAATGACGCCGGTCTTTGGATCACACCAAGCCCTTGTTCCGCTGGAGCCGCTGTGCTGGAACATGCCGTCTTTCAATTGCCAACCCAGCCCCCAGCCCGACGCCTGTTCCTTCAGCATCTCCGCCACCGCGCGGCGCGAAAGCACACGCTCGTCGTTGTTCAAGAACGTTTCGAAAAAGGGGACGAACTGAGCCGGATAGGAAAACAGTCCGCCATCGGGCGCAGCGTTCACGATCTTCACGGCGGGGTTGAACCGAAAGATCGTTTCGCGCTGGCCTTCGCGCCGCGCGTAAATCACGGCAACACGCTTCGCCTCCGCCGCCGGGGGTGCGTAATGCGTGTCGGTCATTCGCAGCGGGGTGAGGATCTTCTCTTGCACATAGGCGGCGTAGGATTTGCCGGAGACGACTTCGATCACGCGCCCGAGGACAAACAGCGCGGAGTTGGAGTATTCGAACTTGCTGCCCGGTTCGAATTGCAGCGGGCTGCGCGCGATGGTCGCCACGATCTCGGGCAGCTTCTGTTCGAGCCACTGATCGTCCAACGGCCCGCCGATCGGCCAGGCGGAGCGACGGGTGGGCGGTTTCGAGACCAAGCCGGACGAGTGCGACATCACCTGCCGAATCGTGAACACGTGGTGAATGCCGTTCGTGTCTTTTTGCTCGCGAAACTCCGGCAAGTATTTTTCGACCGGATCATCGAGCACGATTTTCCCGGAATCCACCAGCGTCATGGCCGCCGCCACGGTGACAGGCTTGGTGATGGACGCGATCCAGCAGAGCGTGTTCGTGGCGAAGGGACGCTGGTTCTCGAGATCGCTCGAGCCGTAGGCCTCGTGTTTGAGGATCCGACCGTGGCGAGCTACCAACGCAATGCCGCCCGGCACCTCGCCTTGAGCGACGGCCTCGCGCAACAACTGAAACGCCCCGTCAAGCTTGGCCTGACCCTGGGCGAGGAGAACGCTGGGGAGCAGCAAGATACCGAAAACAAAGAGTCTTTTCATCGTTGGAATTCATACGGCCAGCGACTCATCGCGAACCCTTTCATTAGTTGGGCGAGCCTCTGGGAGTGATGGTCTGTTTGCCTGTCACGGGACACGTTCGACCCACGAGACAATCCTCCCGTCCGGGTGCAATTCAAGTACGCGAAACCCCGGCGGAACCGGGTCCACCTCAAGCGAGATCGTTTCGGTCCGAAACTGCACGCCGGTCGAGGGACTCGTGAAGATCATCGCCGGTGGCTCGGCAACCGTCCGTTCCTGATGGACGTGTCCGCAAACGACGGCTCGCACGTTCGCGTGACGTCGCACGAGGGCCAGCAACTCGGGCGCGTCCTGCAACGTGATTCGATCGAGCCACTGGCTGCCGACAAGGATCGGCGGATGGTGCAGGAACACGACGGCCGGGCCCGGATGCGCTGTCAATTGCTCATCCAGCCAGGCCCGCTGTTCGTCGCCGAGCCGCCCGTGCAATTCACCCGGCACGTGCGAATCAAGACCGAGCAGCCGCCAGCCGCCCACGTCCTCGACGAAAACATTGCGCTGGCCCAACGGTTGAATCCGCTCGGGAAACGCCTGCCGCATCCGTTCGCGATGGTCGTGGTTCCCCGGAATCAACCGCAGCCGCGGCAGCCACGGGAGCAGCAACTCGCGTAGCGATTCGTAGGTCGCCAGTTGTTCGTCGTGCGTCAGGTCGCCGGTCACAATCAACCGATCCAGCGCCCCATGCCGCGTTCGCACCGCCGCGAGAACGCGTTCGAACAAGGCCCGCGTGCAAATGCCTTTCAATTCAGCTCGCGGGTCCGCCATGAGATGGCAGTCGGTCAGTTGCAGAATTCTTGTAGTCATTCAGTCATCCTCAACGGTGGGTGCCCGATGGCACTTACTTTGGCGGCATGTGAATTGTAAGGCGCCAGTCGCGCGGGGGCGGCATTCGATCAGGACTGGCGGCGAAATTGACGGGGCTCTTGGTCAGATCGCGAGGATCGGCACCTCGGTGGGACCGTCGCCGGAGATGTGCAGCACCTTGCCGGTCGCGTCGAGAATCACCACCCGCTCCTTTTCGAAACGCATGCCTTCGGTCATGGTGGCGGTAAAGTTCTGGGAGAAGGTGAGTTTGAGCGTGACGACGTGGACGTTGTTGAAGCTTTTGTCACCGAGCTTGAAGTCCCTGTGAAACTTGACGCCGGCGTGATAGTCGAGGCGGCTGGAAGGCTCGACATAGCGTTGGAGGACTTGCCTGCCGTATTTTCCCACCAAGTCCGAGTAGTAGGCGACGGCGTCGGCGGTGATCGCGCAGGGAATGCGGATGCCGAGCTGCTCCTCATACCACCATACTTTTTCGCCCGCCGGCACAGCGGCTTCGCCGGCAGCCTGCTTCAGTGTTTCTTTGGAAGGTTGGGCTGTCTCGGCGGCGGCGATCATGGCGGACTGCTGCTGGTCCGCAGCCTCGCGCCGGATCATAATCTGGTGTTTGGCAAGGTTGGCCGGCCACTCCCTGGGCTTGGAGTCAGGCGTCACTGCAGCGGTGGCTGCCGAGTGGACAAGTGTAAGGCATAGCACTGGCATGGCGGCCAGACGAATGGCAGCAGAAGCTGCGGCGCGGTAAATTTCGGCAGTGGGATTCATGGCTTCTATTTATTGATAGGAATTTGCTTTCGGAACGCTCCGCAATTCATGGGGAATGACCTTTGCGCCGGGGTCAACTGCGAAGAGGTTCTGCTTGCGGCAACGGGTGTCAAGCGCGCCTTCTGAATTGATAGAAATTTGCCTTCTGAACGCTTCACGGCGGCATCCACGATGGCGCAGGCGATGCGCGCTTCCGCGGCGGGCGGGTAAAGGTTCGCCACGGCGTCGCGGGTTTCTCGGAAAAAGTCTTTATGCCAATCTCAAGAACCGACCCCTTCCCGGCCACGCCCAGCGTCTCAATGCACCTCTGGCGATCCGCGTCCTCCTGGAAGATCAACTCGCGCCGGTCGCCGCGACTCATGACGTGGTAAATCGCGCCGAGATAATCGACTCGGAGCTTGCGGGCCATGCCGGGAGAGCGCCTATCGCCCGGCTATCAATATCCAGAAAATGCCCCCTTTACTTTCAAAGTCGGAGCGGGCCGCGATCCGTTTCGACTGCCCATTTCAGCAGCCCTCAAAAACGCATCACGATTCCGCCGCCGACGATGACCAGCAGCGCGCCCAAGGCACCCACCAGCAGGGCCACGCGTGCCATGTCGCGGGTGGTGAACTCACCGCGCGCGAAGGCGATGGCGTTGGGCGGCGTGCTGACCGGCAGAGCCATCGAGAGTGACGCCGCCAGCGCGATGCTCACGGCCGCCTGCACCGGTGACAGCCCGCCCGTCGTCCCCGCCAGCGCGGCGGCGGAGATGCCAATGGGCAGCAGCAGGTTGGCCGCCGCCGTATTCGACATGAAGGTGCTGACAACCATCGTCGCCAGCATCAGCACGGCCAGCAGCCCGAGGCCGCCGCCGGAAGGCGGCAGCCACTGCACCGCGATCCGGTCCAGACCGGTCAGTTGCATCCCCGCCCCCAGCGAGATGCCGCCGGCGATGAGGATGAGAATATGCCATTCCAAACGGCCCAGGTCCTCGTGCGTGAACACCCCCATGGCGGTGAACACTACCGCCGGCAGCAGCGCCACCACCGCCGAGGGCAGGCCATGCCAGCGATCCGTCATCCAGAGCACGACCGTGACCGTAAACACCCCGACGACCAGCCAGCCGCGGCGGGTCAGTCGTGTGCCCGCGTGTTCCAACCGCAGGCCGGGCGTGGCGGGCGCGAAGAATTTTGTCAGCAACCACCATGTGAACGAGGCCAACCCGAGCACCAGCGGCAACGCCACGAGCATCCAATCGAGGAAGCTGACGTGATGGCCAGCCTTTTGCAGAAAGCCCATGGCGACGGCGTTGGGCGGCGAGGCGATCGGCGTTCCCATGCCTCCGATATTGGCGGCAAATGGCACGCCCAAGACGATGGCTTTACGAAACGGTTCGCCGGGCGGCATCGCGGCAAGCATCGGTGTCGCCAGCGCCAGCATCATCACCGTCGTCGCCGTGTTGCTCATCCACATCGAGAACAACAGCGTGCAGAGCATCAGGCCGAGCAGCACGTGGCGCGGCTGCGTGCCGAACGGACGGAGCAGCAACGCGGACATCGCCCGGTCCACGCCCTCCTTCACGGCCGCCTGCGCCAGCACGAACCCACCGAAGAACAGCACCAGCACTGGATCGGCTGCCAGGCTCAGAATCTCGCGATACGACGGCGATGCTCCCGACGCAAAACCGAATCCCCGCCATCCGCCTGGATTGGCCAAAAGAATAATCTGGGCGGCGATAACCAGCAGCGACGTGGCGAACAGCGGCAGCGCCTCCGTCATCCAGAGCACCGCTGCCAGGACAAAAATACCGCTCATGAACGCCGCCTCGCGCGGCACTTCAGCCATCCGTAAGAGCGACCAAGAAACCGCGAAAGCGAGCGCCAATGCACCAAGGAGGGCGAACAAAGCGCGCCTTTGTGGAAGCGAATTTGTCTCTGAGGCGTTCGTTCTGTGTGTGTTGTCGTTCACTGGTGTTTTCCGAATCTGCCACCGTCAGCCTGCCGCTAGCCGCCATTGGTGGACGAATTGCGCCGGGTGTATTTCGTAACCCCGTTGCCCAAGGTCGAGCGTCTGCCACCAAGCTTCACGGATTGCTGGTCGAGGTCGTATATGAATTTCTAAATCAACGCGAGCGTGCTGAGTTCGACCCGATCGGACGGCTGCCGAAGATTGCCGACGAAGACGTCGCGGCAGCTATCCATACGACGTTCCGTTTCGGAAGTGAGCATTCTA
Source organism: Akkermansia muciniphila (assembly GCA_945861535.1). Taxonomy (GTDB): domain Bacteria; phylum Verrucomicrobiota; class Verrucomicrobiia; order Limisphaerales; family BJHT01; genus BJHT01. The sequence goes on along the minus strand of CAMAUZ010000151.1, from coordinate 4,576 downwards.
TATTTACGCGCTGACCGAGTGATCAGCTTGCCCGGTCGAAAATCCGCTGAAACAACCTGTCCGCGCCCTCACTCCCACGGTTTGGATCGCAGATCGTGCGGAGCTGGAGCGGGCGGTGACGGTCGCGCCTTTGCCTTCGGCGAGGTATTGGAAGTCAGGTCGCGCACCTTGGCGGCGGCGTCCACGATGGCGCAGGTGAGGCGCGCTGCTTCAACGGTGCGGTGCAGGCGCGCGACGATTTCGCCAGCGAACCTCAGGTAGCAGACCACGACCAGATCGACGGCCGCCTATTGTTCAAACTCCCGCCGCCGCCGTTCCAATTCCGTGAGAATCTCGGGAGCCTCTTTCAACTCCGCCAGCGGACGCAATTGCGCCCGGATGTAATTCCAATCCAACCGGCCGGTCTGCCGGACAATGATTCGCTCCACATCCACCCAATCCTGGCCGCGCCCGGCGAACGACTTCATCACCACCAAGTCCTCGGCCGAGCAGGTGCGCAGCGAGACATCCGGCGGATACGCGAACAACGAGGAACGCTGCACGACCCGCTCCTCAAACGGCAACGCACCGAGCGCCACGTCCAGGCCGACTCCATTGCGGGACCGGAGCAGGAGTGCCCGGCGGGCGACGGCGAACGCGCCCCCATCCGGAATCCGCCCCGCGAAATGCTTCAGCAGTTCGTTCACTGAACGCCTGCTTGCGGTCAAAGCCCGCCAGCAACGTCAGATCGGCATCCACCGTTTCCCACGGCTCACCCCAGCGCAGCACCGCCAGCCCGCCGATGAAACAAAAGCGCCACCCGTGCGCCTGACAGCCCGTCTGCAATTCGGCGGCGGCTTGGATGACCTCAGTCATGGAGGAATGATTTTTTGAACCAGCGCTGCTGCTCGACCAATCCCGACGAGCCCTTGGGTGCGTGCGGGGCGCGGGTGTAGTCCGCCGGTCCACAGAGCTGCGAGATCACCTTGAAACTGTCGAGTTCGCGGATTTCCCGCCGCCGAATCCGTTCCAAATCCGGTCCCGCACGCTGCCACGCGGCCAGCCACCGTTTGCCATCGGCGATCTGCTCCGGTGACCAGCCTGAAAGCGCGGAAGGTGAATCAATCATGTCCGCAGGTTGCCAGCCGGCACCCGCGAGAGGAAGCGCAGAAGCAGCCGAAAGAAAGCGCGCGGTGACGGTCGAGTCTTTGCGGGCGTCGTAACGAGGGGTCAGTTCTTGATGATGGCTACTCCCCGCCGGTCTTGCGTTGCCGATACAGGAGGTGGTTCAGATGCCCGCGTGTTCCCATGCCCAGCCGCTCCGCGATCCAGCCCACCGTCATCGTCGTCTCCGCCCGCAAGCGCGCCGCCATCGCCACCTTGGCCGGATCCCCTTTGGCCTGGGTCTTGAGATCGGCCTCTTTCCACCGCCGCCGTTTCAATTCCTCCGCGATAATTTGTTCCGCCAACGCTTCCGCCGTCTCCGCCCGTTCCTCCCCGTAATGCTCTGCCCCCATCCGCTCGCTCATCTGCGCCAGCAACTCGTCCCGAAACTTTTTCTCCCCCAGACACCAGCCGCGCCGGATCGGTCTAAACTCCTCCCCCTCCTCCGCGCCGCGCCGCGCCTCCAAGCCCTGCTCCAGCCGTTGCCGCCCCGTCGGACTGTCCTTGGGGATGCCCCACTCGCCCAGCAACCGGTCCACCCGCAGCCACGTCGGACGCTTGGACGGGGCCGCCAGATAGGCCGGCCAACTGCTCCACGCAAAAATCCGCAAGAGCGCATCCACCGTCACCAATTTCGCGCGCGCGGGATTCAGATGGACGTAATCACACACGCTCTTGAGATAACCGCTGCCCGAACCATCCACGATCAACGATTTGTAGCGGCCGGAGAACAAGTGGCCGAACAGTTTGTGCCGCCGGTTGAAGCGGCTGGTGTAAGTGCCCAGCAACCATTTCATCCCCGCGACCAAATTCGGCTGCGGCGTCTCGATCACCAGATGAAAATGATTGGGCATGAGGACATAGGCGTGAACCTGCCACCCCGTCTTGGCGCAAGTCTCGCCCAGCGTCTCGACGAAGCGCTGGCGATCCGCGTCATCCATGAAGATCAACTCGCGCCGGTCGCCGCGATTCATGACGTGGTAAATCGCGCCGGGATACTCGACTCGGAGCTTGCGGGCCATGCCGGGAGAGTGGCTTGCGCCTAGAATGTGTCAATATCAAGAACTGACCCCTTTACGGTGAGCCAAAGGCCATCGGCTTCGAGTTTGGCGATCGGTTTGCCCATGGTGGTCCATGGAGCGGCGGGCAGGGATTTGCCATCATACTCAATGAGCCAGGTGATGCCATCGTCGTCTGCGTGGAGCTGACCGAGCGGGATAAGCAGGGCGGTGAGAATGAGCCGGCAGAAAAATGAGATTCGGGTCTTCATGGGTTGGTGATCTACTTGTTTGGCCCGGGTTACTGTGGGTGAGTCCTCTGGAACCATCAGGGCTGGATAAAGTATCGAAAGGTTTCGCCGATGCAACCCTGTGCGATCAGAGATCACACCCTGTTTGATCGAGGCTCATTTTTGGACGGTTTGTTGGGTGGGCACTGTGCGGTCCATGGGCAGAGCCAGCCGGATGACCCTGGCACGGCTGATGGCAACACCGGCTTCGCGCGGGGACAATTGCATCCGGTATTCACCCTGTTTCAGTGGCAGGGTGTAAACATTTCGGAAGTTGGCGCGCGCCCATGCCGCTTGTGGTGCACGAATACACTTGAGGACGAGCTCCTGCCCCCCTTTTTCTTCGTCCGTGCGCGTCAGCATGCCTCGCAGCCGCGCCTCGCGGGGTTTTCCATCCGCCAGGAAACACAGCCCCTCCAGCGCATACAAGCCGTCCTCCGGAATGGAAAATGTCACGACCAGGCTGGCCGCTGGATCCGGGACATCCTCGTATTTCAGGCCCTTGGTTGCCATGAAATGCGGCACGCCCTCCACCTCTTGGCGACTGAAATACTCCTGGGGCGTATCGAGCTTGAATCGATCCAATCCCAGTTCGGCCACCGCCGCCACATGGAAGGTCCGGCCAAAGTCGATCATCCGGGACGAGGTCGCCCCGCCGGCCGGATCCAGGCCCGCGATCACCCGGCGAAAGTGACACTGGCCGGCCACGCCGGTGTAATCCAGCGTCACGCGCAACTGCGCCACCTCGGTCTTCGGAAACTCCACACGGAAAAGCTCGGGGCATCCCTCCGGCCCACCGACATCCTGCAATTTCTGGAACGTCCCGTTGGTGGTGGCATATTCCACCAGACACCGCCGCAGGCCATCGGCCGCGGCCACCGTTATGAAATTGAGGGAAACCGGTTTCTTGAAATCCAACACCAGTCCCTGCCGCGGACCGGGCAGCGTGCACCCGGCATGGAGCATGTCCTGTATCCGGCTGACCGTCGGGATGGCCGATTGGGTTGCCTTGTCGAGGGTTAGCGTCCCGTCCCTCAGCGTGATGGCCGGCGGTTGGTAAATCACGGCCGCCGGAGGAATGGCCCCCTTGAACCGCACCGCGGGCCAGAAGGGATCCTCGTTCAGCTCAGGACCATATTCCCGCAGGTGCGGCTCGCGAAAGTGATAGTACAGATCGGAGAACGTCTCGAGGTTCTTGACCGTCACCGGAAGGACCGCGGGGTCATGCAACTGCGCAAAGGCATGACTCAGCCGCAGCAGGTCGACACGGTCGCGCACCCTATCGGTGTCCGCCAGTTCCCGTGCCCGGGAAAGCAGCCGTTCGCCGTCGCGCAGGAAGTCCGCGGTGTAAACACCTTTCGGGGCGTCACCGAAGACACCCCAGACGCCATTCGCAGCCGGCTGCCGAGCGCGCAGTAGGTCACAGTAAGCGGCGACCTCGTCCGCGGCCCGGCCGTAGTAATCCCGTATGAAATCCCGGCACCAGGCCGCATCATCCGCCAGGGCTTCCGGGCGCCACATGCCTTCCGCATACAGGGCCGCGCGCAGCGGCAGGAAACCGCTCGTCGAAAGATCGGTCCCGAACCAGGAGTAGGCGACATCATACTCATCCAGGTTCTTAACCTTTTGGTCGGCAAAGAACCGTATATCCTTCGCCAAGGTGGGGATGTTGGGCAGCGGTAGCAGAAAATTGCCGCCGTTGGACGTGTAATTCCAGACGCACAGGTTGTCGGTCACCCGGTGCCAGTCCTGAATGTCCCGGGCAATTTCCGCATTCACCGCAGGCCCTCCTTCCCCCAGCGGGTGACCGATTGACTGGTTGATGGGCGCTAATTTGACATAAACGTTGGGGTGCAGCTTCGGCATGCCCAGCGGCGGCTTGCGGCTCCAAAGATAGGCATAGGCCTGCACCCCCCGGTTGGGAAAGCGCTTGGTGGTTTCTTCCGCCACCTGGTTCATGGCCAGACAGACTGCGCCGGCCTGATTGTTTCCGTATTTAGTGACGGGCCGACATGGATTCATCGGCCTGTAAACATTGGTCTCGGCGGCTCTCTGCGGGTGCGAATGTGGAATCATTTCGCGCGACTTTCCTGGTGTTTGCGCAGAATCCCCCCCAACATTCGCCCCGCCATCACCCTATGCGCC
>CAMAUZ010000150.1 GCA_945861535.1 Akkermansia muciniphila | reverse complement strand
ATAGGGTGATGGCGGGGCGAATGTTGGGGGGGATTCTGCGCAAACACCAGGAAAGTCGCGCGAAATGATTCCACATTCGCACCCGCAGAGAGCCGCCGAGACCAATGTTTACAGGCCGATGAATCCATGTCGGCCCGTCACTAGTTACGACTCGGCCGCATTTCGCTGCGGTCCCGAGGTGTCGCGGGCTGGTTGGCTGGGGGCTGAGTGCAATCCGGTTCCGCGGGCAGTTTCGAGCGCACGGAAGCGGCATGGCGGTCGCACTTCTCCGTTCCCATTTCGCACGGCGGCGGATACAAACACCCGCAGCATCACCAGCGGCCAAACAACTTTTATCCCATGATTGGATCTACTCTCCTCGGACTGGCCTGCGGCTTCGCGCTGGCCGCGCTCGTCACGCTGCTTGTCGGCGTTTACACCATCGGCCCGACGCAGCGCGGGGTGCTGACGACGTTCGGGCGGGCGCAGCGCACCATGGGTTCCACCTCGGACGATCCGCAGTTGGGCGCGTTGCTGACGGATGAGGAAAAGCAGCGCTACGATTATCCGAGCGTCCGCGTTATCCTGCCCGGCGGCCCGTATTTCAAATGGCCGTGGCAGCGGCTGTACAAGGTGGACATGACCATTCAGGCGGTGGACATCACCTGGGATCCGGACATCAAGCAGGACGCGATCGAGGCGGTGACCAAGGATAATCTCACGGTCCAGATCTCCGGCCAGATTCGGTGGAAGCCGTGCGAGCGCAATCTCTACGCGTATCTCTTCGGCATCTCGCATCCGGCGGCGCATGTGGTGGGTTACTTCGTCTCGGTGTTGCGCGACCGGATCGCGACGTTTCATGGGCAGGCGGCGGAGGGCGCGGTGGAGGGCGTTTCGATCAATGACCTGCGGCGGAATCTTTCGCTCATCAACAGTTTCATGGAGGACGCGTGCCGCAAGACCGCCGCGCGCTACGGCATCGATCTCGACGCGGCGCTCATCACGAACATCGACCCGCCGAGCGACGTGGACGAGGCGCTCGCCTCGATCAACACCACGCAGAACCAGGTCGCCGCGTCGATCAGCCAGGCGAAGGCCGATGCGGATCAGAAACTGAAAATGGCCGAGCAGGCCGTGCAGATCGCCGAGAACCGTGCGCAGGCGGAGGCCGCGCCGATTCTCGAATTGGGCCACACGCTGGCCGCGATGTTCGGCGAAGGGGGCAAGCCGGCGTTGGATAACTACCTCCGCAACGCGAGCCTGCCGCTGCGCGAGCGGGCGGCGCAGACGATTCTCAAGATCTGAACGGCGCGCGGGGATGCGGCTGGGAAATTTTTTAACCACGGATGGACACGGATGAACACGGATAAGCAGCACAAAAAGGCAGTGGGCGGTGGGGCGCTGGCTGTGGAGTGCGGGGACTTGTCACCGCTTTTCCGGGGCGACTTGTCGCCGTCGCGTGTCGGGGCGCCTGAGTTTGGAATGGGGCGCTCACGGCTCGCGCCAGCGCGGGCGTGCGGGCGTGGCCGGGCGCTCTCGGAAGTTCGACGGCGACAAGTCGCCTACGCGAAAGCGGTGACGAGTCACCGCACTCCAAACTGGCGGCGCGCGTGCCGCGCGACGGCTCGTCTTTATCCGTGTTTATCCGTGTCCATCCGTGGTTCAACGTTCGACTTCATCCTTAACCAATCCTGACCATGACCTTCATCGTTTCTCTCTTCGCCGGGTTCGTCGGCACGTTCGTCGGGACGGCCATTTTGCTGGCGCTGGGGCGGGTGTTGCAGTTGTGGCGGGTGCTGCCGGAGCGGACGGTGCTGGTGTACACGTTTTTCGGGAAGGTCGCGGGGCAGGTGGACGAGCCGGGGCTGTTTTTTCCGCTGGTTCACTTCGGACCGAAGGCGCTGCTCTTCCCGCTGTTCGGCAAGGCTTACACGGTGAGCACGGTGATTCAGCAGGCGTATCTGCGGAATCAACTGGTCAACTCCGAGGAGGGCGCGCCGATGGGCGTGGGCATCTGGTTCGAGATGTTCGTGAACGATCCCAAGGCCTATCTCTTCCAGAACTCCGATCCCATCGGTTCGCTCAAGGCCAATGTCGCCACGGCCGTGGTGAAGCAGCTCTCCAACCTGCGCCTCGAGGTGCTGCTCGAAAACCGCGACGCGCTCTCGCGCATGGTGCGCGAGGAGGTGTCGCCGACGTCGTCGCAGTGGGGCTTCAATCTCGGCTCGACCTACATTCGGAAGGTGGCGTTTCGCGACCGGGGCATGATCGCGGAGATTCAGCGCAAGGTCGTCAACCGCCTCCGGCAGGTCACCGCCGCGATGCGGCAGGCGGGCGAGAACGAGGTGGCGATCATCCATTCGGAAGCGGACCGCAAGGCGTCGCAGCGGCTCGGCCAGGCGCAGGCGGTGCGGCCGCAGGTGGTCGGCCGGGCGCTGGCGGAAATCCAGAGCGTGCCGGAGGTCGCGGACGCGTTGTTCAAGCTGCTCGACATCCAGGCCACGTTGAAGAGTCCGGGGAAGGTGACGCTGACGGGGAGTGAGGCGACGGGGATGTTGGTGAGTGGGTAGGTTCTCGCCCTTCGGAAGACTCGACGAAGAATCCCAACGGGATTGGAGAGAGTTGCGGCGGGGCGCATCTCATTTTCCTTTTTTCGCGCTCAATCCCCCACGCCAACCGGAGTCCAGTCGCAGCGAATCTTCTGGGCTTTGCAAAACTTGAACCACCGATGGCTGCCAACCGTACGAATGAAACGAGTTCCGGCCTCCCGAGGCTCCTCATGAATTGCCACGTCAGGGAAGCCGGCCTTTTCCAGCGACACACGGTCGAGCACGATTAGGCCATCATCAGGCGGATAAGCCCCCGGCACCCAACTCCCGACATAAGACCGCCCGTCCGGATCAATCCAACGCATCTTCGGCGACAGCGGCACGACTGTCGGAATATCCAGATGCCAGTAGCGGTGATCGAGCCATTCGGCATCGTCATCCATTACCTTCAATGGCCGCGTAATCCTGAATCCGCGCAGATCGGAACCCTCCAGCATCTTCTTCCCCTCGTCAGAAACCCCGAGGTGGTTGAAAGACAAAGAGAAAAAATGCAACCGACCCTCTAAGAAGCGGGCCGCCGTTCCTTCGGGCACTTCATTGCCAACATGGCCTAAATCAATGCACGTCTCCCCGGAAGCAGTTTCCCCGCAGCCTGCCTGCATGTCAGCATCAACAAAAAATGACACGTATTCAGAGCGTTCACACTCCTTCGGCGTGAAAATCTTCCTGGAAGTGCAATAGTAGTAGCCAACGCATCGTTCAGGTTCCGTATTCATAACCGCTGCAACAGTATCCGGCATACGCTTCAGACCCAGGCTGTTGATTCTATTCATCCATTCAGCGTACACCGGTGAATTCAATGCATCGTCAAAGACGACTCTCACAAAATGTTCTAGACCAGGAAGTGCTTCTTCTTGGGCGCGAAACCAGTCAAAGTCTTCACGCTTCGGAAGCCAGTCTCGCTGTATCATTATAGAACCTCTAATTCTCATATAATCACTGGTAGTAATATCGCATCCATTGGGTGGTAATATTCCCAATGTTTTGGATTGTTGTTGGGAGGCACACTGGAGCTAGGACTTGTTCATCGCTAGCAATAACTAACAGCGTTTCGTGGTAAGTGGGCATTGCCGGGCACGCTTTGGAAAACCCGATAATGAATCCCAGCGGGATTCCGGCCTCCAGCTCAGGGTTGCGGGGAACGAGCTACTCTGGGAAATGGTCCGACCAACTCAAAACCCCAACGGGGTTGCGTCTCGATGGAGAGTGAGGTGGGCGCAACCCCGTTGGGGTTGAGAAGTTTTATGGCGGCTACCCAGGGTAGCTCGTGCCTCGCAACCCTGGGCTGGAGGACACAATCCCGTTGGGATTGGAGAGAGTTGCCGGACGCGGTCGGGCGCAGACACCATTTTCTTCCATCGGAATATCCAAAGGGCAGTAACGCCAGCGGTGTCCCGCGAAGGTAAGTTCTCCAAAACGCCGTGACCGGAATGCTTCTCGTGCCGGAGGCACGAAAGAAATTAGCCGGTGGTGAAGCGCAGTGGAACCACCGGAGCAGCCGCACCGCATGGCCCAGCGCCCCGGCGGGGCGCGAGAAGCGTGCGGGTTTTCCGGCAAGCGGCAACGGCGAGGGAGGATAATTCGGAAACGCCCCGCCTTCTCGCGCCCCGCCGGGGCGCTGGTGGTTTTTGGCGGTGGGTTCCGGTGGTTCCGCTGCGCTTCACCACCGGCTAATTTCTTTGATCCCGCCGGGATCAGGGACCAGTTCGACGACGACACTTCCGCCGTTCCTGCGGCTGGATTCTCAGCCGCAACCATGCAGCCAGAGCAACAGGAGCGCGGCCTTCAGGCCGCAGAGACGTCCACCCGCAGTGAGCGCCTCGAACAATGCGAACACCTCCCACCGCCCACGCCTTGGTAAGTCCGCAGAGAGCGTCGGAAAATTCGCCCGCCCTTCACAGGATGCACGTTTCTGCGGCCTGAAGGCCGCGCTCCGATGGCGCTTTTCCGGCTCACGGCTTTTCCGGCGGCGGCGCTGCTTTCTCTCCAGGCTTGGCGGGCGGCCGGATGCGGTTGCGGAGGTCGCGGCGGATTTTCTCGAACTGGGGTTTTTGCTCGGGGGTCAGTTCGCGTTCGATCTGGGTCTCGAGGGTGGCGAGGGTGGCGAGGATGGTGGTGCCGGCGCTGGTGCGCAGGTCGCGGAGGTCGCGGGCGGCTTGGTCCACGGCGGGTTGGATGCGGGCGGTTTGTTCGGGGGTGAGTTTCAGCCGCGATTGCATCCGGGTGAGTATCAGGTGCGGCCATTTCTCGAACTGTCCCTGTTGCGTGGCAATGCGTTTGACGACGCGCAGGGTGAGGACGCCGCCGGTGACGGCGCCGGCGAGGAAGATGGCGACGAGGCTGAGGGAGACTTTCCAGTGGGGCAGCTTCATGGTTCGTCGAGGGCGGCGAGGAGGAGGTCCACGGGTTGGTCGGCGTGGGTGAATTGGTCGTGGAGGAGGTCGTAGTTGGCGGTGAGCGCGAGGAGCATGACGAGCGCGGCGAGCGCGACGGAGCGCACCGAGAGAAACTCCCACGGCGACGGCGCGAACGGCAGGTCGCCGGCGAGCCAGCGGGCGGTGACGCGCGCGGCGAACCACGGGGGCGCGGCGGTGTCGGGCGCGGGCGGGCGGGGCGCGTGGGCGGCGTGGGCGGCGAGTTTTTGCCAGCGGTCGGGGGCGGGGTTCATGGGGTGGGTTTTCTTTTTTCGAGGTGGGCCAGGTGCTTGCGCATTTTGTGGCGGGCGCGAAAGGCGCGGACTTTGATGACGGTGGTGTTCCAGCCGGTGAGCTGCTGGATTTCCGCGAGGGAATGTTGTTCGAGATCGAGGAGGCGGATGACGAGGCGGTCCTCGGGATTGAGGGAGGCGAGGAGTTTTTCGGCGAGTTCGCGGGCGGCGAGGGCGTGGCCGGGCGTGGGGGCTTTGTCGTCGCGGGTGACGGCGTCGAGGAGGTCGGACTCGGCTTCGCTGAGGTCGGCGCGACGGAGTTCGGGGCGGCGGAGGTGGGCGCGCAGGGCGTCGAGGCTGGTGCTGACGGCGATGCGCGAGACCCAGTGGGCGAAGGGGACGAGGCCGCTGTATTGATCGAGGCGGGCGAACATTTTCAGAAAGATGTCCTGGGCGAGATCTTCCTCGGCGACGCGGTGCGGGCGGTGGGCGCGCACGATCTTGATGACGAACGGATAGAGGTGCGCGACGAGGTCGCGGGCGGCGTCCTCGTCGCGCTGGCGGACCCGCGTGAGGCAGGCCGCGACATCGAGGTCGGGGTCAGCCATGCGGGCGGTGTGGGTGCTGGTTCGGTGGGCGATTGCACACAGGCAGGTGACGGCGGGGGCGGGGTGTGGTTACGCGGGGGTTTGGGGAGGAAGGCGGTGGGAGTGAGGGCGCTTTTTGTGTGAACGATGGCGAGGGCGGGAGTCGCGGGTTGGAGCACCCCTCACCCTCATTCCCTCTCCCCGTTGAGGGGAGAGGGAGGTCCGCGATGGCCGCGCCGGACGGAGGCAGGAGGCGCGGCGGGGTCGGGAAACACAGAAGAATTTCCGCAGATTCTGGGCGACCGCAGATGGGGAATTTAATCTGTGGTCGCTTTGAATCTGCGGGAGTTCTTCGGGAAATCCGCGGGAGCGGGGCGGTGTTCAAAAATGCGGGAACAGTTTCGCCAGCAGCATGGTGACGAGCAGGCCGGCGACGCCCATGACGCTGAGCATGGCGGAGAAGGTTTTCAGGGTTTCGCGTTCGGTCATGCCGCTGACTTTGCACACGACCCAGAAGCCGCCGTCGTTCATCCACGGGAGCATTTTGGAGCCGCAGCCGATGGCGAGCGCGACGTACACGGGATGAAAGCCGAGCTGCGCCTCGGTGGCCATGCTGCCGACCATGCCGATGGCGGTGATCATGGCGACGGTGGCGGAGCCTTGCGCGACGCGGACCATGGCGGTGACAAGCCACGCGAGAAAGAGCACGCCAATGTGGTAGCTCTGGGAGATTTCCTGGATCCGCGCGCCGACGCCGGTCTGCTGGAGGACGCCGCCGAACGCGCCGCCCGCGCCGATGATGAGGATGATCATGCCGGCTTCCTCGAGGGCGGGCGTGACGGTTTTGCCGAGTTGTTTGAGGTGGTCGCGGTTTTGCCCGACGAGCATGGCGAGGCCGATCACGGCGGCGACGGTGAGGGCGATGTTCACGTCGCCGAGGGTGGCCCAGAGCGGCTGGGCGGCGGTGCCTTTCACGACGATTTTGGCGTTCTCGAGGATTTCCACGACGGTCGTGCCGGTGATCATGAGCATCGGCAGGGCGATGGGGAGCAGCGCCAGCCAGAGGGGCGGGAGGTCTTCGAGTTTGCGGGCGACGGGCGCGCCCTCGCCGACGGCGGTTTCGCGGAGGGGTACGTCGAAGGTCATGTTTCGCCAGATCGCGAAGAGATAGCCGGCGGTGGTGGTGAAGGCGGCAACCGTGCAGCCGGCGATGATCATGACGCCGACGTTGATGTCGAGCGCGCGCGCGACGAACAGCGGGCCGGGGCCGGGCGGGACGAGCGAGTGCGTGATGGTGGCACCGGCGATGATGGCGAGGACGTAGAGGACGTAGTTCTTGCCGGACTGACGGCGGAGCGCCTTGCCGATGGGGATCATCAACAGGAACACGGTTTCAAGGAAGGCCGGGATGCCGAGGAGATAGCTGGCCACGACAAAGGCAATCGGCGCGCGGGCCTCGCCGAGCCAGCGAAGGAGCGAGTGGACGATGCGGTCCGCGCCGCCGCTGTCCATCAGGCAGCGGCCGACGATGGAGGACATGGCGATGAGGATGCCGATCTTGGCGCAGGTGTTGCCAAATTCGCGCGCGACGCGTTCGCCGATGGAGAGTTTGGCGATTTTCTCCGCGGCCTCGACGGTGGCTTTTTTGGAGACCTCATGCTTCACCACGGCGGCCGCCGGCGTGAGCGCGGCGACCACGAGCGCCCCGGCGACGAGCGCGAGGAAGGCCTGCAAGCGCAGGACCAAGATGCCGCCGACGACTGTCAGCACGCCGGCGAGAAGTATCCAGAGCGGGTCCATGGGTAACAATTTTGGCTAAGTTGGCGCGGAGTGTTGGTGGCGGGCGCGGGAGTGTCGAGAGGATTTGCCGTGCGGGGAAAAGCTCAAAGACTCAAAGCTCAAAGCTCAAGGGAAGCAGCAAGGATCAAGGAGCAAGGGAGCTTGGAGCGGCATGAATGCCGCGGTCCAAGCGCGCGGGGGGCGCGGCGTTTACGCCGCTTCGGCGATGGTGTGCCGCACCGTGTCCGGACCTGCCGGGAGTGTCGCGCGGTGCAGCGGCCTGGATGCGGCGGCCCGAGCGTGCCCGCCTGGCGCCCGGCACTTCCCGTCACCAACGACTGGGCTGCGCCCGTTCCACCTGCGGTTTGAACTTTATCCTTTGAGCTTCCGCCCCGGCGTCCCGTAGTCTCCGCCCACATTTTTGCTATGGGATTCAAGCTCTTCAACACTCTCACGCGCACCGCGCAGGACTTCGTTCCCCTCGACCCCGCGGGCCGGCGGGTTGGCCTCTACTGCTGCGGGCCGACTGTCCACGACTTCGCGCACATCGGGAATTTTCGCACCTTTGTCTTCACCGATCTCGTGCGGCGCTACCTCGAGTTCCGCGGCTACGCGGTCACGCACGTCATGAACATCACCGACGTGGAGGACAAGATCATCAAGCGCGTCCGCGAGCAGCAGACCACGCTGCGCGCCTTCACCGGCAAATACGAAGCCGAGTTCCTGCGCGACCTCGATGAACTCCGCTGTGTCCGCCCCCACCACACGCCGCGCGCCACCGAATACATCGCCGAGATGATCGACCTCATCGCGCGCCTGCTCGCTCGCGGCATCGCCTATCAGGCCGCCGATGGTTCGATCTACTTCAGCATCGACAAATACCGCGGCTGCGGTTGCTGCTACGGCCAGCTTGTGAAACTGAACTTCGACGCCATGCGCGTCGGCGAACGGGTCGCCAGCGACGAATACGCCAAGGAATCCCTTGCCGATTTCGCCCTGTGGAAAGCCCGCGTCCCCGAGGACGGCGACGTCTTCTGGACCAGCCCGTGGGGCGAAGGCCGGCCCGGCTGGCACATCGAGTGCAGCGCGATGAGCATGAAAATCCTCGGCCCCAGCTTCGACCTCCATCTCGGCGGCGAAGACCTGATGTTCCCGCATCACGAAGACGAGATCGCCCAGAGCGAAGGCGCGGGCGTGCAGCAACCCGGCCAGCGTTTTGTTAAATACTGGATGCACGGCGCGCACCTGTTGGTCGAGGGGAAGAAAATGAGCAAGTCGCTCGGCAACTTCTTCACGCTCCGCGACCTGCTCGCCAAAGGTTTCACCGGTCGCGAAATCCGCTTCGTCCTGCTCTCCGGCCATTACCGCGAGCAATTCAACTTCACCCTCGAGAGCCTCACCGGCGCGCGCACTGCGCTCGCGCGTCTCGATGAATGCGTGGCCAAGCTCCGCGAGCTTGCCGGTGCCACCAACGGCATCGCCGATGCCGCGTTGCTGGGGCAAATCACCGCCGTCCTCGACGAGGACCTCAACGTCTCCGGCGCGTGGGGCCTCGTCTTCGATTGGATTCGCGACACCAACCGCGTTCTCGCCGCCGGCAACGCCACTGCCGCGCAAGCCGCCAACGCCCTCGCCACCTGGACCACGCTCGACACCGTGCTCGGCCTCGGCGGCAAAAGTGACACCGAAGCTCCGCCGGAAATCCTCGCACTCCTCGAGGCCCGTCAGGCCGCCCGCAAAGCCAAGGACTTCGCCCTCGCCGACGCCCTCCGCGGCGAACTCAACTCCCACGGCTGGGTCATCGAAGACACCCCGAAAGGCCCGCGCCTCAAGCGGTCCGCCTGAGCGGGGACGAGGCCGCAGAATGGGGAGCCGCTTCGGCACGGACTTTCGCAACGCCTATTAGTCATAGCCAAATACCTCTCTTGCTTCCTTCCACTCATTGCAGGTGTTCCAGTCCCTCACCCACATTGGATAGGTTCGACAATCGAAACGATGGTCTCCTCCGATCCATGGTCCGCCTATAATCTCGGACTCGTAGGCAGAGCCTGAGTCTTCGCCCAACTCAATCACTCGATGGCACGCAGCCTCAACCGGGCGCTTGGATTGTGGTGAAGTCGTTGGCAAATCCAAAAGCATTGCGTCTGTGAGGCGCGCTGCATCGCTGAAATCAGCAGCCCTCACCAAGAACACAGTGTCCTCGCCATCAGGACCATCTGGTGATTCTGCGTGGCCGAACCGTATCGTCAGGTAAACCTTCATGCGCGGAAAGCCGCCCAAATACTAATCAATAATTACTAATTAGTGTCTGGCCGAAAACGCGCGTTTTTGGAAACGGGGCGCGACGCGGAGGGGGTGCGCAGGCGGTGCGCGACGGATTTTTCCTCCGGCGACGGATAAATCACCCAAATTCTCCGTTTTTAGGCGCATCGCTCCTGGCGGAGTG
>CAMAUZ010000149.1 GCA_945861535.1 Akkermansia muciniphila | reverse complement strand
GACAGCATTCTGGCAAGCAAAAACTGAAAGCAAAGACGCAGAAAAACTGGCGAAAAGTTCAAATCGCTCACACCCTGATGTCAACGCACTCCGCTGCGGACCAATGCGTTACGACAGGCACCTATCACAACATCCGGATGCTACTGATGTGATTTGGTGGACAGTGGCCACAAATCTCGCCGGACTAGTCCTTTTTCGAATAACTGGAGATTCCAAAGTTATCGCACCGGCGGCCTTTCTAAGCTTTGTCGTCACGGGTTTTCCTGCGTTCTGGTCCTTGGTGGCCGTCGTCGTGAACCAGTATGTCTTCGGATAGCACTGACACCAGCGGCACATTGACCAACGGCGTCGGCACCCTCGCCTTTGCCTGTTTCCCGCGGAAAAACCGCCTCGTCCGCTTTGCTGGCATTCCCATTCAGCCACGATAATCTGCGCCCATGAAAGCCTACGAAGAAGTCATCGAGTTCATTGCCGCCGGTCCCAGTTCGAGCGCGCTGGCCGACTTCCAGGCTTCCCCGCAATCCAAGGAGCGCATCGCCGCGCTTATCCGCAAAGAGAAGAACAAAGGACTGACCCCCGAAGAAAAAACCGAACTGGAGGATTGCCTGCAGGTCGAACACCTCATGATTCTGGTGAAGGCCCGGGCGCGGCAATACCGGGCACAATGAGAAATCGTAACAACAGCGGGCAGCACGCCCCGCTCGCATTTCCATTTCGCCCGGCGTAATCTCCGCCCAGCCATCTATGAGCACCACCGAAGCCATCCTCGAAAAATTAAGCACCCTCCCGCCGGAGAAGCAGTCGCAAGTGCTGCACTTCGTCGAGTCCATCAGCCAGCCGCCCCTGTCGTCGGCCGCCGAGTCGGCCACCACCGACAAGCCGCACGCGTGGCTGGACATCGCCATGTCGATGAAACTCGACGGGCCGCCCGACATGTCGGAACACCTCGACGACTATCTCTACGGCGACAAGAAACATGTCCTTTGATCCGCTGTTCCTCGACTCCGCCTACGTCATCGCGCTCGCGCAGGTCACGGACCAGCACCACGAGAAGGCCGCCACGGTGGCCGCGCAGATCGCGGAACAAAACACGCAATTGATCACCACCCGCGCCGTCCTGTTGGAAATCGGCAGCGCGTTGGCTAGAACCAAAAACCGATCCCGCGCGGCCCGCCTCATCGACTCCCTGCATGCTTCGCCACTTGTGCAGGTCGTACCCGTGACCGAGGAACGAGCGAAACAGGGCTGGGAATTATTCCGCCAGCGACCAGACAAAGCGTGGAGTTGGACCGACTGCATCTCCTTCATCGTGATGAGCGAGCGCGGTCTCACGCAGGCACTTACGGCCGACCAGCATTTCGAGCAGGCGGGCTTCACAGCGCTGCTCTGTCACTGAGCCATGCGCCTCCTCGAATCCATCGTCGCCACCGCCCAGCGCGGCACCGCCAGCGCCGCCGACACGGCCGCGCGCGCGACCGAGTTCGCCACCGCCTTGCCGCTCATCGTCCTGACGTGCATTGACCCGCGGCTGAATCCACTCGTCCCGCGCGTGCTCGGGCTGCCCGAGGAATCGTTCATCTGGCTGCGCAACGCGGGGAACCTCATCACCGGCCCGCTCAGCAGCACCCTGCGCTCGCTCGCCCTCGCCGGCGCCGTCAAGGGCGGACGCGAGATCGCCATCATCGGCCACACGGACTGCCAGGTTTGCAAGACCACGATGCTGCAATTGACCGAGCGTTTCCGCGCCCTCGGCGTGGACCGCGCGCAACTGCCTGAGAATCTCGTCGAGTTTTTCGGCCTCTCCGCCAGCGAGCGGAACAACGTCCTGCGCGCCACCGAGCACGTCCGCTCCAGTCCCCTGATCGGCCCGCGCGTGCCCGTCCACGGCCTGCTCCTTGATCTCGCCACCGCCCGCCTCGAGTGGGTCGTCAACGGTTATCAAACCCTCGAAACCCAGACCTCCACGCGCCCCGCGACGCCGGCCAGTTCGCTCCCCGGTCCCTTGCCCGACGCGTGGGCCAAGCTCGGGAAATTCGAGATGGGTGAGATGAAAAACTCCACCGACCAAATCGGCGAAGTGCGCACCACCCATTCAGCGCCGTCCGCGCCCGCGTTGCCGCGCCTTCCCGATCCCGCGCCGAAAGCCGCGCCGACCCCGCCCGGTCTCCGTGATCTCCCCACTTCCGCCCGCTACTCGGTGAAAGCCGACGACGGAAAAATCTACGGCCCCTTCAGCGCCGACATGATGCTCGGCTGGCTCGCCGACGGCCGCATCACCCTCGACACTCCGACGCAACCGCTGGGCCGGCACGACTGGAAACCCCTCGCCACTTTCCTCACCAAACCACCGTCCCGTCCCGGAGGCCCGCCACCGATCATCCGCCACTGACGCGCCCTGGAGCGCGGCCGGCTCGCCCGCAGGAGCCCCGCACTCGCACAATTGCCGCAAAGATTTTCAGCCGCTCCCTTTCTCCCCCCCACCCGCTGCGACCGGGACCGTCGCGCTCCAAACTCGGCGCGCACCCGCCGCTTTCGACCGTCACTCCTCCCACGCCGGCTTTTGCGCCAGCGACTGCGCGGGCTTGCACCGGATCGCCTCGCGCGTCAGGGGGACGGAGACGACAAATCCGCCCTGGAACGCATTCGCCCCGCCGCCCCCACCCCGCTCCGCCGAACTCGCCACGGCCTGGCGTCTCCCGCCGCGCTTACTCTTCCCGCCAGAGCGCGAGGGATTCTTTCAGAAAATTTTCGATCTGATCGGCGCTCGTGATTTCGTTGTAGCGGGCGATGACTTCGGTCTGGCCCACGTCCGCGAGCGCGCGGCGGAGGCCGGGAATCAACGTCACGGCGCGGAGACACTCGGCGAGTTCCGCGACGTTGCCGGGCGCGTAGGCGAGCGCGTTTTTGCGGTGACGGAAGATTTCCGCGCCACCACCCGCGGTCGAGCCGATGACGGCCTGCCCGCTGGCCATCGCCTCCAGCGGCGTGATGACGCATGGCTCCGGCCATTCCTCGGTGTGCAGGAAAACATCGGCCGCGCGAAAGATCTGGATCAGATCCCGCGAGCGCGGGGCGTGGTTCACGAACTCGACGGGCAGGCGGTGTTCGACGACATACGAACGGAGCTGCGCGATGTGCTCGGAGGCGCCCTTGCCGCACACCGTGAGCTGCAGTTTCAGTCCGCCGGCACACACTTCCTTCAGCGCGGCCAGGGCGGTGAGGACACCGCTTTCGCGGACCAGCGGCGTGCAGATCAGCAGGCGGCGCGTCGGTTGGGCGACGGGCCGCGGCTCGGCGAAGAAGAGTTCGGTGGCCACGCCGGGCCGGATGATCGCGGCCACATCGACCCGGAGGCCGGCGTCCCCGACGGTGCGGCGCAGATATTCGCTGCAAAAATACATGCGGGCGAAGGGGAAGACGTCCAGCGCGCCGGGCTTCAACGGCGCGCCCAGATCCGCATCGAAAAGTTCGGGCAGGCGCACGGTCGCCACGCCCGGCCGGGTGGGCGCAAGCTCGTCGAGGCGGACGCGCTCACCAGCAAGTTCGAGGGCGCGGCGGCGCACGCGCTCAGTCAGCGGGAGCTGCTCGCTGTTCCACCATTTGAACCACGGATCGCGCCGGAGGTCCGTGATCATCCAGTCGTCGGCGACATCGTACACCACGGGGCGGCGCAGTTGATTGAGCGTGAAGATGAGGCCTTTGGACAAGCCGCGCAGGCTCCAGACAAAGAACAGTTCCGGCGCGAAATCGCGGACCGCTTCGCGCAGCACCTGGTGGTTGTAAATCTCGAGCGTGCGCAGGGCCTTGAATTCGGCGACGGCCGGCTGGCCAAACGCCCCGTTCAACAGCAGGCGGCGCTCGACCTGTTCGCCCCGCTCGCCGCGGCTGATGCCGAAGTTGGAGGTCAGCACGCGCACTTCATGGCCGCGCAATTGCAGGGCTTCGGTGACCGCCTGGCAGCGCCATTCGCCGACGCCCGGACTGACGGGCGGGTAGAGATTGCTGATGACCAGGATTTTCACGGCAGATGCGGACGGGCGGGCGCGACGAGGCGCAGCGGTTGCACAGGATCGCCCGCGACGACGCGCCCGGAGGTGACGACCTGGGCGAGGACGCCCTGGCGGGAGTCATCCATGAGGGCCCGCAGGCCGGCGCAGATCGTGTCCATCTTCGAGCAGGGCGTGCGCGGCGCGTAGAAATACAACACCGCCGTGCCGACGCGCGCCTCCCAGCCGACGAACTCCCGCAGTTCGATGCCCTCGGTCTCAAGGTTCGAGAGCACCACGCCGGGGGCGATAGGCGGCAAGCCAAGCGCGGTAGCGTGCTCGGCAATCTGCTCGCGCCCGATGAGCGTCACCTGCCGCCGGGAGCCGCGGTCGAAGTAGCGGGGATCACCCGCGACGCCTTTGTTTGCCACCAATTCGAGCACCGGGGCCGGGACGAGCGGATCACCGCCGCGCGGGCCGTGAACGTGCAGCGAAGCCACGCGCCCGGCGGGCGCGGCGGCGATCGAGTGCGGCGGTTTTTTCACGGGCCGGAGGTTGCCGCGCAGGGGTGGGGCCTGCAAGCAATGCCCGCGCGGACGAGGATGGATTTTGTAGGAGACGACGTGAGGAGACTCTGCCCTCCGTTTGCCCGACCGCGCCCCGCTCGGAGAAAGGGTGAGAGTCTCCTCACGTCGTCTCCTACAAAGGCACGCGACGACGCGCTACAGCCGCGGCGCGGGGAGGGATTGGTGCAGGATCGAACTGAGGACGGAGGTCATCCCGATGGCGTCTTGGGCGTGCTGCGCCGCTCCGGCGAGCACGTCGAGGCCCGGCGTCAGGCGCGGGAGGAAATCCATGCCCGCCAGCAGCGCGCAGGATTGCAGGTTGTGGAGGAGTGCCGGGGCGGCCCCGGCATTGCCGGACGACGTGTCCGCGAAGCCAATCAACATCCGGCCCTCTGCCGCAGGGTTGGCCAGCGCCGCCTGCAACCAAGTCTGCTGGGCCACCGGCAGTTCGCTGCGGTTCACAGCGGAGAAGACCACGATCTGGGCGTGCCGCACGCTCCACGCCGCAGCGGGCGCGATGTCGGCGTCGTCCAGGTGCGCGGATTTCCACCAGTTCACCCGAAACTGCAGATCCTGCCAGAAGTGGCGGATGAGGCGATCACACAGCTCGATGGCGCGCCCACGGCTCGCGGCATCGTCGTAAATAACCGCAACGGAACAAGGCTGCGGCGTGACACCGGCATCGTCGTCCGCAGCGGACCAGGGGCTGGCAACCGTGGAACTCATAATTTGGCTTGGCTCAAAAACTCAGTGCGACCGAACCACCGGAAGCGCCGGCGTTTCGGGGTTTCCCGCGCGGGCGCTGTTTCGTCATCCGAGGCGCATTCCCGGCGCGGGCGGCGGTGCATTCCAGATCCGCACCTCGCGTTGCGGGAACGGAATCTCGATCCCGGCCGCACGAAAACGTTCAACCACCGCTTGGTTAACTTCGGCTTGGGCAATTCCATAATCGGCTATTTTGACCCAGGGCTTAATGGCCAGATTGATCGACGAGTCGGCCAGCGCGGCGGTGCCGACCAGCGGAACGGGGTCTTTCAGAATCCGCGGGTTGGCCGCGAGGATTGCGCGGACGATGCCGATGGCCTGGTCCAAGTCCGTGCCGTAGCTGACGCCGACAGTCAGATCGAGCTGCCGCATGACCCCGTAGTTGTGCAGGATCTCGCCCACGATTTTGCGGTTGGGGACCACCACGCGCGAGCGGTCGGAGTGCGCGAGAGTCGTGTTGAAGAGTTCGATGGCGACAACTTCGCCGTGGACCCCGGCCAGTTCGAGAAACTCGCCCACGCGGAAGGGTTTGGTGAAAATAATGGTCAGCCCGGCGACCACATTCGCGAGGACTCCCTGCATGGCCAGGCTGATGCCCACGCCCGCCACGCCGATGCCGGCGATCATGGGCGCGATGGCGACGCCGACCTTCTCGAGCACGATCACCAGCGTGAGCGCCAGCACGAGCAGGCGGACCAGTTTGACCAAGAGCGTCTTGACCGGCGGTTCGAGAGTGCGCTTGGCCAGCGCGCGCTCGACCATCCGCCCAAGCCACCGGGCGACCAACAGGCCGGCCACGAGCATAACGACGGCGGCGATGATTTTCGGGCCGAACTCGAAGGCCAGGTCGATCAGTTTGTCGATGATCTTGGCCACGGTATCCGCTGGGTCTGGTGTGCTCATAAACAGTGGGGCGGAGGAAAGCACATCGCGCCACCGCTGCAAAGCACCGGCTCGCGGGCGCGTGCAGAGGCCGGAGTGCGGCCGTCCCCGGCCGCAGCGATGGACGCCCGCACGAACGACGCGGGATCAGCCGCGGCAGCTTCCTCGGGAGAGGCGCACAAGGATTGATCGCAGCCTGTCTGGAGTGAGTCCGTGCTGCGGCTGGTCGCGGAGACACGCCGCGCTCCGGGGATGCGCGTGCGGAGCGCGGCTGAGTCAGGCGCGGTGCGGGATCAGCCGCAGCAGCTTCATCGGGAGGGACGCACAAGGATTAATCAAATCCCGTGCTGAGGGAGTCCGCGCTGCGGCTGGTCGCGGCGACACAGCCGCGCTCCGGGGACTCGCGCAAACGAGCGCCGGGAGCGCGGGGTTTACGTCGGAGGTTGGATCTCAAGAACCGCCGCCACCACGCTCGCACCCGCGCTCCTCCACACCTTCATATCGTCGCATCAAGATTCTTTGATATTTACTTTTAGGGCCGGAATTGTAAGGATTTCGCCGTGATTCAGGACCATCCAGACCACACTGCCGCGGCCCGCTCGGGCCATGCTGAGAACGCGCTCACCCGGCTGCTGCGCGAACGCATCGTCGTCCTCGACGGGGCGATGGGCACGGTCATCCAGCGCTACAAACTGACGGAGGCGCAGTTTCGCGGGGAACGCTTCCGCGACTGGAAGGGGAAGGACCTGAAGGGCAACAACGAACTGCTGCTGCTCACCCAACCGCAGGTCATCGAGGAGATTCACCGCCATTATTTCGAGGCCGGCGCAGACATCATCGAGACCAACACTTTCTCGGCGACGACCATCGGGCAGCACGATTTCTTTTTCCGACATTGCGAAGGGCGCAAGGACCAGGCGTTTTTCAACGAGGTCATCAACGATCCCACACTCCAGCAACTGGCGCGGGAAATGAACCTCGCGGCAGCGCGACTCGCCCGTAACGCCGCGAACGCGGTCTCCCGCCAAACCGGCCAGCCGAAGCTGGTCGCCGGGGCCATCGGGCCGATGTCCGTGACCGCCAGCATTTCGCCGGAGGTCAGTGACGCGGGGTTCCGGTCGGTGAATTTCGTCCAGCTTGTGAAAGCCTACACCGAGCAGGTCGAGGCGCTCATGGATGGCGGCGTGGACATCATTCTGGTCGAGACCATTTTCGACACGCTCAACGCCAAGGCGGCGCTGTTCGCCGTGCAGGGAGTTTTCGATGCGCGCGGCGTGCGGCTGCCGATCATGATTTCGGGCACCATTACCGACCGTTCCGGGCGCACGCTCACGGGGCAGACGGTCGAGGCGTTCTGGAATTCCGTGGCGCACGCGAACCCGCTGACCATCGGCCTCAACTGCGCGCTCGGCCCGGACCTCATGCGGCCGTTTGTCGAGGAACTCGTCCATCTCGCACCTACCTACACCTGCTTCTATCCCAACGCCGGATTGCCCGATCCGCTGTCGGCCACGGGTTTTCCCGAGACGCCCGAGTCGCTCGCGCCGCAGCTCCGCGAGTGGGCCGAGGCCGGTTTCCTCAACATCGTCGGCGGCTGCTGCGGCACGACGCCGCAACACATCAAGGCCATTGCCGACGCCGTGCGCGGCCTTGCCCCGCGCAAGGTGCCGACGGTCCCACCGTACCTGCGGCTGAGCGGCATGGAGGCGTTCAACCTCACGCCGCAGACGAATTTCGTGAACGTCGGCGAGCGCACGAATGTCACCGGCTCGCCGAAATTCTCGAAGCTCATCCTCGCAGGCAATTACGACGAGGCGCTGGCGGTCGCGAAGCAGCAGGTCGAGAACGGCGCGCAGATCATCGACATCAACATGGACGAGGGGATGCTCGATGGCGTCGCGGCCATGACGAAATTCCTCAACCTCGTTGCCGCCGAACCGGACATCGCCAAGGTGCCGATCATGATCGACTCGTCCAAGTGGACGGTCCTCGAGGCCGGGCTGCGCTGCCTCCAGGGCAAGGGCATCGTGAACTCGATCTCACTCAAGGAGGGCGAGGCGAGATTTATCGAGCAGGGGAAACTCGTGCGTCGCTACGGGGCGGCAGTGGTCGTGATGGCCTTCGATGAGAAGGGCCAGGCCGACACGCTGGAGCGGAAATGTGAGATCTGTAAGCGCAGCTACGACCTGCTCGTGCAGACCGTCGGCCTCCCGCCGCAGGATATTATTTTTGACCCGAACATTCTGACCGTCGGCACCGGCATCGAGGAGCACAACAACTACGCGGTCAACTTCATCGAGGCGACGCGGTGGATTAAGCAGCACCTCCCGCTCGCCAAGGTCAGCGGCGGCGTGAGCAACATCAGCTTCAGCTTTCGCGGCAACAACCATGTCCGCGAGGCGATGCACAGCGCGTTTCTTTATCACGCGATCAAGGCCGGCCTCGACATGGGCATCGTCAACGCGGGGATGCTCGAAGTGTATGAGGAGATTCCCAAGGACCTGCTCGAACTCGTCGAGGACGTGCTGCTCAACCGGCGCCCCGACGCGACCGAGCGGCTCGTCGCGCACGGCGAGGAGTTGAAGAAAAAGGCCACCGGCACGACCGCCGAGGCGAAAGCCGACGAAGCCTGGCGCAGCGCAACCGTCGAGGAGCGGCTCAAACACGCGCTGGTGAAAGGCATCGACACGTTCGTGAACGAAGACACCGAGGAGGCGCGCGCGAAATTCGGCAAGCCGTTGCTCGTGATCGAAGGCCCGCTCATGGCCGGCATGAACGTCGTCGGCGATCTGTTCGGCGCCGGGAAAATGTTCCTGCCGCAGGTCGTGAAGTCCGCGCGCGTGATGAAGAAGGCCGTCGCCTATCTCACGCCGTTCATGGAGGCCGAGAAGGCGCTGAAGCGGCGGGCGCGCGAACTGCGCGCGCTGGCCGAACAGCAGACCGCGTCCGGCACGGTGACGCTCGTCGAGGGATTCACCTACCCACCGTTCCCCGACTTGACCGCGGAAGAACGCGCCATCGAGCAGAAGTTTGCCGCCGAGCTGGCCGCCGATCTGGACGGTGCGCGGCAACGCTACGAGGCGGAGTTTCACAACGTTTTTGATCGCAACAACGCGCAGGAGTTGAGCGCGGATTACGCCGCCACGGTGGAGAGCCGCCAGCAATGGAGCATCGCCACGCTCGCACCCTCCGGGGCGTTCATCGACTGGCTGTTCGCCAAGCGGCTCGCGGAGCTGCCGCCGGAAAGTTTGATCGCCTTCAACGCCGGCGGACAGGGCAGCGGCAAGACGACGGCGACGCGGCAGGCTGAGGTCGAGCGCGCCGCGGACATTCTGATGGATGGCACGCTGCAGGATGAGGCGCGCAGCCGAGAACACCTCCAGGCCGTGCTCGACAGCGGCCACACGGCTCAAATTCGTTTCGTCTATTGCCCGTGGGAAAAAGCGGTGGTGAACATCCTGCGGCGCGGCGCGAAGGAAACCGGGCGGATCGTCCCGCTGCGGCGGGCGGCGGGCGGACATTTCCAGTCGGCGCGCTCGGTGCTTTCAATCGCCGACCGCAAGCCAGCGGACCAAGGTCGACTGGAGATTTTCGTTTTCGACAACTCGGATTTCGATAATCCCACGGTGAAGGACCTCGCCTGGCTGCGTGACCATCTGCACGAATCCACCGACAAACTACTTGAACGCGGCCGAACCGTGGCCGAAAGCTATCTCCATGAAAACAGCAACGATCCAGCCTTCAGCGCCCGATCCATCCGCAACGGATTCTTCCAGGCGCGCGCGGATGGACGACCGGATTCGCCGACTGAACGAAGCCACTCTGAACGCCCTGCGGCAAGCGGGAGCGGCCCGCGCGAAGAAGGAGCGGGAGGAACGGGAACTGGCCCTGCGCGAGACTCCGGCTCCCTACGGCACCCCGCCGAAGTAAGCGACGCCGCCGGCTGCATCGTCCTGGCCACCGTCAAGGGCGACGTCCACGACATCGGCAAGAACATCGTCGGCGTGGTCCTCGGCTGCAACAACTACGAGGTAATCGACCTCGGGGTGATGGTGCGCGCCGACACCATCCTGCAGACGGCCATCGATCAAGGGGCCGACCTCATCGGCCTGAGCGGCCTCATCACCCCATCACTCGACGAGATGGTGTACGTGGCGCGGGAAATGGAACGCCGCGGCATGACGCTACCGCTGCTCATCGGCGGCGCCACCACGAGCAAGCCGCACACCGCCGTGAAGATCGCCCCGGAGTTCAGCCGGCCGGTCGTGCACGTGGTGGACGCCTCGCGTGCCGTCGACGTCGTCTCGAAACTGCTCAGCGACACGCAACGGCCGGCCTTCGACGCCGCGAATCGCGCCGAGCAGGCGCGCGTGCGCGAACAGCACGCCGCCGTCAAGCGGCGCCGCATTCTCCCCTGGGGCGACGCGCAGCGTCATCGCACGTCCCTCGACTGGCGCGAGGACCTCATTGCGCGCCCGTCGTTCACCGGGACGCGCATGCTCGACGACGTGCGGCTCGAGGACCTGCTGCCCTACATCGACTGGACCTTCTTCTTCTCGGCGTGGGAGCTTAAGGGGCGTTTTCCGGCCATCCTCGATCACCCGGAGTACGGCGCCGCCGCACGCGAGCTCTACGACCACGCACGCACGCT
>CAMAUZ010000148.1 GCA_945861535.1 Akkermansia muciniphila | reverse complement strand
CGCTGCGAGGCGGTGGGCCGATTGACGAGCCGTCGCAGCTCGGATCGCTGTTCGGGGGTGAGGGACAGGGTTTGAATGGGTCGAGCCATGCCGTGAGTTTATCGCCAAAACCTGTTATGTATAGTCAATTCGGAGACACTACACTAGCAAAGGTGCCGCCACCGATGGTTGTGCCTCCAGCAATCGGAGCCGCTGCAGTGGTAATGGTGTAATTGACCGGAACCGCATCCTGAGCCTGAGTTTCAATTGCTTTGAGAAGTACTTTGGCTGCGGCGAAATCGCGTAATATTAAAAAGTCGTCGGAGTACGACTCGTCAGGGGTTCGCACTACCGCTACGAAGTCATACTGGCCTCTCGATAAGAGTCCGGTTGGTATCGTAACACTCCTCGGCACGCTGACGGAGAGAGTTGGACGGTTGAGGGTCACTACATACAAATCTGATTCCATCAGAAATATCCAGGTAACGTCAGAACTACGCCGATAATAGATTCTATCCAGACAGGTTCGGGTTCCACTGAACACTAGACCTTGCACGGTGTAATTCAGAGTTGAGCTACCCCCGCCTGCGGTGCCACTAGAATAGCCATCTCCATCAAAGTCAACTATACCACCGAGGGTGGCAGTCTTGTTTGCCATGCGTATTTCAGAATCACGGGCCAATGAGTCAGCAGTTTGTAGTGCAAAAATTGTTACTAAGATGAGTGCCTTTGCAAAACTTTGGATGATCAGTCGTGGAGCCATAGGCCGAAGGAGCATATAATTGTGAAGGATTGTATTCATGGAAGTTTCTATTTCCTTATCTGTGGGTGTTGCGTTGGCTTTTGGATGGTTATTTCTTTATCTTCTCTTTAATTTGGAATCCGAACTCATGGGGTTCCCGGGCGGCGTTGAGCTGCTGGTAGCAGTAGGCAGTGTTCACCCCCGGCTAGACCGCGTTGTTGAGGAACATCTGGGCCATGCTGGCGTTCATCTGGGCGCTCATGGCCATACCCATCGCCACGCCTTGCGCGGCAGTGGCCGACGCAGCGGCAGCGGCATCGCGCTCCGGCATTAATTCGTCCACGGTGTAGGTTTTGCTCGGGTTTCCGTTGCGTTGAACTTCCAAATTGCCGAGGGAAAAGGCGAGCGGGACGTTCCCTTGGTTTTTCACGACTAGGTGAAACTCCGGGCGCTCGTGCTGCTGCACCTCGGCTTGGATCTGGCGCACGGTGACTGTGTATCGTTTCTTGGACTCAATCACCGGATTGGTTTGGAGCGCGTGGCTGGCATGGCTTTTACCATGCACTTTCCCGCATTTCACGCACACTTGGTCGCTGGCAACCGGAACCGTGGTCTGTTCCGATTGGAGCACCGGTTGGATGCCATAGCGCGGCCCAGCGCAAGCAGTGAGCAGGAGGAGAGGCACCAGACATAGGAGTTTGCTCGTGACAGGCTTGGAAACCTGATGCACAAGCCTAGAAAAGTCCGCTGGCCCACCGCTGGATGTGTCGGATGGAGGCGGCTGTTTGGGCGATCCGTTCATGTGGATGAAGTTATCCCCCCGAACACCACTTCCATGACGGGGGACCAGACGCGGGTGGGCTGGCCGTACCAGAAGCGGAGGCGGTGGAGAGGGTGGGGAATCGCGGTTCGCTGGACATGGTCTGGAGCCGGCTCATAACGTCACGACTTCCACGGTGGCGCTGGGGGTGCTTTCGCCGGCGTCGTTGAGGGCGGTGACGCGGACGCGCACGGTTTTGCCGCTGCCCAGGCCGGACAGCGTGGCGTCGCTGTCGGTCACGGTGGCGACGGGGCGGAACTCGGTGTCGATGCCCACGATCTGAATCCAGACGCGGTAGCGGGTGGCGAGTCGGGCGTCGGCCCAGTCGGCCAGCAGGATGCCGGGAGCGCCGGGTGTCACCACCAGGGCTTCCGGGGTGTCGGGCGTGGCGACCGCGCCGGGGGCGTTTAGGCCGAAGGCGTCCCACCGCGGGTCACTGTCCCCGAGCAGTTGGCTCAGTTCGCTGATCAGCCCGCGCATTCGGATTTTGAGCGCCTCGACGGCGGCATCGCGGACGGCCTTCTTCTGAGCCGCCAGTGTGCTGGCGGCGTGGACGGCACTGCGGGCATCCGAGAGGGCCTCGAAACGGATCGTGGCTTCGGCGGCGGTGACCTTGAAGCGGGGATCGGCGACCTCCTGGGTGGGATGGGCGGTGAAGTGGGTGTCCAGCGCGGCGCAGAGATTCATCCGCTCTTCCTGCGTGGCAGGGACGGCGGTGGAATCATTCGGGAAGCCGGCGGCTTCCCAGGCGGAGTCATAATCTTCGCCGAAGACCTTGGCCAAAACGACGCGGGCGCTCTTGAGGAAGGCGCGGGCATTGGAATCGGCAATGCGGAGGGTATCGTTGGCGGCGGCCTTGCCGGTCTTGGTGTCGCCAAACTCGGCCTCGGCGGCGCGCACGGCGGTGATGTCGGCGCGGAGGACGACCTCGGTGTTTTGTTTCACGCCGACCGAGACTTCATGGGCATCGAGACCGTCGGCCATGTCCTCGGCGAGGGCGAGGAGTTGGGGGAGTCCGGTGGGGATGGGGTTGGAGGCCATGGGCGGATGGAGGGGTTAGAGATGGTGGGGAACGGGCGGGGGATTTATTTCTTCAGAGCGATGAGGGATCGAACGGCTGAAATGGCGATAAAAACCTGATTTTGAATGGGATAACGGCGCAATGGCGGGGTAAAAAACGATTCGGAAGGCGGCAATGGCGCGGATGGATGGGCCGCAAGCGTCGGGTGGGCGGACTTGGCGTGAGCGGACGCTCGTGAACGCTTGGCGAGGAGGAAACGACGCGGATGGGGACGGGAAAACGATGCGCGAGGGGCCGTCGGAACGGAGGCTCTGGCAGGAGTGAATGGGGAGGGGAGATTGGGAACCAAGAGGCGGGAGAGGACGGTCCGCCGCCAAGGATTTGCGCGGATAGGGAAAGCGAAACGAATCTCGAAGGCGCAACGGCGCGCGGGAGGAACCGAGGATGAGGCTCCGGCTACCGTGCGGGAGTGCGGGAGTGCGGGAGTGCGGGAGTGCGGGTACTGATATGTCCTCGGGGCGGTTTCATTCGAGTCGCGGAGTTTTTATTCCTGCCCCGCATGGGCGGCAAGAGTTTTCCGGGAGTTTTATCAAATTATTTTTGAACTCACCCTTTGCCCCGGTTCCTCTCCATGCTGCCTTCGCCGGAGCGCGGCCCTGACATTTCCTAGGTGGGACGTGGACGAAGTGCGCTGACACCCGACCCGATCAAGCGCGGCGGCGGGGGACAGGGACGGGTCACGGACGCGCGCAGCGCGTCCCTACCGAGCTGTGGTAGGGCCGCGCTGCCGCGCGGCCCTGACCTTTCCCGGACCGGGCGCGGACGAAATGCGAGCACGCCCGGGGCGGTCGAGGGCGGCGGCGGGGTGGGGTAGCGCAGGCGTCCTCGCCTGCGAGTTCGGGCGGCGTCTCGCCGCCCTTGCCGACTCGGGGCGAGACGCCCCGCGAACTCGCAGGCGGGGACGCGTGCGGTACGGGGGAAGGTCACGGACGCGCGCAGCGCGGCCCTACCGAATTGTTTTTTGATTTCCTCTGGAGTTGCCGGAGGCGCTCGGCATAGTGCGCCGCGTTCCCGGCAGCAGCTAACTGACAATCTCTTTTTCCTATGTCCAAATTGATGACCATCTCCCCTGCCCTGTTTCACTCGCGCGCACGGTGGGCGCCGCTGTTCCTTGGTCTCGCGGCGGCGGCGGCGTGGCTGACGGCGGCCACTGCTGAACCGTTGCGGGCGTTGCCGGAGGGGAAGCTGCCGGCGGATCGGCGGCTGGGGCCGTTGAAGGATTTGAACGGGTATTTTCCGTTCACGCCGCCCGCGTCGGCGGCGACGTGGGGGAAGCGTGCCGAGTATGTGCGGCGGCAGATTCTGGTGTCGCAGGGGTTGTGGCCGATGCCGGAGAAGACGCCGTTGAACGCGGTGGTTCATGGGCGGATCGACCGCGGGGATTTCACGGTGGAGAAGGTTTTCTTCGAGAGCACGCCGGGATTTTTTGTGACAGGGAATTTGTATCGGCCGAAGGGGAAGGCGGGGAAGCTGCCGGGGGTGTTGTGTCCGCATGGGCATTGGCCGCAGGGGCGGTTCACGGATGCGGGGGCGGAGAAGATTTTGCGGGACATCGTGGATGGGGCGGAGCGGTTCGAGGACGGCGGGCGAAGTCCGTTGCAGGCGCGGTGCGTGACGTTGGCGCGGATGGGGTGCGTGGTTTTTCATTACGACATGCTGGGGTATGCGGACAGCCAGCAGCTTTCGTATGAGCTGGTGCATCGGTTCGGCAAGCAGCGGCCGGAGATGAACTCGCCGGAGGCCTGGGGGTTTTACGGGACGCAGGCGGAGTCGCGGCTGCAGAGCGTGATGGGGTTGCAGAGTTTGAACTCAGTGCGGGCGCTGGATTTTCTGCTCGCGCTGCCGGACGTGGATACGTCGCGCGTGGGCGTGACGGGGGCGAGCGGCGGCGGGACGCAGACGTTTTTGCTGGGGGCGATTGATCCGCGGCCGACGGTGGCGTTTCCCGCGGTGATGGTTTCGACGGCGATGCAGGGGGGCTGCACCTGCGAGAATTCGTCGCTGCTGCGGGTGGACACGGGAAACATCGAGTTTGCCGCGATGTTCGCGCCCAAGCCGCTGGGACTGACGGCGGCGAATGATTGGACGAAGGAGATGGAGACGAAGGGTTTTCCCGAGTTGAAGAAGCATTATCAAATGCTCGGCGTGCCGAACAATGTCTTCCTCAAGCCGTCGCTGCACTTTGGGCACAACTACAATTACGTGAGCCGCGCGGCGATGTATTCGTGGATGAACAAGCATCTGAAGCTCGGGTTGAAGGAGCCGGTGGTGGAGCAGGATTTCAAGCGGCTGACGGAGGCGGAGATGTCGGTGTGGGATGCGAGTCATCCGCAGCCGCCGGGCGGGCCGGATTTCGAGCGCAAGCTGACGGCGTGGCTGACGGCGGATGCGGACAAACAGCTCGCGGCCGCGCGCGCGACGCCGGAGAAATATCGGCAGCTCGTGGGAGGTGCGCTGGAGGTGTTGATCGGGCGCACGCTCGAGCAGGTGGGCGCGACGGAGTGGGTGATGGCGAAGAAGGAGGATCGCGGCGGTTATCTGGAGATGAGCGGGCTGGTGCGGGCCGGAAAACACGGCGAGGAGTTGCCAGCGGTGTTTCTGTATCCGAAGAAATGGAACGGGCGCACGGTGGTGTGGGCGCACGAGCAGGGCAAGGCGGGCTTGTATGGCGCGGACGGTGCGCCGGTGGCGGCGGTGCGGACGTTGCTCGACGCGGGCGCCACGGTGATGGGCGTGGATTTGTTCGGGCAGGGGGAGTTTCAGGCGGAGGGGAAGCCGCTGGAGAAAGCGCGGCGGGTGAACAATCCGCGTGATTTCACGGGCTTCACGCAGGGGTACAATCCGAGTGTGTTCGCCGAGCGCACGCGGGATTTGCTGACGGTGGTTTCGTTTGTGCGCAACTACGACAAGAAGACGAAGACGCTGGATTTGGTGGGCGTGGGCGGGCGTGCGGGTGCGTGGGTGGCGGCGGCGCGGGCGCTGGCGGGGGACGCGGTGCAGCACGCGGCGGTGGATACGGCGGGGTTCCGCTTCACGCAGATCAGCGAGTGGCAAGACCCGGCGTTTCTGCCGGGCGGCGCGAAGTATGATGATCTGCCGGGACTGCTGGCGCTGGCGGCACCGGGCAAGTTGTGGCTCGCGGGTGAAGGGGCGACGGCACCGGACGCGGTGCGCGCGGCGTATGCCGGCGCGGCCGGGGCGTTGACGGTCGCCGGCAAGGCGGATGCGGCGGCGGCGGTGAAGTGGTTGTTGGCGGAGTAAAGACGAACCGCTGACGGGAAAAAAAACCACTAACCAGCACTAACTGGCACTAATAAGGCAGGCGGTTCGAGCACCTATCTCGGATGCAGCCTGCTTTGGTTTTTATTAGTGCTGTTGAGGCATCCAGAAATCCCGCCGGCTCAATCCCGGAGCCGCACTTTGGCACTTCGGCTAGAAGCGGATATTCCCCCAAAAAACATCCGTTAGCGGGCAACCCAAATCTCACCGGGTTGCGGACTCGCCCATCCGAGGCCGCTCCGATTCGGCCTGCCTCTACCGATTCCGCATGCCCGCACCGGTTCGCCGCCGCGCTCCGTCCCGTCGCGCGCGGGGTGAGATCGTCCCCCCAGCCGCAGCGAGGGCGGCACGCATGGGGCGGTGGCATGAGGCGACATTGCTCGGCACTTCAAGTCGCGGCGCCCGGGGACGGGCGCACTCCGGCTGGCGGTCGCGGCGCCCAGCTCAAACCAGATGCTTGTACCGCGGGTCGGCGGCCAGTTTGGTGACCAATTCTTTGATCCGCTGCGACTGGCTTTTGTGCGCCAGCAGCGTCGCGTCATCGGTCAGGACGAGAATGGAGTCGCGTAGGCCGACGACCGCGATGGGCGTGCGGTGTTTGGTGCGGGCGTCGAAGATGATGTTGCGCGCGCCATCCACATGGAGGAAATCGCCGACGGCGCAGTTGCCTTCCGCATCGGGTTTGAGATGACGGGCGAGGGCGTTCCACGAACCGAGGTCGTCCCAGGCGAAGGAGCCGTCGGCGACCACCACGTTCTGCGCGTGCTCGAGCAGCGCGTAGTCGATGGAGATTCTCTTGATGAGCGGGTATTCGGTGGCGAGCACCTTGTCGAGCTTGGGCGTTCCGGCCACCTTGAACCAGCGCTGGCAGGCCTCGTGCATCTCCGGTTGATGCTTCTGGAGGCCCTCGGTGACGGTGACAAAACTCCAGATGAACATGCCGGCGTTCCACCGAAACTGGCCGCTGCCGACATACTCCTGCGCCTTCTCGTAGTTGGGTTTCTCGACAAATCTCTCGGCCTTGAAAAACGCGGTCTTGTACGGCTTGACCCCGTGCGGCGGCGGCAGCTCGATGCCGGTCTGGATGTAGCCGTAGCCGGTCGCCGGCTCGGTGGGCTTGATCCCGATGGTCACGATCACCTGGCCGCGGCCGGCGAGATCGAAGGCGTCGTTGAGCACCTGCTGGAACTTTTTCGGCTCGGGAATGACGTGATCGGCGGGGAGGACGGCCATCACGCCCTGCGTCGAGCGCTGGCCGACAATCGCCGCGCCGAGGGCCACGGCGGCGCAGGTGTCGCGGCCGCACGGTTCGGCGATGACATTGGCCTTCGGCAGCTTCGGCAGTTGCTTGCGCACCTGCGGCGCCTGCACGGCGTTGGTGATGACCAGAATGTTTTCGAGCGGCACGAGCGGCAGAACGCGCTCGACGGCCTGCTGCAGGAAGGAGGTCCCGCCGAGCAGGGTGATCAATTGCTTGGGGGTCGCCTCGCGGCTCACGGGCCAGAAGCGCTCACCGCGGCCACCGGCCATGATGATGACGAAGCGATCTTGTTTCGCAGTTTTGCTTTTCATGGGAATCAAACCTCACCGCGCGCCCGGATCCGGGCGCGCATTTTACAGCGCACTCAGTTCAACGAACCGTAATATTCTTCAACCACCCGGCGGAACAGATTCTCGCCCACCTTGACGATGCCCAGCTCGCGTTCGGCGCTCGCGGGGGCGTCGCTGGCATGCGCGGCGTTGACCATGATGGTCTGGCCGAACTCGCGCCGGATCGAGCCGGGCGGGGCCTTGGCGGGGTCGGTCGGCCCGAGCACGTCGCGAATTTTGCGGATGGCGTCGGGGCCCTCGTAAATCAGCGCGATGCACTTCTCGGTGCCCGGCTGGCTGCGCAACACCGCGTCGCACTCGCTCGGCGCGCGGCCGGACATGAAGCGCACGATATTCTCGAACTGGTTGTCGCCATAGACCGGGCCGAGGATTTCGCCGAGCTGCCGTTCCTCGGCGGGCGGGACTTTCACGCCGAGCTCCTTTTCCAGAATCGCCTTCACCCGGCTGCCGATCACATCCGTCAGCTTCGTCCGCAACATCTCCCGCACCGGCCCGTAAAACTCCATCGCCTCGGCCACGCTCATGCGCTGCACCTTGATGCCCACGATGTAGAGACCCGTGCGGGAGAAAAAGTCGATCACGTTGCCCGGGCGGCCCGTGGGGAAGCGGAAATTGTCGGGCTTGATCAGCACCAGCGTCCGTTGCGGCACCACATCCGGCGGATACGCCACCGCGTTCTCCACCACGCCGCCGTCCTGGTCGGAATACCGCGCCCAGAGTTTCAACTTCAGCTCGACTTCCTCGGCGCTCGGGGCCGCCAGCACGGCCGGTTCGAAATACGAGACATTGCCGTTCGCGTCGAAAATCAGATCCCCGTACGTGTCGCGAATGGTCTCACCGCCGGAGCGCTCGGCACTGATGTTGCCGACCACCGAGCGGACCTTGCGCACCGCATCCTCGCCGCGGAACAACAGCATCATCACGCGCCGCGACCGGCCCGTCGTCGCGTCGGGTCCGAAGTGCCGCAGAATGTAATCGCGGATGAGTTCCTGAATCCGCCGGTCTTGCGGGTCGTTGGGCGAGATGATCGCCTCCGAGTACCGCGCCACCAACTCCTTGCCGGGCGCGAACATCCGGGCCGCCACCAACTCCAGCCCGGTGCGGCTGATCAACCGCGCCAGGATGCCGCCGGTGCGCGATTTATGCAGGGAATAGGGCGTGATGATGACGTAGGCAAGTTGCTGCGACATGGGAGAAAATCAGGCCGTCGGCGGGAGGGGCGGCGGAGCGGAAGTGGAAGTCGGGGCGGGAGCAGGAACCGAAGCCGCAGGAGCTTGGACGGGCGCCACCGGAGTCGAAGCCGGGGCCGCAGGCGGGCCGGCGACTTTGCCGCCAAGAATCTTGAACATCACCGCGCCACAAGTCGGGCACTTGCCCTTGATGGCCTTGCGCCCGTTCTTCATCAACTCTTCAGCAGGCTCGGCAATCTCCCGCTTAGCTTTGCATTTGAAACAGTAACCTTCGGCCATAAAAATTTGGTCGCAGCGCCTTCGGAAGGAGGGCCTGCGACCGGGGGTAACTTACCGGGCATACCGAAGCAGCGTCAACTGATTATCCCGTCAAACCGGTCGCAAACGGATCGCGCCGGCATCCGTAAACTGCTTGTTGAACGCGAGTTGCGCCACGTCCGTCCGGCCGCGTTTCCGCCCATTGCAGGAGTCGAGGCACCGGGACTCTAACCTCCGTCCCCGAGCGCCCCTCTCCCCCACGCCACGTCCTGAAACCAAGTTCCAATCCCACATGCCTCCCCAACTCATCCCACGAAACTCAGTCCGCCTCTCGCGCGGAAAAAGTCAAAGTCTCGTTACCTGGACTGCTACGAGGCGTGGGCGGGCAGTCCGCCCACCCTCCTGCGCCTCAGCGATTCTCCAACCCAAAAAGCGGGCGCAGCGGCACGGCGGCGGCGGCGCGCAAACGGCCCTCGATGATTTGTTCCCGCGGCATCTCGCGGGCCAGCACATCACGGGCATCCATCGCCTTCTGTTCGCCCTGCCGTGCGGCGAGCGTGAACCATTTGAAGGCCTCCACGTTATCCGCCACCACGCCGTCACCCCGGCTGTACATGATTCCCAGATTAAACTGCGCCGGCGCGTAGCCCTGGTCGGCGGCGGTGCGGATCCATTTCAAGGCCTCGGCAAAATCTTGCTTCACGACCTGTCCCTTCGTGTGCAGCCAGCCCATGTTCGTCTGCGCCTCGGCGTTGCCGAGCTTGGCGGCTTCCGACCACCATTTGTGCGCCACGGTGAAATCCTGCGGAACCCCCTGCCCTTGCGCGTACGCCGTGGCCATGCGCGTCTGCGCGTCGGGATGCCCCTGCTCCGCCGCCTTGAGCAGCCACTTGATCCCTTCGCCCGCATCCTGCGGCAGACCCCGTCCGACCAGCAGCAACGTGCCCAGTTTGCACTGCGACTCTGGATCACCCAGGTCCGCCGCCTTGCGATACCACGCCGCCGCCTCGCCCAGATCGGGGGCCACGCCGGTGCCGTTTTCGTAAAACGCGCCGAGATTGTGCATCGCATCCGCATCCCCGCGACTGGCGGCCTCGCGATACCATTTCCGCGCCTCGTCAAAATCCTGCTTCAAAACCAGCCCCGCCTCATACATCGCCCCGAGATTGAACTGCGCGCCCGCATGACCGCGCTCGGCGGCCTTGCCCGTCCATTTGATCGCCTCACTCGGATTCTTCGGCGCGCCCTTCCCGCAGTAATACATCCAACCCACGGCGCTCTGCGCGGCCAGGTCCCCCTCCTCTGCCTTGATCTTCAGTTCAATAAACTCCGGCGTCAGCACTGACGCAGGCCGTCCGACATTTCCAATCCGCGCCACCGCCCCCGCCGACTGGGCGGAGAGCGGATGCGCGGCCAGCGCCACCCAAAGCAGCGCCACCGTGGTTGTTATTCCCCATCGTCTCATGAACTTGTGGCGATGCTAAAAACGTTTCCCGCAAAACGCAACCCGCCGCTTTCAACTCAAATCGCCGCGTAAGCGCGGCCCGCCGGCCGCCGCGCGCCACCGCGTTCGAAAAATCCCCGGCCGCCCCCCGACCGCGACCGAATTTCAGTCCCGGCGCGCCCGGCGCGCCGGTTTTGGGCGGGAAAACCTGTCCCCACGGCCGTTGCGCCAGCGTGACCGCCGGCCAACGACAAAACCCGAACGCCGTCGGTCACGACGTTCGGGTTTTTCGAGAAAGAATAACTTCGTGCCGGCCCGCTAACTGAACGCCGTCGCCTGCGTCGGCAGCGCGAACACCTCCCACACCCGCTGCACCCGCGCGATGGCCGCCGCGCTCGCACAAAACCGCAGCCGCAGTTTGCACTGGTTGCGGCTCATGCGCCCGAGCAATTGCACCAGCAGCAGCCGGTATTTCTTGAACCGCACCGTCCGTTCCTCCGCGCTGAAGCACAGGCCCTTGATCGCGCTGGCCAGATTGTAGGCCAGCAGCGCCAGCTTGAACCACGCCGCATTGACCGCGAAGTGCTGGCTGGGCAGATGTCCGCCACCCAGCCCGTTCTTCACCTCGTCATGCACATGTTCAATCGTGCCGGTCTTTTCCCGCGCCCAGTTCAGCAGCCGGTCCCCGGCCCATTTCAAATTCGTCACCACCGCGTGATGGTGCCGGTCACTCCCATCGGCGAAGAGCACGCCCTGCGCCTTGAGCAGGCGCAAGCCCACATAGCGCAACGGCTGGCTGGCCTTTTTCTCGCCCGCCTCGCCCGGCACAAAGGTCACCTCCGCCCACTG
>CAMAUZ010000147.1 GCA_945861535.1 Akkermansia muciniphila | reverse complement strand
GCCGACCGCCGTTTGTATCCGGCCATCGACATTCCCAAGAGCGGCACGCGCAAAGAGGAGAAGCTGTTCACGCCGAAAAACATCGAACCCATCCGCAAGCTCCGCCGCATGATGGTGGACCTGAATCCGGTCGAGGCGATGGAGACGCTGTTGGGCGCGCTGAAGAAGCACAAGACCAACGACGAACTGCTCGCCAAGCTCGTGAGTTGAGGGCGCGGGCACGGGCCTTCGGCGGAGGTTTAACATGAAGCAGCCGAAGGGGCGGGAGGTTCAGCGGGCAACGAAGACGCGGCCAGGTCCGAGGACGCGGACGGCGCAGAAGGGGCGGAAACCAGCGGCGGGAACGGTGCTCCCCCGGTCCCGTCCACCGCTGGATCGGATGCTGCAGATTCATCAGCTCATCCAGGTCGGCGATTATCCGAACGCCAAGGCGCTGGCGAAAAAGCTGGAGGTCAGCCTCAAGTCCATCCGCCGCGACATTGAATTCATGCGGGGCCGCCTCGGATTGCCGTTGGCATACGACGAGCATCGCTGGGGCTACCACTACACGGAGGAGGTCAGTTCATTTCCGTCCTTGCAGATCACCGAGGGCGAATTGTTTGCCCTGTTGGTGGCGGAAAAAGCGCTGCAGCAATATCGCGGGACGCCCTTCGAAAAGCCGTTGGCGAGCGCGTTTCAGAAGATGGCGTCGTCGCTGCCGGAGACCATTTCCCTGAGCCTCTCGGAATGGGATCAGACGATCTCGTTCCGCACGAGCGTCGAGCCGGTGCTGAATCTCGAAGTCTTCGACACGCTCGCGCGCGCGGCGGGCCGGCATCAGCAACTGCGCCTCGAGTATCGCAAACCCGGCCAGAGCCAGACGGAGAGCCGCGTGGTGGACCCGTATCATCTGGGCAACATCAATGGCGAATGGTTTCTGTTTGCGTTCGATCATCTGCGCAAAGAGATGCGGACCTTCGTGCCGGCGCGCATCCGGGCGGTGGAACTGACCGGGAAGAAATTCACGCGGCCCGAGGGGTTTTCGCTTGAACAACAGTTGCGCGGGAGCTTCGGCGTACGCTCGGGCGAGGGGCGGCACGACGTGACGGTGCGTTTCAACGGCAAGGTGGCCGACTACATCCGCGAGAAACGCTGGCACGCCTCGCAAGAATTGCGCGAACTGCGCGACGGCGGGGTAGAACTGCGGCTGCGACTCTCGAGCCTCGTCGAAGTCGAGCGCTGGATTCTGAGTTGGGGCGGCGACGCGGTGGCCGTGGCCCCAAAGGAACTGGTGCAGTCGGTGAAGGACGCCGCCGCGGCCATTGCGCGGAACCACCTCGGATAGGAGTAGGGGCACTGGAAACCACTAACCGGCACTAACTGGCACTAATAAGAAGAAGGCCAGACAGAGATGACTCCCCGGCTGTGGATTGGATCGGTTTCCCATTAGTGGCAGTTAGTGCCGGTTAGTGGTTTCTCACCTGTTCGTGGTTTCGCGACAGTCAGATGACGGTTGCCTTCGTTGCTCCGGTCCTACGGTGCGCCCCAGAGTCTCGCGCCCCCGCCCGCCTCCCAACCTTTCCCGTCCGCATCCAGCGTGAGCACCACCTTGCCGAGACTGCCCGCCATCTTCGCCTCCGCCACGGTTGCCGCAACGGGAGCCGTCGTCGGCTTGCGGTCCACGCCCGCCGGGGCCACGCGAACTTTTTGGCCGGCCTTCAACTGGCGCGCGAACTCGCCGCCTTCCTGAAACAGCGTCAGCGCGAGCTGCCGGTCCGCGAGCTTGTCCACGTAGCCCGGCAGGCCCTCGGCTTTCATGCGCGCCGCATGCACGGCCTCTTGCTCGGTCTGGAATTTCAGCAGACTCTCGTCATCGAGAAAAATCTCCCAGCACACGCGCAGCTTGCCCGAGCCGATGCCGTGCGTTTTGGTGCGCAGCTTGTCGCCCACCACGATGTCGCTGAACTTCGCCGGGCGTCCCGCCTTCCAGTAGCGCGTGTCTTTGTCGGTCTCGAGGAACAGCCCCTTCTCGCGCACAAAGCTCTTGTCGAAATTCGCCTGCGTGAATTCGATCCGCCCCTTCTCGGCGTCGATCTTGTCCACGTAATAATACTCGCGATGGCCGTTGAGGAAGTTCAGCTCGCTCTGGATATACGTCAGCCAAACCCACTCCCCGGCGGCGTTTTCGTGCAGGCGAAAAATCGCGCGTTCGCCCACGCGAAAATCCTGCAAATCGCCAAAGGTCCCGTGATGCAGCAACTCCGCATACGGCAGCACGGTGAAGCTCATGACTTCATTCGTCCCGTCGCGCCGGAACTTCCCCGTGCGCGTCGTCAGATCAATGCTGATCAACTCCCCCCACGGCCGCCGCATCGCGTCCGTCGGCACGATGACCTGCCCCGGCGTGATGCGCAGCACCGGTTTCGTCGGATTCGCCACCGGCTCCGCCGCGTGCAATCCGGGCAGACCCGCTAGCCCGTTCCAGACCACCACCGCAACCAGCAAAATAAATAGACGCATAATTTAGTTTCCAAGTGACCCGTCATCCCGGCACGCCATGAGAACTGTGATGGCGAAGAGATGCAAAGTCTGCGGCGAGTGAATTCGCCCCTCCCAACCGGTGCAAACCAATTCCCGGAACCGCAGTGGGCGCGACTCAGTCTTTTGCCGGCAATCGGGTTCCCAATCTCAGCCCAGCGGGCGAAAGACCATAGCCCAACACATCAGCGCTTGGGCCGCGTCGGCAGCCAACCAAGACCCGTCAGGAACGAAAGAAACCGTGTGCCGTCCCACCTCTTTCGTCCCTGCCGGTTTTCTCTCCGCCGGAAACGATTCGAGGCTTTGCATCCCACTGCGATTCGCTACCCTCTTGGAAATGGCGAAGCTGAATTCTCCCGAATCCAACAACAGGGCAGTAGGAACTGCGAATGAGGAAGTCCGGAGATCAAACCCATTTGCCGTTGGAAATTCAGCACTCGGGATTCGCCGCCTTCGTATGAAGCACCGGGCCAGCTTCGCCGCGGCCAGCGCTCGCAACTGACTAAGATTAATGAGCGAATCTCCCAAATCCGCCTCGGAACTGTTCATCGTCGATAACAGCGATGCTGACTGGAAAGTTCGTTCCTACCTTGCGGACTGGTGCGACCTGTCCAAAGCCATCGACATTGCCACGGGGTATTTCGAGATTGGCGCGCTGCTGTCCCTGAAGGAGCAATGGCAGAAAGTGGACAAAATCCGCATCTTGATGGGCGATGAGGTGTCCCTGAAAACCAAACGAGCCTTCGCCGATGGCCTCCGTAAAGTCACCGCCCGTCTCGATGGCAGCTTGGAAACCGAGAAGACCCAGAACGATTTTCTGGCAAGCGTGCCCGCCATCGTGGAAGGCATCCGGGCGGGCAAGATCGAGTGCCGGGTCTATCGGCGCGACAAGTTCCACGCCAAGTGCTACCTCACCCACGGGCGTGCCGCCGTCGTCGGCTCCTTCGGTTTGGTCGGTTCCTCAAACTTCACGTTCCCCGGCCTATGCGACAACGTCGAACTCAACGTACAGATTCGCGGCGGCGACGTGCGGCTGCTTCAGGAGTGGTATGAGCGTCACTGGCGGGATGCGGAGGACGTCACGCCGGAAATCCTCCGCACCCTGGAGCGGCACATCCAGACCCGGAAGCCTTTCGAAATCTGGTTCAAGGCGCTCGACGAGTATTACCGGGGCCGCGAGCTGGAGCCGGACGTTTGGGACAAGGAACAATCCAAGATCTTTCCCCTCCTCAGCAAATACCAGCAGGACGCTTACAAAAACCTCCTGAAAATTGCCGGCCTGAATGGCGGCGCGTTCCTTTGCGACGGCGTCGGCCTCGGCAAGACCTTCGTCGGCCTCATGCTCATCGAGCGGCTCGTTTACAAGGATGCCAAGCAGGTTGTGTTGTTCGCGCCCAAGGCCGCCCGTGAGGACGTTTGGGAACGGGTGCTCGAACGCCATCTCCCGGAGTTTCGCAGCGGCTTCGTCAACCTCGTCATTTACAACCACACCGATCTGCAACGGCAGGGCAAGTGGCCGCGCGAAATGGAACTGACTCTTCAGCACGCCGACGTGGTCATCATTGACGAGGCCCACCATTTCAGAAATCCCGGTATCAAGGGCGAGGGCATCAAGGAACCATCCCGCTATCGCAAGTTGCAGGAGTATTTCCATGCCGGTGACCGCCCGAAGCGGCTGTTCCTGCTCAC
Source organism: Akkermansia muciniphila (assembly GCA_945861535.1). Lineage (GTDB taxonomy): Bacteria > Verrucomicrobiota > Verrucomicrobiia > Limisphaerales > BJHT01 > BJHT01. The sequence continues at coordinate 7,140 of CAMAUZ010000147.1, read as the reverse complement.
GGCCACGCCGGTCAACAACTCCATCCACGACTTCCGGCACATGGTCGAGTTGTTCACCGGCGGCGATGACGCCTATTTCGCCAAGGACGCCCGGAATCTCGGCATCCACAACCTCCGCGCGCATTTCGTCCAGTTGGAGAAGCGCATTCTCGGGCGGCTGCCGAAATCCCAGCAACTCGACCTCACGCTTGAGTCTGAACTCGTGGAGACGGAGCACGCGCTCCGCACCGACCCCGTCTTCGACGCCCTCGTGGTCCAGCGCAGCCGTGCGTACGTGAAGCAAAGCCAGCAGCAGCAGGGCGTCACCACCGCGCTGTTCCCCGAACGCCAGCCTCCGGCCCGGGTTGACTACAGCCTCAAAGCCACCTACGGCGCGCTGCTGGACAGCGTCCGCAAGGCCTTCCACAAGGAGAAGCCGCTCTTTGTCCTCGGCATCTACTACCCGCTCGCCTATTGGAAGGGCGACAAGGAGCATCCCAACTTCAAGTCCTTCGACGAAGGCCGCCAGAAGCAGGTTGTCACCCTCATTCGCACGCTGTTCCTAAAGCGCTTTGAAAGCTCCGCCCGTGCCTTCGAGGGGTCTTGCTGGCGGCTCCTGCAAAAGCTCTTCGCCTGGGTCACGGTGCATTGCGAGTCGGACCACAATCAGCGCCGCTTGGAACGCTGGAAACTGAAACACGCCGAAATCATCGGCTACATTCACGCGCACCAGCAGGAGCTTTGGCCCGAGGAGGCCGAGGAAGACCAAGCCGAGGAATTCCTCTCCGAGGACATCCTGAACGCCGTCGAGAAGCTCAACCCCGACGAGTTCCGGGTGGATGAAATCCTCGACGACAGCTTTGACGACCTTGACCAGCTTGCGGAATTCCTCGCCGAAGTCGCCAAGGTGAAGCCGGAGCGCGACGACAAGCTCAAAGCCCTCATCAAACTGCTCCGCACCGACGCCGTCCTGAAGAAGCAGAAGGTCATCCTCTTCACCGAGTTCGCCGACACCGCGCGCTACCTGGAGCAGGAACTCGGCAAGGCCGGCCTCGACGGCATTTGCCGAATTGATGGAGGCAGCACGCAGAAGCAACGCAGCGACGTCATCCGCCGCTTCTCCCCCTACTACAACGAATCCAATTCCGGCGAACTCGCCGCCGAGGGAAAAACGGAGATCCGCCTCCTCATCGCCACTGACGTGCTCTCCGAAGGTTTGAACCTTCAGGACGCCACCCGGCTCATCAACTACGACCTCCACTGGAATCCCGTTCGCCTCATGCAGCGCATTGGCCGCGTCGATCGGCGCATGAGCGAAACCATCGAGGCCCGCATCGTGGCTGACCATCCAGACCAGAAAAAGCTCCGGGGCAACATTGCCTTCTGGAACTTCCTGCCGCCCGACGAACTCGACGACCTCCTGCGGCTTTTCCAGCGCGTGACGCACAAGACACTCGTCATCTCCCGCACGCTCGGTATCGAGGGCCGCAAGCTGCTCACGCCCGACGACGAGTTCGATCCGGTGAAGGAACTCAACGAAGTCTGCGATGGCACGCTCTCCGAAACCGAACAGCTCCGGCTGGAATACAACCAACTCCTTCGCGATCACCCCGCCCTCGCCGCGACCTTGCCCGGCCTCCCGCTCAAGGCCTTCTCCGGCAAAGCCTCCCCGCAGGCCGGCACGCGCGCGGTGTTCTTCTGCTTCCGCATCCCGCGTCCTGACCCCGCGCTGATTGACACCGAATCCGGCCAGCCTCGCTGGAGTGACTCGGCCGGCTTCACCGTCTGGGTCTGCTACGATCTGACCGGAAAACAAATGCTTACCGAGCCGGCCGCCATCGCCCGCCTCATCCGGTCCACCCCGGAAACCCCGCGCTCCTGCGCCCTCGACCGCACCCTCCTGTCCGAGATTCGCCGGAAGGCCGAGAAGCAGCTCACCGGCGACATCCTCCGCCCGTTGCAGGCGCAGGTCGGCGTCACACCGATTTTGAAATGCTGGATGGAGCTCGCCTGACCCGCCCCAATTTTTGCTTTCGACAACCCATGCCGCACGGCTACCTTCCGCGCCATGCCACCCGTCGCCGACATCGCCCGCCGCATCGCCGAGGAAGCCGCCTCGCTCCCGCCGGAAAAGCAAAGCGCTGTCTTGGATTTCGTCCTTTTTGAAAAGCAGCGCGCCGCCGCCGAGCAGGGCGAGGAGGATGGCGACGCTGCTTGGGAACGCCTCATCGCCGACACCCGGCCCCGCCCGAAGCTCGTGGCTTTCATGCAAACGTCCGCCACCGAGGGCGACGAGCCGATGGATCTCACCCGCCTGTGATCTCCCGCACCCGCCCGAGTTTCTGGCGCTGCTACGCCGAGCTCGACCCCGCCAGCCAGGCTGCGGCACGCCGGGCCTACGCATTGTTTCGCGAGAATCCCAGCCATCCCTCCCTCCGTTTCAAGAAACTCGGAGGCCTCGAAAACGCCTGGTCCGTCCGTATCACCCGCGACCTCCGCGCCGTCGCCGAGCGGCACGGCGACACCGTCATCTGGTTTTGGATCGGCACGCACGGTGAATTCGACCAGCTCTTTTCCTGATGCCGGACCTCCGCTCCATCCGGACCTTCCCGCAACTCGTCAGCTACCGCGAAGCCGAGCTGGACTGGCCGCTCCGGGAATACGGCTACGACGACCTTACGTTCGAGTATCAGCCCGCTGACCTGGGCCTCAAGGACGAGGACTCGGTGAAGGTGAAGGCCATCCATCAGCTCCGCCCGCTCCAAGCCCCCGTCGGCGTCACGCCCATCTTGAAATGCTGGATGGAACTGAACTGAGATTCCATGCCCGAACCACCGGAACCCCTCGTGCCGCCTCGCGCCTCCCTTCCTTGCGGCGGGCGTATCCTTTATCTCTTTCTCGACGAAGCTGGGAATCTGGATTTCTCCCGGAACGGCACCAAGTATTTCGTGCTCGGTGGCATCACCAAGGAACGCCCGTTTCAGGCCTACAAAGAGCTGACCGAGTTGAAGTATGACCTCGTGGAGCGCGGCATGGGGCTGGAATACTTCCACGCGGCGGAGGACAACCAAGCGACCCGCAACGCGGTGTTTGACATCATCGAGCGAAACCTCGCGGATGTCGCCGTGGATTCCATCATCGTGGAAAAGCAAAAAGTCCCCCGGGCACTCCACTCCGATGAACAGTTTTATCCCAAAGTGCTGGGCACCCTGTTGCGGGAGATTCTCCAGCAGTATCCGCTGGCGGAGTTCGCCGAGGTGATTGTGTTCACGGACAGCCTGCCGGTTCAGCGCAAGCGGGCGGCGGTGGAAAAGGGCGTGAAGCTGACGCTGACGGCCATGCTCCCGGCCGCCGTGCGGTATCGCGTGCTGCATCACGCCTCGAAATCGAACCTCGATTTGCAGATCGCGGATTATTGCACTTGGGCGATCTACCGGAAATGGAACCTTCAGGATGCGCGTTCGTTCCAGCGGATCAAGGCGGCGGTGCGCCGCGAGTGGGATGTGCTCGAAACCGGAACTGGCTTCCCCGATTGAAAAATGACGACCAGAAAAAATGACCACCCCGGCTACTCTCGCGAGAGAACCCCCTGGGTTCTTGTCACCGGGGTGGGACCTTTAAATTACTTATTCTGTCGGCCCACCGGCCACCTGAGCGGGATACCCCGCGACGCCTTGGAGGCGGCTGTCAGCAGTGGCAGGCCGAAGACATAGAACTCCGCATTCCTTACGCGTGCAACCCAATCCTTTTCATGCCCACCTCCGCTGACCATCTCCGCTCCCTCAAAACCTTCCCGCAGCTCGTCAGCTACCTCGAAGCCGAACTCGACTGGCCGCTCCGGGAATACGGCTTCGACGACCTCACGTTCGAGTAGCAGCCCGCTGACCTGGGCCTCAAGGACGAGGACGCGGTGAAGGTGAAGGCCATCCATCAGCTCCGCCCGCTCCAGCACGGCCAGCCGTGGGGCGTCTTCTTCGTCGAGTTTGAGAAGCGGAAACTCCCCGTCGTCGTCCTCCGCCGCATCCTCAGTCACCTCGTCGTCAAGAAACGGACCTCCGCCAATAAGGCCAGCGCCGCCGCGTGGGACTCGGCCGACCTCCTGTTCATCTCGGCCTTCGGTGATGAAACCACCGCCGAACGCGAGCTTGCCTTCGCCCATTTCCATCAAGACCACGGCGACCTCCCGACCTTGCGCGTCCTCGGCTGGGATGGTGGCGATACCCCGCTAAAGCTCGAACACGTCGCCGCCACGCTGAAAGAACGCCTCCGCTGGCCGGACAACCCCCGCGACCACGCCGCCTGGCGCGACCAATGGTCCCGCGCCTTCCGCCACCGCCTTGGCCACGTCATCCGCACCGCCGACGCGCTGGCGGAAGTGCTGGCCGAGCTGGCCCGCGGCATTCGTGACCGCGCGCGGCTGTTGATGCGTTCCGAATCCGAACGCGGTGCGCTTACCAAACTCTACAAAGCCTTCCAGGTCGCGCTCATCCACGACCTCACGCCGGAATCCTTCGCCGACACCTACGCGCAGACCATCACCTACGGACTGCTCACCGCCGCCATCTCACGCACCGAGATGAGCGCGGGCCGCCACGGCACCGCGCTCATTGCGGACAACGTCGCCGACATGGTGCCGGTCACGAATCCGTTCCTGAAAGAGATGCTTCAGACCTTCCTCAGTGCCGGCGGGCGCAAAGGCGGCATCGACTTCGACGAACTCGGCATCCAGGACGTGGTCGAACTCCTGCGCGGCGACGAGACCGACCTCCCGGCCATCCTGCGCGACTTCGGCAACCAGACCCGCGGCGAAGACCCCGTCATCCACTTCTACGAGCACTTCCTCAGCGCCTACAACAAGCAGCTCAAAATCCAGCGCGGCGTCTTCTACACCCCGCAGCCCGTCGTCTCCTACATCGTCCGCAGCGTCCACGAACTCCTGCAAACCGAGTTCGGCCTCGCCGACGGTCTCGCCTCGACGGTGACGTGGGGCGAAATGATCGCCCGCGACCTAGCTCGACATTCCAATGTCGAGTCCTCCGCCACCGACTCGACTTTGGAAAGTCGAGCTACACTGAGACTCCCGCCGCTCACCGACGAGCCGGGCGAAAAGCGCACCATCTCCCCGGACGAACCCTTCGTCCAAATCCTCGACCCCGCCACCGGCACCGCCACCTTCCTCGTCGAAGTCATCGACGTCATCCACCGCACCCTCGCGGCCAGGTGGAAGCAGCAGCGCCTCACCGACGCCCAGCAGCGCGCCGCGTGGAACGACTACGTGCCGCAGCACCTCCTCCCGCGCCTCCACGCCTTCGAGCTGATGATGGCTCCCTACGCCATCGCCCACATGAAAATCGGCCTCAAGCTCGCCGAGACCGGCTACCGCTTTGGCACCGAGGAACGCGCCCGCATCTACCTCACCAATGCCCTCGAACCGTGGGTGAAACAGCTCCCGCTCATCGGCTTCGACGCCCTCGCCCACGAAGCCGCCGCCGTGAACGAAATCAAACGCCACAAGCGCTTCACTGTCGTCATCGGCAACCCTCCGTATAGTAGTGTCTCGTCCAACCGCATCCCATGGAGCGATGAGCTAATCGAACGATTCAAAACGAATGTTCGCCGTGAGGAAACTCAGATCCAAGTGCTGTCAGACGATTACATCCGCTTTATTGCGAGGGGTAATCACGAAATAGAAAAGGCCGGGACCGGTATCATGGCCTTTATCACTAACAACAATTACTTTCGGGGGCAGGTCTTTCGGGATATGCGACAGGCATTGTTGCATCAGTTTACTGAGGTGAAGATTCTCGACCTCCACGGCAACAGCAGGTTGAAAGAAGTCGCTCCTGATGGACAACGCGACGAGAACGTTTTCGATATTGTTCAGGGGGTAGGAATTAGCGTCTTCATCCAAGCGCCCAGACCGACGGATGGGGACGGCACGGTGTCCCGTGATGATCTGTGGGGTAGCAGAGCGACGAAATATCACCGGCTCACGACCAGCAGCCTATCTAGTTCGAGCTTCAAACTCCTAAAGTCATCACCCCCGCTCTACCAATTCAGCGTCGAAGACGAGGAGATCGCGGCTGAGTATGGTCAGTTCATTGCTCTGCCGTCTCTTTTCGGGAGCGGTGAGTTCGCGACGGACAAAACTAAAAATTACGGAACAGGCTTCAAATCGCAGCAGGATGACTTCGCAATTGCATTTACCAAAAAAGAGATTGTCTCAAACGCCGAAGCTCTGCTTGCAGCAAACTCGGAGTCTGAATTGCGAAAGGCATTTTCCCTTTGCACGACCAACCAGTGGAGCTTCCAGACCGCTCGCAAGGAATTGGTGAGAGACAATTGGCCATCATTCGTGACGGGTTGCCTCTACCGCCCGTTCGATTTCCGTTGGACGGTATTTCATCGAGGTATCATCTCGAACCTACGCGTCGAAACCATGACGCACCTTTTCAAACCGGGGGGGCTGGCGCTTTGCACCATGCGAGGAACCAGAAGCAAATGGGACAACCACGCGTTGATATCGTCTAGAATCGTGAGCAAAGACGCCGTCTCGCTGCTCGACATGTGTTTTGTGTTTCCGTTAACGAGAGTTGCCTCAGAAGAATCGTTGCTCGACCAAGAAGGAAGCAGGAGCTCAAATCTTAATAACAAGCTAGTTCTGCCTTGGAAAAAGCTGTTGTATGGCAGCCGTGGGATGCCCGTTCCCGGGGACATCGAGACGCTCATTATCTTTTACGTCTACGCAATTCTCTACTCGCGCGGATATCAGTCCCGTTACAATGGCCAGTTGCAGAAAGATTTCCCGCGCCTGCCGTTGACCGGGAACCTTGAGCTGTTCCGCGCGCTGGCCCGGCTCGGCGGCGAACTCACCGCCCTGCACCTGCTGGAATCGCCCAAGCTCGCGCAGCCCATCACCGAGTTCATCGGCGGCCGCCATTCCGAGGTCGAGAAAATCTCGTGGTCGCGCAGCACCGTGTGGGTGGACAAGGCGCAGACCACCGGCTTCCAGGGCGTGCGCGAGGACGTGTGGAACTTCCACATCGGCGGCTACCAGGTCTGCGAAAAATGGCTCAAAGACCGCAAAGGCCGTACCCTCACCAAGGACGACCTCGCCCACTACCAAAAGATCGTCGTCGCCCTCTCCGAAACCATCCGGCT
>CAMAUZ010000146.1 GCA_945861535.1 Akkermansia muciniphila | reverse complement strand
CCTGTCCCAAATGCTACAGATTGTGAGCGTCAACGCGTTTGAGCAAGTGCCTATGGCTGAGCTGTTTGCCAATATCGGCTCTCAAGATGAGGCTACCGCCTCTCGTAACCAGTTGATGCTGTGGGACTAATATCCGGATGGTTATGGAGCGCGATCATCGCGGACGGGTCAGCGCGCTGGTGCGTCTCTGCGCGGCCTATCACACGCTGGGAAACCGGCGGTTGGCGAATGCCGCCAGCCGTGACGCCCTCGAGGCGGCAACCGCCTCCGGCGACCGCGCCGCGTTGCTCACCGCCGAATGCGCGCGCGGGGCCGTCCTGCAACTGTGGGATCCGCCGAAGGCCGCCGAAGCGCTGGATCACGCACTGGAACTGGCTCACGGAGACCCGCGGGCCGAGGCGGTGATACTGAACAATCGCGGCAACCTGCGCGCCCAGGCCGGCCAGCATGGTGCTGCGATCACGGATTTTCGCCGCAGTGCCGAACTGTCCAACGCACAACCCGAGGCGGCGGCGCAGGCCTTGCTGAACGCTGCCATGAGTTCCCTGCGGGAACGCGATTGGAGTCAGACCACCCAGTTGCTCTCCGCCGGCCTCCAACACACTGATCGAGTAGGCGACGGTGCCACTGCCCCGAAATTATGGATCAAGGCCGCGCTGCTTTCCGCAGAGCTAACTCGGGCGGGTGATAAGTCCGCTGACACCCCGTCCACCGGGAAGGCGGAGGCGTTACTGGCGCGCGCGCAGGCCGCAACGGAGAAGAGCGGTGACTTCCGCACAGCCTCGCTGGCGGCGGGTGAGCACGGGCATTTGCACGAACTGGCGGGGCGGATGGCCGCGGCCATGAACCAGTCCGAAACCGCCGCCTTCCTCGCGCAGCGCGCCGGCGCGCCGGACTTACTCTACCGCTGGGAATGGCAGTTGGGCCGGGTCGCCAAACAGACCGGCGATAGAGACGGTGCGCTCGCAGCCTATCGTCGCGCCGTGCGAACCTTGGACTCCGCCACCCTGCGCCATGACATCGCCCTGGCAGCCAGTCAGCGGCACGGTGCCTCCGGCTTTCGCCAGTCGGTCGGCCCGTTGTTCTACGAACTGGCCGATCTCCTGTTACAATCTTCGGCCAAACTGGACAGCAGTGCGGCGCGGCAGGCGCGGCTGCTCGAGGCGCGGAACACCGTCGAGTTACTCAAGTCCGCCGAGCTGGATGACTACTTTCAAGACCCCTGCCAGACAGTCGTGAGAAAGAAAATCCGGGACGTGGACGCCATCTCACCCAAGACGGCGGTGATCTATCCTATCTCACTCTCCGACCGGCTGGAGTTGCTCGTCTCTCTGCCAGGAGGTGTCATGGAGCGGGTGCAGGTGCCCGTCGGCGCGGTCGAGTTGGACCGGTTGGCGAAAGATTTGCAGTACAAGCTGCGAACGCGGACGACCTATGAGTGGGTGGCGGTATCGCGGCAATTGCATACGCTCCTGCTTACGGACTTGGGTCCCAAGCTCGACGCGGCCGGTGTCGAGACCCTGGTGTTCGTGCCGGACGGGGCCTTGCGCATGTTGCCGATGGGCGCGCTCTACGATGGCGATAAGTTCCTCGCGGAAAGATATGCGCTGGCCGTGACGCCGGGTCTGACCCTGATGGACCCGCAGGCTCCGGGCTGGGTCAGACCGAACCTGCTGCTCGGCGGTCTGTCACAAGCACGGCTGGGCTACACGGCCCTACCCAGCGTGGCGGCGGAATTGCAGGAAGTAAGGAATACCTTTGGCGGCGTGTCGCTGACCGACCAGCAGTTCACCGTGGCAGGCATCCGCAACGAATTCGGCCGCGAGCAGTTCTCCATCGTGCATCTGGCCACGCATGGCGAGTTTGACCGGAATGCCTCGAAGAGTTTCCTGCTCACCTATGATGGTCAGTTGAGTCTGGATGGTCTCGAGAGTCTGGTCCGGCCGAGTCAGTTCCGCGGCCAGCCGGTGGAGCTGCTGACCTTGAGCGCGTGTCAGACGGCGGCGGGCGACGATCGCGCCGCCCTCGGCCTGGCCGGCGTGGCGATCAAGGCGGGCGCCCGCAGTGCCCTGGCCACGCTCTGGAGCGTGGATGACAAGGCGTCGGCCGCACTGGTCACTCTTTTCTATGCGGAGATTCGGAAGCATCCGGAACTCTCCAAAGCCCGGGCCTTGCAGTCCGCCCAACAGCAACTCATGCACACGCTGAACTACCGGCATCCCTACTATTGGTCCGCCTTCCTGATCATCGGTAACTGGTTGTGAGCGGCGTGAAGTGGCTGCGTCAACTCGGGCGGCGGACGAAACTCGTGGCGTTCCTGCTGTGTCCGTTCGTGTTGGCAGCAGTCCTGGCGTTGTGGCGGGCTGGGGCTTTCCAGAGTGCCGAGTGTTTTCTCCATGACCAGATCATCGCGTGGCGCGCGCCGCTTGATGCGGCGTCGCCGGGGATCGTGGTGATCGGCATCACCGAAAATGACATCCGCCAATATGGCTGGGCTTTGGATGATCAGACTCTCGCCCGGGTGCTTGATCTCATCGCCGCCCAACAACCCAGCGCCATCGGTCTCGATCTCTACCGCGACTTACCGGAGCCGCGAGATGGCAGGTTCTCCCAAGTTTTCAGCAATAGTCTGCTCGCCCATACCAACCTCGTCTGTATCTTCGGTGGCCCGGACGACGCACCCATCGCACCGCCTCCGGCCGTGGCCGATCTGCCCGGCCGGATTGGGTTTAATGCGTTTCCGGCGGATCAGGATGGCGGCGTGGTGCGGCGTGCGCTGCTGTTTCCCCAGCCTGAACCCGGGGAACAGCCGACTTACTCCCTGGCCATGCAGTTAGTCGGGCATCACCTCGGGCAAATCGGGGTGCCGATGACCTGGGACCCGCGCGCGCCGGACCAGTTCCAATTGGGCAAAGCCACCCTGCGCCCGTTCAAACCGAGTGACGGTCCCTATGTGCAGGACGAAAACGTGGTCGGCTTCCAGATCCAACTGGACTACCGGGGCGAACGCGACGTGCGCCCGTTGTCACTGGCTGACATTTTGTCCGGCAAGACCTGGACCAACGAACTGACTGGCAGGATCGTCCTTATCGGGATCATGGGTTCGAGCGTGAATGATTTCGTCAACACGCCGCTGCGGATTGGACAGTATGGTGTGACCTTGCACGCGCAGGTGGTGGACCAGTTGCTGCGATTGGCGGCGGGAGCATCAGTCCCCGCGCGCTACTGGCCGGAATGGCTCGAGACGGTCTGGATACTCTTGCTGGCGTTGCTCGGGATACAGCTCGGTTTCGTCGCGCGCGAGCCGTGGCGGTTCACCGCGTGGCTGCTGGTGGCGACCGCGGTGCTGGCGGGGGTTCAGGTGTGGGCGTTGTGGCATGACTGGTGGCCGCCCTTCGTGCCGGGACTGGCGGCCTTTATAGGTTGCGCGGTGCTTGTGATGTCCTACATGGCGTGGCAGGAGAGAATAATGCGCAAGACTCTCATGTCGCTCTTCTCGCAGCAGGTTTCGCAGGACATCGCCGAGAACCTGTGGGCGCGGCGTGAGGAGTTTCTGGAAGACGGCCGGCCGAAGGCGCAACGACTCACTGTGACCGTGCTGTTTACGGACTTGAAAGGCTTCAGCTCCGTATCCGAGAAGATGGATCCGGTGGGACTTTACGCCTGGCTGAATCGCTATCTCGGTGACATGGCCGATCTGGTGCTGCAACATCACGGCGTGTTGAAACAGTTCACCGGCGACGGATTGCTTGCCCTCTTCGGTGTGCCGACCCCGCACACTTCGCCGGAGGATCTCCGTCGCGATGCCGAGCGCGCCGTGCGGTGCGCGCTGGCCATGGGCCGGCGCATGGTGGGACTCCACGAGCAGTGGCAGCGGGAGAGTCAGCCCACCGTCAGCATGCGCGTGGGCATCTACACCGGCACCGTGGCGGCCGGGAGCATCGGCAGTGCGAACCGTTGTGAGTATGCCGCCATCGGCGACGTGGTGAACACCGCCTCGCGCCTGGAGAGTTATGACAAGTCACTGGCCGACCCGGATCTGCACCCCTTGCGCTGCCGCATCCTCATCGGCGCCCCGACCCATGACTTGGTGGCCGGGCTGTTCCAGACGCAGGAGATCGGCCTGCTCAAGGTGAAGGGGAAGCAGAATGAAGTTGCGGTGTTTCAGGTTCACGGTGAACTCACCGCCTAGCTATTTGCGGCCCAAACACCCGTGCTAAAATCTCACCATCCACCAAGTTGCAGCATGCTCAACCCAAGTCAGATCACTCTCATTGACGTTATCAAGCTGTCCCGCCCAAGAGGGAATTCTGACGAAAGACTTGCTACCCTCGCGGGCGGGCTGCACGGATGGGGCCGGAGGATTTCCAGCCGCGCTTTCTTTTATTAAGTGACGGGGACAAGGAAAAATAGTCTATGACGCGAACGAACGGAAAACTGCTGAGTGTTATCGGAATGTGGGTGGCGCTCGTTACGAGTGACAGTCAGTTATGGGGACAAGGGGGCACTCCCGCCTCGGGGTTGCCGGCTACTAACTTGGTCATTCGGGAGTTTCGCTTCACGGGGAACTCCGCCATCCCGACGGCGGAGCTTTCCCAGGTAGTCTCGGGCTACACCAACCGGGCGGTGAGTTTCGGCGAACTCGAGGAGGCGCGGCGTGCGGTGACCTTGCACTATGTGTCGCAAGGATATCTTAACTCCGGGGCCGTGCTGGACGATCAGACGGTGAAGGATGGGATTGTGACGCTGCGCCTTGTGGAGGGACGGCTCACGGAAATCCGGGTGCATCCCGCCGACAACCGGCTGCGCGCCGGCTACGTGCGCTCCCGGCTGTGGCGGGCCGCAGGACCACCGGTGAACATGCCCCGGATCGAGCAGCGCCTCGGCCTGCTGCTCGACAATCCGAACATTGTACGCATCAACGCCGAACTGGAGCCAGGGGCCGCCCCGGGCGAGGCCGTGCTGAATGTCGCGGTCACGGAACGCAGCCCGTGGCGGCTCGCCGTGGAGGCGCGGAATGATCGTCCGCCCAGCGTGGGGGGTGAGATTCTCGCCGCGTTTGCTTCCCATCAGAATGTGACGGGACACGGTGATGCGCTGGAGTTTCACACCGGCTTGATTCAGCGGGATGCTAACAGGGTGAGGGCCTCGGCGGCAGACAATCTCGGGGTTTCCTATCGGTTCCCGCTAAATTCCTATGACACGACTCTGCGCCTCTCCTATGGCCGGAATAACTTCGCCGTCATCGAGGAGCCGTTCAATGCGTTGGACATCAAGAGTGAGTCGGAGAGTTATGGTTTGGCATTGCAGCATCCGTTTTATCGGACGGCGAACCGGGAATTCTCCATGACTCTCGCGGCGGATCGGCGGAGCAGCCGAAGCTTCCTGCTGGGCGCTCCCTTCTCGTTCTCGCCCGGTGCGGTGAACGGGGAGACTACCGTGAGCGTGCTGCGGTTCATCCATGGGTTTGTCGGGCGGAGTCCGATGCAGGTGCTGTCACTGCGGTCGTCGCTGAACTGGGGGATCGATGTCTTGGGAGCCACCCGGAATGGGACCAGCCGCGACGGAGGGTTTGTCAGTTGGCAGGGACAGGCGCAGTATGTCCGGCGGTTGGGGCAGACGGCCAACCAACTTGTTCTTAGCACCACCTTCCAATGGTCGGACAGTCCATTGCTATCATTGGAACAGTTTAGTCTGGGAGGTTCGGGAACGGTGCGCGGTTATCGGGAGAACCAACTGGTCCGGGACATGGCCTGGCTGAGTTCGGCGGAGTTTCGGATCCCCATTCTGTTCAACCGGGCGGGCGCGGGCATCCTCCAGTTGGCGCCTTTTTTTGATTACGGCAAAGGCTGGAACGTGCGGGTCGCGACGCCGCAACCGCCCGATCTGGCCAGCGTCGGCATCGGCCTGCTCTGGACGCCAAACGCGCGTCTCAACGCGCAACTGTACTGGGGACATGCCTTCCGCAATTTGAACGCGGGGGGATCAGACGCCCAGGATTTGGGCCTGCACTTCAAGGTAAGAGTGATCGCCTTTTGAGGAGGTTCGGTGGTGGTGGTTGCAAACTAGGTGGGCCGTAACTATTTAGTCGGTCCGATGTTGGGGGATCACAGAGACAACATGAGCACAGGGCGGCAACGCCGTAGCTGAGTGCGACCAGTGCCCGGTCGCGGCGCGGGTTGGGTCAGGGCGCGGCGGAAATTGCCAACGACCCGCGACGGGCCGGGAGGACGTGCTGCGGAGGCCGAGAGACTTACCTGTTTTGGTTGGCGGTGCGGGACGGAACCGCTCGTGAGCAGTCCGAGTTGGGCAGGGGAATTTGGGGCAAGGGAATGGGAGGGGAGGAATTGGCGGCGGGCCGAAAGTCTCCGCCATCCCTTCGTGTACTCTGAAAATTCTGGTGCCGGCAGCGGGACTTGAACCCGCACGACTGTTAAAGGTCCCAGGATTTTAAGTCCTGTGCGTCTGCCATTTCGCCATGCCGGCGACACCTTATTTACAACCACTTACGACTACTCCACCGAGTAAAACTTGACGTTGTGCCACTTTTTGTGCCAGTTTCACCGTATGAAAGCGGATGAAACGGCGGGAAACGGTCAAACGATAGTTGGCAGCGTCAAGAGTCACGCCGCCCGTTATACCAAGGTGCTGGACGGTCGCAAGCAACCGATTCGCGGACTCTGGCAGCGCAATGGCGCTTTCTATGCCCGGCTCGACATTGAAACCGCCGCTGGCACCAAACAAACCCGCCGCGTCCGCCTCGCCGATGGCGCGGGCGTGCCCGTCAAGACCGTTCCCGAGGCCGTCAAGGCTTTGGCCCGTCTCCGCGACAAGCGCGACACCAACGACCTCCCCGCCCTCCGCCTCTGCCCCACGCTCGCCGATGCCGTCGCCAGCTACCTCGACTTCTATTCCAAAGTCACCGACGCCAAGCGCCCCGCCACCCTGCAAAAGGAACGCGGATGCCTGGCACTGTGGGTGGCCCACATGGGCGGCGTCCGCGTGGACAAGATCAAACGCGCCCACGTCACCAGCTTCATCGCCAAGCGCCAGTCGTCGGGCATCTCTGGCCGGACGGTCAATCTCGACGTGATTGCGCTCCGTGGTGTCCTCAAGCGCTCCCGCGATGATGGCCACCTCCGCCACCTCCCCACCGATGGCTTGCGCCCGCTCAAGTGGGTGGCCAAGAAACGCAACCTCGTCACCGCCGCCGATATTGAGCGCCTCGCCGACGCCGGCCTGACCGCCAGCAAGAACGGCCAGAGCTTCGCCGATTACGTGCGCTTGATGGCCTACTGCGGTTCCCGCCGCGATGAAACCCTCCGCCTCAAGTGGGTGGACGTGGACTTTGGCAATGGCCAGCTCACCGTCGGTGCCGATGGTCTGGCCAAAAACCACGAAGCCCGCAGCGTGGATTTCAACGCCAAGCTGGAAGCCCACCTGCGGGATATGTTCGCCCGTCGCGCCCCGGATTCGGAATTCCTCTTCCCCTCCCCGCTCCGTGGCGACCGCGACGCCAGCACCAAGACCTTCAAGGAGTCACTCGACCTTGCCCGCGCCGCCGCCGGCCTGCCCGCCTTTAACTTCCACGACTGCCGCCACGCCTTCATCTCCTACGCTGTCATGAGTGGCATTGACTTCATGACCATTGCGAAATGGGTAGGCCACAAGGACGGCGGCGTCCTCATCGGCAAAGTCTATGGCCACCTCGCCAACGAACACCGGAAGCTCCAAGCCAGCCGCATCCGCTTCGGCGTGGAAGTGGTCAACGCGGAGGCAGTCGCCAGCTAGCCGCGCCGGTTTTCCGTTATCCAATCCTTGTCCACCGCGAGTTGTTCCGGGTCCCGATCTTCAAAGAACGGGTCGCCCGTCGCTGTTTCGTCCGGCTTATCGGTAGGACGCGCCATCCATTCCCGGCAAAGGTCGCCACTCATCTCCTTCCGTAACTGCGCCCGAGACTCCACTGGCAATCTCTTGAACCGCTCATAGAACCACGCTGGCGACCATCGTAGCAGGCTGTAAATCTGCCGGACTGATACCTTGAATTTTGGCATCTCGTAGTAATACACGAATCGTCTGAAACGCTCCCGTAGCTCTGGGGTAATATCCGGCGTGCTTTTCTTGATCTCGTGATACTTCACTCCGCGCTTACCTTTCCATTTTGTTGCCTTGTCGGTGGGCAGCTCATGGTCAACCACTGGTCTGACAGCGTCGTCCCTCTGCTCAATCTGTGTGGCAAACTTCAACCTTTGAAGCGTGCGGATAGCATCTCGAATCCTGATAAAATCAGGTGGTAGAATTGGCTCGGAGCGTGACCAAACCAATGGCTTGCCGTCCGCCAACCTGCAGTTGCGAACGAACTCAGCCGCGTGCATAGAATTTGGAGCGATGCCCAACCGACAAACCGTTTTACGGTGGACCCCGGCCAAGGCCGCAATGCCTCCGACGGTTTGAACGGCGCGGACAATATCCGCACGACTCACCGACCAAACCAAGCTGGCATCGTCTTCTCGCCCGAGGAGCACATCCAAGACCCACGGTTCCAACACCGTTCCCGGCTTCACCTTCGCCTTTGGCTTTCGACCAGTTTGGGACATTTGCCAGACACATTACTTGAGAGGGATGAAACATCAAGAAACGGCACAAACACCTCCGCCAATCATCGCGTTGACCAAGTGGCGCGAACAAGCTGGCATCTCAAACCCAACCTGCTGGCGTATGCGCCGGAAAGGCTGGCTCGTCACGACTAACATCTGCGGCAGACTCTACCTCACCGCCGAAGCCATCGCTGAATTTACCCGCCGCGCCGAGGCTGGGGAATTCTCCAAAATTCACGTCACCCCCACGCGCGCGAAAGGTGGTGTCCTGTGAAGGAACTCACCCGCCTCACCCTGCTCCGCGTTGCCCGCGCAGCAGTGTCCTTCCCTTCCTCAGTCTTTTGGATTTTCGCGGCATGGCACGCCCGCCTCGAAACCGCCATTTCCAACCTATCGAAAGGCGACCAGTGAAGACAGCCCTGCGATTCTCACGGGCATCCGGCAGCGCCCACGCCAAGATTACCAAGGCCATCGCGAAAGGCTGGCGCCCTGGCCTGCGCGTCCGCGATTTCCTCGCCTCTCGTTCCCGCCATAACTCAAAAGTCACTTTCGTGGCAGGCGGTGGCTCGTGGTAACACTCACCCCGCTTGACCGCGCGCGGTTGTATCTCGAAAAAATCCCCGGTGCGGTGTCCGGTCAAGGTGGACACCCGCAGGCCTTCGCCGCCGCCTGTGCGTTGGTTCACGGATTCGCTTTGAGTGAGGCCGACGCCCTCGATCTGCTCCGCCGCGAATACAACCCGCGCTGCGTCCCGCCGTGGAGTGAGCGCGAGTTGTCGCACAAGGTTCAGAGCGCCACCGCCGCCCAACATCAAAAGCCCCGCGGGCATTTGTTGGGCGATGACTGCCGGCCAGCGCCAGCGGCCCCACCACGAGTCACGCTGGCACCGTCCGCGCCGAAGTCCATCACGCCGGAAGTCGCACAAGGCAACGTCACGAAGTTTCTGCGCGGATTCACCTGCACCGCCGACGACCTCCGCGCCGCCAGCCCGTGCAAGCTGCCGCCCATTATCCGCCCCGGTGGCGAACACTGGCACCGACAAGGGAGCTATTTGCTCTCCCAACTTTTCGAGCAGCACGAATTCGCGAACCTCGTCACCGAGGCTATCGTCGCCGACGGCAAAGCCCGCCCCGGCAATGGTGGCGTCACCCTCGATCAAAACGAGTGGCAAGGCCGACTGATGGAACCACTACCACCGCGCCCCGGTGGCGCTTGGCTACGGATGAACAGCCTCGACGGGCAAGGCATCGGCGACGCCAACGTGACCGCGCATCGGTTCGCCTTGGTGGAAATCGACTGCATTCCCATCGACACCCAGCTTGCCTTGTTCGCCAAGCTCGCCCTGCCAATTAGCGCCCTCATTCACTCTGCCGGGAAAAGCATTCACGCATGGGTGCGAGTCGAGGCCGCGAACGCCGACGAATACCGCGCCGCCGTTGCCAAACTGCTCGCGCTGCTGGCCCGCTTCGGCGTGGACGGCAAAAACAAAAATCCCTCCCGCTTGTCCCGCCTGCCCGGTGTCACCCGCACCATCGGCGCGACTGGCGACGGACTGCAAGACTTGCTCTTTCTCAACCCCTACCCCGAACAAAAGGCCATCCTGTGAATCTCGACCTCGACCAGCTCGCCGCCAGCCTCGGCACCGATGAACCGCCGCCGGTGACTCCGCCGCCGGTGACTTCGTGGCCCGCCCCGCTCGCCGCCGCCGCATTCCACGGCCCCGCCGGTGAATTTGTCCGCCGTCTGGAACCCCACACCGAGGCCGACCCCGCCGCCATTCTGCTCCAAACCCTCGTGGCCGTGGGCAATGTCTTCGGTCGCACTGCCCACTTCATGGCCGAGGCGGACCAGCATTTTTGCAACGTCAACTGCGTGCTGGTCGGTAACACCAGCAAAGGGCGCAAGGGGACAAGCTGGGGACGCACCTTCCAAATGATGGGGAAGATTGATCCCTACTGGCCGCGCCCGGTGAGTGGTTTGTCGAGTGGCGAAGGATTGATCTATCACGTCCGCGACGCGCAACCCGATGACGAAGATGACCACGGCATCGGCGACAAACGCCTGCTCGTCATGGAACCTGAATTCGCCCGCGTGCTACAGAGCACGAAGCGCGAGGCCAACACCCTTTCCGCCGTCATCCGGCAAACCTTCGACACCGGCCACCTGCGGACGCTCACCAAGAATTCACCTGCCACGGCCACCGGCGCACACGTCTCCATCGTCGGGCATATCACCAAACAGGAACTCGCCAAGACCCTGGCCGACACCGAATGCGCAAACGGATTCGCCAATCGCTTCTTATGGGTCTGCGTCAAACGCTCCAAGCTGCTCCCCGAAGGTGGCAATGCTCATCTGCTCGACTTTGATGATCTGGAACAGCGATTCAAACGCGCCGTTGAATTTGCCAAAGACCGCACCGAAATCCGCCGCGACCCCCACGCCCGCGAACTGTGGTGCGACCTCTACGCGGAGTTGAGTGGCGGCAAGCCCGGTCTGTTGGGTGCCGTTACCAGCCGCGCCGAGGCGCTCGTCATGCGATTGGCGACGATCTACGCGATTCTCGACTGCTCCGATCTCATCCGCCCCGACCACCTCCGCGCCGCCCGTGCCGTCTGGAAATACTGCGAGGCCAGCGCCGCCTACATCTTCGGCGACTCACTTGGCGACCCCGTGGCCGATGAAATCCTCCGTGCGCTCCGCAATCTCAAACCCGAGCCGATGACCCGAGCGGAGATTTCCGACCTATTCAAGCGCCACCGCACCGCCACGGAAATTGACCGGGCATTGTCCACGCTGGCCGACGCTGGACTGGCCCGCATGGCGACGCTCGCCACCCCCGGCCGACACGCCGAAGCATGGAACGCCATTTGATGACACCCCGCGAAACAAGCGAAACAAGCGAAGGAAGCCGACCCGGCCCGACCCTTCTTTCGCATCTTTCGCATCTTTCGCGCCCCGCCAACCCAAAAGCACAGATGACCACCTACGCCGCCGAAGTTGAAGCCCGCCGCGCCCAACTGCTCGCCCTTGCCAACGCCGCGACCGGCGAGGGATTGCGCCTGCTGGACATCGCCGACGCCTTGCGCCGTCATGCTGGCCGGTTGGAAGCATTCCCGACCTCGCCCGCGACTGG
>CAMAUZ010000145.1 GCA_945861535.1 Akkermansia muciniphila | reverse complement strand
GATGGCGGGGCGAATGTTGGGGGGGATTCTGCGCAAACACCAGGAAAGTCGCGCGAAATGATTCCACATTCGCACCCGCAGAGAGCCGCCGAGACCAATGTTTACAGGCCGATGAATCCATGTCGGCCCGTCACTAATTAGTGATTAGTGGGGACGGGCGGGTTTCGAGTCATGGGTAGGAATCACGAGTTAGAAGTCAGGAGACAGGAGTTAGGAGTTAGGGTTGCGAGTTAGAAGGAGGGTTGGCAGTGAGAACTAATCACTAATTACTAATTACTTTCCCCCGCCCACCCTCGGCGCTGGGTTCCCCGAGCGGGCGCCTTCGGCATTGATCTCAGCGTGGAGTTTCCGAAGGGCGGTGGTCATGCGGGTGAGGCGGGCGGTTTCGCTGGTGGCGAGGTTTTGTTTTTCACCGATGTCTTCCACGACGTTGTAGAGTTCGAATTGGTCGAGGGTGGCGTTGGCGAGGAGTTTCCACGGGCCGTCGCGGAGGGCGACGGTCCAGGGTTTGCTGATGGCGCGGTCGTATTGCCAGTAGAGGGAATGGGCGCGGGTGAGGGGTTTGCCAGCGAGGATGGGGAGGAGGCTGGTGCCGTCGATAGGGCGGTCGGCGGGGACGGGGACGCCGGCGAGTTCGCAGAAGGTGGGGAGGAAATCGAGGTTGCTGATGGGTTCGGCGCTGACGGTGCCGGGCGTGGCGTGGCCCGGCCAGCGGAGGATGCCGGGGACGCGGTAGCCGGCTTCGGTGACGTGGAGTTTCATGCCGCGCAGGGGGCCGGGGGTGCCGTAGGAACGCTGCGCGCCTTTGTAGCGGTTGAGGGTTTCGGGGCCGTTGTCGCTGGTGAAGATGATGAAGGTGTTGTCGCGCAGGCCGTGGGAGTCGAGGTGTTTCAGGAGGCGGCCGACGGCGTGGTCCATCTGGGTGACATCGCCGTAGTATTGGGCGCGGTTGGGGTTGTCCGCTTCGGGGTAGAGGCGGGTGAATTCCTCGGCGGCGGCGATGGGTTCGTGGGATTCGTGGAACCAGAGATTCAGGAAGAAGGGCTTGCCGGGGGCGGCGTCGAGGAAGCGGATGGCTTCATCGACGACGAGGCCGGAGGAGTAGCCCGTTAGCGGGCCGACGGGCCGGCCGTTGCGGATGAAGTTGGTCGGGTTGGCGTGGCTCGGGGCGGCGTTGTTTTGCGTGTAGAACCAGTGGTCGAAGCCGTGGTCGCCGGGCGTAGGTTCGGTGCCATCGACGAGGCTGTTGAGATGCCATTTGCCAGCGTGACAGGTGCGGTACCCGGCGCGTTTGAGGAGCGTGGCGACGGTGACTTCGTTGGTGCGCAGCGCGATGCCGGAGCGGGGAGGAATCCAGTCGCGGATGCCGGAGCGGTTGGCGTTGCGTCCGGTCATGAGGCCGGCGCGGGACGGCGAGCAGACGGGGAAGGATGAGTAGCAATGGGTGAACTTGATGCCGTCGGCGGCGAGGCGGTCGAGGTTGGGGGTCTTGATGGTCGGGTTGGCGAAGCACGCGAGGTCGCCGTAGCCGAGGTCGTCGCAGAGGAGGACGATGATGTTGGGACGCGGGGCGGCGAGGGAGGACGGAGAGAGGGAGAACGTCGTGAGCAGCAGGACGGCAGCGAGTTGAAGGAGTCGGCGGGTTTGCATGGCGGGAGTTCGCCATAGTTTGCGAGCGGCGGCAATGGCGGGGGAAAAGCTCCAAGGCTAAAGCTCAAAGCTCAAGGGAAGGGCCAAGGTTCAAGGACCAAGGCAGCCTGTGCATCGCGATGTTGTTGGAAGAATTACGGGCACCTTGGGCCGGACCGACTGCACTTTCAGCGCAGAGTCGCAGGCGCGGCGGGCGCGCGGCGTTTACGCCGCTTCAGCGTGCGAACGGCGCAGCGCGTTCTCAGCCGTCTGGAGCGATCCACGCTGAAGCGGCATAAACGCCGCGCTCCTTGCGCGCCCCCCCCTACGTCCGGCCTTCTTTGTCACCGCGCGCGTTGCGATGCGGGAGCTTCGGCGTTGCGGCATCGGCATTGGCGCTTGGACGCTTGGTGCTTCCCTTGAGCTTTGAGCTTTAGCCTTGGAACTTCTCTTCCCCTGCCTCCCGTCGCGCTCAGTAGCCCGCGCCGGCGTCTTTTTGCTTCGGGCGCTGGATGAGTTCGATCTCGTAGCCTTCGGGGGCGTCGATGAACGCGAAGCCGCCGCTGCCATCGGGCTTCATCGTCGGGCCGTCGGAGTATTTGAGGCCGTGCTGGACGAGGTGCTGGCCGAAAGCTTCGAGGCTGTCCACCTCGAAGGCGAGGTGGGTGAGGTCGGCCTGGACTTGCACGGGGCCGCTGGCGGGGAAGCTGCAAATCTCGATGGTCTCCTCGCTCTGCGGGGCTTTGAGGAAGGCGAGTTCGGAGCCGCGCGGGGATTTGTGGCGGCGGATTTCGGCGAGGCCGAGGATGTTTTTGTAGAACTGGACGGTGCGTTCCAGATCGTTCACGCGGTAGCGGGTGTGGAGGAGTTTGTTGACCTGCATAAGTGCGGCGGAGAGTAGCGGGAGCGGGCGGCGTGGCAATGGCGCATTCGGCGGGCTGGGACGAAAAAGTTCAAAGCTCAAAGCTCAAGGGAAGCACCAAGCTTAATGGGCACGCGGTGACACGTTGTCAGTGCCATCCTGCGGTGCGTCCGACCGGCGCAGCGCTGTTCACTGCAACGCCCTGCCTGCGGTGGTGCTTGAACCCGCTTGGTCTTTGGTGCTTCCCGTAAGCTTTGAACTTTGAGCATTGAGCTTTTTGCCCCCCTCGCCACCGACAGCTCGGGAGTGCGCGGCTGTCGGAGGTGCGGAGCGGCTTCTGCTTCCCACGCGGGAGGCCTTCGGCAAGGGTCGGTGCATGCAAGGTTATCTGGCGCTGGTGTTGCACGCGCATCTGCCGTTTGTGCGGCATCCGGAGCATGAACGGTTTCTCGAGGAGAGCTGGTTTTATGAGGCCGTCATCGAGTGTTACCTGCCGCTGTTGGAGAAGCTGCGGGAGTGGGAACGGGATGGCGTCGCGGCGGCGCTGACGCTCACGTTGTCGCCGACGTTGTGCGCGATGCTGCGTGATCCGTTGCTGCAAGGGCGCTGCGCGCGGCGGTTGGATGGGTTGGTGGAACTGGCGGAGAAGGAGGTGCATCGCACGCACTGGGACCGGGCGTTGCAGCCGGTGGCGGTGTTTTATCAGCAGCGACTGACGGGGCTGCGTGCGCTGTTCGCGGCATGTCGGGGCGACCTTGTGGCGGCGTTTCGCGAGCTTCAGGAGGCGGGGCGGATCGAGATCATCACTTGCGCGGCGACGCATGGATTGCTGCCGTTGATGGTCCAGCATCCGACTTCGATCCGCGCGCAAGTGCTGGTGGCGCGGGATGATTATCGCCGGTGTTTCGGGCGGGACCCGCGGGGCATCTGGCTGCCGGAGTGCGCTTACGTGGAGGGGCTGGATTCGTTTCTGCACGAGGCGGGGCTGCGGTGGTTTGTGGTGGATACGCACGGCGTGCTGAATGCGCGACCGCGGCCGATCCACGGGGTGTTTGCGCCGATCATGACGGCGGCGGGCGTGGCGGCGTTTGGCCGCGAGGGTGAATCGGCGCGGCAGGTGTGGAGCCGCGATGGCGGGTATCCGGGCGATCCGCGGTATCGGGATTTCTATCGCGATATTGGGTTCGATTTGGAGTTCGAGTACGTGCGGCCGTATCTGCCGTCGCCGGATTTGCGGGGGTTCACGGGGATGAAATATCACCGCATCACGGGCGGGGGCGGGATCAAAGCGCCGTATCAGCGCGAGTTGGCGCTGGCGGCGGCGGGGGAGCACGCGCGGCATTTTCTGGCGGAGCGGGCGCGGCAGGTCGCGACGCTGGTGGCGGCGTTTGATCGGCCGCCGGTGTTGGTGTGCCCGTATGATGCGGAGTTGTTCGGGCACTGGTGGTTTGAGGGCACGGAGTTTCTCGACGCGCTGGTACGGCAGGTGGCGGGGACGGGGGCGGGGTCGGGCGAGGGGAGCGCGGGCTTGATGCGGCTGGTCACGCCGGAGGAATACCTCGCGGAGAATCCGACGCAGCAGGTGGCCGCGCCGGGCGGTTCAAGCTGGGGGGAGGAGGGCTATTGGAAGCTGTGGCTCAACGGAAAGAACGCGTGGATTTTTCCGCATCTCGACTTCGCGCAGGAACGGATGACGGCGCTGGCACGGCGTTTTCCGGTGGCGGTCGGGACGGAGCGGCGGGCGCTGCAACAGGCGGGGCGGGAGTTGCTGCTGGCGCAGGCGAGTGACTGGCCGTTCATCTTGCGCACCGGCACGAGCCCTGAGTACGCGCGGCGACGGGTGAAGGAGCATCTGCTGAATTTTCTCGCGCTGCATGAGCAGCTCACGACGACGCGGATTGATGAAGACCGGCTCGCGGAGTTGGAGGCGCGGGACAATTTGTTTCCCGAGCTGGAGTATCGGTATTGGGCGTGAGGAGGGGAGGCGTGCTCGTGATGCGGGACGCGGCAGCCGCAATTGGGGCGGGGGCAAGGCGTGTGTGAGTTTGCGGGCGGCGCTGGGCGCGGGCGCTCGTGAGCACGAGCACATCTGGCAGGGGAATCTGGGGCAGGGGAATCTGGGGCAGGGGAATGGAAGGGGATGAATTGCGGCGGGCCGTACGGGCTGGGTGCGCAAAAGAAAAATCCCCGCGGCCCGCGAGGGTTTTGTGGAACTGCAGCAAGGTTGCCGGGACAAGCCATCCCCGCCGCCGGGGCGTGGAGTTATTTCCGGGCGCGGGAGATTTTGAACGTGGCGACGAGCTGGTCGAGTCCCGCCCGCAGTTTTCCATCGTCGGGTTGCGCTTCGACCGGCGGAAGGGGGGCGGCGGCGGCATCGTAGAAAAGTCTGCTTTGCAGGTAGATGGCGTGGTGCGTCGCGGCGGGTGCGCGGCTAGCTGCGCGGTTAGCGCGGGGGGTGCGGCGACACGGCGGATGCGGCCCTGCGAGACGATGTCCAAGGACGAAGGCTCGCCGCGGGCCGCGCTCGAGATGGACCATTGGTAGTCGCGGTCAACCTCGAGCTTGATGCCCGCCGTCGCGAGGTTGACGCTGAACACGCGCCGGACGGGGTGCCGGCCACGATGGTTGCGAGGAGCGGTTGGTCGGCTTTCGTTGTCGTGCGCGTGAGGACGCATTTGACCCGTTAAGCGCCGCTGCTGAACCAGCAGAGCACCGGCAAATCGCTGACGGTGCGGGCGGTTTCCGCGGGTGCCAGCGTGATGAGCACGGGCAGGGCGGCATCTTGGCTGCTGGTGCCTCCGGTCTTGGTCAGCCCGGCGTGAATGCCGAGATCGCGCAGTTTTTTGACCGGAGCGGCGGTGGCGGGCTTGCCAGGGGTTTTCCCGCCGGGGGTTGCGTCGGGGCGAGTTTGTCGGCGGCGCGGGCCGGGCTTCCGAGCGCGACGATGAGAAGCAGGAGGGATAGTCGCCCGGGCCGGGTGCCGCCGGTGTTCGTGAACGGCCGGGGTTTCGCGGTCGCGATGGCAATTGGGTTTCAATAATTGCCACTGCTCCTCGTCCCACCGCCTGAGTTCCAACTATCAACGCTTAACTCCCCACCCTTATGGCTCGCTACATTGCCCTCCTCAAATACACCGAAGCCGGCGCCAAGAACCTCAAGAAATCCACCCGGCGCGCTCATGACTTCGACAAGCTCGCCGCCAAGACCGGCGTCAAGGTCCAAGGCCAGTACTGGACCATGGGCCGCTACGACGGCGTGCTCGTGCTCGAGGCCGACAACGAACAAAAAATCCTGCATCTCCTCAGCGAACTGGCCATTCTCGGGAATGTCCGCACGGAGACGATGCAGGCATTTATCGACACCGAGTTCGATGCCATCGTGAGCAAGCTGGGTTGATCCGGCTCCGCCGCGAAGTCGAAGCCCGCGCGGCGGAAACGCATGGCCCGTCGCTCGAAAAAAACACCGCCCCCGCCGCCCCGGTCCCCGTCCGCACCGCCCACGCCGCGTCGTGCGGGTGGTTCACGCCGCGGGGTTTGGCTCGCCGTGCTGGCGGGCTTGGTCGCGCTGGCCGTGATCGTCGTCGCGCGTCGGCAATTCCAATCTGCGTCTCCGACGGCGAGTAATTCTCGGCAGGTTTCTCCGACCACTTCGCCGATCATCCCGCCCGAGGCGCAGACCTTCGCCGCCTACGCCGGCTCGGCCAGTTGCCGCGAATGCCACGCGTCCGCGTTCGACCGCTGGAAAGATTCGCACCACGCCTTGGCGGAACGCCCCGTCGATCCCGCCCTGGACCGCAGCGCCTTTGAGCCGAAGCGCGTGATTTTGCACGGCACGCAAACGGCCGAGGCGCGCACCACCGCCCGGGGCCTCGAACTCGTCACCGTCGGCCTTGATGGCCGCCAGCAGCCCTTCGTTCCCGACCGCGTGATCGGCTTGGATCCACTGCGGCAGTTCCTCATTCCGACAGGCGGCGGGCGGTGGCAGACCGCCGAGCTGGCCTACGATCCGCGCTCGAACAACTGGTTCAATGTCTTCGGCGACGAAGACCGCAAGCCCGGCGAATGGGGCCACTGGACCGGGCGCGGCATGAACTGGAACACGATGTGCGCCGCCTGCCACAACACGCGCGTCCGCAAAAATTATCGCGCCGACACTGACACCTACGCGACCGCGATGGCCGAGCGCAGCGTCGGTTGCGAGGCCTGCCACGGCCCGCAGCGCGCGCATGTGGACTGGCAGAAAAAGCATCGCGGCACCGGTTCGAAAGACCCGACCGCCTACCGCCACACCCGCGATCAATCGCTCGCCACCTGCGGTTCCTGCCACGCCCGCCGGGGCGAACTCACGGGTGACTTCCAGCCCGGCGACGATTTCTTCGATCACTTCAGCCTCACGATTCCCGACGAGACGGACATTTTTTATCCCGACGGCCAGGTGCGCGACGAGGACTACGAGTTCACCTCGTTCCTCAGCAGTCGGATGCACACGGCGGGCGTGCGCTGTGTCGATTGCCACGAGCCGCATTCGAGCAAGACCATTCTGCCGGGAAATCTCCTCTGCCTCCGCTGCCATGCCGCGCCCGTCGCGCCCGCCACCACGCCCACGCTCTCGCCGCCGATCGCGCCCGCGCCGGTGATCGTCGCCGCGGCGCACAGTCATCACGCGCCGGACAAACCCGGCGGGCGTTGCGTGGATTGCCACATGCCGCAGACCGTTTACATGCAACGCCACGCCCGGCATGACCACGGCTTCACCATTCCCGACCCGTTGCTGACCAAGCAGCTTGGCATTCCCAACGCCTGCAACCGCTGCCACGCCGACCGCTCCACCGACTGGGCCATCGAGGCCGTGGACAAATGGTACGGCCCGCGGATGAACCGTCCTTCGCGCACGCGCGCGCAATGGATCGCCGCCGGCCGTGCCAATCGTACCGGTGCCGAGGCGAATCTGCTGCGGCTGTTGACGGATGAAAAAGTGCCGCTCTGGCGCGCAGCCGCGGCCAACCTGCTCCGCAACTGGAGTCACGAACCGCACGTCGCCAACGCCTTGCTCCACGTTGCCAAAGACACGAACGCCATCGTCCGCGCCGCCGCCGCCCGCGCCCTCGAAACGCCCGCGCAATCCGGCAACACCGCCGCCGCGGGCCTGTTGCAACTGCTGCTTGCCGATCCCGTGCGCAATGTGCGCGTCGAGGCCGCGTGGAGCCTGCGGGCGCGCGTCGCGGCGCAGTCGCTCGCGGGCCGTGAGCTGCGGCACATGCTCGAGCACAACCGCGATCAACCCACCGGTCTGCTCCAGCTTGGCCAGTGGTTTGCGGATCGGGGCGACCCCGCCGAATCGCTCGCCTGCCTGCGCCGCGCGGTCGAGTGGGACGCCGGCTCGCCGCCGCTCCAGGCCGCGCTCGCGCTCGCGTTGAATGCGCAGGGACAGACCGCGGAAGCCGTCCGCCATCTCGAAGCCGCGTGCCGGCTCGCGCCGCGCCAGGCCGAGTATCGCTTCAATTTGGCGCTCGGTTTGAACGAGCTGGGGCGGCTCCCCGAGGCCCTCACCGCGCTGGAGGAAACGGTGAAGCTCGATCCGCAATTTTCGCGGGCGTGGTACAATCTCGGCCTCGCGTACAACGGCCGGCAGCAAGCGGATCGCGCCCTCGATGCGCTCGTGCAGGCCGAGTCGCTCGAGCCGCGCTCGCCGCAGGCCTCGTATGCGCGCGCCACGATTCTCGCGCGGCTGGGCCGCACGGCGGAAGCCCTCACCGCCGCGCGGCGGGCGCTGGAGATTGCACCGAATCATGCGGAGGCCGCGCAGTTGGTGCGCGCGCTGGCGGGTGGGGTGAAGTGAGACCGTGGTGGACGAAGCCCTGATGAGGCAGTGGGAGAGCGGCCTTCAGGCGGCAGAAACGTGCGTTCGCCAAAGGGCGGCGAATTTTCGCATGGTCGCTTCGGACTCACCGAAGGGCGGGCGGGCGTACAGACGCGCCCTACCAGTGTGGCGGATGCCAAGGTCGCGAAACCTCCAGACGCTGAAGCGGCGTGAACGTCGCGCGCCGGTAACGCATCGATCCTCGGCCGCGAGTTGTGGGGCATCCTCGCCCCAGCGAACAGTCCGGGCGGCGAGACACCGCTCGAACTCGCCGGCGGGGCGGCCTGTGGTATCGGCGACAGTGCCGGGATGCGGCTGTCGCGGGGGGAGCTTCTCCGTTTCCTGCAGGCGCTCCGGCTCCCGGCCCCAGCCCACAGGGCGACGTCGTGCCAAATCCAAAATAAGCCTTGCAAACCCGGCTCACTATCCTAGCGTCCAGACCCAGTCGGTAGGTTGGTAACGCGAGCGTAGCTCAGTCTGGTAGAGCATCACCTTGCCAAGGTGAACGTCGAGGGTTCGAATCCCTTCGCTCGCTCCAATCGCCGCAAGGAGGTCCGATTATCCCCCAATTTTCTCGCGCGGCTTTGTGATCCGGTTTGCCGGAGGCTGCCCCAGGCTCAGGCCCTCCCGATCCCGATCAAGCCCGGGACCACCGCGATCAAAATCTATCACGGCCCGCGGGCCGCCTGGCGGTTTGGGGAAAGCTCGGGCTTCAGCCGAGCGGTTAGGAACGAGGGGAGCAGCCGCCGGGCGGGTCATTCGCGCCCCGGGCGCGTGCTGTTGGGGAGGGACGAAAACTGGCTCCGCACAAATAAAAAGGGGCTGGCAACTTGCGCTGCCAGCCCCGTGAAGCCGTGACGACGGCTTAGTAAACGTGCGTGCTCTCTTCCTTCGAGACGGCCGGCTTGATCAGGTCGGACGTGTAGTAGCACTTGGTCCGGGCGTCGCCGGCCGCGATGCCCTTGGCGCGGATCGTCCAGCGAATCGCCTGTTTCGGGGCGAGGCGCGGATATGGGGCGAACGTGACGGTCTGACCGTCCACGCGGCCGGCCGAGTCGCCGGAGGCCGCGAGCGGCTGAACCCCCGGCGGGAACTGCATCACGGTTGTGATGTTGGTGTCGTCCGCCGTGCCCTGATTGGTGATGGTGATCACGTAGTCGGTTTCTTCCCCGATCTGGATCGGGTCCACGGTGTCGATCATTTCGAGCAGCAGGCCCGCGTAGCCTTTCCAGACGGTGCAGGCGGTGGTCGCGCCGTTCAAGCCTTCGGCCGTCACCACGGTGGCGCTGTTGCAGTGTTCGCCCGCGAGCGAGGACGTGAGGGTGACATTGAACGTCTTGCGCTCACCCGCTTCCATCGAGGGAATCTGCCACACCGCCTGATTGCCGGAGACCGAGGCGCCCGGCGCGGCGACGATCGAGGTGTTGGCCGGCGCGGTGTCGGTGACGGTCACGTTGGTGACCGGCACGTCGCCGGTGTTGGCGACCACGATGCTGTACTCGGCCTTCTTGTTCGTGTACTGCTCCTTGAGGCCGGACTTCTGAATCTCGATGCGCGGCTCGGTAACGACGGTGCAGGCTTCGGATTGCACGCGGCCGGCGTTGGTCGAGGTGGCGACGGCGGTGTTGCAGATCCGACCGCGCTGCTTGGCCGTGAACGTCACGGCCTGGTTCTTCGATTCACCCGGCGCGAGATCGCCAAACGGGAACGAGAGCGTCTGCTGGCCGCTGTTGTGTGCCATCCCGTTCGGCACGGCATCCGTGACGACGATGCCGCGGGCGACGGAGGTGCCGGTGTTGCGCACCACGATGTTGTAGCTCACTTCCGAGCCGATCCGGGCAGTCGGCGGACCCGTCTTGACGATCTCAATGGCCGGACGCCCGACCACCACCACCGCACAAGCGCGCGGATCGGCACTCACAGTGAAACAGGAACAGAACTCGCCTTCCTGCTGGGCACGAAGGGTGATGCGAATGGTCTGGGACTGCCCCTTGCGAATCTCCAGAAAGCGCCACGCAATCTGTTCCCCGGCCACCGCGGCGGGCGGTTCGCTGCGGACGAATACCGCGCCTTTGGGCAGGGTGTCAGTCACGATCACGTTGCCGATTTCCTCCAGCGCCGTGACGACGATCTCGTAGGAAAACTCCTCTCCCAGCGTGACCTCGGCGGGCATGCGTTTGGCGGCCTGGAGCAGGGCGGTGCGAATTTCGGAGGGGCCGCAGTCGCTGGAACGCGGTGCCGCCACCACGTCCCGCGCGACCGTCACGGGCGGTTGTTTGCCCGGCGGACAGCAGTCGGGATCGGCGGCTTTTGGCTGGCCCACGGCCGCGGTGTCCACCAGCGGCGCCACGCCCGTTGCCGTTTCCCCGGAGTTACGAACCCAGGTATCGCGCGGTTGGCTGCCATCGCGTTCCGGCGTCGTGGCGGAACGGTTGCGACCGGCGCACCCGACCAGCACAACCGCCAGCACGCAGCCGGTGACCATCTGCCAAAGGAAGTTTTGTTTCGTGTTCATAAAGATTTTCCGATTTCCAACTCGTCCACAACGGCTTCACCTGATTCGGCCAACAGCCCAGGCCAACGGCCGGCAACCGTGCGCAAAATTCGACTCCGCTCTGGGAACAATTCGAAAAACGCGCCGTTGCGTTACCACGCCGGGAAATGCGTGGCAAACCCGTTTTTCCATTCGGGTCCGCCAGTCCGACGCCACCCGCGTCCGTCAGGTGTTCTGGAAATGGCCGCGCTGCTTGTCACTGATTGGCAATCCGAGCTTCGCCATGACTTGCAGCATGTCTTCCCACACCTTTCTCTTCTCGCGGTTGTCCGGGTTGTGAATCAGGTACGCGGGATGATAGGTCGGCATCACGGGAAGGCCGCGAAAAGTCTGCCAGTTTCCGCGCAGGCGGGTGATGCCTTCGGTCAAGCCCAGCAGCCCCGTCGTGGCCGTGGCACCCAACGCCACCAGCACCTGGGGACGGACCAGCTCAATCTGCGTGAGCAAATACGGTGCGCACGTCGCCATTTCCTCGGGCGTGGGTTTGCGATTGCCGGAGGATTTCCCCGGAGTATCCGGCCGGCACTTGAGAATGTTGGCGATGTAAACGGTCTCCCGCGTGAATCCCATCGCCCGGATGATCTTCGTCAGCAACTCCCCCGCCGCGCCCACAAACGGCTCGCCCAGCCGGTCCTCGTCCGCACCCGGCGCTTCGCCGACGAACATCAGCGTCGCCTCCGGGTTGCCCACGCCGAACACCACCTGGGTCCGCGTGGCCACGAGCTGCGGGCATTTCTCGCACGCCAGCGCGCGGGCGCGCAACTCGGCCAGCGCCGCCAGCTTTTCTGTCGGCGGCAAAACCGGGAAATTGAAGCTCTCCCCGCGCGGCGACGACGGAACCTTCGCCGCCACGGCCGGCACCGGCGCGAACACTGGCGCGGCGGGCGGCGCGGGCGCTCTG
>CAMAUZ010000144.1 GCA_945861535.1 Akkermansia muciniphila | reverse complement strand
CTGCGAGGCGGTGGGCCGATTGACGAGCCGTCGCAGCTCGGATCGCTGTTCGGGGGTGAGGGACAGGGTTTGAATGGGTCGAGCCATGCCGTGAGTTTATCGCCAAAACCTGTTATGTATAGTCAATTCGGAGACACTACACTAGCCCGCACCCCCGGCACTGCCTAGTAAATACCCGGTCTTGAGAGACCGATGGGCGCATCTCCGTTTCTGGCAGACGGTATGGCTCCCGCCCCGCGCGGGTGGCGCAGTCATCCTCGTGCTCCCCACTCGCGCGATTCCGAGAACCGGAGCGCCTGCCGGCAACCGCGAAGCCCCCCGACCGCGTTGGCTCGTCCGCGCGAAACGCCGCGCCCCCAGCCTTCCCGCGTTGCTCGCACCACGCCACGTTCCGATAAAGCGCTTGCCCCACCGGTACCCCTTCGCCACTCTCCGCCCATGGCTGCTGCTGCTGAATTTGATGTCCAATACGTCGCCCACCTCGCCCGCTTAAACCTCTCCGAAACGGAGCAACAAAAGCTCGGCGAGCAGCTTCGCGGCATCCTCGCCTATGTGGAAAAACTCAGCGAGGTCGATGTCTCCGGCGTGGAACCCACCGCCCACGCCGTGCCCCTCACCAACGTCGTGCGACCCGATGTCGCGCAGCCGTCCCTGACCAACGCCGAGGCCCTGCGCAACGCCCCTGCCAAGGCCAACGGCCTGTTCATCGTGCCCAAGATCGTCGAGTAATTACCCACGCTCGCGAATGCGCCGGCTCAGTACTTTCTCGGCCTCCCCGCCCGCTGCCTAGTTTTCTCCCTTCGCACCCCGCCCTCCCCGCCATGCTCAACGAACTCACCCTCTCCCAGCTCACCCACACGCTCGCCCGCCGCGAAGCCTCCGCGCGCGACGCCATGCAAGCCTGCCTCGACCGCATCGCCCGCGTGGACGGCGCGGTCAAAGCCTTCCTGAGCTACGACGCCCCCGACGCCCTCGCCCAGGCCGACGCCGCCGACCGCGCCATCGCTGCCGGCGCGGACTTCCGCCGCCAGCCCCTGCTCGGCGTGCCCATCGCCGTGAAAGACGTGCTCGCAGTGAAAGATCAGCCGCTCAACTGCGCCTCCAAAATCCTCGGCAACTTCCGCTCCCCCTACGACGCCACCGTCATCGAAAAACTCCGCGCCGCCGGCGCCATCGTCTTCGGGCGGCTGAACATGGATGAGTTCGCCATGGGCAGTTCCACCGAAAACTCCGCCTTCCAGACCACCCGCAATCCCTGGGACACCAGCCGCATCCCCGGCGGCTCCTCCGGCGGTTCCGCCGCCGCCGTCGCCGCGCACGAATGCCTCGCCTCGCTCGGCTCCGACACCGGCGGCTCCATCCGCCAGCCCGCGTCCCTGTGCGGCTGCGTCGGCCTGAAGCCCACCTACGGCCGCGTCTCCCGCTACGGCCTCGTCGCCTTCGCCTCCTCCCTCGATCAGATCGGCCCCTTCACCAAGGACGTCTGCGACGCCGCCACCCTCCTCGAAGTCCTCAGCGGCGTGGACCCCCGCGATTCCACCAGCGTCCCCCAACCCGTCCCGCACTACGCCGGCGCGCTCACCGGCGACATCAAGGGCCTCAAACTCGGCGTGCCCAAGGAATACATGATCCCCGGCATCGACCCCGCCGTGGACGCCGCCGTCCGCGCCGCCCTCCGGCACTTCGAGTCACTCGGCGCCGAGATCGTGGAAATCTCCCTCCCCCACACCGACTACGCCGTGGCCACCTACTACATCGTCGCCACCGCCGAAGCCTCCGCCAACCTCGCCCGCTTCGATGGCATCCGCTACGGCGCGCGCGTCGAAGGCACCGATCCCGTCGCCCTCTACGCCAACACGCGCGGCCAGGGTTTCGGACCCGAGGTCAAGCGCCGCATCATCCTCGGCACCTATGTCCTCAGCAGCGGCTACTATGACGCCTACTATCTCCGCGCCCAAAAAGTCCGCACCCTCATCCGCCGCGACTTCCTCCAAGCCTTTGAGAAAGTGGATGCCATCGTCACCCCCACCACCCCTACTCCCGCCTTCAAGATCGGTGAAAAGTCTGAGGACCCCTTGCAAATGTACCTCTCCGACATCTTCACCATCTCCTGCAACCTCGCCGGCATCCCCGGCCTCAGCCTCCCCTGCGGATTCACCAATCCGAAACTCGGAACTGGAAACTCGAAACTTCCGATCGGCCTGCAACTCCTCGGCCAACCCTTCGGCGAAGCCACCCTCCTCAACCTCGCCCACACCTACGAACAAACCACCGCCTGGCACCGGGAGAAACCAAAGCTGAACCCGTAGGCGAAGCAGAGTTAAGGCTAGCTCACTCCAAAAATGGTTTCAATTGCCGAAGATAATCGCAGTAAACGCTTAATTTTGCGTGCTCGCCGCCACACCTTCCCGCGTCGGCGCTGTGAGAAACCGTTCCAACTTTTGTTCACTCCTCAAATGCATGGGAATCTTCAGAAGGTAGTCGCAATAACGCCGGAGCCAGGCGCGCTAACACTGCTCTGTGCTCAACGCAAGGTGCTTGCGACGAATGACCCTCGTCATTTTTTAGATTGCTTGTCCCGCCTTCGTGGCACCAATCTAATTTACGAACCAGCTAGCTTATATTAGTAGTTATGCCGGCGCGACACGTCACGTTTTGATTTATGAGCACACCAGAAAAAGAACTCCTGATAGCCCAATCCAAAGTGGTCCTGCACATGGCTGAGAGACTTGTCATGTTTCAGGTTGCATTTGAAACTTACGTTCACGAACAGATTGGTGAATCCGGCGTTGAGCACGACGCCCATTACGCCCGCCGGAGGGAGATGCTTGAGCAGGATTTTTCCGGCTCGACCACCGCCCTTCTAAAAACCTTGAAAGAAGCAATTCGTCGCACTGAAACAAGCGGCGGGAACGGTGCGGACTGACCATGCGCTTCGGGGAACGGCGGGACTATCTTTGATTTGCTTTCATAGAGTCTTCTGGACCGCCGTTCGCTGAGCTTGGGTCATTAAGCGGCATCACGTTCGTTAGTTGACGGCTGATATGAACATCATCCCGACCGAATTGAAGGCACTCACGGCAAACATTGGAAAGTGTGTCCTGATTTGCCAGCAGATCGAATACATGTTGGTGATGATGATTATCATAGAGCGCCAACAGCCGCTCAGCTCGGTCAATGACTTCATCAGCGAGTTCGCTCGACTCAGGCTACAAATGCTTGGTGCCTTGAAAAATGAGCTTCTCAAATTGAAGGTTGCGTATGTTGATTTTGAACATCTCGAAAATGTCATCGAGCGTAGGAATTGGCTTGTTCATAGATTTGTCATTGATCCGAGGTTCCTGCGTATCCAACGAGGGGCGGCGGATGATTTGTCCGACGAGGTGCAATTTTTCACAGAAGCCTACTTCAAAATAAAATCGGCATACGCAGCCAAGACCGCTGAAATAGGCGCCGCCAATGCGGGAATACCTCCAGAGGAAGAAGCGATAAAACAGATTCTCCAAGTGGAAGCCTTTGCGAACGAGGTGTCGCAACGACAGGCCAAGATAAAGGACGGAAGGAGAAAGAAATGACCGCCCAACCACGCGCTGCTGCGAACCGTCTCCGCGCCTTACGTTCAGTGCTATTGCTTTATACTAAGTTCTCCTTCCGCTCAATCTGCTCTGTCGAGGCAGTCTCGGAGTCTGGTTCGTTAGGGGTTGCTCACGCACGCCGATAAACCCAGCCACAACCAAACATGCAAATCTACGTCGCCAAATCAGGCCAACAGACTGGCCCGTTCTCCGAGGAACAAATCCATTCGATGCTCAAGTCAGGCATGGTCGGCCTCGCTGACTCCGCATGGCACGAAGGCCTCACTTCTTGGCTCCCACTACACCAACTTCTCGACGTCTGTCCGGCGATTCCCCAACCAACTCAGGCGCCACTACTATCTTCACAACGGAGCACCAACGCTCAACATTCGGGAGAGCATGCATCTTTCGGGATCAGGTTTGGCGCACACATTATTGATGCGATCATCTTGTACGTTGCAGCTTTCATTTGCGGGGCACCCATTTGCTTGAGCTTGTTGTTCATTTCTGCCGGCCGCACATCTGAGGGGGATTTGCAAGGCATTGCCGCATTGGTGAGCATCGTTACCTCTTGGCTCTATTACGCCCTAATGGAAAGTTCCAGCAAGCAAGCGACTGTCGGCAAGTTAGCTTGTGGCTTATTCGTGACCGATATGCACGGGCAGCGTATTGGTTTCGGACGGGCGAGTGGGCGCTACTTCGGCATGTTTGTCTCTGCCATCATTCTCTGCATTGGGTTTCTTATGTGTGCTTGGACCAAAAAGAAACAATG
This sequence comes from Akkermansia muciniphila, assembly GCA_945861535.1. Taxonomy (GTDB): domain Bacteria; phylum Verrucomicrobiota; class Verrucomicrobiia; order Limisphaerales; family BJHT01; genus BJHT01. The sequence goes on along the minus strand of CAMAUZ010000144.1, from coordinate 7,920 downwards.
TCTTCACGACATGATGGCGAACTGCCTAGTTCTCAGAAAATGACCTGTAACCATTAACCGTACTACACTCTTATCGCTTTCGATTTTGAAAACGACGTCATCAAGAAGTTTCTTGTAGCCGAATTATTTATGCTCGCAATACTTTTGTCGAGCTTCTTCATCTTCAACAGAAAGTAACTTATGAAACAGTCCTTTCTCAAACTGTTGCCGTTTGCGCTCGTAATCATGAGCAGCGTGGCGGCTTACAGCGCCGACAACTTCGTCAAGATCACGCTGCCAAAGAAGGTTAGTGTCGAACTGCCCCGAAACTGGACAGCTCTTTCACGCAACCTCCGGATCACACTCGATTCCACGGTGCAAAGCGTCACAGAACAGATTGGCTTCTTCGACGCTAGCTCCGATCTCAATTTCGCTGCTAATTACTTCGAGGACAACGGCAAAACCGCCGCCATTTTTAATATCCGTTACTACCCCGACCTCAAACTATCCCAGCAGGATGCCGCACAATCGACGCCAAATGATGTTCGCGATATAAACGCACTCATCCGCGCCAACGTCGAAAAGGGCGGCAAGGCCTTTGGAGCCTCTGTGATCGAATGGCGAGGAACGAAGCTTCAACAGATCAACGGAGCCACGGCCTTCATCAGTGAATACACCCGAACGCCCATTGAAAACAACGGAGAGTTCTGTAGTCGGCTTGTTCGTATCTTCCGAAAGGAGGATTCTTACACTATTACAATATCCTACCGTTTGTCCCAAGAGCGACTTTTGCGACCGATCTGCGACCGAATCATCGCTTCAATCCGTAACCAGAGCATGATCGACCTGACAGACCATCCTATCCCCGCAGAAGGCGTCACACTCGCATGGCCGAGCACCCCGAAGGTCCAACTGAAGAAATTCCCAGGTGGAGAAATTCTCAACTACCAAGCAGTGACTGAGCTTACTTCAGAGCGTTCCGTCGTTCTGTCGTTCAGGATCTTGAAGTTAGCCAAGCCGGCGTCGAACTCCAACACTGAAGAGCTGCTGAACAACTACGTCACGGGTTATCTGCGAACATTTTACCAAGACGCACGAGTAGTGAAGAAGTCTCCACGGAAGACCTCCAGGCGGATCGAAGGGCATTACTTTCGTGTTCAGGCGTTATCATCCGGGCAGAACGCCTACACCGAGAATTTCTTTTTCGTTCAGCGAGGTAGGATGTGGCATCTCAGCCTTTTATACGGCGATGGAATCGAGGAGGCTACGTCTTCATTATTCGATGCATTCATCAATTCCTTCCGTTTCGACTAAGTGGCCTCCTGAGAAACTAGACGCGCAAGCAGTTGATATGCAGCGTTGCTTGCCTTTTCACGTTCTTACGTCATTGCTCCGCCGTCGCGGCGGTTGGTTCGCTAACCATGCGCTGCAGCTCCTATGAAACCAATCACCCAACTCCGCAAGATGGCCAAGCTGGGGAACCGAGGATTTCCGCGCGCCACCCTCGCTTACTATGGTCCCGACGATAAAAAAGCGACCAAGGCCGTGCTCGGCATTTTCCTATTCGAGGGCGCCGAGGCGACGATCCACCGCTATTTCAGTGAAGACAAGGATGCCCGGTTCAAGATCGCGATTCAGGAGGCCATACTGGCGCGCTTGAAGGAGCACGAGGTGAAGTCACTGGTCATGCTGGAGAAGATTTTCGGCTGTCCGCATGAAGAAGGTGTTGACTATCCCCTCGGTGAGCCTTGCCCGCGTTGCCCGTACTGGCATGGCCGGGACCGTTACGCTGCGCTCGACTGAATTAGGCAAACAAGCAAGGTCGGCATCGGAAATAGCTTCGTTTATTTCCGGGTGTTCCACCTATGAATCCCAACGGGATTCCGGCCTCCAGCCCAGGGTTGCAAGGAACGAGCTACCCTGGGAAAACGGTCCGGAAACCCACAACCCCAACGGGGTTGCGGCCGGGCGGGAGCAGTGCGCGACTGCAACCGCGACCAGTGAGACCCGAAGGTTTTTCCTGTCAGTGAGATGCTGGTATGCGCCATAACTCCGCACCATGAAATCTGCCATTGCCATTGCCGCGCACCCCGATGACATCGAATTCCAGATGGCGGGGACCTTGTTGTTACTCAAGCAGGCCGGGTGGGAAACCCATTATCTGAATCTCTCGACGGGGAACTGCGGCAGCGCCGAGTTCAGTCCGGCCAAGACGCGCGCGGTGCGGCGCAAGGAGGCGCAGGCGGCGGCGCGGGTGCTGGGCGCGCACTGGCACGCGCCGCTGTGTGATGACCTGGAGATTCTTTACGAAGTGCGGCGGCTGCGGCAGTTGTCGGCGGTGATTCGGGAGACCCAGGCCAGCATCGTGCTCACGCATTCGCCGCACGATTACATGGAGGATCATACGAACACCTGCCGGCTGGCGGTGACGGCGGCGTTCACGCACGGGATGCCGAACTTCCCCAGCGTGCCGGCGCGGGCGGTGTATCACGGGGATGTGACGGTCTATCACGCCATGCCACATGGGCTGCGGGACGGGTTGCGACGGCGGGTGATCCCCGGCGCGTATGTGAACACGACCTCGGTGCAGGCCACGAAGCTCGCGGCGCTGGCGTGTCATCAGAGTCAGCAGGGCTGGCTGGATTTGAGCCAGGGCTTGAACTCGTATCTCCAGACCATGGAAGACCAGTCGCAGGAACTGGGGCGGATGTCGCGCCAGTTCGCCCACGCCGAGGGCTGGCGGCGGCATTCGCATCTGGGTTTCTGCGCCGAGCACGCGGACCCGTTGCGCGAAGCCTTGGGCGCGGCCTTCCGGGTGAATGCGGCGTATGAGAAGAGTCTGGAAGCAGGGCGTTGAGCGCGGGATCGCCGAAGCTCCAAGGCTAAAGCTCAAAGCTCAAGGGAGGTGACCAAACCGGGCCAAGCTCCAAGGCGGTCAGCCTGGCCGGTCGGAACATTGCGTAGCTCCGAATAAATAGCCGACTCTACCAGCCATTTTCCCATGATTACGCGTCGGCTATTTTCTTCCGCGCTCCTTTTGACCATCCTGCCCGGAGCGCGGATTCTGGCGGCGTCCGCAGCGAACGAAGTGACTGCGGCCGCCACTGGCTCAGGCTCCACTCCCAAAGTCACTCCCGCAGCAAGCCGCAAATTACCGATGCGGGTGAATGTGAAAGGCTTTGGCGGTGCCAACGAATCCGACATCAAGGCGCTGCTGCGCTCCGCGGCCAACGAGATCTGGCAGCATTGCCCGAACACGCGCTTAGATGACGCGGGCTTCGAGATTTTTCACCGGGAGAAAACTCCGATCACCCATCACGAGCGCTCGCGCGAGGGTGGCATCGTCGTGGGGCTGGCGGCCGAGGGTTATATGTGGTCGCGCTATGCCTATCAGTTCGCGCACGAGTTCTGTCACGCGCTGATCTCACATAGCAATGATTGGCGCCGGCTGTGGCGCAAAACCGAGCACGCCAACCAGTGGCTCGACGAAGCGTGCTGCGAGACGGCCTCGCTCTTCTCGCTCCGGGCGATGGCGCGGACGTGGAAGACCAACCCGCCCTATCGCAACTGGAAGAGCTACGCGCCGTCCTTGGCCAGCTATGCGCAGGCGCGGATGGACGACCCGAAGCACCGCCTGCCCGCCGGCACCCCTTTCGCCGACTGGTTCGCCGCCGAGCTGCCGGGCCTGCGCAAAGCCTGGTCACAACGGGATAAGAACACGCTCATCGCGCAACAACTCCTCCCGCTCTTCGAGGCCCAGCCGCAGGGGTGGGAGTCACTGACCTCGCTCAAGCTCGGCAGCCGCGACGTGGATAAATCCCTCGCGAAACATCTCGCCGAATGGCAAGCCAACGCCCCCGCCGAGCAGCGCGCGTTCGTGGGGAAGATCGCGGCGGTATTCGGAGTGACACTGGCCGCCGGGAAGGGCGCCGAGTAGGTGCCGATCCTGACGCCGGTGCAGAGAATGAACGGGGGGTGTCCCGGTGTAGGTCGTAGAGAGGAGAAGATAGTTCAACCACGGACGGACACGGATAGGAACGGCGAACTCTTGAAGCTTCTGTTCCGCCAACAGTTGATCCACCACCAAGTTATCACCACTAACCGGCACTAACTGGCACTAATAAGACGCCAATCCCCACTTACTCTACCGCCGCCGCCAGAATGGGTTCCCATTAGTGCCAGTTAGTGCAAGTCAGTGGTTTCCAGTCCCCTGCCCCGGACGACTGCCGGGTTCGAGTCTATCGGTGTCTCGCCGCGTTTGCCTGGTTCCATCGGTTTTTTCGACAGTTAGACGCGCCCATCCGCGTACTGGAATCTCCCGTTGGGGGGGATAAAAATGGAAGGGGGCCTCCAGGCCCCCTGAACGGTTTCGCAGAAACCTGGAGCGAACCCCAGGCGGAAACCGTTGTGCCGGGGACCGTCGGATGTTTTCCCGCCAGCGTCAAGCTATTGGCGCGGATGAAACGGATCGGCGGGCGGATTTGGGGCGGAGCCCCTCCACGCCCGCCGACAGCGAGTCAAACGGGCTTACTTATCCTTGCCCAAGGCCTTGGCCACGGCGGCTTCGAGTTCCGGGCCGCGCAGGTTCTTGGCGATGACCTTGCCGGTGGCGTCGAGGAGATAGGTTGCCGGGATGGAATTGATGCCGTACTGCTGGGCCAGCTTGTTTTTCCATCCCTGACCGTCGAAGAACTGTTTCCACGGCATCTCGTTCTTCGCGAGGAAACCGGTGAGCTTGTCTTTGTCGCTGTCCAGACTGATGCCGAGAATGTCAAAGCCCTTCCCCTGATATTTCTCGTAGGTTTGCTTCACGTTGGGCAGTTCGCGGATGCACGGGCCGCACCAGGTGGCCCAGAAATCCACGAGCACCACCTTGCCCTTGAAGCCGGCGACGGACAGCGGCTTGCCCTCGAGGTCCTTCTCCGAGAAATCCGGGAACTGTTTGCCGATCGCCATGTTTTCCTGGGCTTTCATTGACTGCAACTGGCTATCCGCAGTTTGCGCGAATTTCGTGCCGGGGAAATCCCGGCTCAACTGTTGCAACAGCTCGGCGCCCTTGGCCTCGTCTTGGAAAACCTGCAAGTACAGCACCGCCTTCATGTAGGCGAGGTTCGCGACATCTTCGGTCTTCTGGTCTTTGTACTTGGCGATGGCTTTGTCGAATTCCGCCAGTTCGGGCGCGAGATCGGCGGGCGTTTTCTTGCCATCGTTGAGCTTCGCTTTGATAAGGCCGACCACCCGTTTGAGGTCGGCTTTGGGACCGTCGTCATCAGCGGCGATGGCGAGGCCCGGACCGAGGAGCACGGCGGTGAGGAGGAGGGCGAGCAGGCTAGTTTTCATGGTGCAATGGCTGGCTGACTGGTTGTTGGGTGTACGAAGCACAGTGCCAGTCGGGCTGAGGTTCGTCGTAATTCACGAGGGGCAACATTGAACTGACCGCGGGCGGCGTCAATCGCTCTGTTCAACCGGCGCGGCGGGGGCCGGGAGAGCAATCAATAATGAGTAATGACTGATTAATCTTTAGCGGGGAGCCCGGGCGGGTGGCAAAGATTGGTGGTGCTCGATACCGCTCGTGAATGAGCCACTTGCAAAACCCCCGCTTGTTTATCTTTTACCCAACCTCTTTTACCATCTGCATCCCGTCTCCACATCCAAGGCCCAAGTATCTGGTAAAAGATGAGGGGTAAAAGATGGAAAGCCGAAACCGTGAAGCCGAGGTTTTGCATGTGCCTCAAATTACCAATCACCAATTACTCCCCCCTCCCCTTTGACCTGCATCAAGCGGCTGCGAGTTCGGCGCGGGAAAAAGGAATGCCTTGGCGACGGGTTCCGTCGAAGCGCCGAATGAAGACTGACAGCCATCGCCCCAGGCCGCCCGAGCACCGTCCAGCCGGATCCGTTCGGCGCACCCGCTTGCTGCCGCTGGTGATTGCCACGCTGCTGCTCGCCGCCGGGCCGGGCCGCGCGGACGATTTTCAGGGCGCCACCCATCTCATGCCGTTCGATGAGGACACCATCGCCTACAGCAAAACCAAGGCGCACGGGTCGATCCCGACGTTGCAGGAACGGATCGACAGCGGTCAGGTGAAGCTCAAGTTCGATCCGCAGTTCGGCTATTTGCCGGCGGTGCTGGCGGCGCTGGGCGTGCCGAAAACGTCGCAGGGCTTGGTTTTTTCCAAGACCTCGTTTCAGCGCGAACGCATCTCGCCCGGCCAACCGCGCGCGATCTATTTCGGTGACGACACCTATGTCGGCTACGTGCCCGGTTCGCCGCTGCTCGAGTTTTCCATGGCTGACCCGAAACTCGGCGCGGTCTTTTTCACCTTGGAACAGGCGGAGGTCGCCAAGCCGCGCTTCTCCCGCAACGACCAATGTCTCGAATGCCATGCCTCGGCCAAGACCATGGACGTGCCCGGGCATGTGATCCGGTCGTTCGCGACCGATGACAATGGCGTCGTGGACCTCAGTTCGGGCGTGTCGCTCGTCACGCATCGCACGCCGCTAGCCGAGCGCTGGGGCGGCTGGTATGTCACCGGCCAGCATGGGGCGCAGACCCATCGCGGCAATCTCGTGGGCAAGGCGGCCTATGCGAAACAGGAGGAGAAACCGAATCACCTCGGCAATCTCACCAGCCTGAGCCGGTTTTTTGACACGCAGGATTACCTCCACGGTTCCAGCGACATCGTGGCGCTGCTGGTGCTCGAACATCAGTATCACCTGCACAATTTCCTCACGCGCCTGAACTACGAGGCGACCGTGTCGCTCCAGCAATACGGCCATCTCAATTATCTCAAGAGCAAGGTCGAGGGCTTGGTCCGCTACCTGTTGTTTGCCGAAGAAGCGGTGCTGACCGGTCCAGTGAGCGGCAATACCGACTTTGCGAAAACCTTCGCCGCCGGCGGACCAAAAGACCGGCGCGGACGCTCCCTGCGCGAGTTCGATCTGCGCACCCGCCTGTTCAAATATCCGTGCAGCTACCTCATTTATTCGGACGCCTTCGCGAGCCTGCCGCCCGCCGCCCGGGACAAAGTCTATGCGCGTTTGTATGAAGTCCTGTCCGGCAAAGACAGCAGCGCCGAGTTTCAGAAAATCCCCTTCGCGACCAAGCAGGCCATCCTCGAAATCCTCGTCGATACCAAGCCCGACCTCCCGGCGAACTGGAGGTCGTGAGACGCGCACCGCGGCTCAGGAGCGCGGCTGTGTCGCAGACCAGCCGCAGCAGCCCGGACGGCGGCGCGCTCGGGAAAGTTCCGACACCCTCAGTTCAATTGCCGCGTGCTGCGGCTGGTGCTCCGCACACAACCGCGCTCCGGGGGCAAAGGGCGGAAGCTGGCCATCCCCGAAAAACGCCGGACTTGGCAAACCCAGCGCGCCTGAATTATTCCGCCCTCCATGCCCGACCTCAAACCGCCGGACAGTCACTTCGCCAGCTTCACCCAAGGCTGGCTGGGGCCTTGCTTTGAGCTTCTCGAAATTCGGCGAGGTGGAATTTAGGGGCCGGTGTCGGTCATGGGTGTCAGAGAAACGGGTTGACGACCTTCACGCCGTCGTAGGTCTGGCCGTGGGTGAGGTCTTCGGAGTAGAGAGTTTTGCAGCCCAGTTCGCGGGCGGCGGCAATGATGGTGGCGTCCCAGTGGGAGATTTGGAAGCGGCGGCGCAGGGAGACGGCCATGATGACCAGTTCCAAGGAAACCGGCAGCACCGGGACCTGAGCGGCCATCTCGAGTGTGGCGTCGATCATAACCATCCGGATATTAGTCCCACAGCATCAACTGGTTACGAGAGGCGGTAGTCTCATCTTGAGAGCCGATATTGGCAAACAGCTCAGCCATAGGCACTTGCTCAAACGCGTTGACGCTCACAATCTGTAGCATTTGGGACAGGCTCAAGTTCACCCGGTGTTCCTTGCGGTGGATCGCCGCCAAGACATAGACACACACG
>CAMAUZ010000143.1 GCA_945861535.1 Akkermansia muciniphila | reverse complement strand
ACGCCCGGTACTACAACCCTGCAAAATCCTCGCGGGGCGCGAGGATTTCTCCCGGAGCGCGGCTGTGTGCGCGGAGCACCAGCCGCAGCGGGTTGACCGCACGAGAAGCGTCTGATTTCTACGGGTGCCCGCAACGTTTCGGGGCTGCTGCGGCTGGTCCTCGGCGGACACATCCGCGCTCCTTGGGTTGCGGCTCTGGCGCGCAATGTTCATCGCGTCTCTGTGGTTCTCACCTCAGTTGCCCCTGCATGGATACGGCTCAGACGTCCTGCCCCCGTGGAAAATCGGCTGCTGGCGGGAAAGTCAATGAGCCGTGTTTGCCAAGGCGGGGCGGCAACGGCTGGAAGCGCCATCGCGGAGACTCAACTCCCGATCTTCCCGGCCAGCAGTTGTGCCATCACGCTCGAGCTCGCCTTCGACGAGCGCGACGGCCTGGTCGTTTACCGCAACGGCCATCGGCCAGTCTGCTCGCATCCGGCCGCTGATCTCGCCGCGTTTCGCTTCTTCACCAGTCAGCTCATTGCCAATGGCGCGGCCTCGCTGGTTCAGATCGCCCGCGCGTTTGCCGTGCCGCTATCGCCGATTGACGAACAAAACCAGTCGCCATCCAGCCAGCCTGCGAGGCGCTCGATACCCTGTTTGAAAAGGTCCTTGGGCCGCAAGGGACTGGGGTGGGAGTTTCGCGTTTACGCGGCCCGTCGGTCGCGCGCCGCAGGAACCGCGTAAGCACGGGACTCCAACCCGCGGTTTTCAAACCGGCTTTCACCTCGACGGCTGGTTTCACGGCCCCTGAAGCCCCGGCATCGCGGGTTGCGTCAGACGGACGCCGACCGCTCTGCCAGCGGCACCGGACCAATCGTTCCGCCCGGTACGAACTCCGCCGGCGTGAGTGTCTGCTTCACGTCCGTGCGCCCCCGGCTCACGGTCGCCGCCCAGCGCACGATGCGGCGGACAACGGGAGCCGGATCCCAGCGGATGTGCGCGATGGTCGGCAGACACCATTCAAAGGTCGGATCGGCATCCGTACACACCAGCGAGACCTGCTCCGGGACACGGAGGCCGCGCGCGGCGAGAAACTGCTGCACGGCGGCGAAGAGCGGGGCCTCGTCAACGATCAGGGCCGTGGGCGCTGTGGTTTGAAAGAGCGACCGCAGCAGTTCGAACAGGCCCGCGCGTGTCTCCTCCCAGTCCGGCAGATTGAAAGCGCCCACCGGCACGCCGTGGGCCGTGAGTTCCTCGAGGAAAGCTCGCTCCGCCCGCCCCGGCTCCGGCAACCGCCGCTCCCGCCGGACCACCAGCACAATCCGACGATGACCGAGCTGGATCAGACTTCGGGTCGCGGCAATCAGTGCCGGAACTTTGTCCGGCCCCGTGCCGGCGATCGGCAATCCCTCCCGGCGTCCAAACAGCGCAAACGCCGGCACCCGCTGCGCGCAGAACCAGGCCAGCACGTCGCGTGATCCCGCCCCGATCACCCACGCATCCGCCTTGGTTTGCCGGACCAGACGTCCGATGCGTGCGACATCCATTCCGAGTTCCACCAGGCATTTTTCGGAGAAGAACGCGGTATGGCCCGCCGCCCCCAGCGAGTGGTGGAGTTCGACCATGTATCCCTCGGTGCGCGCCATGGGATCGTATTCCAGCATGGCGATCCGCATCGGGCGCGCGGGCCCGGCTTTGGACGTCACAATGCGCCGCTTGCGCCCCGGCCCCTGCCCCGCCAGCCGCCCCTCCTTCTCGAGCTGCCCCAGCGCCGCCTCCACCGTCTTGCGATTGACCCCGAGTTCCGCGGCCAGCGCCCCGACGCCGGGCAGGCTGCCCACCCAATGCCCCCGCTCCAGTTCTCCACGCAGGTGCCTCGCGGTCTGTTCGGCGGCGGAAAGCAGGCGCAACGGGTGCATGCCGCCAGCCATCCCCCAAAAGGGGTCGGTTGTCGAGGAATCAAACACTCGCGTCGGAAGGGCGCGACCGTAGGTTCCAATCAACACCGCCGTGTCACACAGCCACTCCAGCATGAAAACCAGCACCTGCAACCCCCTGCCTCGTTGCCATCATTCCCATGCAGCCCCGCCCCGCCGCCGACATCCCGGCCAAACCGGCGCGTTCACCCTGATCGAACTGCTGGTGGTCATTGCCATCATCGGCATCCTCGCGGCCATGCTGCTGCCGGCGCTCGGCTCCGCCAAGCTCAAGGCCCACGGGGTTAAGTGCTTGAACAACAACAAGCAACTGTTGCTGGCTTGGAGGCTCTACGCCGACGACAACTATGACCGGATCGCACCGGTGACCATCACGGATTGGAATGGCGGGGGCAACATCAACACCTGGCAGGTGCAGTGGTGCGGCGGAACGATGCGGGCCGGGAGAACCACCGCCACCAACCCGGTGCCGATCACAGCTGCCTTGATGTTCCCCTATAACAACAATTTGGGGATCTACCGCTGCCCGGCCGACAAGAGCATGGATTTTGGCGCGCAACGCGTTCGCAGCGTGGCCGCCAGCCAGGCTTTTTACGCTACCGCCCAACCGCTGGGCGCCGCCTATCAGCACTTTACTAGGACCACCGATCTCGGCGCGCCCTCCGACACCTGGGTTTTCCTCGATGAAAACCCGGCCACCATCAATGATTCCTCGATGGCCGTGGCGATGGTCGCGCCAAGCGCAACGGTCGGGGTCGTGATTGATTTACCTGCCAGTTACCATAACAAGGCCTCAGCCATGGCCTTTGCCGATGGCAGTTCGGTCATTCACAAATGGAAAAGCTGGCAGATGGCTGATCCGGCCACCTTCAACACGTCGAACAGTGATCCGCTTTTCGTTGAGGACACGAAGTGGCTCACCAGCGTCACGTCGCAGCTCAAGTAAGTCGCTCCCGGCTTACCTGGCCCGGGACGAAATAGTCCAGCGCTCCCCAGAATGAACCGGCAGTCTCGATTCCGTCAGCCCATCGTCGTCACTTTTTGGCCCGTAACCTGAAACACCATTAACTCAATGCCCATCCTCCATAATTTGGTCCGTCCATTCTCCTTGCTCGCCGCGCTCACCCTGTCCGCGCCCAACCTTCCCGCCGCCCCCAACCCCCCGCCGCCCGCCTCACTAACCGCCGACGGCCAGCGCCACCTCGACCGATACACCGCCCAACTCGTCGCCGCGCAGGCGGAGGTCAACAAGGCGTTGCCCAAGATCGACGAAGGGAAGAAAGCCGCCCTCCAGAAAGCCCGCGAAGCGCTCAAGGTGGCCGAGGCGGGAGCCAACACAACTCAACAGTCTCAGGGGAAAATTCAAACGGCCAAGGCTCTGGTGGAACACGCCAAGGGCAAGTGGCTCGGCGGCGCGGCCAAGGGCATTGCCGCCGCGGAAGCAGCGCTGAAAAAGGCGACCACGGAGGCCGAGCGCGAAGCCGCCAAGAAAGACCTGGCCAAGTGGCAGGCAGACAAGCAGGCCGGACTTAAGGCGCTCGCGGAACGTCAGGCGGTATTGGACAAAGCCATGCTCGACGCAGCGAACGTGACCAAGGCCAATCAGGCAGCCCAGGCGGCGCTGGCTCAGGCCCGAACCAATGAGTTGCTGGCCGCCGAAAGCCTCCTCGCCGATCTCCAGCCCATCATTGCCAGCGACAAACTGGATTCGCCGCTCGTCCGCGGCGCCGTGCTGGCGAAGGCCACACCGCGCGGGTTGGCGGAGTTCGCACAGCAGGGCAAGGAGCAGGCGGCCCTCGTGGACCAACTCCTTGGCGATGACTCCTTGCTGAAGCAGATGCTGCTCGCCGGTGGTGCCGACGCCGGCAAATACGGCCCGGCGATGCAGATTTATACCGCGATTCAAAAGGCCAGCCCGAAGGCCGGCTCCGGAATCCTCCAGCGATTGGCACTGGCCACCAGCCTCGAACACGCGGTGCCGGTCAAGCAGAGCAACGCCCTGACTGAAACCAATGCGCCGACCATCGTGGATCCGGTGAAGCGTTACCTGCATTACGAGCAGGCTTACCTCGCGGGCGAACTCGACCCAGCCTTCAAGAACTTCTCGGTGTGGGAATACCGGATGGTCATCGACTGCGATGCGCCCGATTCAATTCTGGCGTGGGGGCGCGAGATGCTCCGCAACTACCGGCCCGACCACATCTACAATCCGGACTATGGCTGGCGTTATTCCGGCGCGGTCCGGACTGAAGTCAAATACGGTTCCGAATGCGTCCGGGATGATCTCCCTTCGTTGCACATGTATCAGAACATCCCCAAGGATGGCGGAGTCTGCGGCCGGCGCGCGTTCTTCGGCCGGTTTATCCTGCAAAGCTTTGGCGTCCCGACTTGGGGAGTGACCCAGCACAAGCACGCCGCGGTGGGGCACTGGACGCCCAAAGGCTGGGTGGTCAATCTCGGCGCGGGCTTTCAACACAGTTGGTGGGACAAGGATGAGGCCCCGCGCAGCGGGTCGGATTTCCTGTTGGAAACCCAGGCACGCACGCAGCCGCAGGACTATCTGAAAGCCCTGCGGGCGCAGTGGGTCAGCCGCGTTCTGGGCGAGCAGGAATACAACGACCGCAAGAATATCGCCGGCGGCTTTTGGAGCGGCATGGCGCATTGCCAAGCCCGCGCGATTGCGACCGCCAGCAAGGCCGTGGCTCTGGGACCGCTCGGCCAGGAACTGGGCGAAGCCAATGAATCGGAGGCCAAGAAAGCAACGGCCGTCGAGAAGGTGGCAGTGACAGCAGCCGACCTGAAACCCGTGATCGGCAAGGACGGTGCCATCACCGTTCCGTCGGTGGCGCACACCAAACCGACGGGCCACTTTGCCGCGATGAAAAGCTTCTCGGGCGGCATGCAATTGCACGCCACCGGTGGTTTCAAAGCCCAGTATGTCATCGACGCCCCGGCAGCCGGCAAGTACGCGCTGACCGCGCGGGTGGCGACGGTGCATGAGGGGCAAAAGTTCCTGTTTTCGGCCAACGACGCCAAGGCATCGGCGGAGGTCCCGGCGCCTTACACGATCGGCCTCTGGCAACCGACCCCGCCCGTCGAAGTCATTCTGGCCAAGGGCCAGAATGTCGTCCAAGTCGCACTCAAGGAAGGAAGCCGTGGGGTCGCCATCAAGGAGTTCACGCTCACCCCCGTGAGATAACTCCACCAACTCAAATTACAGCTAACCAAACAAAGGATAACATGAACCAACACCTCAAAACCCGCCGGGCTTTCGCTCTGGAATCCCTCGCCCTCACCGCGCTCGCCTTTTCGCCATTCGGCACTGTCTCCGCGGCGGAATCACCCATCCCGAAACCGGACGGCAAACCGGCTGACATGACGAAGCCAGTCCAGGTTTTCATCCTATTGGGTCAGTCCAACATGGTTGGCCTCGGCAAAGTAAAAGGCCCGGATGGTTCGCTGGAATTCGCCGTGAAGGAAAAGAAGAAATATCCCTATCTCGTCCAAGACGACGGCAAGTGGACGGAGCGGAAGGACGTCCGCTTCGTGCAATACATGTCCGGCAAAGGCCCGTTGAGAAATGAATGGATGACTGTCATGGGCAACAACCTCGGTCCGGAATACGGGATCGGCCATCCGCTGGGAAATGCGATCGACGCGCCCGTGATGATTCTCAAGTGCTGCATCGGCAACCGCGCTCTGGGCTGGGATCTCCTCCCGCCCGGCAGCGAGCGCCGCGAGTTTGTCGCCAAGGACAAGGCGGGCGTGGAGAAAAAGTTTGTCTATGCCGGCTACAAGGACAAACCCGAGTTCTGGGAAATGGACCCGGCCAAGGGCCTCAAGACCGAACCCGCGCCCTGGCTGGACAAAGCGGGCAAAACGATCAACTGGTATGCCGGCAAGCAGTGGGACGACGACACCGGCGACGCCAAAAAGGCCCTGGCCGATCTCGAAAAACACTACCCGGGAGCAAAAGGCTACGAGGTCGCCGGCTTCTTCTTCTGGCAGGGCGAGAGAGACGCCGGCAACGCCGGTCACGCCGCCCATTACGAGAAGAACCTCGTGACTTTCATTACGGCGTTGCGCAAGGAATTCAACGCTCCCAACGCGAAGTTCGTGCTCGGCACCATGGGCGAGTCCGCCAAGGGCGGCGGCGGCAATGGCGGCCAGATTCTCGAAGCCCACCTCGCCGTGGACGGCACCACCGGCAAGTATCCCGAGTTCAAAGGCAACGTCGCAACCACCTACACCAATCCCATGGCGCAGGGCGGCAGCGGCAACGGCCACTACGGCGGCAAGGCGGAAGTCTATATGGACGTCGGTGAAGCCATGGGCAAAGCCATGGTGGAACTGCTGAAATCCAAGTAACCCGCCTGCGAGAAGGCCTGGCCCTTTTCGCGTTCTCCACTGCCGGGTCATCGGCCGTCGCGCGTTGGTGACCCGGCTTCCGTTTTTACAGGCGTCTTTTCCTCACCGGCATTGGCCGGAAACCGACAACGGACAATGCTGGCAAGTGAACCGCAACAACGAAGCATGACTTACGCCTCGAAAACCTACGACGTCATCATCGTGGGCGGCGGGCACAACGGTCTGGTAGCTGCGAGCTACCTGGCCAAGGCGGGGAAATCCGTGCTTCTGCTCGAAGCACGCGACGAATCCGGCGGTGCCACGACGAGCGTGAAGCCCTTTCCCGAATACGAGGCGCGGCTTTCCCGCTATTCCTATCTGGTCTCGCTGCTGCCCGATCAGATCGTGGCGGACTTGGGCATCCACTTCAAAACCCTCGGACGTTCCGTAGCTTCCTACACGCCTTATCACCGCGATGGCCGGGATGATGGGCTTTTGGTTTCGGCGGATTGGGATGAGGCAACCGCGGGCAGCTTCCGAACTCTCACCGGCTCGGACAAAGAAGGCCGTGCCTGGCGCGAGTTTTACGGGGAGATCGCCGAACTGGCCCATCGCCTGGCCCCTGCGATGCTCCAACCGCTCAAAACCGCCGCGGAACTCAAGGCCGCGACAGGATTGCCCGCAGTGTGGCGCAATCTCATGGAGGTTCCCATCGGCCAAGTTATCCGTGAACGCTTCAGTGACGACATCGTGCGGGGCGTGGTGCTGACCGACGCGCTGATTGGAACCTTCGTTACGGCGGACGACATGCAGGCGAACCGCTGCTTCCTCTACCACCTCATCGGCAACGGCACGGGCCAGTGGCGCGTGCCGCAGGGCGGAATGGGTGCGTTGGTGAAGGAGTTGCTCCGTGTCGCGACGTCGGCGGGCGTGGAGATCAAGCTCCAATCCAAGGTCGCCGCGCTGGAGAGCGGCCCGGGCGGTGTCCGCGTGGAAACGGAGGCCGGCCGCACTTATGCCGCGAAAGACCTCCTCTTCGCCGCCGCGCCACAACATCTCGCCCGTCTGCGCGGGCAACCCGAACCCAAGTCCCTCGAAGGATCGCAACTGAAAATCAACATGCTGCTCACGCGCCTGCCGCGCCTCAAGTCCGGCATGGACCCGCGCCTCGCCTTCGCCGGGACATTTCATGCCAATGAGAGCTTCACCCAATTCGAAGCCGCCTACACCCGTGCGCACGGCGGGGAAATGCCGCTGCCGCTGCCGCTGGAGCTGTATTGTCACACTCTGACCGATCCCACGATCTTATCGCCGGAACTCATCGCGAAGGGTTTTCATACTCTCACCCTGTTCGGCCTGCACACGCCGGCTAAGCTCTTCGATGCTGATCCTGAAACTGCCAGAGCACTGGCCAAAGAGCGCGCCCTCGCCAGCCTGAACGAATACCTCGTCGATCCGATCGAATCCGTCCTCGCCCCGTGTCGCGACGGCTCGCTGGCGATCGAAGTGAAATCCCCGCTTGATCTCGAGAAGGACATCTCCCTGCCGCGCGGCAACATCTTTCACCGCGATCTGGATTTCCCCTTTCTCGACGAGGATGCAGGCGCAGGAAACCGGCACCTCTGGGGCGCGGAAACGGACGACCCGCACATCTATCTCGCCGGAGCTGGAGCCCGTCGCGGCGGCGGTGTCAGCGGCATTGCCGGGCACAATGCCGCGATGGCTGTGCTGGCAAAATCCTAGTCACGACCGAACATACAGACGATGAATTGCCACCCTCGAAGATTTCACATCCCGGTGCGTTTGCTCCCCGCCCTCGTGACGGCGCTCACGCTGGCCTTCGCGCTGCTCCCTTCTCATGCCCAACCGACCAAGCCCACGCCGCCCAAGAGTACCGAACTCCCTGCCGCAACCAAGCCACCCTCCGATATCAAGTTCATCGACCCGCACGTGCATGCCATGTCCGTCACCCCGCTCGGCCTGGGAGCAGTGGCAACCTGGATGGAGCAACGCAACGTCGAGCGTTGTATCGTAAGCCCGCTCAACCACAAAGGCTCGCGGCCTAAGACGGAAGACGAGCGCCAGACGATGCTCGACAACTTTCGTCCCTACCGAGGCCGCATCTTCCGTATGACCATCATCGAACCCGACGAAGTCCAAACCGTCGAAGAAGCCATCGCCATTTTGAAACGCGAAATCGCCGATGGTGCGATCGGCTTCGGCGAGCACTACGGCGTGGGCCTGATGTTCGACGACCCCAAGAACCTCCGGCTCTACGAGGCCTGCCAGAAAGTGGGCTTGCCCGTCATGTTTCACATCGATCAGAACAAAAACATGGTGGAGGCCGGCATGGCGCGCGTGGACCGCGTGCTGAAAATGTTTCCCAAGTGCAACCTCGTAGCCCATGCCTATTGGTGGCGGCAGCTTGGCAACGGCGCCTGCGACCGCCAGCTTCAGGAGCACCCTAACCTTTACGCCGACATGTCGGGGCATGTGGTCATCAGCGTGCTCAACCGCGACCGCAAATACGCCCGCGAATTCCTGATCCGCAATCAGGATAAGATCCTGTGGGCCACCGACGAAGGCTGGTGGTCCTTCGGCAGCAAGGATCGGCAGATGAACCAGCACTACACCTTCCTCGAGGAACTCGGCCTCCCTGACGACGTCCGCCGCAAGATATACCGGGGCAACGCCGAGAAAGTTTACGGGCTGAAGCCTGCCGGCAAGTAATCGTCGCTCTGCTCCATCTTAAAGAGACGCCTACACAGTGACTGCTTCGACAAAGCCCATGAAATACCTGCTGACCCTGATCGCATTACTCTCCTTCTCCTCAGTCGCCGCGGAGAAGGCGCTGCTGCCCACCGCGCACACTCTGCGCAATCTCGACGGCTGGACCGTTCGCGTGGATGACCGCTTGCTGAAAGGCGAGCACGCGGCGGCGGGCAACCGCGCCCTCAAGTTGCTCGAATCCAGGCTGGTCGCCATTGCGTTCGTGGTGCCGGAGAAAGCGCTGGCAAAGCTGCGCACGATTACCATTCAACTCGATCTGAATTACGGCGACCTGATTCCCATGCAATATCACCCCGATGCCGGCTGGCTGAAGGAGCATGGCTACAGTGAGAGGCTGGCGAAGTGTGTTCACATTCCCGAGGTGGCGGATTTCCTCGAGCCACAGGGAATTCACGGACAACCGTGGGTCATACTGCACGAACTCGCGCACGGCTTTCATGACCAAGTCATCGGCTCCGATGAACCGCGCGTGACGGCGGCATGGAAGAAGTTTCGCGACAGCGGCAAATACAAGTCCGTCCTGCACGTCTCCGGCAAAATGCGCGAACATTACGGCGTGACCCACAAGGCGGAATTCTTCGCCGAACTCACCGAAGCCTATTTCGGCTCGAATGACTTCTACCCGTTTGTCGTCGGCGAACTGAAGCGCGACGAGCCGGAAATCTTCGCATTGCTCGCCGACATCTGGGGGCCGCTTCCCGGGGCCGCGCCAGCAAAGGCAAAGGCTGGAAAACTAAAAGCGAGCGCCGGGCTGAAGGGCTTGGTAAAAGATTGAGGGTAAAATATAAGGGCCGGCTTCCTTAGTTACCAACCTCCCAAATCCTTTTACCAAAAATCTTTTACCAACCCTTGATGCCCCCGCTCCGTCACGCCGCCCCGCTGCTCACCGCGCTCGACCTCACGGGGCGGCGTGAGGGAGCGCAAATGAACTGCTTGGCTGCCGCTTTCGCCGAGCGACACAAATTCTGATGATCCCTACATCGCCGTCCCAGCGCATCGGCATCGTCACCAGTCGCCCCGAAAAGCTGGCCGACTATTTCCCCACCGCTGCCGAGCCGGATTTCCTCCCGACCGAGCCGCCGTTCACACCCGACGACCAATTGCTCATTGATGAACTCCGCCGCCGCGGGCACCAGGTTTCCGCCATTGTCTGGGGAGCGGATACCTCGCGGCTGGCAGAACGGTTTGACCGCGTCATCATCCGCTCGCCTTGGGATTACATGGATAGCGACGAGCTGCGCCGGGGATTTCTGCGCTGGCTTGAAAGTCTGGCCGCGACAGGATTGCCCGTTGAGAACGAACTGCCAGTGATGCTCTGGCTCATGGACAAACACTACTTGCTCGATTTCGCGGCCGTCGGTGTGCCAATCGTCCCCACGCAGTTGATTCCTGCGGGCGGAACGTTCGATCTCGAAGTCTTCCTCCAGCAACATGGCGCCGCTGTCATCAAGCCCGCCGTATCGGCTGCCGGCGCAGGATTGGAATTCCTGCCGGATCGCCAGACCGCGTGGTCATTTCAGGAAGAGTTCACCGAGCGCTGTCAGCGCGGAGCGCACTTGGTGCAGCCCTTTCTCCCCGAGGTTCAGACGAATGGCGAATGGTCGCTGGTGTATCTCGGCGGGGATTACAGTCACGGCGTTCACAAGCTGCCTGCCCGCGGCCAGATCATGGTGCATGCCGAGCGCGGTGGTTCGCTCCGCTTCGCCGATCCACCCGCGATCGTGCGCCAAATGGGAGATCGGGCGGCGGCCGCCGTGGCACCGGCCTTCGCGAAGCGCGGAGACCGCACCTGCCGGATCCCTCTTTATTTGCGCATCGACATCATCGAAACCGCCGGCGGCGCTCTGCTTTCCGAGTGCGAAGGAGTCGAGCCGGAACTGTTCTTCCGCGCTCGCCCCGGGAGCGCCGCCCGATTCGCGGAGCTTGTCGAAAGCCGGGAGAGCCGATGATGAAAGCTAAAGTGCCAGACTCGATCCAGACTAACGGTTGGCCGAGTGTCGCGCTCATCGTGATGGAGCGCTCCGCAAAATGACCCTTTATATGAAGCATTTGCTATCCTTGGCAGTTATCGCCGTGGGGCTCCCGTTCGGCGTGTGCGCAGCCGACACCACCTTCCATGTCAAACCCGTGACCGCCGAACAGGCCAAGGAATACAAGCTCGCTGCCAAGTTCTATAAGAAGGGCACACTGGTGCAGAATATCCTCATCGCCACGTCGGAGAAGGTTCCCAATGTCGTGCATCTCGAAGCGGCCTATCTGTTGAACACAGTCATGAGCCACTTGCCCCCGCCGATTGCCCAACGCATCCGCGACAAGAAAGTGCTGTGCGTCATTGTCGGCCACGCCGAACTGCAGTCCGATGTGCCGCAGTGGGCCACCGACAAGACCGGCAAGGAACTCGACTTATACAATTGGCGCGGCCGGGGCGAGCTTGCCGAGTTTGATGGGCGCCCCACCTTCCTGTTCTCCGAGGAGGACGTCATGGAGTATCCCGGGGGCATGGATCTGGAGAGCGTCCTTATCCATGAGTTCGCCCACGTGATTGATGGCGTCGGCTTCGACCCGGAGCTTAAAAAACGGCGGAACGCCGCGTTCCAACACGCCAAGGACAAGGGCCTCTACATGGATGGCTATGCCGCCCAAAAGTTCCGACGGGTGACCAGTGTCGAGCCCGTCAGTCTGTTGGACGCGCTGGTCAGGGCTTTCCCCGCGCAACCCGCCGCCTTGCTCATCCAATGCCTGAATGGCGGCGACATCCTCGTCAATGGCAAGCCCAGTCGGGCGGATGTGAAGGTAACTCGGGATGACAAGGTGCTCATCGTGTTTGGCGGGCCGAAACGGACTTACTGGCTGGCCAGTCCGGCGGAGTATTGGGCGGAAGGCGTGCAGGCCTGGTATGACACCTGCCGCATCATGGATCACGATCACAACCATATCCACGACCGCGACCAGTTGAAGGCCTACGATCCGGAGCTGGCCAAACTCATTGCGGATGTGTTGGGCGACACCCCGTGGCGCTTCGTCTCACCCCGCATCCGCGCGGGCACTGGGCACCTGGCCAATTACGATCCCGCCAAAGCCCCCAAGGTAGTCCCACCCGATCACGTCGACCGCGCGGGCCAGGATTACTACGATGAGTATTGGAAGGACTATTGGCAGCGCTTACATGACAAGTATCCGGCCAAGGCCAGACCCTCGCCCACCGGTCTCTGATGCCCACCCTGGGTAAATTCGGCCCCCTATTCCAAAAGCAATTGCCCAACCGTAAAGGGGGCAGTTCTTGATATTGATACTATAAAAGGGTCAGT
>CAMAUZ010000142.1 GCA_945861535.1 Akkermansia muciniphila | reverse complement strand
AGGAAGCCGCCACGGTGTGCCGGCCGGTGACCGTCGCCGGACAACGCCACCGGGCGCTCAACCCGTGGAGCAAGGAGGACGGACGGCTGCTGGAGATTGTGAGCCGTGCCGAGTATGCGGTGGCGGGCTTTCGCAACCGCGACGTGCGCGGGCACCTGCATCCGGGGACCAGCAGCGCGGCCGAGCGCCGGCGGCAGGCCAGCCGGATCACGCGGCAACTGGCGCGGCTGCGGGCGCACGGACTGATCAAAAAAGTGAGCGGCACCCACCGCTGGCAAGTCACCGAAACGGGCCGCCGACTCATCACCGCCCAGCTCACCGCCCGTCAGGCCGACGTCGATCAGATCACGCAATTGGCCGCGTGAAAACGGCTCGGAAAATCCTCGCGAAAATGGATGATTCTTAAACATTGTGGCACAGAGAAAAAAAGCGGGCCGGCGTCAGCGCCGGAAAGTCACCTGTTAGTGGGTCAATGTCGGCCAGAGAATACTTTGTTTTCTCTGTGTTCATCGCGTCTCTGTGGTCAAACAATTCGGTTCGACTGAATGGTTACGGGTTAGCCGGTGGTGAAGCGCAGCGGAACCACCGGATACGCCGCCCCAGGCCAACCGTGCGCCCCAGCGGGGCGCGAGAGCCGTGTCGGCCACCGACACCACTCGCTTCCGCGACGCATCCGCCGTAGCGCTACCTTCCAGTCGGTGCGCGGCCACGGGGTTGCCAGCAGGTCGGAAGCTCCGCCAATGATGAAGCGTTGCCATGGCGGGGGGGGTGTCTGCGGGTCTCCACGGTTCTCGCGCCCCGCCGGGGCGCAGCGCTTCTCGGTACAGTTTTTTCCGGTGGTTCCGCTGCGCTTCACCACCGGCTAATTTCTTGCGTGCCGCCGGCACGAAACGGACACGAGCAAGCGCACCGGCGACCTTCGCCGAGGTTCGGGGAGCCATCGTTCACCGGCGCAAAATGTCCAAACTCCAGCGCAGGCTTCCAAGCCTGCCGTATCACGGGTTTCTAAACCTGGGGCGTGTCCGGCGAGGCCGACCCGCTGCCGACTTGGATGTCGGCGACACAGCAGGTTTGGAAACCTGCGCTACCATGGCCCGCGACCCGCGGCGGCAGTGGGACCGTCAATTATCCGCGTTAAGCCAAAATTTCCCGCACGACATGGCCATGCACGTCGGTCAGGCGGAAGTCGCGGCCGGCGTGGTGGTGGGTGAGTTTTTCGTGATCGAAGCCGAGGCAGTGCAGGAGCGTGGCCTGAAGGTCGTGAACGTGAACGGGGTTTTCGAGGACGTGGAAGCCGAGTTCGTCGGTGGCGCCGTAGGTAAGGCCGGGCTTGATGCCCCCTCCGGCGAGCCACATCGAGAAGGCCTGCGGATGATGATCGCGCCCATTGCTGCGGCCGAGCGCGGGGTTGGTCTCGACCATCGGGGTGCGGCCGAATTCGCCGCCCCAGATGACGAGGGTGTCGTCGAGGAGACCGCGTTGTTTGAGGTCAGTGAGGAGTGCGGCGCTGGCTTGATCGGTTTTGCCGCAGTTGTTTTTCACGTTGCCCGCCACGTCGCCGTGGGCGTCCCAGCCTTCGTGGTAAATGTTCACGAAGCGCACGCCGCGCTCGATCATGCGCCGCGCGAGCAGGCAGGCGCGGGCAAAGGAAGGTTTGGCGGGATCGCAGCCGTAGAGGTCGAGCGTGGCCTTGGATTCGGACTTGAGGTCCATGAGTTCGGGCGCGGTGGTTTGCAGGCGGAAGGCCATTTCGTACGCGGCGATGCGTGTCGCAATCTCGGGGTCGCCCTCAAGCGCGAGGCGCTGCTGATTGAGGTCGCGCACGAGGTCGAGCGAGTCGCGCTGGAGCCGGGCGTCAATGCCGGGGGGGCTGGAAACATTGAGGATCGGGTCGCCCTGGTTGCGGAAGCGGACGCCGGTGTAGAGCGACGGGAGGAAGCCGCTGGCCCAATTTGCCGAGCCGCCGCTGATGCCCCCGCCGGTGGACATCACGACGAACGCGGGCAAATCCTGCGTCTCGGAGCCGAGGCCGTAGAGCACCCACGAACCGAGGCTGGGCCGGCCGGGCTGGGAGAAGCCGGTGTTCAGAAAAATCTGCGCCGGCGCGTGGTTGAACTGGTCCGTGCGCACGGAGCGGACGACACAAATGTCGTCGGCGACCTTCGCGAGGTGCGGGAGCATTTCGGAAAGTTCCGCGCCAGATTTCCCGTGCTTCGCGAACTTGTAGCGCGGTCCGAGCACGGCGGCGTCGGGGCGGATAAAGGCGTAGCGTTGCCCACCAATGACGGAGGGCGGGATGGGTTTGCCTTCGAGTTCGGTGAGCTTGGGTTTGTTGTCGAAGAGTTCGAGTTGGCTCGGCGCGCCGGCCATGAAGAGGTGGATGACGCGTTTGGCGGTGGCGCGAAAGTGTGCGGGCTTCGGCGTGAGCGGATGGGTGCGGGACGATGCGGAGGCGGCGAAACTAGGCCGTCGAAAAGCATCCGTGAGCAGGCCGGCCAAAGCGATCTTGCCGACGCCGATACCGCAGTCGTGGAGGAAATGGCGGCGGGTGAGTGGGAGGTTCATGGGGGAAAAGCTCAAAGATTAAAGCTCAAAGCTCAAAGGAAGGTTCAAGGGACAAGAACCAAGTTCGGACGTTTGGTGGGGACACATCGAAACAAAGGCGGCGGGGAAAGGGTGGGCGTCGTGATCGCGGGAGCGGTGGTGGGGAGATTCATTTTTGGGAAAGCTCAAAGGATAAAGCTCAAAGCTCAAGGGAAGGGAAGGTTCAATCGGAAAACTATTTGGTGCGCATGGAGCCGAAGATGCAGAGGAGTTCGTGGGCTTCGCGATAGAGGGGGCGGGCGCTTTCGGCGAGTGCTGGTTCGGCGGCGGCGATCATGCGGAGAAAGAATTTTGTTTCTTTGGCTTCCTTGACGCAGCGGCTGATCGTGAACTGGAAATCCTTTTTCGACACGGCTTCGTTGGCTTCGCAGTAATTGGCCCCAACGCTCGTTCCTGCTCCGACGAGCTGGTCGATGAGGCGATCGTTGCCGGGGCCGCGAGCAATGCGTTTGGAAAAGCGGATGATCTGCTCGCCAAATTTAGCGGTGCGTTCGAGCAAGTCCCATGAGTGCGGTTCCGACGCCGGCGGTCCATCGCGAAGCAGCCCGCCGAAATCTCCGGATTCTTCCGCCAACCAGTCCACGCCCGGTGCCGGATCGATTGGACCTTGGTCCCTTTGATCTTCCCTTGAGCTTTGAGCTTTATCCTTTGAGCTTTTCATCGGTTGATCGCCTCGTCGAGATTGAGCAGCACGCGGGCGGCGACGGTCCACGCGGCGCGGGCGTTGACGTCGCCGTCGCGGGGGCCGGCGACGAGGGCGGCGTTGAGTTCTTTGGCGGTGAAACGCGCTTGCTGGGCGGTGAGGAAGTTCGTGAGCGCGGTGGATTCTTCCATCGTGGCGGGGCGCGAGAGGCAGCGGCGGAAGAGGGCGTCGATGCGAAGTTTGACCGGGCGCGGGTCGGCGGCGAGGAGGCGGCCGAGGGCTTGGGCGGCTTCGGTGAAAACAGGGTCGTTGAGGAGCGTGAGGGCTTGGAGCGGGGTGTTCGAGACTTCGCGGCGGGCGACGCAGGCTTCGCCGCTCGGGGCATCGAAGGTGGTGGCCATCGCGAAGGGCGCGGTGCGTTTGGTGAAGGTGTAGAGGCCGCGGCGATGGCGGTCGGGGCCGGTGCTGACATTCCACGCGAGCGAGCCGTAGGCGCCCTCGGTGGTGACGCCGGGCGGCTGCGGCGGGAAGACGCTCGGGCCGCCGAGCTTGTCGCTGAGGAGGCCGCTGGCGCGCAGGGCGGCGTCGCGGATCATCTCGGCTTCGAGGCGCACGCGCGGGCCGCGGGAGAGGAGGCGGTTCTCGGGGTCGCGGGCGAGCAGGTCGGGCGTGACACCGGACATTTGCTGATAGGTCGCGCTGAGGACGATGAGTTTGTGGAGCTGCTTGAGCGACCATCCCTGGCGCATGAATTCGAGCGCGAGCCAGTCGAGCAGCGCGGGGTGCGAGGGCGCTTCGCCCTGAAAGCCGAAGTCCTCGGTGGTGCGCACGAGGCCGTGGCCGAAGAAGGCTGCCCACTGGCGGTTGACGGTGACGCGCGCCGTGAGCGGGTTTTCGGGCGCGACGAGCCAGCGGGCGAGGCCGAGGCGGTTGCGCGGGACGTCGGCGGGGAAGGGCGGGAGCGCGGAGAGGCCGCCGGGTTCAACGCGTTCGGTGGGTTGCAGAAATTCGCCGCGATTGTGGATGAAGGTCGGGCGCGGATTTTCCGCGGGCCGCTCGCGCAGGACGAGCGTGGTGGGATGCACGGGGGCCTTGCGCAGTTTATCAATCTCGGCGCGGGCGGTGGCGAGTTCGGGCGCGGTGAGGAGGAATTGCTGGCGCAGGCGGTCGCGGTCGGCGGCGGTGAGCTGGGCGTCGGGGACGCGGAGGAGGCGGGCGATTTCGTCGGGGAGATCGGTGGCTTCGGCGGTGCGGGTTTCAGTGGTGACGGCGATGCGGAAGCGGCCGAGCGAGCAGGCGTAGTGGCGGCCGAAGAAAAGTTTCAGATCGAATTCTCCGACATCGGCGAGCGGCGTGGCGAGATTGAAAACGGCAACGTGGCGCTCGCCCATGCGCTCGAAAACGCCCCAGCCAGTTTGGAAATCACCGTCGATGGCGAGCGCGGCGGAGGACTTGTTTCCGCCGAGCCAGATCTTGGCGTAGTCCTGCGACGCGGAGCTGAGGTTCACCCGCTTGCCACCGGCGTGGAGCTGGAATTCGCCGAGGAAGAAATCGCCTTTTGGCCCTTCGTAATAGGCCATGCCGGGGCCGTGCGCCGGGAGGCGGTCGTCGGGCAGCGCCTCGAGGCGGATCGCGGTGATGCCGCGCAGATCGGTGCGGAACTTGAGTTCGTAGGTGTCCTGCTTGCTGGTGTCGCCGCTGGCGAAAATCGAGTCGTCGGGCTGCACGGTGAGGAGCGGGAGATTGGCCTTGGCGGCAACGGGACGGAGGACGGTCCACGCGATGGCGCGCGGGCGCTCGCGTTCGATCCACGCGGAATATTTGGTGTCGAGATGGTCGCGCGGGCTGAGCGATGGCTTGGATTTTTTATCCTCGGGAAATCTGCCGGGGAGTTCGGCGAGGAGCTGTTCGAGTTTCTGCGCGCTGGCCTTCGCGCGTTCGGCTGCGTCGGGCGCGGGGAGGTCGAGGTCGGGTTCGTCGGCGTTATTGAGCGCGGCGACGACCTGATAATATTCGCGCTGCGGGATGGGATCGTACTTGTGCGTGTGGCATTGGGCGCATTGGAGCGTGAGGCCGAGCCAGGTGGTGCCGGTGGTGCCGACGCGGTCGGTCATAGCGTGGAAACGGAACTCGAGTGGGTCGATGCCACCCTCCTCGTTGAGCATGGTGTTGCGATGAAAACCGGTGGCGATGCGTTGCTCGCGCGTGGCGTTGGGGAGGAGGTCGCCGGCGAGTTGTTCCATGGTGAAGCGGTCGAAGGGCAGGTCGGCGTTGAGGGCGTTGATGACCCAGTCGCGCCAGGGCCAGATGCTGCGCTGACGGTCCTTCTCGTAACCGTTGGTGTCGGCGTAGCGGGCGAGGTCGAGCCAGCGGCGCGCCCAGCGTTCGCCGTAATGCTTCGAGGCGAGCAGGCGGTCCACGAGGTCCTCGTAGCTGCGCGGCGAGGCGTCGAGGACGAAGGCGTCGATCTCCTCGACGGTGGGCGGCAGGCCGATGAGATCGAGGTAAACGCGGCGCACGAGCGTGTAGCGGTCGGCGGGCGGGGACGGCTGGAGTCCGGCGGCTTCGAGGCGGGCGAGGACGAAATTGTCGATAGAGTTTTTAGGCCAGCGCTCGTTGAGCACGCGCGGGAGCGGCGCGGGCTTGGGCGCAACGAAAGCCCAGTGGGGCCGGTATTCCGCGCCGGCGGCGATCCAGCGGTGGAGGATTTTTTTCTGCGCGTCAGTGAGCGGGTGTTTGGTCTCGGGCGGCGGCATGAGGTCGCCGGCGTCGGTCGTGGTGATGCGGCGGAGGAGTTCGCTGTCGCCCGGTTTGCCGGGGACGATGGCGGGCTTGCCGGACTTGGCGGGACGGAGGGCGTCGTCGCGGAGATCGAGCCGAAGTTTGGCTTTGCGCGCCTTGTCGTCGGGGCCGTGGCACTTGAAACAATGGCGCGAGAGCAGCGGGCGGATGTCGCGTTGGAAATCGATCTCGGCGGGCGCGGCGGCGGATTCAGCGCCGCGGGCGGGGGGAAATGGGAAGAGTGGACTCAGGAGGAAGACCGCGAGCAAGAGCGCGCGGCGGAGATTCAGTGAACACATGCGAGCGAGGATACAACGGCGAACGGGATTGCCAATCGCGCAACGCAGTGCGCAGCGCGGGCCGGTCCTGTGGGGCAGGCTTCTAGCCTGATATTTTGGGCGGCATCCGTGCCGCCCGTTCCCACGGCGGATCCGAAAACACGGGGCAGGGACACCCCGTGAACTGGCAGGCAAGGATGCCTGCCCCACACCGGCGGGGCGGGAATCAATCCGCCAGGTTCGCCCGGACCAGTTCGCACAACTGCACCGCAAGTTTGTCCTTCAGGCCGTAATAGACACACTGGCCATCCTTCTCGCGGCTCAGGATGCCCGCCGCGGCCAGCAGCGCGAGGTGTTTGGAGACGTTGGCCTGGGTCGCCCCGACGGCGGCCACGATCTCGGTCACGGTGCGTGGGGCGTGGCAGACGGCCTGCAAAATCTTCAGCCGCATGGGTTCGCCCAGCAGCCGGAAGTGCAGCGCGATCCCCTCCAGCTCGGCGTCGGTCAGCAATCGTTTCGCTTTGGCCGTTGACATATATTCTTAAATGGTTATATATTCATTCCATGATTATGACCGCCACGCAATCCGAAACTTCCGTCAGCCCGCACGAGCTTCAGGCCCGCCTGGCCGCGGGCCGGCCCGCCCGGCTGCTCGATGTCCGCACGCCAGCCGAACACGCGTCTGTCCACGTTCCCGGCGTGCGGCTCCTGCCGTTGGATGAACTGGACGCCGCCGCCTTCTGCCGCGAACGCGCGGGGGACGACACGCCGGTCTATGTGCTCTGCCAGTCCGGCAACCGCGCCCGCCGGGCCATCGAAAAGCTGGAGCGTGGCGGCGTGCAGGGCTGCGTCCTCGTCGAGGGCGGCACGCAGGCCTGGCTGGACGCCGGATTGCCGGTGCAGCGCGGCGGCGGCCGGGTGCTGCCGCTCATGCAGCAGGTGCAGATCGTGGTTGGCTTCACGTCGGTCGCCGGGTCGCTCCTCGCGCTCACCGTGGACCCGTGGTTCGCGCTGCTGCCGCTGGTGATGGGCAGCGGGCTGCTGTTCGCCGGCCTTACCGGCTTCTGCGGGCTGGCGCTGCTGCTGGCCAAAATGCCGTGGAACAAAACGACCTCGTGCCAGGCGGCCTCCTGCTGCGCCCCTGAATCCAAATGAAACCCGCACTGCAACCAAAGCGAATCGTGATCGTGGGCGGCGTTGCGGGCGGCGCATCCGCCGCGGCCAAGGCCCGGCGCGTGGATGAGAACGCCGACATCCAGATCTTCGAGCGCGGACCGTTCATCTCGTTCGCCAACTGCGGCCTGCCCTACTTCATCGCGGGCGAAATCGACGACCGCGCCAAGCTCATTGTGATGACGCCGGAGCGCTTCTGGGAGCGCTCGCGGGTTCGTGCGCACGTCAATCACGAGGTCCTCGCCATCGACCGCGCGGCCAAAACCGTCCGTGTCAAAGGCCCCGACGGCACCGCGCGCGACGTGCCCTATGACAAGCTTGTCCTCAGCCAAGGTGCCAAGCCGGTCGTGCCGTCGCTGCCGGGCGTAGAACTGCCGCATGTCTTCACGTTGCGGGACATTCCCGACATGGACCGCATCGTGCGGTTTCTGGACGAACGCAAGCCGCAGCGCGCGGTCGTCATCGGCGGTGGCTTCATCGGCGTCGAGATGGCAGAGGCGTTTCACCATCGCGGCCTCCACGTCACCATCGTCGAGCGGAATCCGCACATTCTCCCGCTGCTGGACCGCGACATGGCCCGCTATCTCCAAGATCAGATTCGCCGCGCCGACTTTGACTTTAAGGCCAACGCTCAAGCCACGCGCTTCACCGCCGGGGGCGTGGAATTTGCCGACGGCAGCACGCTGGCCGCCGATTTGGTGCTGCTCAGCGCCGGTGTGAAGGCCGAGGTCGAACTGGCCCGGGCCGCCGGCCTCGAAATCGGCGCGACCGGCGGCGTGAAAACCAACGGCCGCATGGAATCCTCCGACCCGGACATCTATGCCGTCGGCGACGCGGCGGAGACCATCCATGCCCTCACGGGCGCGCGGGCGCGCATCGCGCTGGCCGGCCCGGCCAACCGACAGGGCCGCATCGCGGGCGCGAACGCCGCCGGGGCGAAGCTGACCTATCCCGGCGCGCTCGGCACTTCCATCGTGCGCGCGCTGAACCTGACCGTCGGCTTCACCGGCCTTAACAGCGCGCAGGCCACCAAGGGCGGCTTCAGTTTCTTCACCAGCCTCACGCGCGACCACAGCCACGCGCACTATTATCCCGGCGCGAAACCCGTGATGACCAAGCTCCTCGTCGAGGACGGCACGGGACGGCTCCTCGGCGCACAAGTGCTCGGCGAGCGCGGCATCGACAAACGCGTGGATGTCTTCGCGACCGCCATCGCCGGCAAGATGACCGTCGATGATCTGGAAAATCTCGACCTCGCCTACTCGCCCCCCTTCGGCTCGGCGAATGATCCCGTGAACGTCGCCGGCTTCGTCGCCGGCCACATCGCGCGCGGCGACATCCCGACGGTCGCCCCCGAGAACTGGCAGCCCGCCGGCGAGTTCCTGCTCGACGTGCGCGACCCCGAGGAAATCGCCGAACTGGGCCGGCTGCAGGACGCCGTGAACATCCCGCTCGGCCAGCTCCGCGACCGTTTGGGCGAACTCCCGCACGATCGCCGGATTATTGCCTATTGCCAGAAAGGCCAACGCGGGTACCTCGCCACCTGCCTGCTGCGGGGACATGGTTTCGAGAAGACGGCCAACCTGCGCGGTGGATATTTGCAGGCGCAGTTGAATGGGCTGGCCTGCACGAAAGGGGGGTGAGCAAGCGGGGAGTATTCTGTTCGGTCGGAATCCGGGCAGTGAGTTACCCGATGGTACCTAGCTACGAGAGCGAGCGCAGATGATTGAAGTTGATCACATCGGCGTTGATGGATTTCAGGTAATTGGCCAAAGCGAATTCCGCGGTAATCACCAGATAGCGTTGTCTGGCTACCTCGACGATCACTGAGTCCGCCAGCCCGAAGCGGGGGAAACTGGCAGTTGCCGCCGCGGTTGCCGAGGGAAGGTACTGTTCGGCGAAGTGTGTAAAGCCCGTTCCAAGGCGGCGAAAGAACTCATCCCGCAGGCCCGCGGGAATGTCGTCCGCAAGATTGGTGATCTCGGTAAGGATATTCGGAGTTGTGACCTTGACGGTGAAGCGATCGACGATCGCCTTGAGCAGCCGGTAGTCGCCAAAAGTAAATCCCTTGGTCCTGCGCAGGTTCGGAATCCGTGCGGGAGCAAACTCACCAACAAAATAGAGAATCAACAGGTTGGAATCGACCAGCACGCCGCGGGTCCGATATTTCGCAATCAGTCCTTCAAGATACTCGTTCAAGGGGTTGCCTCATTTTCACCGCATGAACCTTACCTGTCTCCGCATCCACATCAACAACCTTGAATTTCCGTTCTCCGCCCCGGGGTTGGAATCCACTGACCATGGCACGCAGAGTATCTGCTTGGGCAGGTGCTGGCACGTCATAGCCAATGGTTATGAACCAATGCTTTTCATCGTCACTGAGGACGACCTCCTCCAGTTCGAGCTGGTTCCCGATATTGCCGAACAATTGTCCGCAGTATTGCACGGCTACTTGCACGGCGTTTTTAACATCTAGCATGTCTTTCGTTTACCACGCCATGCGGTGGAGGCAAGTGCAGAGGAAGCCCGCGGATTTGCGCAGAGACGAGGAAGGACTGGAGGCTGGCAACGGAGTCCCGGCAATAGCCGTG
The DNA here is from genome assembly GCA_945861535.1 of Akkermansia muciniphila. Lineage (GTDB taxonomy): Bacteria > Verrucomicrobiota > Verrucomicrobiia > Limisphaerales > BJHT01 > BJHT01. The sequence goes on along the minus strand of CAMAUZ010000142.1, from coordinate 2,394 downwards.
TCAGCGGTGGGGACGGGGGACTGACAGAATCGGTTTGGTTTGGGAGCCGGTCCGGCCGAAGGGAGGGATTAGGCAGCGGCCGCCTTTGGAGCGGAGCGTTTGACTGACCTGCGGCGACGAGACCGCTTGAGCCGGTCCAGTTCCGCGATGAGGCGGGCCTCGGCCAGAGCGCGGGGGGAGGCGAAGATTACCGGATGTTTGGCTTCCCAGTCCCAAAGCTCTTCCATAGTCATCGACTTGGTAGTGGGTGGGGAGCGCTTGAGCGTGAGTTGTTCGACGACGTGCAGGATGGCCTCCTGTACCGACTCCGGGAGGGCCTGTGTTTTTTGGAAGATTTTCTCGGCGGTGCTCATGGTGCAAAGCTAGCAAACGGTGCCCGGTGACTCAAGACACGTTCACGTCGGCGGCAAGTCCCCCCCAAAACACCTTCCCGTCCGAAACCGTTTTCTTTAGAGCCGCCGATGGGTCTCGTGGGATCGAATTTGGTATAGGTGTTGGCCAGACGACACCGGCGCGGAGTTGGCTCACCCAAACATCGATCATCCGGTCAGGCGGGTTGCAAGGGTGGGACGGCGGGTTTCTCCAATGCGCTCGCGGGCAGGCGGCCGAGGCGGACGGCGCGTTCCACGGCTTGGCGGGCGTAGTGGTGATGCTCGCGCGCGCCCGCCAGCAGACCCTCGACCCCGATGTCGGCGTCCAGCGCCGACCAGTAAACCGAGGAGCCGTTGATTTCGAACTGACTGCGTTCTTCGGCAGTGGCCAGGGCAAGTGTCGGGTAAAACGCCATGGGCACGCTGATGAAGCGTCCATCGGCGAGATGAAAGCCAAGCACGTCGTCGCTCGCGATGACTTCGGTAATGGTTTGGGGTGCTGGTGTCATAGCGCTCAAAGGTAATCAGCTAGGAATGTGTTGATTCCCTTGACCATCGGCTCGACATCCGAGCGCTTGAATTGGTCGAACTCACCATGAGCCGCGTGGTTGCGAATGTCCGCCCATGCCCGGAGTTGCTTGGCTTTGCTCTCATTGAAGGCTGCTGCCTTCTTCAAGTCGTCGATGAGCGGGTTCAACGTCTTGGGTGTCCCGTCTTGCTTGGAGGTCGGAACCGGCGGGACTTGGCGGTCGCAGAGAGTGCGCAAGGCTTTCTCAAGGACGGCACCTGCAAGCACTGCGGCGGGGACATGGTCGTATTTTCCGGACTGTCCGTCTGCCAATAGTTGCTCGGCTTGCCCCATGTAGTCTGCTGCGATTTCGGATTCGACCATCGCCCCGAGCTTATCAAGGAAGCCGTGTTCAAAGTCGTCCTTGATGGCTTCAAGGAAACTGATGCCCCACTCCAACTGGATTTTCCCGTTTTCGATCACGGTGAGACGGTCGAGAGCCTGTTTATGACTCGAATCGGCTGCAATGACCTGACCGAGGAGCGTTACACAACGAGTTCGCCAACCGACGAAGCGTGGCCACTCCACTGAGTAGGTCGAAGGCTTTTGATGATACCGGTCGTCTACGCTTTGATAATGCCGCCCAGGAATTTCTTTGATGTCCCGGTGGATGGATCGCCCTTCCACCAAGAGTTCATCAAAGCGATGGAGGAATTTTTGACGCAGCGCTGCTGGAAGCCTCATAGTCAGAAAGAAGTGGTTAATCGAGCCGGCAATACGCCGCCAGTCCCTGCAATCCACCCTCGCGGCCGAAGCCGCTTTCTTTGTAGCCGCCGAAGGGGCTGGCGGGGTCGAATTTGTTGTAGGTGTTGGCCCAGATGACGCCGGCGCGGAGTTTGTTGACCAGCTTGAAAATCTTGCTGCCTTTGTCGGTCCACACGCCGGCGCTGAGTCCATAGGGGGTGTTGTTGGCGCGTTCGATGGCTTCCTCGGGGGTGCGGAAGGTGAGGACGCTGAGGACGGGGCCGAAGATTTCTTCCTGCGCGATCCGGTGACTCATGGTGACGTTGGTGAGGAAGCTGGGGGGGAACCAGTAGCCTTTGGTAGGTAGGGGGCAGGTGGATTGTTCTAACTCGCCGCCTTCGGCGATGCCGCTGGCGACGAGGGCGCGGATTTTGTCGAGCTGGGCGCGGGAGTTGATGGCGCCGATGTCGGTGTTTTTGTCGAGGGGGTTTCCGACGCGGAGGGTTTGGAGGCGGTCGCGGAGTTTGCGGATGACTTGGGGATAGATGCCTTCCTGCACGAAGAGTCGCGAGCCGGCGCAACAGACATGACCTTGGTTGAAGTAGATGCCGTTGATGACGCCTTCGATGGCCTGGTCGAGGGGGGCGTCGTCGAAGAGGATGTGGGCGGCTTTGCCACCGAGTTCGAGGGTGAGTTTGGGTGACTTCGGAGCGCCGAGCATTGCTCGGCCGGAATTGTCGTGGGGTCGTGCCGAGCAATGCTCGGCGCTCC
>CAMAUZ010000141.1 GCA_945861535.1 Akkermansia muciniphila | reverse complement strand
GCCTGTCCCAAATGCTACAGATTGTGAGCGTCAACGCGTTTGAGCAAGTGCCTATGGCTGAGCTGTTTGCCAATATCGGCTCTCAAGATGAGGCTACCGCCTCTCGTAACCAGTTGATGCTGTGGGACTAATATCCGGATGGTTATGATGTCAGATTCATGGCTTTGGCACCCTATTTGACAAGCGGCCTGCACTGCGGATTCGCGCCGAACGACGGTAACGGCAACTGTGTTGGCAGCAGAAAGTCATGCCGCCGAAAGCAGGGATTTCTACCTATGAGAGAGTGTTACAAAGGCCTCCGAGGCAAACTGCGAACTCATTGGTAAATTCACGGATGGCCTGATGTTGCTGCCAGATGCGGGACCAACGCGGGTGAATAAACAATAGCGTAAACTCTCGTAGTAGCGCAGATTTCTCCCATAATTGGCTGCCCTCGGAACTGCGCATACTCGGTGTTGGCGGCGCCAATGTCTTTTTCCGTGACTAAGCCTTCAAACGTCGGGCACTTATCCAAACTCTCTTAACATTGTTCATACGAGATACCAGCTAAAATACCAACACTCGTTCCCATCAGTTTCGGCCATTGCCCGCAGGCCTTTGGATAGAGTATCCACGGTCATGGGTCACTATGGGAGGCTTTGGCAGAGAGTTCGTTCAAATCTTAGCAGCCTGTCTGCAAAATCCCTTGAACCGCGAGGGGCCGAGTTTGGAGTTCCGCGTTTGCGCGGTCCACTGGTCGCACTCCGAACGAACCGCGTAAATGCGGAACTCCAAGCCAGGTATTTAAGACCGGCTCTTAGCAGGCTCTAAAAATATTTATATTCTAGAATCCTGCTCCCTGTTTTCGTTGGGGAATTCCCACGAGTTGATAGCTGTAAGCGAGTGTTTCAATAGGCTGTTAGCCGTGGGCCATTCATCGGCCGACGCACGGGGCCGGCCCCATTCCCGGCAGCCGGAACCGCCGCCCCGCCGGTCGCGGTCACACCCACACTGGTCATCCCGGCGGCCCCGACAAACTGCCGGACCATCCGGTTCCCATCTCCCGCCGACCCCGGCGTCGCCGCTGCGGTTGCCGGAATGATCGCGCGCCCCGGACCGACGGTCGGTTCTTGTCCTTGCGCAACGCCACCCGGACTATTCGCGCCCACCGTCACGCCCGAAATCATACTCATCACCACCCCCGGCAATCCCTGTCTGAAAGTATCCGGGTTCGCGCGGATGGTTCGCCCAAACACACCACCGGGCACGCGCAAGAAGAACGATACGGCATAGTCCTCCACCCCAAACTGCGTCGGCACCTCGGCGCTCTTGCAGATGACATCCAACGCCTCACGCAACGTCAGGCCCGTGAGCGGTTGCCGGACATGGATGAGCCCATCGCCCAAACTCAGCGGCGCTCCCACCGGCGCGGGATTACCACCAACCACCGGTGGGACGGGAGCCTGCGGCGGATCAAAGATGACAAAATTCACCCCCCGCCGCTCCGGATCGAATCGCTTCGCCTCCGCTGACAGACGCTTCACGACTTCGGCGAGGGGAACTCCATCAAAGTGAACCTCCGGCAACACAATCTGCCCCAGCTTCCGTTTGATGTGCTGCACACCCTTGACCGGGTAAGTCACAACTGCGGGTAACTCGGCGTTGGTGGGAGATGCTCCGAGCGCCGCAGACCACTCCGAGCACAGCAAGCAGACCACGATGAGCAATAATATCAGTTGTCGCGAAAGCATGTGCAGGACCGTGGACATAAGTGGCGCCTCCGTCTCCCTCGCCCCGTGAGGCACGACCGGGGAGAGGGGTGCCCCACCCTTGCCGACGGTCTCGACGTTGCGGTGCGCCTCCTCTCCCCGACCCTCTCCTCCGTTCCGAACGGACGAGAGGGAGGCAGAGGCTCCGGTACGGACAGCACGAACTTTCGCGATGCCCGATAGATGCCTCGCGTCCCTACGATTCATCACGACCGGCCCCCGTGCCTCGCCGCGGCTCATTTGTTCAGCAGGACATACTCCGCCTGAGCAAGGTCCACCGTGAAGGTGGCGACGCCGTTGGCATAAGTCACTGGCATGGCCTTCTGAGCGCTGACTTGCCGGGCCGACGTGGGTTGGAAGGGAACGCGAACCTGGACGGTGACGGCCTTGGCGGACGCGTCATTCCAATTGATGAGAGTGACCAGCGTGCCCTTCGCATTGTCGATCACCAGACCTTCGACGCCGCTCACGGAGGCCATGACTTCGCGCTGAAGCTCAGGCCGGGCAGAGACACCCAGATGGACCAGCCGGTTTTTGTCCGGGTCACTGGTCATCAGTGGATAAACCATGCGCCGACCGCCGCGCGCCCAGGGCGTAACCTTGGCCGCGCTGTGGATGTAGCCGTGGCCCGGCAGGGTGCCGACGGCGATGGCCTTACCTTTGCCATAGTTCCGGCTGGTGACGGCGGCGGAACCATCCGCCCACGTACCAATCACCTTCGCGTCAGCAGGTGTCAGAACCTGTTTCATGGCAAAGGCGGGGATTTTTGCGCCATCGAATGTGATGGTGTCGATCGGGGTGAGCAGCGGCAGTTCGAGAATCGGGCGGACATTGACGGCCCCCTTCTGGATCGTGGCTGACTTCAACCCCAGCAACGTCAGCAGACTGGTCTCGGCCTGATTAAACTGATTCAGTCGGCCCAGCCCGGCGCAGGCGTAGAGCACGCCCCCGTTCTTCACCCAGCCGTCGAGCTTCTTGGCAATCCGGTCATCCGCCCACTCACCGGCAAAATAGATCACGTCATAGTTGCCAAGGATTTCCTGGCCCCGGACGCCGTCGTTGATGTCGTCCTCGGTGATAAGGTCCACGCCGTACTGGGCGTTGCGGAGCGAGAGCCAGATGCCGTGAGCGTCCTTGCGGCAAAGGGTCTGTTGGAAGTTACCGAAGTCCATCTGACACTGACGGGCGAAGGGATCATCCTTCGGGTCCACCTTGAGCACGCGCTCGTTGAAGTCCGTGGCTTTGGAAAGAATCACGGCGATGCGGGCGGCGCGGTACTTGCCGCCAACCGCGAGTGACTCAACTTCGCCGGAGTCATAGATGGATTCGGAGATGGCCTTGAAACTCTCGGGATAAGCCCAGGCCACGGAGTTCTCGGTGAAGTTCTCGGGCGGTGCAACCCAGAAGCTGTCGAGCTGAGTCGCCCCGGCCCCGACCGCATAGACCATGCTGCGGCGCAGATTTTCGGCGGTCTGTCCGGGGGCGTGCGGCATGACATAGAAATGGATCGGGAGGTTGTGATACTTCACGGCGCTGCGGGCGGTGGCCATCATCCAGCCGATCATCTGCGGCGGCTCGGCCACGGAGAAGATATAGTCCTCCGCCCAATAGGCGCTCATGCCGCGGAACTTGAAGATGTCGATCCACTGATAGATCGGGCCGTAGTACATCACGGGGCCGTGCGGTGAGTAGTTCGCGCCGGTGAGGACATCCTTGTTTAGCAGCCGCTCGGCGAGGCGGGTCATCTCGGCGAACTCGCCAAACCGGGTCTCTTCGCTGAAGACGTTCGAGTACCAACGGAGCCGTGGCTGGGCGGGGTCGTCGGAGAGCTTCGCGGTGGCGGGAGCGATGCCGAGATCACTCTGCGTCAGTCCCTTTTTCGCCAGCCAGGCGCGGAAAAGATCGACATACTTGGCGTCAGCGTAGTTGATCTTGGCGATGTGGATTTCGTCGCCAAAGGAGAGGATGCGGAAATTCTTCTTGTCCTTTTCCGACAGCTTGGACGTGTAGGCTTGGATTTCACCCGTCGAGTGAGCGTGCTGATGGTAGCCGTCGCGTTCGAGGTGGGTGTAGGTGTCGGGCAACTGAGTGTTGTAGCCCAGGGAGTCCTTCAAGGCATTGATCCACGGTTCTTGTCCGGCCCGCTTGGCGAACGCGCCATAGTAGGCGAGCAGCGACGGCTTCTTCCCGCCATTGGCGCGCCGCCACTGGGTCTTGGCGAGGGTGGTGATTTCCTCGGCGTTCTGTTTCGAGGTCTTGATCTTCGCGTCGAGATTCCACGCCGCGTCAATGGGAAGAATCAGCACGTCGCCGCCGACCACTTTGAGCGCACCCAGCGGGTCGCGCCCGGCGGAGTCACGGGCGACCTCGAAATCAAAGGTCGTGCCAGCCGGGAAACCGAGAGTGATGCCTTCCTCGTGAACGAGCTTGCAGATCGAGGCAATATTGAACCATTCACTCCATTGCCCCGGCGCGACGGGCGCGGCGGGGAACTTGGCCGACATGCCGCCATAGTCCGGCTGCATGTGACCGGCGGTCGTGGCGGCGAGTTGCACCGGAGCGGCGGCGGAGTTTTTGAAGCGCGCCCAGATCTGGGAGTTCTTGATGGCCTCGCGCGCGAAGGGGCTGCCGGAGTTGTAGGGTTTGTAACCGATGTAGGTGTCGCCTGGCTCGGTGGTGAGGATCACGGTGTCGATGAACCGGTCGCCGCCAAGTGTGGGGTTCTTGAGCGTGGTCAGGCGGAGTTCCGCCGGGCCGGCGGACAGCTGGGCGAGCTTGCCTTTGGGTGCTTCGGCGGCGTCGTGGTCCACGCCCCAATACCACCACTGTTGTTTGATCATCGGGGCCTTGTAAGCCCCGGCGAAGCTGTAGAACCGGTCGCCGTCCAGCCCGCCGTAATCATGGGCATAGACTACCTTGCCACCCTGCAGCACCTCGATCCGATGGAGATAGTTGAAGTAAGGCGGCGACTGGTACCGGCTCCACACGCGGTAGTCACCGGCCCTGGTGACATTGATTTTGCGAATTGCCACCGAGCCATCGCTCGCGGCTGGGGCGCCCAGCAGGCCACCGTTCATCACCCACATGCCGCCGTAGGTGTGACTCGCATAGCTGTCATCCTGGTGGACGACCTGCCAACCCTTGGCGTCCTGCACCCGGAAGAATTCACCCTCGGCGACGATCAGCGCCGGCTCGTTGGTCTTGGTGGCGACCGGTTGGACAAGGTCGGGACCGGCATAGACCCGAACTGGGCGAGGGTTCCACGGCGGGGCGCCGCTGAAAGTTGTGGGTGTGAGAGTTTGAGAGTAGGCGGAGACGGCGAGGGTGAGGGCAAGGAGAGTGACGAGACGGTGGGGTGAGAGATGAGGTCGGGACATAGGTGGTTGGGTTATAGGATTAGGTGAAAGGATGGGAACTTACTTCGGAGTCAGAGAGCGTGTTTTGAAACGGGTAGCGCGGGCGACCCGCCCGCCACGGTCGGCGACTCGCCGACCGGAATGGCGGGGGCGCAGCTTGACGAGGGGGCCGTCTTTATTGGCCGGAGCTTTTCTTCAGTTCCGTCGGGCGGGTCGCCCAACGGCACAGGCTGGTAGCCTGTGCTACCCATAGGTATCGGGGAGTTAGTTTTCAACTCACCTGCGGCGGCGCAAAGCCTTCGCGATAGGTGCGCGAGAGAATTTCCGCGTTGGCCTTGTCGTGGTTGGTGAAGCGGAAGTTGGCGGCGTCCCAGCGGAGTTCCTGACCGGGGAAACGCGTGGCTTTCACGGCGAGCAGCGCGGGTTCCGTGATGCGCCAGCCGATGTCGAAGGGCGTCCAGAGCGGCTTCTTGTCACCAAGACAGTTGTCGGCCCAATCTTTCCAATGGTTGCGCGGGGCGACTTCGGGGAGCGGCTCGTTCGCGACGGCCACGCCTTTGCGGAAGACGGTGATCCTACCATCGGCTTGTAGGAGCAGGGTGCCCTCTTCGCAAACCACCATCGTGTGATTGGCTCCTACCTTGACCGCCGGGAGATTGAGGGCGGCGAACGACGGCTGGATGCCGCTGTCGTTGTAGCGCACCACGAATTTCTCGCGCGCAAACTTCCCGCCGCCGGGATAAGTGACGGTACTCTGGTTATGCGCCGTGTGACCGGTGGTGGACGGCCGGGAGGTATGGGTGAGCACCGCTTCGGGTGACGGCAGGTCGTAGGCAAAATAGAGCAGGTCGAGCAAGTGACAGCCCCAGTCGGCGAGCTGCCCGCCGCCGGTCTCCCAGAACGCCCGCCAGCGCCGCGGCGCGATATCATCACTGTAAGGCAGGTCATCATTGATGGGACCGCGCCACAGATTCCAATCGAGATAGTCGGGCACCGGTTTGGCGGGAGAATAGGCGCTCCATGGGTCGGCGAAGTAATGGCCGCGCTCGACGGAGCCGGTCCAGACATAGGCCTCAACGGGGCGGCCAAGCTGGTTGCGGCGGAGCATTTCCACGGCCTGCATGCGGCCGGGATTGCAGGCGCGTTGGTTGCCCATCTGCGTCACCAGACCGGGCCGGGCCTTGAGGCCGTCGCGAATCATCCGGAGTTCGCTCAGTTGATGCACCAGCGGCTTCTGGCCGAAGAGGTGTTTTTTGTGCTTGAGCGCGGTGAGCATCATCGGCGCGTGGTGAAAGTCCGGCACGTCCACGATGGCGGCGTCAAAATCACCCACGCGGTTCGCGAAGGCTTCGCGGTAATCCTTCACGGCCCAGGCGTTCGGATGCTCCTTCTTGATGCGGTCCAGTTCGCGTTGATCCACGTCGCAGAAGCCGGCCCACTCGACCTGCGGATGGCCTTTCAAGCCGCCGCGCTGGAGGCCGCCGATGCCGCCGACGCCGATCTGGAAAATGCGCAGCTTGCTGTTCTTGTTGACCTGCGCGCGCGCGGGCCACGAGAGCGCGGCCACACCGGCGGTGAGCACCGCGCCGTTTCGCAAAAAGGTGCGGCGGGTGACGGGTGAAAAGGAGGCGGTTGTCGTTTTCATAGGTTTGCGTGCTGGGCGGGGACGATGCACGGGCAGGGCGAGACTCCAAGGATAAAGTTCAAGGCTCACGGCAAGCACCAGAAGAAGCGGCGCGGCGGGTCGGTGACAACCGGGCAAAATCCGCGCACCTCCTGGGTCCGCTCCAACCCACGACGCTTGTCCTTCTTCACCACGAGCACAGTGGTCGAAATCGAATCGGCGGCGGACGCTTTTTCCGTTCCCGAAAAGCAGGAGTTGTTGCTGTTGCTTGCCACGCGGCTGCAAGCCTGCGACCAGACCCTGCCGCCACCGCGTCGGTTTGCTCCGGAGCAGGTCGCGGCCTGGGTCGCCGCCGATGAGGCGCAATGACAGCGCGTCCCTGCTGTGCGGTGAACCTCTTCCTAAACACCAGTGTCCGGCTCGTCGCCAACGGGGCGCGCACGGAAGCCTCCAGTGCCCTCTTCGATCTGGCTCCCCACCATGGCTGCGATGCTCCCGACCGCTCGCCATGTCCTCGGCGAAGTAGTCGCGACCCGCGACCACTCTCCCGCCGCCGCCGCCACGATCGACTGGCCTCGGCTGCGTCCGCAGTTGGAAACTGAGGCTAATGTGGTGAGTCTTGGCTGGCCGGCTGTTTTTCCGGTTTCCAAAGTTCGACCGATTCTCCTCTCAGCTCTGGTTTGGTCCAACGTGCTCCTGACTTTGGACCAGGCCGCCTTCAGCCCATCAGGCGAAACCATTCAGTAGAACCGAATCATTTGACCACAGAGACGCGATGAACACAGGGCGGCGGAGCCGCAACCAACGGCGCGCGGCCGTCCCGGCCGCAGCGGCAACTCCGGAGCTCGGACGTTGGAACTTTGTTGCGCCCTCGCAGGTTCGTGGCGGCTGCGGGCGGAACGCCCGCGCTCGGGAATCCTCGGCGCGCGCGAGGCTTTTGCACACTTGTAGTAAAGGGCGGCGGTGCCCCAGCCCAGGGAGCGCGGCTGTGTCCGCCGAGGACCAGCCGCAGCAGCCCTGAAACGTCGTAGGCACCCATTGAAATCAGACGCTTCCCGTGCCGCCAACCGGCTGCGGCTGGTGCTCCACGCACACGGCCGCGCTCCGGGAAAATTCCTCGCGGCCCGCAAGAATTCTTCATGCCACGTCCGCTCCGTCCCCACCTCGTCACACTCCCATTCCCCTGCCCCAAATTCCCCTGCCAAACTCGGCTGTATCCCCCCGAAGACGACGGCGCGCACCGCACGAAAGCGGTGCGAAAATTCCGCGCGTTTCTCCCGCTTCCCGCGCTGCGACCGGGGACCGGTCGCGCTCCTTCCGTTGCGGCTCCGCCGCTCTGTACTCATCGTGTCTCTGTGGTGCTCGCAGCGCCTTCCATTGCAGGGTTACGGCTTGGCGCCAGTTTGAAAACCCTCGATTGGAGCTTCGCGCTTACGCGGCGCAGGTGTCGTGCGGCCAGCGGACCGCGTAAACGCGGAACTCCAAACCCAGATCCATGCGGCTCAAGCGGACTTTAAAACAGACTCTTAGAGCGTGTTTGGAAAGTCGTCTCCGGGTAGCACAGGCGACCCGCCTGTGCCGTCGGGCGACCCGCCCGACGGAACGGGAGAAATGCTTCGAGCCAATAAATACGGCCTCTTCGTCAGGTTGCGCTCCGCCATTCCGGTCGGCGAGTCGCCGACCGGGGCGGGCGGGGCGCCCGCGCTACCCGTTTTAAGACGCGCTCTTAGAGCAACCTCTTGAAATGCTCGCCTTTCGTTAACAACCCAGGAGAAATCGCTCCCGCAAATAGGGTGTAGGATTTCAAAACATGGGCACTGCGACAGACTGTCAGCCGGCGCTAGGTGGATCTGACAAGGTTCCCTGCATTTTCGCAAAACAGGCTTCGCATATCCCATGCGTCAGCTCCGGCAGACAAGCATGTTCAAACAGCCGCAATCGAATGGCAACCTCCTCTAGCTCAACCCACTTACCGTCCAAATCCACCGCGTTGCACCAAGCGCAAATGCGCAAAAGATCGCCCGAAGAGCGGGCGCGATGCTGGAGCACGGTTTGCGGCGGGCGGCTTTCCTGCGAGACGATGCTCGTGCGAAACTCAACGCATTGATCCTCCGCAGCGACAACAACCATTTCCAGCAAACGGCGGCAGGCAGGTGAGTCACACCGAAAGGTGAATTGGATTGAACGGCCACTCCGGACGCGTCGCAATACTTCGCGATACAATTGCCGCGTCCTCGGCTCGGTAATAAAATCCCAAAGGGAGCGATGCAAAACTGCCGTTGAAAGCGCCGCCCCGCCATCATTGGCTTTGGCAAACTCATCATACTGCCTGTTGGTGAAGCAAATCTCGTCTGCTGCGTTCACGCGATAGATAATGTCAGTGTCTGCGGGCATCTGATTTGACTTCGTAGAGTAGAATCACGGCGCCTCGGCGCCTAACAACCCAATCCCAGCGCCCCGGCCCACGAGGGCGCCGGATCGCTACCGCGACGCGATGCCCGGGGACACAGCAGCGGATGGTTAGGCGACACGGTCGTCATTTCTTGGGGGGCTCAACCACAACTACCTGAAACTTGTCCTCGAACACAACCACTCTGCCATCGCTGAACTCGATGTTTTTGCTGGTCGTGCTGACGGCGGCGGTGTCAGCAGGGAATCGGCGCGTGAATCGGTAAATGTCGTTGGTGCCACGGCGCTCAACAAACGACCACTCGACCTCCGAGACCTGTCCGGGAAAACCGCACGTCATTGTGCCCGTTGCGTGCAAAGTACCGTCTGGTTGAAAGGCGATGACGGAACACGAACTGGCAGAGTCGATCTTGCCGTTGAAGCACGTGACGCGAGCTTTGAATCGAGGTGACGCTTTGGGTGGCGCGCCGGCTGCGAGCAGCTGAAAGCTAATCAGTGAAACCGTGACAAGTGAGACAAGCATGATTTTCATAATACGCGTGAAGCGGCCTAACGACCCAAACTCAGCGACGGCGGCCACAAGGCGGGCCAATTGCAACCGCGACGCGATGGCCGGGTTAGATGTCATGGATGGTTGAAACACGCTCCTATCCGGAAGCACGTTCAGGCCGAACTCAGTCAACTCATCCAACCAAACTCGACTTTATCAAAACCTATCACCTCAAGCCCGCCACAACGCCCGCGAAACTAGCCAGCGACCCACTCGCCTGCAAGCCGCATCCCAACTCACCAACTTTGCCGCAGGGCAACGTTCAGTATAACGAGCGTGATCCTTTTGGCGGCCGGGCGGTTCCTGCCCGTAGCGCCAGTCGGTGAGGCGATGCGCCTTGCCCGTCAGTTAGATGGGGCGGAACCCCCGTAAAGGGGCGTGGCCCCCACGGGGCTTTACGCCCGGTCGCCGCAGTCACTACAAGAACGACACATTGGGCGTTGGGTCTTATCCCAACTGTCCGGATAGGAACTGGTGTGTGGCCGGAAAGCCACAGACTCCTCAACGCGGCGACCCCGGTCAGTCAGAGACACGCACGGAATCCAAAGAAGAACCCCTCCCGGACGGAGGAGAAAGGAACGGCTTGGAAGAAGAAGCAACCTCGTGAGGCCGACTTAGGTGTCGTCTCAGCGTCCCCGGTAGGGATCTGGTATCCCACCGCTACCGCGCGCGACTCCGCTGCGCTCCCGCTCCGCTGTGCGCGATTACGCCACCCCGAGAATCAACGAAAAACCCGACGGACATTTGCACGACCCTTTTGACAACCCTCATAGGCGCTGCAGCGCATGGTTAGGCCGCATCATAGTCCAAGCAATTTGAGGATCGGATAGTATATCGTCTCAAAAGTCACCGGCGACAATCCAATGGCCCGCGCTGATCCAGGAATGAGAGCAAGCAATGCGAACCCCGCCAAATAGAAGCCAACGGCACCGCCGACAATCCAAAGCATCAAAGAACTAAAGCTCAGAGATTCCTGCTTCGGTTGTTCGTTTTCTGGCATGGCGCGCAAAGGTCTAACGACTCAGGCTCAGCGACCCGGCCCACGAGGGTGTTCGCTCGCTACCGGAGCGCGATGGCCGGGTTCGCTGCGTCTGGTTAGGCCGCTGGTATTTCATTTGGAGTCCTTCATCTCTGTCTTGGGCAGCGAGTCCCGAAATGTCGCATCAAGCTCTGTAAGCTCTACATAGATGACATGATCTGACCACTTCCTGCTGACCGTGGACATCGAACTGCGCTTGATGTAAGCCCGTCCGTCGCGGAGACCGAGGTAGGTGACGCTGTGCATGGACTGGGGCATCCCGACCTCAGCATACTGCTTCTTGAACTCGGCGGGTGTGACGCGCTCTGGACCAGAGCAGCCGGACAGAAGCAGAGCGAGGAGAAGTGGTGTGAGTAGTTTCATGGCGTGTAAAGTGGTCTAACGACCCCAAGCTCAGCGACGGCGGAGCGTGGCGCGGTAGCTGCGAAGGTGGAGCGCAGAAAAAGGCAACGGACGCAGGACAAAGCCACGACCGGACGCGACGGGCACGAGCCAGAATAGCAGCTACCGTGACACGCGGACCCGTTCGCTCCAGCGCATGGTTAGGCCCCGGTTGATTCGACGCGAAAAGACTCAAGGAAATGGTTGATGATAAGGTCATCGTGGTGCGAGCCGGTCGAAGATACGACAACTCGATATACTCTCCATGGAACGTAAGCAATGCGTATCCACATGCGAAGCTTGCCGCCGTCGCGCTGGAGGTCGAGCGCAAAGCCCGGACCGGCTCCAAGCCGCATGGGCGACTCGCGGACAATAGAAAACCCTTGCTGAGTGAAATGCGCCTTCACTGCCGCGAATCGTTCGGCATCCGGGACGTTCGGCTGCTCGGGTGGCTCGGGTGGCAGTGGGCTAAAAGAAAGAAACATGGAAATGTCCTTGAATGGCACATCGTAAGTAAGACTTGTGCGCTGCACGCTGATGCCGTTGAGGGTGTCTGTCTGTTGCTTGGCTTCAGGGGTGCCAGGGAATTCGACGGATGCAAACCGATCGTTGGTCGAATGGCGCTGCCAAGTAGCTGCTGCGGGCTGCTCCATGACGAAGCGCATGAGGCCAAACATGACGACCAATGGACCGCAAATGCGAAGAATCTTGGTTGCTCGTTGCTGCGCCGACGTGGGCACGCTCCCCGCGCGTGGCGCTCGATAGCCATAGAAGCATGCGAAAAGTCCCGCCACTGTAGAAATCAGCGCATCCATGTGTTGAACGATGAATGAGGGCATGGTATCGAGGGGCCTAACGACCCAAGCTCAGCGACCCGGCCCACGAGGGCGTTGGATTGCAACCGGAGCGCGATGGCCGGGTTTGCTGCAGCGCATGGTTAGGCGGCATCGCGCTTCCGACACGGAGCCAGCGGGCATAGGCTGCGCTCACTTGGGTTGGTCTCCGAGGAGTTCCGCCGCCCGGCGCGCTTCGCGCCGTTCCTTGCCAACTTTAGCTGCTGCTAAGAACCAAAACGGAGCGATCACTAGGAAGTTCATAACCGCAAGTCCATTGCCGAGCTGTTGCGCGCGCGCCACCTTCTTCTTGTCGCTGATTTTTTCGCTGTAAATTTTGGTGCCGATGATGGCGCCGACGATCAACGTCAGCACAAAAGAGATGCCGGTGATGATAAGTGGAAGTCTGAAAGGCCGCATAAGTGCCAAGGGTGGTCGTGTTTGATCCAGCAAACTTTGCCCTATCGGGCTCGAATTACAATCACCGGCCGCCTAACGACCCAAGCTCAGCGACCCGGCCCACGAGACGCGTGGATTGCAACCTGGACGCGATGGCCGGGTTCGCTGCAGCGCATGGTTAGGCGGCGTCACTCTGGGTCTCCTCAATAAGGGAAGCAGGCCATAAATGCACTCAGAAC
>CAMAUZ010000140.1 GCA_945861535.1 Akkermansia muciniphila | reverse complement strand
ATAGGGTGATGGCGGGGCGAATGTTGGGGGGGATTCTGCGCAAACACCAGGAAAGTCGCGCGAAATGATTCCACATTCGCACCCGCAGAGAGCCGCCGAGACCAATGTTTACAGGCCGATGAATCCATGTCGGCCCGTCACTAATTAGTCATCATCGGTAACTAACCCATAACTCTTATCCCCTGATTCCTATCTCCAATTTTCTGCTTCCTATCAATTGTTGCGAAAGTTCGTGCCGGGACCGCAGTCACAAAAAGCGCGTCCGGCGCCCTCGCCCCGTGAGGCACGAACGGGGAGAGGGCCGGGGAGAGGGGTGCTTCACCACTGCGAGCGGCCCAACCGTGCGGAGCGCCTCCTCTCCCCAACCCTCCCCTCCGTCCCGAACGGAGGCGAGGGAGCCGGAGGCCCCAGTGCGGACTGCACGAACCCTCGCAAAGACCAATGCCCCCCTGTCTCCTGTCTTCTGTCTCCTGTCCCCCGCCCCCTGTCCCCTATCTCCCGCCCACTGCTTCCCCACTAATCACTAATCACTGATTACTCTTCCCCCATGCCCCTCACCCTCACCGACCCCACCGGTGCCCTCGCCGTCATCGCTCCCGAACTCGGCGGCTGGCTGCTGCGCTACGCCCGGCCCATGCGCCAGCACGGCCTCGTCGAAGCCCTCCACTTCGATCAGGCCGTCGTCGATCGTTACCCCAAAGAAATGTGGGCCGGCAATCCCCTGCTCTTCCCCATGGTGAGCTTCAATCATCTGCCCGGCAAAGAGCACCACTACACCTGGCTTGGCCAAGACTATCTCCTGCCCCAGCACGGTTTCGCCCGCCGTACCCCGTGGCCGGTCATCGCCCACACTGTTTCCTCGCTCACGATGGAACTCACCGACACCGAAGCTACCCGCGCCGCCTACCCCTTCTCCTTCAGTCACCGTGTCACCTACCGCCTCGAAGCCGGCCGCCTTCACTACGAACAAACTGTCGAGAACCGCGGCTCAGCGACCATGCCCTTCAGCACCGGCATCCATCCCTACTTCCAGATCCCCCTCACCCCGGCCAGCCAGCGCGCGCAATGCTACGTCCAAATCCCCGCCTGCCAGCGCCTCACTTCCGACGCTTCCTTCTCCCATTACACCGCCACCCCGCAACCCGCCCAACACCTGAGCGTCGCCGAAGATGTCTCCGGCACCCTCCTCCTCGGCGACCTCTCCCACCGCGAACTGACTCTCGTTGACCCCACCAGCGCCCTCGAAATCGCCCTCAACTGGGAAGCCGCGCCCCAACACCGCTACTGCGCCATCTGGTCCCGCAACCCCGAATCCCCCTTCTACTGCCTAGAACCCTGGACCGCCCTCCCGAACTCCTTCACCCGCGCCGTCCCCGGCGAAATCACCCACCTCGCCCCCGCCCAATCCTTCCACGCCGCCATGACCATCGAACTGCGCGACCTCGCTTAACCGCCCCCCGTAGCCGCCGACGTGAGGAGGCGGATCGTTCCCCCGGTAGGGACGCGTTGCGCGCGTCCCTAACCTCCCCCGCACCGCCGCGACCGCCAGCAACCCGCGCCCTCGCCATCTCCACAGGTTCGCACGGGAAAAGGTCAGGGCCGCGCATCTTTCGCCCCCTCCTTCTGCCCCCCCCTCCCGCCCGCGCGCAAAAGGTCACGACCGGGCAGCAACGCGGCCCTACCACGCTCCAAACCTCCTACCTCCCCGCCCCACGCCGCTCCCACACAATCCAATCGCCCGCCTTTTTCCCCGGACCACCGTCCGCATCGAGCGGCACCACATAGCCCGTGATAAACACATTCTCCCCCTCGACATGCGAGTAACAGACGAGCGGATACCCATCGGGTTGGGCCGGCGCCACGAGATAGCTGAATTTGCGCGTGGCGGCATCGAACACCAAAAAGCGGTCGAGAAAATGATGCGCGCGGCCATCGACGCCAATGTCCGCATTCGGCGGGACAATGAGTTTGCCCGTCGCGGGATCGAGCCGGGATTGGTGGGCATAAGTGCTCAGGCAAAAGTAGCCCGCCGACCCGAGCTGAAACCCGCCGCCAATGAACCCAAAAACCTTTTTGTAATCCGGCACCGCGATGGGTTCTAGCCAGCGCTGCTCCTTCAGATTGTAAACCACGAGCCGCCCGGCGGCGCTGTCCGCGGCATAGAGCAAGCCCTCGTGAACGAAAACCCCCGTCAACCCGGCGTCCGGCGTCGGATAGGGAATCTCACCGGTGAACACCTCGCGGACCGGATCAAAAAACTGGTAGGTCCGCACCGGATAAGTCCCGACCAGCACGCGGCCGTCCGGGAGCATTTTGCCGCCCGCGGGAAACTTCCCCGCCACCGCCGCGAGCTTGCGCACCGGGCCGGCGGGCGAATCGAGCACCAGCACCCCGCCATCATCGCTGCGGTCAAAGAGCAGCAGCTTGCCCGCGGCCTTCGTGCCGTACCAGACGTTGGGCTTCTTCCCCGGCAGCGCCACGGTCGCCGCCTTCCGGGTCGCGGGATCGTACACCGTGATGTGATCGGCGACCTGATGCGCGACGACGATCTTGCCCTGGAAACAGAACACCGACGACAGCGTCATGCCCTTGAGTTCCGGCGGCGCGACGCGCGACGCCTGGCCCGTGCGGGTGTCGTGAACCCAGAACTCACCCGTGTTCCCCTGCCAGAGCTTGCCCTGCTCATCGACATCGAACGCAAACGGCCGCCCCGTCTTGATTTCGCCGTGGCGGAACAGCCGAAAATCTTCGGCCCGCAACACCCGCGTCGCGCGCTCCGCCTCGCCGGGCGCCGCGCGAACGGGCGTGACGAGCAACCATGAAACCACCGCCAGCGCGACCAACCCCGGCACCGCAAAAACACGCGCCAACCCTCGGCCCGGCCGGCCCGGAACCGAAGCGCATGATGCCGTGTTCCGGCCGCGAACAACCGGAAGCTGGAACCGTCCAGCCATGCGGATCGGAAAGTTAGAATCGAAATCGGAATCAGGGGCGGAGCACATGGTTGCCGACTTTCCGCCGCCGGGAGCCAATGTCAAAGGCATGCTGGCAGTGCGCCGCGATGCCGACGCAACCTGGCACGGCCGCCGACTCGACTGGCAACCCGGAGCGCCGATCTCCGAACCGGCGCGTTCTTGCGGGCTTTTCAACCTAGAAAAAGCCGTCGAAACCACGAAAGACACGAACGGCACGAAAGGCGAAGGGCTTGCGGAATTGGGGTTTGTCATCTGGCGGGTGAGTTATTCCGATGTCGAACCACCACGCTTACGCCCTTTGTTTTCGGGCTTTTCGTGTTTTTCGTGTCTTTCGTGGTTCAACCCGACTGCCGTTTCCAAGTTCAATACCTGCCAGGCCGGAGACCGGCGCTCCGGGGGCAGTTTCGCCCCACTCCCTGCCCGGGCCAATGAGCGTTGGCTCCGGCTCAAACCCAAGCGACAAGCGCGGCGTTTACGTCCCTTCATCGTCCACCCGTCGCAGCGCATTCGCACCCACCCAACCGGCCCAAGCTGTGGTGGCATCAATGCCACGCTCCCCCTGTCCCGCCACGGCAAAACCAAAAACCGATGATTGAAAACACCCGCCCCGCAACCTAGCTTCGCGCCCGTGAATCTGGACCATCTGCTGCACCGCACCCCTCCGCCCCGGAGTGCGCCCGGCCTCGGGCGCAGCGCCGTGAACACACCGAAAAACTCTGGGGATTCCGCGCGCTCGAAATCGCGGACGTCGCTGCGTCCGACGACGGGCGCACTCCGACACGCACCCACACCGTCCCGCCGCGCGCTCGTCCACTCCTTGATCTCCACGACAAAACTCGTCACGCAGCCCACGCGAAACTGGCAGCCACTGACCCTCGTCGGCGCGCTCCTAACTGCGCTGCTGACGCTTGCCCCCACCGCGTCCGGTGCGCCCGCAGCTCCCAAGCCTGCCGCCACCGCCAAGCCCACCGCGCCCGCCGCACCCGCTGCCACCGTGAGCGCCGCCGACCGCGCCTTCTTCGAAACCAAAATCCGCCCCGTCCTCGTCCAGCACTGCTACGCGTGCCATTCCGCCGACGCGAAAAAAATCGGCGGCCGCCTCTTCCTCGACACCCGCGAAGGCATCCTTGCCGGCGGCGAATCCGGCCCCGCGCTGTTCGCTGGACGCCCCGACGAGAGCCTGATCATCCAGTCGCTCCGCTATCAGGACCTCGAAATGCCGCCCAAAGCCCGCCTGCCCGAGGCCGTCGTCAACGACTTCATCGAATGGGTGAAACTCGGCGCACCCGATCCGCGCAGCAAAGGCGCAAAGGACGCCAAGCCCGCCACCGCCACCGGCAGTGAAAAAGAATCCCTCTGGTCCACGCGCCCCGTCGCGAACCCGCCGCTGCCCGCCGTGAAATCCGCCGCCTGGTGTCGCGACCCACTCGACCGTTTCGTCCTCGCGAAAGCCGAAGCCGCCGGCCTCGCGCCCGTCACCGACGCCACGCCCGCCACGCTGGTGCGCCGACTCTACTACGATCTCACCGGCCTGCCGCCCACGCTCGCGCAGGTGAACGCCTTCGTCGCCGATTACGCCAAAGCCGGCCCGCGCGCCGCCGAACAGTTGGTCGATCAACTCCTCGCCTCGCCCCATTTCGGCGAACGCTGGGGCCGCCACTGGCTCGACGTCGCGCGCTTCGGTGAATCCAACGGCAACGACGGCCTGAGCCGCAATGCGAGCTTCCCCCACGCCTGGCGCTACCGCGATTACGTGATCCAATCCTTCAACGCCGGCGTGCCCTACGACCGCTTCATCACGGAACAAATCGCCGGCGATTTGCTCCCCGCCGCCACGCCCGCCGAACGCGACCGCCACCTCGTCGCCACCGGCTTTCTCGCACTCGGCTGCAAGCCCGCCAAGGCGATGAACGACAACTTCGACATGGATGTCGTCGCCGACCAGATCGACGCCGTGGGTGCCGGGATCATGGGCCTCAGCGTCGCGTGCGCGCGCTGCCACGACCACAAGCACGACCCGATTCCGACGCGGGATTACTACGCGCTGGCCGGCCTCTTCACGAGCACCGAGACGCTCTGGGGTACCGCCGCGAAAGAGCCGCTCACCGCCCCCGCCACGCCGCTGCACGAACTCCAGACCGCCCCGCGCATCCTCCCGCCACCCGCGGCAAAACCCGCCAAAGTCGCCGCCGCCGGCAATGCGATTGCCGCCGCCGCCAAGCCCGCCAAGCCTCCACCGCCCCCACCGCCCGCCCCCGGCACGCCGCTGGCCATGGGCGTGCGCGACCGTCCCGCGCCCGCGGATTGCAAAGTGAACATCAGCGGTGAATCCAAGAAACTCGGCGCGTCCGTGCCCCGCGGCTTCCTCAGCGCCTTCGGCACCAACGCCGCGCCCGTTGCCATTGATCCGAAACAAAGCGGCCGCCTCCAGCTCGCCGAATGGCTCACGCGCGCCGATCATCCGCTCACCTCGCGCGTCATCGTCAACCGCGTCTGGCTGCATCTCTTCGGCCACGGCCTCGTCCGCACGCCCGACGACTTCGGCGTGTTCGGCGACCGCCCGACGCATCCCGAACTGCTCGATCATCTCGCCGCGCGCCTCGTCGCCGACGGCTGGTCCCTCAAGCGCCTGATCCGCGCGCTCGTCCTCAGCCGCACCTACCAGCTCGCCAGCCACGCCCCGCCGCAACTCCTCAAGGCCGATCCCGACAACGAACTCCTCTGCCGCCACTCGCGGCGCCGTCTCGATGCCGAATCCCTGCGCGACAGCGTCCTCGTCGCCAGCGACCAGCTCGACCGCCAGCCCGGTCAGGGTTCGCTCATCCAGCACATGGATGTCCTCATCAACAAACTCGGCAGCCTGCATCGCCCCAGCCCGCACCGCAGCGTGTACCTGTGCCTCTTGCGCAACTCGATGCCCCCGGACCTGCTCGCGTTCAACCTGCCCGACGGCCTCCGCGTCACGGGAAAACGCGACGCCACCACCCTGCCCTCGCAGTCGCTCTTCCTCCTGAACAGCCCGTTCCTCGTCGAACAATCCCGCCGTCTCGCCGCGCGCGTCCTCGATGGTTCCGCCGCCGATGACGACCCCGCGCGCATCCGCCGCGCCTACGAATTCGCCCTCAGCCGCGAACCCACCGCGCCCGAAATCCAGCGCGCCACCGCCCTCCTGCGCGACGTCACCGCCGACCTACAATCGTCCGCCGCCACGACCGCGCCTGACAAAAGCCCCGTCGCCGTCTGGGCCGTGTTCTGCCAGGCCCTGCTGGCCAGCAACGAATTCCGCTACGTCGATTAAGCGCGCCCGGCAACGGCCGGTTCTACCCGTTGTTCTTCACGTAGGCGCGCACGGCGTCATGGTTGCCCACGGTGCAGAGGTGCAGGTCGCCGCCTTCGGTGAGGAACAGGATGCGCAACCCCAACCCCACGCGCAGTTCGAGGTAGCGGCCGAACGGGCGCAGGCCCGCACCACTGTGCTGATGGGGATGACCGAAGACCGCTGGCAACCGCTCCACCGCCGCGTTCACCGCATCCTTCTGGGCGCGGGACAAGCGCTTGGCGGCGCGCTCGAAGGCTGGGCGGACGACGATCACAGGGGACTCCACGCCTTGAGCTTGCCGGCCTTGCGGTCCTTGCGGATGGCGGCGAGGTCGTGCTGGGCCGAGCGCTCCACCTCGGCGGGCGTCACGCCATATTCGTCAAAGACGGCGCGCTCGCCCATGAACTGCCGCCACACCGCGTCCTGCACGGCAGCGGAGAAATCCACATAGCGACCGCTGGCCACGACCGCCTCAACGAGGGCGCAGGCAGGCTCGGACAAAGTGACCGGGTGACTCTTCGTGTTCATGGTTGGCAGACTAGACCACACTGGAAATGCCCGGCAAGTCCGCAGCCGATGCCCGCTGCCGCGGCGCTGCCGGAGCGCGACCGTCCCCGGTCGCAGCGGGTCCGCCAGCAGGAAGGTGTTGAGAATCTCCCGGCACCCACGCGAGCTCGACGCTGCTGCGGGCGAGGACGCCCGCGCTCCGGGGGACAACGTAGAAAAACAACCCGGCGGGTCTGGGCGCACAGTGTTGCCAGACCCGCCGGGCCCACGGCTCACGCGAGCCGCAGTAAAGGAGCGGCCCCGCTAAAAGCCCTGGAGCCGGAAGAATTGCCGCGCCCCCGCGGACGGGATGGGCAGCGTCGGCACGACGATGGAGTTCGTGCCGTTGCTGAAGGTGAAGGTGCCGGACACCGAAGCCCACGAGGCGGGCAACTGCGGCGTGGCCGTGCTCTCCAAGCTGAACGGGGCCAAGGTGTCCGCCCACTTGACGGTCACGTTGCCGGTGGCGCGCGTGATGAGGAGCCGCGGCGGCGCGGGGGTGAAGGTCACCTCCACATTGCCGCCGTTGAGCCGGATGCCGAAGGTGCCGCCGGCCGTGGGGTTGGCGAAGCCCGTGGCGTCCACGGTGAAGGCGCTGGCGTTGAAGCCCACCACGCTGCCCGCCTGCGCGATAGTCCAGGCGTAGCTCTGCTGCGGATCAAAGCCCGCCAGCAATCCCGGCGCGTTGGCGGCGGTCAGCGACTTCACCCGCACGATGAACCGGCTCGCCGGCGTGGCGGTCACGGTCAGCGCGTTGTTGACGACGAACAGGTCCGTCGTGCCGGGCGCACCGCTGGCGTTGTTGATTTCCCAGTCATAGGCCGCGCCGCCAGCCCAGGTGCCGCTGCCGGCGGTGATCGTCCCGGGGCTTGCTCCGGAATCATACGTAGCCCCAAATTGCAAGGTCAATTCCTCCACCTCACCTTCGCCGGAGATCCTGCCTCCGTCTCCAACGAAGATGGACAGCTCCGGCAGGCGAGAATCCACCAGTTCCACCTCACCTCCGTTGCCTACGTCAAACCTGCCACGGAGCGCCGCGCGGGGGGACGCGTATAGCTTCAAGATACTGCGGATGGAAATCGGGGAGTCAAGAACCACGGCCCTGTCCAGCAGGATCGTGGGGCTGTTCTGAGCGGGGGCGAGGATCGTGGTCACTTGCGCCTCCGTCGTCGCCACGAATGGCGAGGCCACCACCGTGACCGTGAATTGGTTCGTGCCCTTGTCCACGCCACCGCCAGCGGTGCCGCCGTTGTCCTGTACCACCACGGTGACCGTGGCGCTGCCGCTCTGGCTGCTGGCCGGGGTGAAGGTGAGTGTGCCGTTGTTGGCCAGGGCCGGTGCCCCGCCCGCAGTGAACAGCGCGGGATTATCCACCGTGACGGTGTAGCCATTGTTCGTCTGACTCGCCTCGTAAGCCGGCCCGGGGCTGAAGGTGGCGAAGGTGGCGAGTGTCTGCGCCCCGGCCGTCTGCGCCACGGCCACGGTTTGCTGGGCGAAGGTGACGCTCGGTGCGGCGTTGGGCGCCACGGTGATGAGGAAGGTTTTCGGCGCGCTGGTGTTCACACTGGGGGCCGTTCCCGGGCCACTGTCCACGGCGGTGACCGTGACGGTGGCGGTGCCAGTTTTGCCGGCGGCGGGAGTGAAGGTGAGGGTGCCGTTGGCCGCAATCGCGGGCTGGACGCTGAAGAAGGCGTTGGTGTCGTTCCCCACGGTGAAGCTCACCGTCTGCCCGAACTCACCGGCCGGGCCGGGCGAGATGTGGGTCACGAAATTCGCCTGCATGAACGCACCGCTGCCGGCCGCCACCCGCACGCCTCCCGGCGTGACCTTCCGCAGCGTGTGGTTGGAGAGGTCCGCGACATACAAGTTGCCCGCGCTGTCCACCGCCACGCTGGAAGGACCATTAAACCGTGCCGCCGTGCCGGGGCCGTCCGTTATGCCCGCCTGCCTCGCGGCACCCGCCAGCGTGCTCACCACGCCCCCCGAGTTGATCTTCCGGATCGTGTTGTTTCCGGCATCCGCGACATACACGTTGCCCGCACTGTCCACTGCCACGCCAACTGGAGAGCTAAACCGTGCGGCAGCGCCCGCGCCGTCCGTGTTGTTGGCAAGCCCCGCAGCGCCCGCCAGCGTGCTCACCAAGCCCGCCGGCGTGATCTTCCGGATCGTGTGATTGTTTCTCTCCGCGACATACACGTTGCCCGCACTGTCCACCGTCACGTCCTGCGGAAAGTCAAACTTTGCGGCAGCGACCGTGCCGTCCGTGCTGCCTTTCTGCCCCGCGGTGCCCGCCAGCGTGCTCACCACCCCCCCCCGGCGTGATCTTCCGGATCGTGTGGTTTACGCCGTCCGCGACATACACGTTGCCCGCACTGTCCACCGCCACGCCCTGTGGATTATGGAACCTTGCGGAAGCGCCCGGGCCGTCCAATGCGCCCGCCCGCTTCGCGAAGCCCGCCAGCGTGCTCACCTCGCCCCCGGGGGTAATCTTCCGGATCGTGTGACTGCCGGTATCCGCTGCATACACGTTGCCCGCACTGTCCATCGCCACGCCCTGTGGACGGTTAAACTTTGCGGCAGCGCCCGCGCCGTCCGTTGTGCCCACCTGCTTCGCGGCACCCGCCAGCGTGCTCACCTCGCCCGCCGGCGTGATCTTCCGGATCGTGGAGTTGTCGCTATCCCCGACATGCACGTTGCCCGTACTGTCCACCGCCACGCCAACTGGTAGAGAAAACCGGGCGGCAGCGCCTGTGCCGTCCGCGCTGCCCTTTTGTCCCGCGGCCCCCGCCAGCGTCGAAACGGTCCATTCCGACCCCTCCAGCATGAAGCTCGGCGCAACGTTCGGCGTGGCGGACGCCACCGTCAGGGTGCCATTGCCGGAGCTGCCATTGAAACTGCCACCGCCGCTGTAAGTCGCGGCGATCGTGTAGGTGCCCGCCGCCGTGTTGGCCGGCAGCGAGTAGGTCGCGCTGGCTGCGCCGCCGACCACGGTGGCGGAGGTCACGGCCGTGCCCACGTTGGCCGCACCATTCTTGAGCTGAAAGGTCACCGCGCCGTCATTCACCGGACCCGCCGTCCCGGGCACCGCGGTCACCGCGGCCGTGAGGGTCACGTTCTGGGCCAAGGCGCTGGCATTCACCGTCGCCGGGGCGGCCACGGTCGTCGTGGGGCGGCGCACCAGGACGCCGGAGGTGTCGGGCGGGCCGAACGTCAGCCCGGCATCAAAGGCCCCGCTCTTGATGGTGCCGCCGTTGAGCTCGAGCGGGGAGGAGGCCAGGACGCCGGTGGTGTCCAAGTCGCCCGGCTGCACGACGTATTTGAACTTGAGCACGGTGGCGGTGCTGGTGGCGGGATCATAGTTGGCATTACCCACCAACCCGTTGTCGAGATCCAGCACAAGCTGCGGCGTGCCGCTGACGGTGACGGCGGAACTGTAGGTCACGGTGAAGGTCAGGGTGTCCCCGGCCTGATAGCTCCCGTTCGCCGGTCCGGTCACGCCCGTGATGCCGGGCAGGACGGTGATGAGGAAGGTCTGCGGGGGGCTGTCCATGCCGCCGTTGGCCGCGTTGGCCGCGCCGCCGTTGGCCTGCAACACGACGGTCACGGTGGCCGAGCCGATCTGGTTGGCCGGGATGGTGAAACTGACGGTGCCGGAGGCCGGATCGATCGTGGGCCGGTTGGGGCTCGAGGGGCCGCCGAACAGGGCGTCATTGTCCGTGGTGATCAGGAACGCGAGGTTCGCGCCCGTGAGATCGTAGGCGAAACCGAAGCTGACAACCGGCTGATCGACCGGCCGGGTGCGCAGGCGGAAGCCCGGCTCGGAGGTGTACAACAGACCGCCATCTTCCGCCGCGACCAGCCGCCGCCCGTCGGCGGAGGAGGCGATGGCGGCCCATTGTGGGTTGACGGGCAGGCCGTCCGACGCGACTTCAAAAGAATTGCCCGCATCCATCGAGATGTCGGGGAGGCCGTTGCGGGGAATCGCCGCCAGCCGCCAGCCGTCGGCCGAGGAGGCGACCCCCCAGCGCGGTTGTGTGTCGGCCGTCCGGGCCGTCCAGTTGGTCCCGGCATTGGTCGAGGTGTAAATCTGGCCGTCGCTCTTGTTTACCACGGCCACCAGCCGCTGTCCGTCGGCCGAGGAGGCGACGGACGACCAATCCCGCTCGCTGTCCCGGGCGACCCAGGTGGCCCCCGCGTCCGTGGAGGTGTAGATGCGGTCGCCGGAGGCCACCGCCGCGAGGAACTGGCCGTTGGTGGAGGAGGCCGCGGACTGCCAGGCGGGACTCCCCGCGGGCAGCCCGCTGGTCCGCACGGTCCACGAGGCGCCGCTGTCGATCGAGGTGTAAAGCGAGCCGCCGTTGTTGGCTGCCACCAGCTTGACGCCATCGGCCGAGGAAGCGAGGCCGTACCAGGCCGAACCGGCGGCTGGTGGCAACCCGGTAGTCCGCTGCACCCAATTGGCCCCGCCATCGATCGAGGTGTAGATCCCGCCGGACTGCTCTCCCGCCACCAGCTTCAGGCCGTCGGCCGAGGAGGCGAGCGAACCCCACGTCCGAATGCCCGTGCCGCCCGCCGCGCGTTGGGTCCAGGTCTTGCCGCCATCCCCGGACGTGAAGAGGTGGCCGGAAGCTTCTGCGGCGACCAGCTTCAAGCCGTCGGCTGAGGAGGCGAGCGCAAACCAGGTCCGGTGCCCGGCACTGGTGCGGGGCGTCCAGGTGAGGCCCGAGAGGAGGGAAAAGGCGGGCGGGACGGGGGCGAGGAGGATGGTCACGGTAAACTCAGTACTTTCCGCCGGGGCACCATTGTCGGTGGCGCGCACCCGGATGAAGTAGTTCTTGAGTTCGAGGGAGATCGCCGGTTGCAGTTTGAGGGTCGTGCCGTTGATGATTTGGAAAGAGGCGTTGTTGGTGTCGCCGGGGCCAGCCACGAGCGCGCAGGAGTGGGTCTGCCCGGCGTCCGGATCGGTGACGACAAACGTGCCGATGGTGATCCCCGGATCGCCCGTGAGCGGCGCGAAGTTGATGCTGATGTTGGTGGGCGGGCTGTTGGCCGCCGTGGCGAGGCGCGTGCCGGTCAGGACGACGACCAAGCTCACCAACGCGGTGAACAGGGTGCGGGAGAGTGAACGGCGAGGCTGGACGAGGCCGAGCGGACAAACAGAGTCGAGCGAGTTAGCATTCATAAGAACTTATCTGAAAAACAGCAGTGGAGAACCGGCTGTTGAAATTGAAAACCCAACTCCACCGCATGGCAAGTGACAGTTGGGATTTTCATGGGATTCTTTTGTGGGATGAGGATGAAGCAGGAAGGGATGCCCGCTGCGCTGCCGGAGCGCGACCGTCCCCGGTCGCAGCGGGTCCGCCTACAGGCACGATGTGGGAATATCCCGGCACCCACGCGAGTTCGACGCTGCTGCGGGCGAGGACGCCCGCGCTCCCGTGCTGCGGGAGGTGGCCTGCACGCCGCCCCGGTGCGGAGCGCGGGAGGAGGAGCCGCGGGCTTGGTAGGGCGCGGTGTCCTCACCGCGCCGCCGGGGCATCCACACGGTCCGGCGGCGCGCTGGGGACAGACGCGCCCTACCAGGGAAGGTTCCCGGAGCGCGGCCTTTAGGCCGCTTCAGCGTGCGAACGTCACCCCGCGTCCGCACCCGCACTGCCGCCCCACGTTGAAGCGGCCTAAAGGCCGCGCTCCCGTGCTGCGGGAGGTGCCTCTCACGCCGCCCCGGTGCGGGGCGCGGGAGGAGGAGTCACGGGCTGGTAGGGCGCGGTGTCCTCACCGCGCCGCCGGGGCGTTCGCACAGTGTGGCGGCGCGCTGGGGCCAGACGCGCCCTACCCGGCGCGCGGCCTTCAGGCCGCTTCAGCGTGCGAACGCCACAGCGTGTCGCACCCGCGCGGACGGCCCACGCTGAAGCGGCGTGAACGCCGCGCGCCGGGCGTAGGCGCGTTGGTAGGGCGGTCCTCACCGCGCCACCGGAGCGTCCGCACGGTCCGCGCCGCGCTGGGGACAGCCGCGTCCTACCACAACGGGTTTCCATCGTACTTAATCCTTTCTCGACGAGGGCTTGTGGACAGCGTTCCCGGTGGGCGGAAGACGGCGGACGAGGGGTTGAAGTGAAAGGCGGTCGGGCAAGAGCAAGCGGCAGGTGTGCCAGATTGGCGCATGGACCGGAGTGTTTTGCTGTTTTTCGGACCGTGAGAGCCTCTGGACGGCAAAATGAGTGTGCTAGACCATAAAATGCAGGTGCTAGTGTAGTGTCTCCGAATTGACTATACATAACAGGTTTTGGCGATAAACTCACGGCATGGCTCGACCCATTCAAACCCTGTCCCTCACCCCCGAACAGCGATCCGAGCTGCGACGGCTCGTCAATCGGCCCACCGCCTCGCAGCG
>CAMAUZ010000139.1 GCA_945861535.1 Akkermansia muciniphila | reverse complement strand
GACAGCATTCTGGCAAGCAAAAACTGAAAGCAAAGACGCAGAAAAACTGGCGAAAAGTTCAAATCGCTCACACCCTGATGTCAACGCACTCCGCTGCGGACCAATGCGTTACGACAGGCACCTATCACAACATCCGGATGCTACTGATGAAACTCACACTACTGGTACTGTTAACTCTCACCACCGCCGCATTTGTCGGTTGCGACAAAGAGAAGGCCGCGATCGAGGCCAATAAGGACGCCACCCAAAAAGACCTCAACCAGCGCAAGGACGCCGTGGATGCCGCCGCCAAGGATGCGAAAAAGCAAACGGACGTGAATGCCACGATTGATAAGGCGAGGATCGAAGCCAGCAAGGAGTCGGCCCAGGCGCAACTGGACGCGGACAAGCGGAAGGTGGATGCCGAAGCCAAGGCCGAGAAGGCCAAGGTGGAAGCGCAGAAGAAGTAGCCCGGCTTTCTGGTTCCGCGGCGCGGGGGGGCGGAAATCGCCGCGGAGCTGCGGCTGGAGCGCCGGTCTCCAACCGGCTCACCGGCGCAGAGGTCGGAAGCAGTGGGCGAATCAGTCGGTCACGAGTCACCTTTCAGTGACCAATTTGCGCGCTACGCCCAGCGCGCTTTTGCTTAATGCGGGCGCGGTGAGCGGGCAGGACGACCGGGCTCCGACTGGATAGTCAAGGCTTGGTCGGTGCCGGTTTTTTCCACCTTTGGTTGGTGGCTTGATTGGCTTGGGAACAGAAGCTTCTGACTCGCCCCCGCCGAACGCGATCAGCCTGTACTTCAGACCGACGCGCGCGGTGACGGTGGTCAGCAAGGTAAGGCAAAGCAGCCAGGCTGAGAGCTGCGGGCGCGGTCTAGCGGTCGGTTCGTTTCTCGAACGTATCCATCGCGGTTCCAAACCTTCGGTGGCGGCTTCTACGCCAAAGTAGCTGCTGAAGCGACGGGGCGGAGGTCGCTGACGCGAAGGGCGTGGCCGTCCGCCTCCGCACGTCGGCGGCTACAGGTGTCGGTCATCGGCCCTTCAAGAGCGCCCCGGCGGCGACGAGGAGGGCGATCGCGAGTCCGGCGATCCACAGGCTGGTGCCAGTCATCGGGCCGGGTGCCGTGACTGGCTCAGTGGGTTGGATGGAGACAACTTCGACTGCCCCGGTGTTTTCGGAGGTTGAAGTTCCCGCTTCCTTAGTTTTCCTGGAGGTAGCTCCCTTCGCGCCGCCGGTCAGGCCCGGGAGTGAGGCGAGGTCCTTGTCAGGCGCGAGGGTGGCTTTGAAGAGTTTGTCCCAGTTGGCGGCCAGCAGGAGATCGACGCCGGGATTCTGTTCTTTCACTTCGCAGGAGCAGGCTCCGATGAGGAACGACGCGGCCTGGTCGATGTTCTCGTGGGTGATGCCTTTGCCGGCGAGCGCATAGAGTGCGCGGCCACGCCCGAAGATGGGGAATACCAGCGGTTCGGCGATTTCATGCAGGTCGGGTTCGCTGCCGAGAAGCATGCTGGCAAAGACCTGCTCGGCCGCGTTGGTGCGCGCGAGGCGGACGGTGGAGAACGAAAGGCGCAGTTGTTCTTCCGCGCCGCTGACGACGTCCTGCGGGTCGAGTTTGGGGAGTTTGAGTACGGAGGTCAGATAGGTGAGGCGGGCTTGGAGCAGGTTGGCGGCAGCGTTGTCGCGTTGCTGGTCGCCGATTTCGAGGAGCACCCAGACGACGCTGTCGCTTTTGGTGAGGCGATGGACGATGTCGCGGCGCAGGGGCGAATCGAGGGCCTGCTGGATGGCGAGTTCGGTGAGCGGGCCGGACCAGATGGCTCCGGGAATTTTTGCCGCGGCCGGATAGCGGAGCGCCAGCCAGGGCAGCGTCGCGCCTTTGGATTGCTGCCACAGCGCGAGAGATTCCGCGTCGGGTTTTTGGTCGAGGTCCACGGTTCGCGTGGAGACGTTGGCGTGGAGGCGGCCCGCCAGACCGTTCGGCGTGAGATTTTTAATCTGAGCTTGCTGTGCGGTTGTCAGCGAGCCGCGATGAAACACGACTGCCTGGTAGGGATCGGCAAGCCAACGTTCCAAGGCATAGCGAAACACCGGGACCGAACACGCCCACAGCGACGCCGTGACGATGGCGGACACGGCCGCGGCGAGTGCCAGGACGCGGAGGGGGGAAGGACGAGGAAGCATCGGTCAGGAGAAAAGGAAGCGGCCGGCGCGGGCGGGGAAGCGGCGGGAATGGCACCGCACGAATCGGGGCGAATGGATGGGCGGCGGGTGCATCGGCGGGAGCTTACGCATCCGGGGACGGTGGACAACGGTGTTCTTCGGGGCAGGCGCTCGGCGTGGCTCATTTGCCCGCGTCGCGTCTGAGGCTCTGCCAGTAGCGGAGGGCGTCGGCGCGTTCGTCGCCGTCGAGGGTGCCGTTGCCGTTTTTGTCGAAGCGGCGGAGGAGTTCGGCGCGCAGGGCAGGGGAGAGGTTCTGCCAGATTTTCGCCGCCGCGCTCGCACCAGCACCGAGGCCGCCGCCGCGGGTCGGCGGCGTGTCCGTGGTGTAGCTCAGGAAGGCGATGCACATCTCGTCGGTGGTCTGTTCGCCCCAGCGGACGAGCTTGGGCGGGTGGTTGGGGTTGCGCGGGTTTTGCGCGGAGTTGTCGAAGCTGGCGACGAGGTCGATGCGCGAGCCGCGCGGGAGCTGGAGGGGCTGCTCGTAGGCGTAGCCGCGCTGCCAGTTGTAGTCCCAGTCGGGGATGCGGACCATGCCGATTTCGCGGCCGTCGGGGAGGGTCGCGGTGACGGTCATCGAGCGGCCGAGCAGGTGCATGTGCGGGAAGATTTCGAGGATGGTGGCGTTGCCGGGAACGGGGAGCGTGCCGCGGGCGATGTGGTTGGTTTCGCCGGCGGGGATCTGCAGGCCGCGGGAATTCACGCGCGAGACGAGGACGCGGTGGTCGATGGGTTCCTTGGCGAAGTAGAGGCCGACGCGGGTCTGGTCGCGCTCGGGCTTGCCGGTCTTGTGATAGTGAACTTGGAGGACGAAGTCCGCGCCGGCGGGGATGAGTTTGCCGTGCCGCGCGGGGAGGTGGCGCGGGGTTTTGCCGGGCGCCCAGCCTTCGAGCCATTCCGCGCCGATGAAGCCGATCCCTCCGCCAGTGGCGTAGCTGGAACCGGAGGAAGCGGCCGCGAGTTTGCGGGCCTGCCCGGTGGTGTCGAGGTAGGCGATGACGTGGTGGACGACGCTGCGATTGCCGGGGCGGAAATCGACGGCGGAGACGTGGCGGTCCTGCGTGAAACCGGTGGGAATGACGAAGGCGCGGTACACGTCGCGGCCCTCGGCTTCGACGAGGAAGGCCTCGGACGGCTGGATGATGAGGTCCGGTTCGCCGAGCGCCCACTCGCTGGTGAACTTGGGCGGCGCGGGCAAATCCGCGGCGCGGCCTTCGGGCGTGCCGGTGCTCGCCCAAGTGCTGACGCGGCGGATTTGGTCGTCGCTGAGGCGGCGGACGTCGTGGAATTTGCCGACGGCGGGATCGGCTTTCCACGGCGGCATAAGGCGTTCGCCGACAACCTGCGCGACGGTTTTTGCGCGTTTGCGGACGTCGTCGTAGGTGAGGAGGGAGAAGGGTGCGACCTCGCCGGGGCGATGGCACGAGGAGCAGTTTTGAAAAATGATCGGCGCGATGTCGCGGTTGAAGGTGACGGTTTCATCCGCCGTGGGCGCGACACTGGGCGCGGCGGGCGCGGCCCCGAACGCGGCGGTGGTGATGACCGCGGCGAGCAACATGTTGCACAGTGCGGCCCGCAGGGGGGACGCGGTGGTGAGGACGGGTTGGTTCATGGCGACGAACGTTTTGGGGTGGAGATGAAACAGCCGACGGCCTTGGTCACGGGTTCGGCGACGGGTTGGCCGGCGAGGATGGCTTCCAAGGCAAGGCGCAGGTCGCGGCGGGTGGGTTCCGGGCGGCGTTTGCCGAGCTCGACGAAGCGGTCGTCGATGCGGCCGCGATACGCCGTCGTGCCGGCGGGGGTGACGACAAAGGCCTCGGGCGTGACCGTGGCTTTGAGGCGGGCGACGAGGCGCTGCTCGGGATCCAGCAGCACGGGGCAGCGGTAGCCGAAGTCTTTGGCGTGTTTTTGCGCCGCCGTCGCCGAGAGATCCGGGTCGGTGTGAACGAGGAAGAAGCGGATGTCGCGCGCCTGAAATTCGGCGGCGAGGCGGTTGATCTCCGGGGCGAAGGCGTTGGCGATCGGGCAGTCGTGGAGGATGAAGATGACGACGTCGGCGCGGGCGGAGGATTTTTCGAGCGGGCGTTGGTCGTGGCCGAAGATGTCGCGAAACTCCAACGCGAACGCGGGGGCCGGCAGCACGGCGAAGGCGAGCGCCAGCAGCGCAAGCAGCGCGGCCAACGCCGGGCGCATGGGCGGGCGCGCGGCGAAGTTACAAGGGGCAGGGGCAGGCGGTTGCATCTGGCCACATGACGCCGCGCGGCGGGGTTGGGTTACGCAGGAACGCGGGGAGACCGGTCGCCCGAGGCGCCGGAGGAGGAAATACGGGATTTGGTTGGCGGTGCTGGACGCAGCCGCAGGTGGACTTGGCCGGGTTTGGCAGGGGAATTGGGGGCAGGGTAATGGGAAAGGAATTGGGGGCGGGTTGTCGGTGCCACGGTGAAATTCTCCCGGCCCGCTTGGATGTTGCCGAGTTGCAGCCTTGAGCGGTACCGCCGCGCCAAGTCCAGCGGGTCTCTGCGGTTCATCGCAGCCGGCGTTTCGCTTCATGTTTTCGGGCCAAAGCCGTCGAAATCTTCCGCTCATCACAAAACAAAAGCCCGCGCCCCTTGCGGGACGCGGGCATGAATTCTTCCGCCACCGCGCGCCGGACTAGACCACCTTCGTCTTCCCCGGCACCGGAATCTGATACATCCCGTCCGGCCCCGGCTTGCTCGGCGGATCGAACTGGAGCGCCTCGGCGAAGGACACCTTGTCGATGTCTTTCACCATCGTGTCGCTGATGGTGGACTTCACCGCGTCATCCCAACTGATTTCCTTGCCCGAGTAGGTGGACATGCGGCCGAGCACCGAGGTCATCGAGCTTTCCGCGCCGTAGAATGCCTCGTTGAAGGGCTTGTTGTTGCGGATGGCGTCGAACAAATCGTCGTGCTCCTGCTGGTAGGGATTCTTGCCCTTCTTCTCTTCGTCCTTGAAGCGCCACGAGGGTTCATTGCCGATGCCGCGAATGACGTGGCTGCCGATGTTGATGATGCCCTTGGTGCCCACGGCGTGTTCGGAAACATCGTTCCAGCAACCGAGCTGATGCCGGCACTGGCTGAAGCACACCGAGCCGTCCTCGTAGGTGAACTCGACGACGTGGTGATCGAAGATTTCGCCATAGTCCTTGCCCTTGCGCGTCTCGCAACCGCCGTTGCCGCGCGCCTTCACGGGGTGGCCCTTCTTGAGCCAGTTGATGACGTCGAGGTTGTGGATGTGCTGTTCGCAGATGTGGTCGCCGCACAGCCACACGAAGTAATACCAGTTGCGAAGCTGATACTCCATTTCGCTGAGCTTGCGCCCGGCCTTCTGCTCCAGGCCTTCGCGCGGATGCACCCACGGCGTGTTGCCATTCCAGTAGGCGCGCATCGCCACGATGTCGCCGGCCTGGCCGTCCCACAGGCGTTTCATCGTTTCCAGATAGCCGAGCTGATGATGCCGCTGGAGGCCGACACCGACCTTGAGATTCTTCTTCTTCGCTTCCTCGGCGGCGGCGATGACCTTGCGGAACCCGGCGGCATCCACGCAGACCGGCTTTTCCATGAACACGTTTTTGCCCTGGCGCACGGCTTCCTCGAACTGCATCGGGCGGAATCCGGGCGGCGTCGCGAGAATCACGAGGTCCGCCTGCGCGATGGCTTTCTTGTAACCATCGAAGCCGATGAACTGGTTCTCCTTGCTGACTTCGACCTTGCCCTTGTGGCGGTTGGCGAGGCCCTTGAGCGAGCCTTCCATGCGGTCCGGATGCACATCGGCCGCGGCGACGAGCTTCACGCTGTCGCCCGTGCTCAGGGCTTGGTCCGCCGCGCCCGAGCCGCGTCCGCCGCAGCCGATCAGCGCGACCTTGATGGTGTCGCCCGGCGACGCGCCGAGGGCGATGCGTTCAATCGGAATCGTGCTCAGCAGCGTGCCGGCCGTTGCGCCGGTCTTCAGGAAATTCCTGCGCGTCACGCCCTCCGGTGTGTAAGTGAAGATCTGTTTGTTCATGGTTCGAGTTGATGTTGCGTTGACTGTTCGCTCCCATCCGCCCGGCCCGCCGCCCGCGTGCAACAACCCCGCCAAGGCCCCGGTCGGCAAATGGAAGACGGTGGATTATTTGCTTTCCCCCGGGCTTGTCGAGAATTGCATCGGGGAAAATGGGAGCGGGCGGCACAGCGCGCCGCCCGGACCGAGGGCCGGAGCGCGGCTGTGTCGCCGCGACCAGCCGCAGCGCGTCCGCAAATTGTGGGGCTCAAGATTTATCCTTGCGCGTCCTTTCCGGTGCCGCCGCTGCGGCTGATCCCGCCCGGCGCGGGACACAGCCGCGCTCCGCACGCGCCGCGCAGGCCGAAGGCGCCGCCGCCAGCGTTGCCGTCAGACAGCATGGGCGGCTCGGGTCTCAGTCACGCAAAATGTTCGGACCTTCCCTGCGAGGTGCGAGGCTGACAGGGTGCGGCGGTGTCGATGGATACGGCGGTGGTCATATCTGAAATGCCTGCGTCTGCGCCGCTGCCGGTCATCGCGGTGGCGGTGCGGGAGTTGGTCGAGTTTGTCCTGCGGCGCGGCGACTTGGCGGGGCGCGGGGAATTCAGCGCGCCGGGGCGGGCGTTGGCGGGGACGCGGGGGCATCAGCGGGTGCAGCGGGCACGGCCGGCGGGATATGAGCCGGAGGTTTTGATCGCGGAAACGGTGGCGGGGCAAGGCTTCGAGTTGCGGATCAGCGGGCGCATGGATGGCGTGTGGGTGACGGGAGATGGCGTCGTGGTGGAGGAAATCAAGACGGTGATGGGGAAGGGGGCGGCGCCGGTCAAAGCGCGGGGGAAGCGGAAGAGGGAGGGCGACGGTTCGTTGGCGTTGTTTTCCGCGAATGCGGCGGCAGGTGCGGCGGGCGGAGCGGCGAGCGGGCCGGGCCGGGCAGGGGAGGCGTTGGTGCCGGACGCGTTG
This sequence comes from Akkermansia muciniphila, assembly GCA_945861535.1. Lineage (GTDB taxonomy): Bacteria > Verrucomicrobiota > Verrucomicrobiia > Limisphaerales > BJHT01 > BJHT01. Next base: position 6,330 of record CAMAUZ010000139.1, on the reverse strand, counting down.
CATTGGGCGCAGGCGAAGATGTATGCGGCGATGCTGGCGCGGCAGCGGGGGCTGGCGGCGGTGGGGGTGCTGCTTTCCTATCTCGACCTGACGACGGAGGCGGTGACGGAGTTTCGCGAGACCTTTTCCGCGGTGGAGTTGCGCGCGCTGTTCGAGGCGGTGGCGGGCGAATATCTGGCGTGGGCGCAGCGGCAGTGGGTGTGGTGGCGCACGCGCGATGCGTCGATTGCGACGATGGAGTTTCCGCACCGGGGTTTTCGTCCGGGGCAGCGCGAGCTGGCGGTGGCGGTGTACCGCACGATTCGGGATGGCGGGCGGTTGTTCGCGTCCGCGCCGACGGGGATTGGGAAAACCATCTCGGTGCTTTTTCCGGCGGCGAAGGCGTTGGGCGAGGGCCGCGTGGAGAAGATTTTTTATCTCACGGCGAAGACGGTCGGGCGCGCGGTGGCGGAGCAGGCGCTGGCGGATTTGCGCGCGAAGGGCTTGCGGCTGCGGGCGGTGACGCTGACGGCGCGCGACAAGGTGTGCGTGTCCGATGGCCGGCCGTGCGACGTGAAGACGTGTCCGCGGGCGGTGGGGTATCATGATCGCGTGAAGCCCGCGCTGGTCGCGGCGCTGGCGTGCGAGGCGCTGGATCGCGAGGCGCTCGCCGGGATCGCGGCGCAGCAGCAGGTGTGCGCGTTCGCGCTGGCGCTGGATGCGTCGCGGTGGGCGGATGTGATCATCGGGGATTACAACCATGTGTTCGATCCGAGCGCGTATTTGCGTGAGCATTTCGGCGGCGAGGGACGGGAGTTTTTGTTCCTGATCGATGAGGCGCACAACCTGATCGACCGGGCGCGCGAGATGTTTTCGGCGGAACTGACGTTGGCGGAAATCGTCGCGGTGCGGCGTGCGGTGAAGACGGCGCTGCCGGCGTGTGGGCGGGCGCTGGGCGCGTTGCAGCGGGCGTTTACCGCGCCGTTGCTGCCGGCGGGTGCGGAGACGGCGGCGTCGGGTGAACTCGTGAGCCACGCGGCCCCGGGGGAATGGGTGCCCCTGGTGGCGCGGTTGCAGCAGGAGGCGGAACGCTGGCTGGCGCAGAACGAACCGACGCCGTGGCGGGAGGCGCTGACGCAGTTGTATTTCCGCGCGAATGCGTTCGTGCGGACGGTGGCGGGGTTCGATGAGCGGTTCGTGACGATCTTCACGCCGGGCGCGGACGCGCGGCTGCGGTTGTTCTGCCTTGATCCGTCGCGGCTGATCGCGGAGGCGCTGGAGCGTGGGCGGGCGGCGGTGTTTTTCTCGGCGACGCTGACGCCGCTGGAATTTTTCCGAGATTCACTCGGGGGCGAAGCGGGGGATCGGCTGGTGCAATTGGCGTCGCCATTTCCGCCGGAGAATCTGGTGGTGCGGGTGGAGACGGGGATCGCGACGGATTTCAAGCAGCGCGAATCCACGTATGACGCGGTGGTGGCGGCGTTGCGGCAGTTCGTGGGGGAGCGGGCGGGAAACTATCTCGTTTATTTTCCCTCGTACAAATATCTCGCGGCGGTGACGGAACGGTGGCGCGAAGGCGAGCCGGCGGTGCGCTTGCTGGTGCAGACCTCCGGGATGGGCGAGGTGGAGCGGGCGGCGTTTCTGGCGCAGTTTCAGGCGGACAATGCGGGGACGCTGGTGGGCTGCGCGGTGCTGGGCGGGGTGTTTGGCGAAGGGATCGATCTGGTCGGCGAGCGGTTGATCGGCGTGGCGGTGGTGGGCGTGGGGCTGCCGCAGGTGTGTCTGGAGCGCGAATTGATCCGGCAGTTTTACGCGACGCGTGGCGGGCGGGGATTTGAATTTGCGTATCAGTTTCCCGGCATGAACCGCGTCCTCCAGGCGGCGGGCCGCGTGATCCGCAGCGAGACGGACCGGGGCGCGGTGCTGTTGATCGACGCGCGGTTTGCGCAGCGGCGCTATCGGGAACTGATGCCGCGGTGGTGGCGGGGGGATGGGGAAAGTGATTAGTAATTAGTCGGAGAATCCTCTGAGTCTCCTGCCTCCTGTCTCCTGCTTCCCGCGACCCGCCTCCTGACCGCTGGTTGGGAAGCCTGTCCATCGAGTGGTCCGTTTTTCAGATTTTCGTGGGCAGGTTTTGACACGGCCCATCGACCGCGGGCGTCGGCGTTCGCGCCGGCGAGATCGAGCGGTGTCGCGCCGCCCGGTTCGCTGGCTGGGGCGACGTCGTCCCGCCGTTGGCCGCCGGGGATGGCTACGGTGCCGGGAGAGTGCCCCGATTCGACCGCTCCGACCTTCTCCCAGCCAAACCGCTTGCCCGAACGAGGTGCGCCGTTGAACATCGCCGCGATGTTGTCACCGTCACGATGGTTCGCTCGCACGACGCTGCGCTGGCTGGCGTGCGCGCTTTTCATCCTCTCCTTGCGCGCGCCCGCCGCAGAAGCACTTGCGCCCGTGCCGCTCGCGACGCCGGTGCCGAACAAGCTCTACGCGCCGAAAATCGCCGAGGCTTCGGACGAGGGGGAACTGGCGATCAAACGGTTTCAAGTCGCGCCGGGGTTGAAGGTCGAGCTGTTCGCGGCCGAGCCGCTGCTCGCGCATCCCATCGCGTTTGCAGTGGATGAAAAGGGGCGCTTCTTCGTGGTCGAGGTGTTCCGCATGGACAAGGGCTTCAACTCGACCGCGGGCGCGATGGACATCCGCGGGCGCATGTCCTGGCTCGACGAAGACCTGGCCAGCCGCACGGCCCAAGACCGCGAGGTGCTCATCAAAAAACACATGGGTGCCGCCGCCGCGCGCCTCACCGAGCACAGCGACCGCATCCGCCTGCTCGAGGACCGCGATGGCAATGGGAAGGCGGATTACGCGACGGTGTTTGCGGATGGTTTCGCCACGGTGCTCGACGGTCTCGCCGCCGACGTGCTCGCGCGCAAGGGGAGCGTGTGGTTCGCCAACATTCCCAATCTTTGGCTGCTGAAGGACACCACCGGCGAGGGCCGCGCGAACCAGCGGCAGTCGCTGCATTTCGGCTACGGCCTGCGCGTGGGCTATCTCGGCCACGATCTGCACGGCCTGCGTTTCGGCCCCGACGGCAAGCTCTACTACGCCATCGGCGACCGCGGCGCGCACGTCGAGACGGCGGGGCGCGTGGTGTCGTCGCCGGACAGCGGCGCGGTGTTTCGCTGCAATCCCGACGGCTCGGGCCTCGAGCTGTTCGCCACCGGCCTGCGCAATCCGCAGAAGCTCGCGTTCGATGACTTCGGCAATCTTTTCACCTGCGACAACAACGCCGATCTCGGCGACCTGGCGCGCTGGGTTTATGTGGTCGAGGGCGGCGACAGCGGCTGGCGCGTGGGTTATCAGTACCTGCGCTTTCCCGTGCCGCTCGGGCCCTGGAACGCGGAGAAAATGTGGGACGTGAAAAATCCGCATCTCGCTGCCTATCTCATTCCGCCCGTGGCGAACATCACGCAGGGGCCGTCGGGGATTTCGTATTATCCGGGCACGGGACTGCCGGAGCGCTACGCGGGACATTTCTTCGTGTGCGATTTCATGGGGGCCAACGGCGGCGTGTGGTCGTTCGGGCAGCAGCCGAAAGGCGCGTCATTTGAGATCAACGATCTGCACCAGTACCTGTGGCGCATCGCGGCGACGGATGCGCAGTTCGGCGTTGAGGGCGGTCTCTACGTGAGCGACTGGGTCGGCCTGCTCGACCGGACCGGCAAAGGCCGGCTCTACCGCGTGTTCGACACGAACAGCGTGCGCACACCGCTCGTGCTCGAAACCAAAAAACTTCTCGCCGACGGCATGGAGCAACGCTCGCCCGCAGAACTCGCCAAGCTGCTCGCCCACGCCGATGGGCGCATCCGCCAGGAGGCGCAATTCGCGCTCGCCGGAAAAAGTCTCGGCGCCACCGCCGCGCTCACCGACACGGCGCTGCAGCACACGCAACGGCTCGCGCGCGTTCACGCCGTGTGGGGTCTCGGCCAGATCGCGAACTCGCCCGCGCAAATCCCGCCCGCCGCGCGTGCCGAGATCGCCGCCACGCTCGCGCGCCTCACGGCCGATCCCGACGCCGAAGTGCGCGCCCAGTCTGCCAAGGTTCTCGGCGACGGTCCGCACGCTGCGACCGCACCGGCGTTGATCCGTTCCCTCCGCGATTCCAGCCCGCGCGTGCAGGCCTTCGCCGCGATCAGTCTTGGCAAACTCGGTGATGCGAAGGCGTGGTCGCCGCTCCTGGAAATGCTCCGCGCCAACGCCGACCGCGAAGCCATCGTGCGCCACGCGGGCGTGCTGGGTCTCGCCGGTCAGAAAAACTGGCCTGCGCTCGTCGAAGCCGCCGCCGATCCCTCGGCCGCCGTGCGCCTGGCCTGCCTGCTCGCGCTGCGCCGCGGCGAGCGCCCGGAGAGCGCGCGCTTCCTCGCCGATGCCGAGCCGCGGCTGGTGCTCGAAGCGGCCCGCGCGATTTACGACGTGCCGATCACCGCCGCGCTCCCAGCGCTCGCGGCGCTGCCTTTTCCGGCGACGAACAGCGCGCCACCGGAAATAACCGAGCCGCTCGCCCGCCGGATATTGAACGCCAACTTCCGCCTCGGCACGCCCGCTGCCGCGAGTCTCCTCGCGGCCCGCGCCGCGCAAACGAACGCCCCCGCCCTCCAGCGCGCCGAAGCGCTCCAAATGCTTGCCGACTGGGCCGCGCCGTCGGGCCGCGACCGTGTTGTCGGGCTGTGGCGCCCGCTGCCGCCGCGCGACGCCGCACCCGCCGCCGCCGCGCTGCGGCCCGTGGTGAGCGCCATTCTTCACGAAGCTCCCGTCGAAGCCCGGAGCGCGGCCGCCCGCGCCGCCGGGAGCTTGCGCGTGAGCGAGGCCGACGCCGCGCTCGCCGAACTGGTCGCGGATTCACGGCCGGCCGTCGCGCTGCGCGTCGAGGCGTTGAAGGCGCTGGGTGAAATGGGTTCGCCGCGCCTCGGCGACGCGCTCGCCGTCGCGACCGCGGCGATCGATCCGGAGCTGAAAAAAGAGGCGGCGCGCTGGCAGAACATCAAGCCTTCCGCCGCCTCGCTCCCGCGCATCACCGCGCTGCTCGAGCGCGGCTCGCTTGCCGAGCAGCAGGCGGGTTTCAACGCGCTGCAGCAGGTGCCCGGTGCCGAGGCCGACGCGCGCCTGGAGGAGTGGTTGGACAAACTGCTTGCCGGACAAGTCGCCGCGCCGTTGCAGCTCGATTTGCTCGAGGCCGCCGCGCGCCGCACCGCGCCGGGCATCGTCCAGCGGCTCGCCACCTTCAACAGCCGCCGCGTCAAGACCGACCTGCTCGCCGGATTTCGCGAATGTCTCGAGGGCGGCAGCGCGGCGGAGGGACGCAAGATTTTTCGCGAACGGGTCGAGGCCTCGTGCCTGCGCTGCCACAAGCTCGCTGGCGAGGGCGGTGAGGTCGGCCCGGCGCTGGACGGCATTGGCGCGCGGCAGACGCGCGAATATCTGCTCGAATCCACGGTCGCGCCGAATGCGCGCATCGCTGCGGGCTTCGAGACGCTGGTCGTCACCTTGAAGAGCGGCGGGACGCGCGTCGGCGTGGTGAAAAGCGAGAACGCGACCGAGCTGGTTTTGCAGTCGCTTGAAGACGGTCTCGTGAAAATACGCGTCGCCGACATCGCCAAGCGTGAGCGCGGCCTGTCCGCCATGACGGCCGATCTCGCGAGCCTGCTCTCCAAGCGCGACCTCCGCGACCTCGTCGAGTTCCTCGCAAATCTGCGGTGAGTAGCCGCCGACGTGAGGAGAACCCGAGCACCGAAACGGCGCAGCATGGGGCCATCGTACTCAGAAGGTTGAGCGGGGGAGATGACCAGTCGCTGCCCATTTCCCAAGGCCCGCGAATTTACCCAAAGCCGCCCGGAAAACCCGCGCCTGAACCACGACAAAACTTTGTCGCATATGCGACAAAGTTTTGCCAAGCCGCTTGCTGGCAGGGCGTTAAGCATTTGCGTTTTTCGTGCAGATAACGGGAATGGTATCCGGTGGCGGAGGGGGGGACGTTGGCAGGCTCTAACCTCCTACTCCCCACGCACGCGTATCGCGAGAAAAAGGTCAGAGCCTCCTGACGTCGTCTCCTACATGGGATCGGGCGAAGCACGGCTAAGCCGTAACTATGCAGTCAGCGCGGAAGGAGCGCGGCCTTCAGGCCGCAGAAACGTCCGCCCGCAGCGACCGTTTCAATCCACCTGAGCGCGTATCAGCACTCACTATTTGGTGAGTCTCAAAAAGGTGGCTTGAAAACTCGCCCGCCCCAGACAAGACGCACGCTTCTGCGGCCTGAAGGCCGCGCTCCTGTTGCCCTCAGTGCATAGTTACGGCTAA
>CAMAUZ010000138.1 GCA_945861535.1 Akkermansia muciniphila | reverse complement strand
CCTGTCCCAAATGCTACAGATTGTGAGCGTCAACGCGTTTGAGCAAGTGCCTATGGCTGAGCTGTTTGCCAATATCGGCTCTCAAGATGAGGCTACCGCCTCTCGTAACCAGTTGATGCTGTGGGACTAATATCCGGATGGTTATGACCTCCAATGAACGTCAGGTCTCTGGCTACTTGCAAGCTCTGGTAAACGTATGGACTCAAACGCAGGGAACTTGTATCAACTAATTGGCCAAAGGCCGTACTGGGATTGAACGGATCGAAATAGAATCGGTTTGTTCCCAGCGCATTGAATGGACCTAGAACATGTTGATTCGACGCTTGTACCGCGATTCGTTGTAGTCGGACACCGGCGATTGTCTGGAGGCCTTCGAGCCGCAATAAATGCTGAATCTCTATACCGTCAATTGTGAGTCGTCTTGTATAAGACTGGCTCAGATCAGTTTGGATGATCGGAGTTTTCGAAGAGTCGCTTTGCAGCAAATATACTCGCGCATTCGGACTCCAAAATTGGAAGCCGTCCACCGTGTGGGAAGCAAGAACCAAAGTGCGGTTGTGCTCATTCCAACGATGGTTGGCACCAATAGTGATGGTTGGCTCCTGTTTTTCCTCGGAACGGACCCCTTCGATGAATTGATTGGGATCGTATTTTTGCGCAATATCTCCATACCTCAAGCCGGTGCTCGCGATACTGAGCAACAACATGTCGTCTTCCGTTAGGTAATGCTTGGTTTTCGCTGAAATAGTCCTCGATTCAGAATTATGGTTCACCGAGCTGCCTCGAACCCAACGGTACTCTCCTTCGATAGCGTAGCCAAATTTGTCTGTTGTTCCGTATTGTGCGCCATACTGCGACCACGTTCCGTCACTGCGGTAGTCCGTGCTGCTGATGGCATGAAATCCTGCTTGATCGAATAGTTTGGTATATTCTTGTTGACTGACTGGTTGCGCAAGCAGTCGGCCATCAACTGGACTCAACAGGCTTGCGATTAAGAACTCGCTGAATGCGGGTGTTTCAAATCGCAACTCAAGCGGATTGAGTCGCCTCATCCGATCGTAGCTGTTAGATAGGAAAAGGTGTGCCGCATAATTGTCGTAATCGGCAAGGACGGATCGAGAGGCTTCGCGGGTTCCAACATCCCCGAGTCCTGCATTATCATAGATTCGCGCCAGATTTGCACTCCGAATCGATTTGTCTTGGTCCAGGAGCAATTGAGAGCGAAAGGTGCGGCGGTTGTCATTGAGGAGCTGTGACTTTTCGATCCCACGAACCGCGCTATTGATCTTGTTCTCTTGCTCGTCAGCCAATGCCTTGTACAGCCAGGGCGTAGGATCCTTGCTGTCGAGCAATTTTGCCAATGCCAGCTCCCGATCCGCGTGCCGATGATCGCCGATTTGAGAATACCCCTTCCCCAAATAGCTTCTTAGGAGCGAGCGGTTCGGTTCCAAAGTCGCCGCAATTTGTAGGTCGGCCAACCCCTGTTGTGTCTGTCCGCGGCGAATCTTGATCAGCCCCCGCCCCAACCACCCATTCCCGAGCGCCGCGTCGGCCTCGATGGCGCGCTCGAAGGATGCCAGGGCTTCGCGGTGGCGGTTCTGGGCGGCGCGGACGAAGCCTTCCAGGGCGAGGGCTTGGGCGTTGACGGGGGAGAACTCGAGGGTTTTGGCGAGCGCGGCGGCGGTTTCGCGCGTACGGCCGTGGCTGAATTCGAGTTCGGCCACGCGCGCATGGGCAAAGCCGAAGCTTGGCGAAACTCTGACCGCCTGGTGCGCGGCGTGGAGCGCGCCCGCGAGGTCGAAGCGGGATTGCAGTAGGTAGGACCGGGTCACCCATTCGGAGGCCAGTTCCGGCTGCGTGTTGATGGATACGGCGCGAAATTGCACGGCGGCAATCACTTCGCGCAGCGCTGCAGCGAGTCGGGCGGGACGCGAATTGGCGGCGGCGGCGGCGGTCTCGACTGTGGCCAGTTGCGCTTCGGCCTGCGCCACTTCACCCACGCTCAAGAGCAGTCCGGCCCGGTAAACGGCTTCGCTGGGATTTCCCGGAGCACGTCCCGCCGGATACAGCCGCAGGGCGTTCGGCAAATCCCCCGCCGCGTATGCCGACCAGCTTCCGAACAATTCGCGCTGCTGTAGTTCGCTGAAGCCCAGTTCACCAATATCGAGAACCCCCGGGTAATAGAGATACCACTGGACGATGCGCGTGGTCTCCAGCACCGCGGTCTTCGCCGGCGCACGCCCGCGCTCGATCGTGGCCTGTTCCCCGCTCTTCAGCGGCAGTGATCCGTCCGGCGAAGTGAGGTGTACCTCGCCATCAATCAGCGACACGACCGTCGAGCCATCGTCCGCCACGGTCAGATAGAACTCCGTACCACGAATGGCCCCCGCCACCGTCGGCGTGCGAAACTCCTGCGTCTCCGGCTTCGCCCAGCTCTTGAAAAACAGCGCGCCCCGCTCCAGCAGCAGGGAAATACCGCCCTCCACCTTGCGCGGCGCCTCGATGGTGATGACCGTCAGACTGCGCAACCGTTCCACGCTCGCATTCGCCAGTTGAATGGTCGCCCGGCTGTTCTCCCCCGTGCGCAATTTGTCCCCGATTCCCAATCGCTGATTCGGCTCCGCGGCCACCCACACTCCGGCCTCGCCCCGCAACACCTCCACCCGGCCCTCAATCGTAATGATGATCGCCAGCCCGGCGGGCGCGGGTGCTGGTGCCTGAGCCTTCGCCCAGACCGCCGTTAACGCTCCGAGCACAGCCAATAGAACAAAACGCCGGAACGCCTCACCGCAAAGACAACACACCTGTAGACACGTCGTGGGGAATTTCATCGGGAGTTTTGTACCCGGAATTCGCCCGCACTAACAAGCAGTTAAAACCCGCGTGGATCGCGAGGAGCGCATCTCAGTTTCTGGCCACGATCACTGCGCGTTGGCTCAGTCCCGCAGGGACGACTGAAAATAACCCAGCACTTCAGTGCTGGGTGTACGGTCGGGAAACCGGAAAGTCCCGTCAGGGACGAAAGAGGCGCGCCGGCACACGGTTTCTTTCGTCCCTGACGGGACTTGGTTCGCTACCGACTTGGACCTAGCACTGAAGTGCTGGGCTATTCTCTTTCGCCCGCTGGGCTGGCGTTGGGAACCGGAGCGCGTGCAAGAAACTGAGATGCGCCCCATCGAGAGATGGCCCCGGTACCGCAGGCTCTCCCGCCTGCGAGTTCCGGCGGCGTCTCGCCACTCGAACCAATTCAAAGCGGACGTCCCATCAACTCGCAGCTAAAACAGTTACGGAAATAATGTAGCTTAAAAACAATTGGCAGTTGTGGGAGGGTAGGAACATGAAAGCCATCCCCGTTGCGGTGCGTGAACAGATCCTCAAGCTCTACGACCAAGGCCACAGCACCCGCGAACTCGCCGCCAGCTTCGGCTATTGCGTGGCCGCCGTGCGGCGGGTGCGCCAGCACTTCCAGGCGCGGGGCACGCTCGAGCCGCAAACCCACCGCTGCGGCCGCAAATCCCTCCTGACCGACGCCCGCAAGGCCCGCCTGCTACAACTGCTGGCGCGGCGACCAGATGCCACGCTGGCGGAGTTGGGCGCGCGCTTTCGCCGCCCGCCCTCCACCGTGGATCTCTGGTTAACCCGGCTGGGCTGGAGCGTTAAAAAAAACACTGCCCGCCGCCGAGCAGTCGCGGCCCGACGTGGTGGCGCAAAGAAAGCAATGGCCGCACCGGCTGGCGGGCGTGGCCGCCGCCCGGCTGGGGTTCGGGGATGAAAGCGGGGCCAACACCCAGATGACCCGGCGCCGCGGAAGCAGTCCGGTGGGCGAACGCCTGGTTTGCGCGGTCCCGCACGGGCATTAGCGGACGACCACGCTGATTGCGGCGATGCGGCTCCGCGGGCCGCAGGCCCCGTGGCTGTTTGCTGGCCCGATGAATGGGGAACTGTTTTTGGCCTGGGTCAAACGGGGGTTGGTGCCGGGGTTGCAACGAGACGACGTGGTGATCCTCGACCATCTGGCCACGCACAAGGCGGCCGACGTCCGGGAGGCGAGTGAGACCGCCGGGGTACGGTTGGAGTATTTGCCGCCCTATTCCCCGGACTTCAACCCGATTGAAAAACTGTGGAGCAAGACCAAACAAGGGCTGAAAAGCCGCGCGCCCAGCACCGCCCGCCATCTGTTCCACGCCGCTAAAGCCGCCTTCGCCGCTGTCACCCCCGAAGACTGCCACGGCTTCTTTTTACATGCCGGATACGCTACATGATTTAGGGAAAATATCTGGTGGCGTGTGCTTCCCGAGCGTAGTTGCCTCGTTCCGGCCCGGGGGGCGGGTCGTTTTGGGGGCGCTGTGCCTTGGGTCCGTGGCGGGTGCTTCGCCGAAGCTATGTCCGTAAGATCTCGGTGATCACACGGGCGCCGAATTTTTTCACCAGCGCGTGCTTGCTCCGTTCCGTTTGAACACCAGCCTTTGGTGATCCAACCCGAGAAGATGCAGCACTGTGGCGTGGAAATCGTAGTGGTTTAGCACGGGTTAGCTATGCGGTTCCTGGCGGATTCAAAGGGAAATGGAGTGCGTGCCAATGATCGTTTGGGCAGTGTTTTCGCAATGATTCCTCCTGCGCGATCCGGATTCCTGCGGTTGAAAAGCGTGCCCTCCGGGGCGATTTGGCGCGAACTCCTTTGCCTGCCAGGCCACGGTGTGTCTGGCGTGGTGTTGTTGTTGCTGTGGGTTTGGTGTCTTTTTCCGATGGCGTGGGCGGCGGACCCGCGCGTTTTCAGTGAACCTCCGCCGCTGGCGCGTTGGGCGGGTGACGGGATCGTTGATGAACCGGAGAGCGCCTATCATTCAATCGGCCGGACGCTGTGGCATTTCGGCCGCAATCCCGCACTGATTGCCAAGTTTCATGGTTGGTTGGAGCAACGGCAGATTCCTCCGCGCTCTTTGCTTCGCGGCACGCCGGGTCCACCGGCCGAAATGCACCGGATACTCATCGAACCCGAGCGGTTGACCGTGTGTGAATGGAAGGCGCAGGGCGATTGGATCGTAAGCCGTGGAGGTCACCGTGGCCCGACCGCGAGGCTGTCGCTGACGATCGACCGGAAGGGAATGTATCGCTGCTGGATTCGTTATTGGGGGCATGCCAAAGGCACGGCAGTGACGCATTTGACGATTTACCGCAAGGGCCGCGAGCAGGGGGTGCCGTTGCTGTATGAAGAGTTCAACGGCGAAATCAGCCCGCAGGATGGGCCACGCTGGCACGACTTCGTGACTGACCTGGAGGCGGGCGACTACACGGTGGCGTTGGGGCACGTCATTCGTTATTACCACGCTCCGGACAACGTACCGTTTCTCGAGCACAAGGTGGATTGCCTCTATCTGACCGATGAGCTGTGGGCGCCGGCCCCGGCAGCCGAAGTGCTGGCGGCGATGCGCGGCCAGTCGGACGCGGTGCAGTGCACGAGCCGTCCGGTTTTGGATGCGGCGCAACGCGACCAGTGGACCTTGTGGCAGGTCAGGCCCGTCGATTGGGAGAGTGCTGCCGCCAACGAACCCTTGTTTCGCCAGAGTTACGCCTTCTGGCGCGAGGAGATGCAGGCGCTGGCGGGGATGGATTACCGTGCCGCACCGACCGATGCGGTTCGCAAGGGTATCGCTGATTACCGTGATCCGCGCCGGCAGGTGGTTTTCGATCCGGTATGGAACATGGTCGGCAATCCGCATCGCATTCACAAACAGATCGGCGTGCTCGAAGCGGACATCGATCCGGCTGCCAAAGACGCGGTTTTCACGACCCTCTATCCCGGCCGATTTCCCCTCGTGCAGGGCCAATGGATTCGCGAGGGCGGTGGACTTTCGGCTGACCACGGTGCGGTGTCCGCGCTGGCGCTGGGCAGCCATGAGGTTCCGCATCCGGGCCGTTGGCACTTGTGGGTGCAGTTCAAGAACATCAACTACTTCGAGTATTTCGCGTTGCGTACCGAGACGGTCTTTGGTCAGCGGACAAAATGGGAGCGCACCGAGCGCCTCTATCCCGGCGGGCGCAGCGCGTGGGCCAAAGTTGCGGCGATCGACCTCCCGCACCAGACGCCCGCCGAGGTGCAGGCGCATCAGGCCCTGGCTGCCAAAGGCGTCTTCGTGGCGGACGGGGAACCGCGCCTGGTGATCCCGCAAGGCGATTGGAAATCTCACGCGGGCGCATTTTCCGGCGGGGAAAACTCCACCCTGTGGGCTGGCACCGCACTGCGGGTTGAGGGCGATTTTCAAGTATCGGCCCGGCTGACGCTGGCGGAATTGCCGGCCGCCGGAACCGGTTTTGTTTTCATGGAGGAGCATGGCCTGCAGGAAAACCTCGTCGGTTTCGATGGCTCGCTGTCGGGGCCTTCACTCAATGTTGCAAAGGAGGCCAGGCTGGTGGCGACGGTGCGCGCGAATGAGCCGTTCGACCTGGAAATTCACCGCCGGGCCAATGTGCTCACGGTCAGCTTCAACGGTGCCGAAGCCGGAGCCATCGCGCTGAAAAGCCCGCCTTCGGGAAAATTTGGTTTTCGGGTCGGGAAAAATGTCCTGCGTGTGCACGGTTTTTCGGCGACGGGTGCGCTGGATGATGGCCTGGCCTTGCGCCGTCGGATCAACATCGCCCTGGGGTTCGACAAGTATATCAATCCGCGTACCTATCGCGGCGTTTACAAGCTGCTCATCACCGACGACGAGGGCTATCAGCCGGAGGGAGGGCTTGCGCCCAAGATCAACCCCGCGCGGTACGCGGCACAGTTGCGGGCGAGCGGCATGATTACCGACGCCGGTTATGTGCTCAACGTTTCTCCGGGCATCGGCGTGATCAGTCAGGGTTGGATGCCGGGACCGGACAAAACCAATGCGACGCTGGAGCTCGCGATGGCGCGCGATACCACGCAGTCGGCCAGTCTGCGTTTTCGCAATGCCGGGACCGAGCCGTTGGTCCTGCGGATCGAACCGGGTCCCCTCGTGGGTCGGGCCGGGTCGCACGCCGGAAGCATTCGCTGGCGGGCGGTGGCGTTTGCTCCGTACGGCGAGGGGCGGGAAGAGTGGACGCCTTTTTTCCTGTTGCGCCGTCCCTTTCAGATGGTGCCGCCGCGCGGTGCGGCGCAAGCCTGGCTGACGTTCGATTCCTCCGGACTCCCCGCCGGGGATTACACGGGGACTGTTCGTATCAGCGCGTCCGACCTCTCCGGTCGCAAAACCTACCCCGAACGCGAAGTGCTGGTAAAACTGCGGGTGGCGGACACCCGGGTCGAACCGAAGACGCCGATCCTGCTGCACGGCTGGACGCAGCCGCCACCCGGTGACGAAAACCTGCGCGACTGGTTTTTGCGCTTCAACGTCTGGCAGGGACCGTTTTTTGCGAAGGAACAGATGCGCTCCAACGGCATTCAATTGCAAGTTCGCCCCCAATGGGATGCGAACCCGAAGCAGATTCGTGCGGCCATCGATGAAGCCCGGAAACTCGGACTGGAAGCGGCCGACTGGGCATTCTCCATTGCCGATGAGCCCACGGGAGTGACCGTGGCTGCGCTGCAAAAATACCTCACCATCGCCAAGCTAATCCGCGAAGCCGACCCCGGCGTGCGGATCACCATGAACCCCGGCGAAGCGGCGCGCGCCGCCACGTTCGCGATCCTTCAGCCCTACGTGGACCTGTGGAACCCCTACAAACTCCATCTCTCCTATGGCCCGAGTGGACGCGACTACCTCAAGAAGCCTTGGATCTGGTACACGACCCCCTGCTATCAGGACAAGTCGCCGGGGATTGCGGGCGAGATGTACGAACAGATTCGTTCCGTGCTGCGCCAACCCGGCGACTGCCGGGGAACCGCCCTCTTTGCGCCTTACTATCCATGGCGCGACCCCTGGGACACGGCTTACGAACACATCAAGGACGTCTCGGTCTTTGTGCTGCCGTCGCGCCACGGCCCGGTGGCCACGCCGGCCTGGGAGGCCATTCGCGAAGCTGTGCAACATGGGAACCTGGCGCGCATGGTTCGCGAACGCGCCCAACCCGGCGATGCCCGGGCCAAGGCGCTCTGGGAGTCGGGAGGCGTTCCGGAGATTCTTGACTGGTTGAAATGAACCCGCAGGGCGGGCGCGTTGCCTGATCCAAATTGGAGCGGACCGGCGACCCAATCCGAAGCACTCGCCTGCCCGTCAATGCTCCCGCCGCGCTTGGGTGAATTTCGGCAGACGAGTTTTTCCGCTTGGGAACGATCGAGCGGCTGCCGCGGCCGAGACATCTTGGCAAGCGGTCGTAACGGGTAAGTTGGTGGAGGAGCGGTGCGTCTTTAAAAAGGCGTGTGAGCCGTGCGGGATTGGGTTTGGAGTTCCGCGTTTACGTGGCCCGCTGGCCCACGCCGCCCGAACCGCGTAAACGCGGAACTCCCAACCGGGGTTTTCAAACAGGCTCTAAGGAAGCTACTTCGCCCGAATCCGGGGCGTTATCCAATTGGGGAACCGCTCGATGCGGCCCATCGCGGTGGGCAGGGCAATCTGCTGGAATTGAGGCGGTTCCCTCGTAACCGATCTCTGCCGAGAGCGTCCTATCCTTCGTGCAAAAACGATTTGTGCCCGCGCCCGCGACCTGGCTGCTATGTTTCTGCGCTCTCGCCTTCGCAGGCGTTGGGTCCGCCGCCCCCGCCGCCAATACCCAGCGCGCCCCAACCGCTGATGAACTCGCCTTCTTCGAGCGCCGCATCCGCCCCGTCCTCGTGGAAAAATGCTACTCCTGCCACTCCGCCACCGCGGAGAAACTCAAAGGCGGTCTCCTCCTCGACACCCGCGCCGGCACGCGTCAGGGCGGCGACACCGGCCACACCGTCGTCCCCGGTGACCTCAAGCAAAGCCTGCTCCTCAAGGCCATCCGCTACACCGACAAAGACCTCCAGATGCCGCCGCCGAAGAACGGCGGCCAGCTCCCCGCCGAGGTCATCGCCGGTTTCGAGAAATGGATTCTGATGGGTGCGCCCGACCCGCGCGACGGCCAGGCCCCGCCTCCGCGCCGCGGCATTGATCTCGTCAAAGGTCGCGAACACTGGGCCTTTCAAGCGCCCAAGAAATTTCCTCCCCCCGCCACCAAGGACACGGCGTGGCCGCGCACCGACCTCGACCGCTTCATCCTCGCCGATCTTGAATCGCACAATCTCCGACCTGTCGCCGACGCCGATCCGCGCACACTCATCCGCCGCCTCTACTTTGATCTCCTCGGCTCGCCACCCACGCCCGAAGAAGTCGAAGCCTTTGTCGCCGACTTCCCCCCCAATTCGTCACTCGAAATTCGCCATGCGAAATTCGCCGCCCTCGTTGACCGGTTGCTCGCCTCGCCGCAGTTCGGCGAACGCTGGGGCCGCCACTGGCTCGATGTCGCGCGCTACGCCGAATCCAGTGGCAAGGAAGTGAACCTCATCTATCCCCACGCCTGGCGTTATCGCGACTACGTCATCCGCGCCTTCAACACTGACAAACCCTATGACCGCTTCCTCCGCGAACAGCTCGCCGGTGACCTCCTCCCCGCCGCCAACGACCTCCAGCGCGCCGAACAAACCGTCGCTACCGGCTTCCTCGCCCTCGGCCCGAAATCCCACAACACCCGCGAACTCCGCCAGTTTCAACTCGACCTCGCTGACGAACAAATCGACGCCGTTTCGCAGGCCATGCTCGGCCTCACCGTCGCGTGCGCCCGCTGTCACGATCACAAGTTCGATCCCATCCCGACGCGCGATTACTACGCGCTCGCCGGAATTTTTCTCAGCACGGAAACCCGCTTCGGCACGCCGCCCCTCATTCAAAACGTCCAGCCCACCGCGCTGCTGCCGTTGCCCGCCACCTCCGGCATTCCCGACGCCGACCCCATGCGCCCGCTCCAGCGCAGCTTCCTCAAACGCCAGCTCGAACAAAACCGCAAGGAACGCGACGACCTCCTCGCCGAAGCCCGCCGCTCCGGCGACCGCTCCGCCCTCGTCGCCAATCCCCGCCTCATCCGCGCCGAGAGCATCATCAGCGTCACGGAAAAACAGCTCGCCCGCTACGACGACACCGGCAAGCCCCTCCGCTTCGCCATGGGTGTGAAAGACCGCGACGAACCCCGCGACGCCCGCATCCTCACCCGCGGCGAACTCACCCGCCCCGGCGACCCCGTCCCCCGCGGCTTCCTCCAAATCCTCAATTCCCCCAACGCCCCCAGCGCGCCCGCCATCACGCACGGCAGCGGTCGCCGCGAACTCGCCGACGCCATCGCCTCGCCCTCCAATCCCCTCACCGCCCGCGTCATGGCCAATCGCATCTGGCTCCATCTCTTCGGCCGCGGCCTCGTCCTCACGCCCGACAACTTCGGCACCACCGGCCAACCGCCCACGCATCCCGCGCTGCTCGATCACCTCGCCCAACAATTCATCGCCCACGGCTGGTCCGTGAAAAAACTCATCCGCGAAATCGTTCTCAGCCGCACCTACCAACTCGGCGCCGCCTACGATCCCCTCAACTACGCCGCTGACCCCGACAACACCTGGCACTGGCGCATGAGTCCCCGCCGCCTCGACGCCGAAGCCATCCGCGACTCCCTCCTCGCCGTCAGCGGACGCCTCGAACTCACGCCCCCACCCGGCTCGCAAGTCGCCGCCTCCGAAGGCCCCGTCCAGACCCTCCAACGCTTCAACCTCCTCGACCCCGACCGCGCCTGCCGCTCCGTCTATCTCCCGATCCTCCGCGACCTCGTGCCCGACTCCCTCGCCGTGTTCGACTTCGCCGAACCCAGCCTCGTCATCGGCGACCGCGAAGACACCACCGTCCCCGCGCAAGCCCTCTTCCTCATGAACAGCCCCTTCGCCACCCGCACCGCCGAAGCCTTCGCCGACCGCCTCCTCGCCCGCAGCCCCAGCGCCCCCGAACGCATTCGCCTCGCCTACCAACTCGCCTTCAGCCGCCCGCCCACCGCCCCCGAACTCACCGCCAGCGAAACCTTCTTCCAACAATTCCCCACCACTGAAAAGAAGGCCGGCCCAAGTGAAACCCGCACCCACCGCGCCGCCCTCACCGCCTTCTGCCAAGCCCTGCTCGCCTGCGCCGAATTTCGTTTCCTGAACTAAGCCAGACCCGAATCCCGCAACAACTCACGACACATGAATCGAAACCACTAACCGGCACTAACCGGCACTAATGGGAATCAAAGCAATCCACCCTCGATAGTTTAAAACGGCTGGAGCAATTTATTAGTGCCAGTTGGTGCAGGTTAGTGGTTCCAACCCGCGACATTTACCGACCGCCCCCTACTAATTACTAATCAATAATCACTAGTCACTTTCCCATGCTCCTCCCCCGCCGCACCCTCCTCAAATCCGCCGCCCTCGGCTTTCCCTATCTCGCTTTTACGAGCCTTGCCGCCCGCGCCGCCCAGGCCGCCGCCCCTCCCCAAACCCCAGACGCTAGACCCCAGACCCTCTCCCCTCTCTCGCCCAAGCACCCCCACTTCGACGCCCGCGCCAAACGCATCATCTTCCTGTGCATGAACGGCGGGCCGTCCCATGTGGACATGTTCGACTACAAGCCCCGCCTCACCACCGATTCGGGCAAAAGTATCACCACGCCCCGCGGCGGCAGCGCGACTCTGCTCGGCTCACCGTGGAAATTCGCCCGCCACGGACAGAGCGGTCACTGGATTTCCAGTCTCTTCCCCGAACTCGCCCGCCACGCCGACGACCTCTGCTTCGTCCACTCGATGCAAACCGATGTCCCCGCGCATCCGCAGGCTTTTCTCCAGCTACACACCGGTAGCTTCCAATTTGTCCGTCCCTCCCTCGGTGCATGGTCACTCTACGGACTAGGAACCACCAACGAGAACCTCCCCGGCTTTATTACTCTCAATCCCACTCAGCAAAACGGCGGCGCGCAAAACTACGGCAGTTCCTTCCTACCCGCGATCTACCAAGGCACCCGCATCGGGTCCGAAGGCCGCTCCCTTGCCGACGCGCGCGTCCAGAACATCGCCAGTCAGTCACTGACTCCCCCCGGCCAGCGCGCCCAGCTTGACCTCATCCAGTCACTCAACCGCGCCAAGCTCCAACGCGACCAGCTCAACCCGCAGGTCGAAGGCGTCATCGAATCCTACGAACTCGCCTTCCGCATGCAGGCCGAAGTCCCGCGCGTCATGGACCTCTCCGGCGAATCCGCCGCGACCCAGAAACTCTACGGCCTCGGCGATGACACCACTGACAACTTTGGCCGCCAATGCCTGCTCGCCCGGCGCTTCATCGAGTCCGGCGTGCGCTTCGTCGAGATTTCCCACGGCAACTGGGACCAGCACCGCAACCTCGAAACTGACCACGCCCGCCATGCTGCCGCCGTGGACCAACCCATCGCCGCCCTCCTCACCGACCTCAAACAACGCGGCCTGCTCAAGGATACCCTCGTCCTCTGGAGCGGCGAATTCGGCCGCACGCCCTATGCCCAGGGCCGCGACGGCCGCGATCACAACCATCAAGGCTTCACCCTCTGGATGGCCGGCGGCGGAGTAAAACCCGGCCTCTCTTACGGCGCCACCGATGACATCGGAGCCACCGCCGTCGAAAACAAAGTCCACATCTACGACCTCCACGCTACTCTCCTCCACCTCCTCGGGCTCGATCACGAGAAGCTCACCTTCCGCCACGCCGGCCGCGACTTCCGCCTGACTGATGTTCTCGGCAATGTCGTGAAGGCACTCGTCGCGTAGTTCGGGTATTTCACGACCATTTTGTAGCGCAGGCTTCCAAGCCTTCGGTATCTCGGGTTTCTAAACCCGCCGCGCATCTGGCGAGACCGACACCCCGCCGACTTGGAAATCGGCGACACAGCAGGGTTGGAAACTTGCGCTACACGGGACCGCGCCACGCAGCGGCGATGGGACCGTGAATTAGCCGGGGTAGAGCTAGTGCCTTTCGGTAATTCCAACGCGAATCCCAACGGGATTCCGGCCTCCAGCCCAGGGTTGGGAGGAACGAGCTACCCTGGGAAAACGGTCCATCATTCATCAACCCCAACGGGGTTGCAGCCCGACCGTGGGGGTGTGCCGCAACCCCGTTGGGGTTGAAACACCTTTCCGATGCCGAGCCAGGGTAGCTCGTTCCTCGCAACCCTGGGCTGGAGGACCCAACCCCGTTGGGGTTGCCGCGAGTTGCGGAACGCGTGTGTGGCACCCCAGCGCTCAGCGGAGCGGAATTACCGAAAGGCATTAGGGCTAGGGTGCCAAGGTCAAGGGCACCCGGGCCGCCTAAACTTCACGTTGGGGGAGCGCGTGGGCGGAGTTGTGGGAGGGATGCTCCAGAATCTCGAGTTCGACGAGGAAGGTTGTGTCGGCGCCGATCATCGGGAGGCAGGCAGCCTTTCCGCGAGCAAGTCCTCATCCGGCGCGGGGTACGGCTGGAGCAGCGCGCCGACTGAGCTGGGCTGGTGATCGCGCATGGAATGCGGCGGAGTGACGGTGCTAAAGGCGGAGAGTTTCGCCACGGGTACATTCTGGTCGAGGATGAGAATCTCGCCCTCGGTGAGGAGGGCGCGGATCAACTCGGGCAGTTGCCGCTGGGCTTGGTCGAGTGCAATGGTGCTCATCTATGTCAACCTATCCCTCGCACCCGACCTTACCAATCAATTTGCCGACTGGTGCGCAAGGTCGCTCCGCTCGAACCCAGCGCGGCGGCGGCGGCGGTAGCGAAGGATTAGTCCAGACTAAGTAGTGTCTGGCCGAAAACGCGCGTTTTTGGAACCGGGGCGCGACGACGAGGGGGTGCGCAGGCGGTGCGCGACGGATTTTTCCTCCGGCGACGGATAAATCACCCAAATTCTCCGTTTTTAGGCGCATCGCTCCTGGCGGAGTGGCTTG
>CAMAUZ010000137.1 GCA_945861535.1 Akkermansia muciniphila | reverse complement strand
GGAGAACAGTCAGCGGCGCATCCGGCTCTTGGAGGCGATGGCCCGCGCCCTCTACCGCGAGTGGTTCGTCCACTTCCGCTTCCCCGGCCACGAAAAGCTCCCGCGCGTCGCCTCCCCCCTCGGCGACATCCCCCAAGGCTGGGAGGTGATGAAGGTCAAAGACGCTTGCCACCTCACGATGGGGCAATCGCCCAAGTCGGAGTTCTACAACGAGACGGGCGAAGGCCAGCCGTTCCACCAAGGCGTCACCAATTTCGGCGAACGCTTTCCGACCGACCGTTTGTTCTGCACCGTCGAGGGTCGTGTTGCCGAAGCTGGCGACATCTTGTTCAGCGTCCGCGCGCCCGTTGGTCGCATGAACATCGCCGACAAGAAAATCATCATTGGCCGTGGCCTGTCCGCCATCCGGCACAACGACGGCCACCAAGCCTTTCTCTGGGAGCAGTTGCGCAACCGCTTCACCGAAGACGACATGATGGGCAACGGCGCAATCTTCGCAGCGGTGACGAAGGACGACATGCAAGGCATCGAATTGATTTGTCCGCCGTCGCCCCTCGTCGTGGCAGCCACAAAGCACTTCGAGCCGATTCACACCGAACTCGGCGCGTTGACCAAGAAAATCGCCAACCTGCGCAGGACGCGCGACCTGCTGTTGCCGCGTCTGCTATCCGGCAGCATCGAACTTGCAACCGAGAAGAACTGAATGAGAAACGAAAACATCTTTCACGCGCCGCTCCAACCGCTCGACACCGAGAAGCAAACCGTCGGCTGCCGCCATACGAATCCTGACATCTGCGCGAAGAACGGGCTGCCCAAAGTCTGTGCGTTGGTTCGTGCGGACAAGATGTGCTACGCGCCGCCGCAGTCGTGGGCCAAGCAGTTCCAGAAACTCAAGGCGATGAAACCAAAAGCCAAGTGAGCACGCTCCAACGCCAAATCCAAAACCTCCGCCGGACGCGCGACCTGCTGCTGCCGCGTCTGCTGTCGGGGCAGGTGGAACTGAAAACCTAGGCCGCATGAATCCCGCCGCCGCCGCCATTTCAGGAATTTGCCCGGTTTCACCCGCCGGTGAAATGTGCTGTTTCAGTGAAACGGCCTAGCCGGTGGGGTGGCGATTCCCGGCTTGCCATTTTACTTAAAATGGCCAGTTTACTGCTCAGTAAAACATTCACTTTGAGTAAACAAAAGACCATCAGCACGGAGGCGCAGCTCCGGCAGGCCGCCAAGGAAGCCTTGGAGTCGGACGCCTTGTTGCGCTGGCGCTGGAAGGCGTTCGAGTTGAAACGCGAACGCGGGGCGGATGCTTTGCTGGAATTGAACGTGGACGGGCGGCGGCTGGTGTTCGAGGTGGAGTTCAAGCTTTCGCCGTCCGCCCGCGAGGTGGAGCGGTTGGCGGAGCGCGGCGGGACGCGCCCCGGCCTGCTGATCGCGCCGTCGCTTTCCGAGGTGCTGGTGCAGCATTGCCGGGAGCGGGGCTTGAGCTGCGTGGATTTGAACGGACGGCAGTGGATTCGCGCAGAGGGCGTGCTGGTGGACCGAAAGCCGTCGGAGGAGCGGCGCTACCGTCCGTCGTTGCTACCGCCGGATGTCTTTCAGCCCAAGAGTTCACGACTGGTGCGGGCGCTGTTGAGCCAGCCGGAGCGGACCTGGTCACAGGTCGAGTTGGGCGAGCGAACCGGATTGAGTGCGGGTTTGGTTTCACGGCTGGTGCGGCATCTGGTGAACGAAGGATTCGTGGCGCGAGACAACCGGGCACTGCGGGTGTCGCGCACGGACGCGTTGCTGAATGCCTGGGCGGAGCGCGATGCCTGGGCGAAGCGGACGACGGTGAGGCAGTATTCGCTGCTGCTCACCGAGCCACGCGAGATCGCAGCCCGGCTGAAGGATTTTCTGGGCAACGAGCCGCACGCTCTCACGCAGTGGATTGCGGGATGGTTTCGGCATCCCTACACGCTGCCGCCGGTGGTCACTGCTTATGTGAGCCGGTTTTCCGACGCGGCGGCGTTGGAGAAAAAGTTGCTGGCGCGGCGGGTTGAGGATGGCGGGCGGTTGTGGCTGGTCGTGCCGAAGGACGAAGGAGTTCTTCGTGAGACACAGAACGTGGATGGTTTCACGCTGGCGTCGGACGTGCAGATTTATCTCGATTTGCTGCGAGCGGGTCAGCGCGGGGATGAGCAGGCGGCTGAGTTGCGGAAGTGGCCTGACTTCGCGGGAGGCCGGAGCGCATGAGCAAGTTCGGGACATTCAGCGAGTATCCGCGCCCCAGCCTCGTGTCGGCCGAGGCAGCGTTGTTGACGGCGTGGCGTTCGCTGGAGCGGTATCACGATGACCTCGTGCTGGTGGGCGGGCTGGCGGTGCATTACCTGACGAAACGTAACGGCGGCGGTTTGCCCGGCGCGGTGACGATGGACGTGGATTTCGGCGTTACGCTGGGCGCGTCGGGCGGGCAGTATGGGACAATCAAATCGGACTTGGCGGGGCTGGGCTTCGTCGCCGAGGACAACCGGCTGGTCCGGAAGTTTGGTGACATCCCGGTCTATCTCGATTTTCTGACGGAAGATCCGCCGTCGCTAACCGGGACAAGAATCGTGGACGATGTGGTGGCGAGTGTGATTCCCGGCGTGAACCGGGCGCTGGCATCCCGCCGGTTGGTGACCGTGCGCGGACGTGACCTTTACGGAGCAGAGCAGGAGTGCAAGGTGTCCGTGACTAACATCGGCCCGCTGCTGGTGCTGAAACTGAATGCGTTCGGTGGCCCAACGGGACGGCGGCATCCGAAGGACGCTTACGATGTCTTGCTGGCCGTATCGGCATTTGTGGACGGGCCAGAGGCGGCGGTAAAAGCATTTCGTGCGGAAGCGAAAACTGAAAACAGTGGATTCGAGTCCGCGGTCGCCACCTTACGGAAGGATTTCATGGCGGTTGATCGAGACGGGCCGATTCGCGCTGCCGAGTTCGTTCGTGAGTTCGTCAGCGACGCGGCACGACTGCGACAGGACGTTGTAACCGTCGCGAAATATTTGTTGGGAGAATAGCCATGCCGCACGCCTACACCGAAGACCAGCTTGTGGAGCAGCCCGCCATCGGGTTGTTCGCCGAGCTTGGCTGGACCGTGGCCGGGCCACCTCCCAATGCCGGCGTGGCCGGCGAACCGCGTGACGCCGGGTTGCTCGGGCGCGAGACGAAGGGCGGGGTGGTGCTGGTGTCGCGGTTGCGCGTGGCGCATTCGGCGTTGCCAAGCCCTCAACCCGGCCTGCCGGCCACCCTTCTCCCACTGGGGGAAGGGCCAGGGGATGAGGGTGCGCAGCTTTCGCTGCCGCCGGAGGCCGTCACCGCCGCCGTTTCAGGAATTGGCCTGGTCTCACCCGCCGGTGGAAAACGGGTTTTGAGTGAAACGTCCGCCGTGAGGGGCGGGCTTGGCTTAATTGAGCGGCTGGCGGCTGCCCACCGTAAGTCTCTCATTTCCAGCAGGTTCTTATTTGAGTAGAAAACGTCCACATGAAAGCCTGGATGACCAAAGCCTTGGAGTTGCTACGGGCGAGCCTTGAGCCGCCAAAGCACGAGTTGAACGAACTGGACTGGAAGGGGGCGCTGTCGCCGGACAAGAAGCGGCTGACAGAGCATCTGTCGGCGTTCGCCAATCAGCCGGGCGGCGGCTATCTGGTGTTCGGGGTGGATTCCGCGGGCACTCCGTCCGGCGTGGATGAGAAGACGGTCGAGACAACAGTGAATCAACTGGCCAACCTCGGGCGAGCGGGTCTTGAGCCGCCGGTCGCACTGGACCACACGGTGGACGATTACGAATCGGCCCGGCTGTTGTTTGTCCATGTGCCGGAGTCGGCGGTCAAGCCGGTGCATCTGCGGAGCAAAGGGCTGGAGGACGCGTTCATTCGCTCCGGTGGCACGACGCGGAAAGCGTCACGGCAGGAGATTGGAACGCTGATGCTGAACAGCCGGACGCCGCGTTGGGAGGATTTGCACGCGTCGGTGCTGCTGCCGGATAGGGAGTTCGCCACCAAGCTGAACGTCGAGCCGATTTTCAAGATGTTGGAACGTCCCGCCACGACGACGCACGAGGAGACGCTGGCGTGGATGGCCGGAGAGAGGTTCATCGTCCGCGAGCCGGCGGGTGGCGGCTACGTGACGAACCTTGGCGCAATCGCGGCGGCGCGGAAGCTCGCGGATTTCACGGACCTCAGCCGCAAGGCGGTGCGGGTGGTGGTTTATGACGGGCTGAACAAGGCAACGACCAAGCAGGAGCAGGAGGGAACGAAAGGTTACGCCATCAGCTTCCAAGGGCTGATGCAATTCATCATGTCTTTGCTCCCGCAGAGCGAGGTCATCGAGCAGGCGTTGCGGAAGAAGCGGACGGTTTACCCGGAGATTGCCCTGCGCGAAATCGTTGCCAACGCACTCATTCACCAGGATTTCTCCATCACGGGCGCAGGGCCGCTGGTTGAAATCTTCGACGACCGGATTGAAGTCTCGAATCCCGGCGGGCTGCTGCCTTCCAAACGACTGGACCGGCTGATCGGCACGCAGCCGGAGTCACGGAACGAGCAATTGGCACGGGCCTTCCGGCGCTACAAGATTTGTGAGGAGCGCGGCTCGGGGTTGCTGAAGGCCGGCCTGCAAATCGAGCTTTATGGCCTGCCGCCGATTGAGTTTGTGGCCGGCCCGAATCATTTCAAGGTCACGCTGTATTCGCCGCGGACGTTCGCCAAGATGTCAGCCAAGGAGCGGCTGGAGGCTTGTTACCAGCACGCCGTTCTGAAGTATTACTCGGACAGCGCGATGACGAACACAACTCTGCGTGAGCGGCTCAAGATGCCCGAGAAGCAACGTTCTATGGTGTCGGTCCTGATTCAGGAAGCGATTGACAAGGGCTTGGTGAAGTCCGCCGACCCAGAAAACAAGTCCAAGAAGTTTGCCGAGTATGTGCCGTTTTGGGCATAGCCGCTTGACCGAAACTTGACCCACACTTGACCGACGAATGCCCGCCCACGCTTACACCGAAGACCAACTCGTGGAGCAGCCCGCCATCGGGTTGTTCGCGGAGCTTGGCTGGACCACGGTGTCGGCGATGGAGGAAACCTTCGGCGCGACCGGCACGTTGCTGCGCGAGACCAAGGGCGAGGTGGTGTTGGTGCCCCGGTTGCGCGCGGCATTGGAGCGGTTGAATCCCGCGCTGCCGCCCGAGGCCATCACCGCCGCCGTGGATGAATTGACCCGCGACCGTTCGGCGATGAGCCTGGAGGCGGCGAACCGCGAGGTGTATCTGTTGCTCAAGGAGGGCATCAAGGTGTCCGTGCCCGAAACGGAATCGACACCTCATGCACCTCACCCCCAGCCCCTCTCCCCATCGGATGCGGAGAGGGTAGCGTCCGGTCGAGGCGGAGAGGGAGTCAAAGGCGGCGGGCAAAAGACGGAACGGGTGCGCGTGATTGATTGGGAGCATCCGGCGAACAATGATTTCCTGCTGGTCAGCCAGTTCAGCGTGACCGGCGCGCTCTACACGCGACGGCCCGATCTGGTGGGTTTCGTCAACGGCCTGCCGCTGGTAGTGATGGAGTTTAAGAAGCCAGGCGTGCCGGCGCGCGTCGCGTTCGACGAAAACCTCACCTGTTACAAGGCGGACATTCCCCAGCTCTTCTGGTTCAACGCGCTGCTCATCGCCTCGAACGGCACGGACAGCCGCGTCGGCTCGCTCACGGCGGATTGGGAGCGGTTCTTTGAATGGAAGCGCATCGAGCGCGAGGACGAACCGCGCCGGGTATCACTGGAGGTGATGCTGCGCGGGACGTGCGACCCGACGCGGCTGCTCGACCTGGTGGAGAATTTCACGCTGTTTTCGGAAAAGAAGGCGGGCTTGGAGAAGATCATCGGGCAGAACCATCAGGTGCTCGGCGTGAACAACACCCTCGCTTCAATGCTCGGCGCGCGGAAGCTGGGCCACGGGCGCGGCGGCGTGGTCTGGCAAACCCAGGGTTCGGGAAAATCCTACTCGATGGTGTTCTTCGCCCAGAAGGTGCTGCGCAAAGTTCCGGGGAACTGGACGTTCGTGATCGGGACTGACCGCGTGGAACTGGACAACCAGATCGCCAAGACGTTCAAGGCATGCGGTGCGGTGAGCGAAGCCGAGGGCGACCAATGCCACGCCACGAGCGGCGCACATTTGCGCGAGCTACTGCGCGGGAATCATCGCTACGTCTTCACGCTGATTCATAAGTTTCGGCCAGAAACACCGTCACCCGGCCTTTCCGGCCACCCTCTCCCATCGGATGGGAGAGGGGCTGGGGGTGAGGGCATCATGCCTGTGCTCTGCGACCGGCCCGACGTGATTGTCCTCGCCGACGAAGCGCACCGCAGCCAATACGACACGCTGGCGTTGAACATGCGCGCGGCGTTGCCCAAGGCCATCTTCATCGCCTTCACCGGCACGCCCCTCATCGCGGGGGAAGAGCGAACTAAAGAGGTCTTTGGCGATTACGTGTCCATCTACGACTTCCAGCAATCGGTTGAGGACGGCGCTACCGTGCCGCTCTTCTACGAGAACCGCACGCCGGAGTTGCAACTCGTGAACCCGGACCTGAACGAGGACATCTATAATCTCATCGAGGCGGCGGAACTCGACCCCGAACAGGAAGCGAAACTCGAACGGGAGTTGAGCCGGCAATACCACATCCTCACGCGCGATGACCGGCTGGAGACGGTGGCCCAAGACATCGTGCGGCATTTCCTCGGACGCGGCTTCGTCGGCAAGGCGATGGTCGTGTCCATCGACAAGGCCACCGCGCTCAAGATGCACGACAGGGTAAGGAAGCATTGGGCGGCGGAGACGGAACGGGTGCGGAAGGAACTGGGGCGCTATGACCTCGCAGCCGACAGACAGGCGGAATTGCTGGCACGCTTGGATGTTCTGAAAACGACCGACATGGCCCTGATCGTGTCGCCCGGGCAAAACGAGATTCCGCTGATGAAGAAGCTCGGACTCGACATCGAAGCGCATCGGAAGCGGATGAACGAGTCGGACCCCGGCCTCGACGAAAAGTTCAAGGACACCACGGACCCGCTGCGGCTGGTGTTCGTCTGCGCCATGTGGTTGACCGGCTTCGACGCGCCGAGTTGTTCCACGGTGTATCTCGACAAGCCGATGCGGAATCACACGCTGATGCAGACCATCGCGCGGGCGAACCGGGTGTTTCCCGGCAAGCACAGCGGCATGATCGTGGATTACGCCAACGTGTTCGCCTCGCTGGAAAAGGCGCTCGCGATCTACGGCGCGGGCAAGGACGGCAAGAACCCGGTCAAAGATAAGGAGAAGCTCGTCGCGGATTTGCGCAAAGCGATTGATGCCGCGACGACCTTTTGCGCGGTGCGTCAGGTGATTCTCCCGGCCATCGAACAACTTATCGCCGGCAGTATGCAGCGCTTGCAGAAGCTCGCTGACGCTGTGGACGCGCTCATCTCACCCGACCCTTTGCGCCGTGAGTTCCTCGGGCACGAGCGGATCGTCGGCACACTCTACGGCGCAGTGAAGCCGGCCCCGGCGGCGTTGGAGTTCGCCGGTCGTGTCGCGACCCTGACAGCCATCGCCGACGCCATCCGCACCACGCTCAATCCAAACCCGCCGGACATCACGGAAGTCATGGGCGACATCGGCAAGCTGCTCGACGCCTCCATCACGGGCGTTGCCATGCCAGCGAAACCCGCGTCCGTGATGGACCTGTCGAAGATTGATTTCGGCGCCCTGGCGGCAAAGTTCAAAGAGTCCAAGCACAAGAACACCGACCTCGAAGTCCTCAAAGCCGCCATCCGCGTCCAATTGGAAAAGCTGATTCGCCTCAACCAGACTCGCGCCGATTTCGCCGAGAAATTCGAGTCGTTGATTGAGAGCTACAACAGCGGCAGCCGGAACCTCGAGGACTTGTTCGAGGAATTGGTGAAGTTGAGCCGCAACCTGAGCGACGAGCAGCAGCGGCACATCCGCGAAAACATGACCGAGGAGGAGTTGGTCATCTTCGACCTCCTCACGCGCCCCGCACCGGAGCTAAACGACGGCGAACGCGCCGAGGTGAAGAAGGTCGCACGCGTTCTCCTCGACCGGCTCAAAGCATTGCTCGTCCTCAACTGGCGGCAAAAGTCCTCGGCCCGATCCCAGCTCAAGCTCGCCATCGAAGACGTGCTCGACACGCTGCCCGCCGCCTACGACCGACCGCTCTACGCGCAAAAATGCTCCGCCCTCTTCGAGCACGTTTACGAAAGCTATCCCGAACGAGACGGCGGAATCTACGCAGCGGCCTGAGCTTCATCCCGATCCTCATTCAGCGGAGTGGGCGGCAAGCGCGACCGGAAACCTGTCAGTCTCCGTGAGAGAAAATCCTAGCCGAGGCGTTGCAACAGTCGGGCTTCACGGTGGTCCCGCAGTATCCCATCGCGGGCCGCTACCTTGACCTGGCCATCCTCAGTCCCCGGAAGATTGATGTGGAAGTGGACGGTGAGCCAGCGGTGGTCGCCTCACTATTGAATGACCACCTCGCGCGCCACGCCCAGCCCGTCGTGCAGGGGTCGTGCCGGGGGCGGTTCTCGCAATTGATAATGTCGCCGAGTCTGCACTTGCTATGCGATGGGCACGCCGATGCGAAATGGTGCCCACTGTCGGCAGGCAATGGCGCGGAATTCGGACGGTGACTCGTCGCTGCGCCAGACCTGCTAAACCCCTCGACGCTCCGCAGCGTTGCACGGTAAAAATTCAGCCGTGAACTACCGTCCGCTTCCCACCCGCATCCACGTTCCCAGCAGGCACAGATCACGCGCGCGCAACGCATTCGCCATGGCCCTGGTCTTGGTGCTTTCCACCACCACGCTGGTCGCCAACGAAATCGAAATCCGCCTCGTCGCCGCCGACCGCGCGGCAGCGCTGCCCTACCGTTGGTAGGGACGCGTTGCGCGCGTCCGTGACCTCGTTCCCTCCGCGACGAACGGCACCACCGGAAGCCACGCAAGGAAGGTTTCGCCACATTTACGAATCCGTTTCCCTTGCTCCGGTGACGTGAAAGGGATTGATCCGTGCCCAACACCGACCCAGGCATGGGAGCCGCTCCACCAGGTTCAGCAGTCGGCACCTTCGCACGCCGCACGCCGCATTTAGTCGGACCCGCTGCCGGTCCGCTGTTCTTTGGGGCAACTCTGCCGCGATTCCTCAACCGTCGTCCGCCCTATGGTTCGAGCGTGCCCAGCGGCAACCTGAGTCTGCTGCAGGATTTCACCCTGCCCGCCATCGGCAGCCCGGCCGAGACGGCCCGTGGCTCGGCTTCCCCGGCAGGCTCGCCGCGCCCGACCCGCCCCCGGCACCATCGCCCTCGGGAAATACCGCGCCATCTCGTTCAGGGCGATCGG
Organism: Akkermansia muciniphila; assembly: GCA_945861535.1. GTDB lineage: Bacteria > Verrucomicrobiota > Verrucomicrobiia > Limisphaerales > BJHT01 > BJHT01. The sequence goes on along the minus strand of CAMAUZ010000137.1, from coordinate 4,617 downwards.
GTCTTCGGCCAATGGAGCGACCCGGTGAGCATCGCGGTGCATGGGTAAGCGGAACCAAGGTTCGTCCAGAACCATGGAACTGACCTCGCGATTCCCGGGGCCTGACAGCTTCAGAAGGCCCCCGCTCAGAAGCTGCTTCCGACCGAGAAATTGCGGATGAAAACCTTGGGTGGGATGCCGGGGGTCCACAGGGAGGTGCCCTGCCGGCAGTCGCCAATTTCGCCGAGATCCGGCACGGCCCACGCCGCGGGATTGGCGCTGTTGTCCACCCAGCCGGGGATCTTCACCGGTTCGGCATGACCGTCGGCCGCACCGATCAGACCTTTGAGTCCGTGCCGGGCGAGACCCAGAGCGTAGGAGGGTGCCGCCCGGTTCCAGTTGTTGCGGGCGAAATTAAAGTCGCTGGCGCCAAAGCTTAAATTGTTGGCACTGGACGAACGTTCCCCATCGATGGTGATGAGAAACGACGACGCGGGATCGACTGCCGCCAATTGCACGGGCGGTCCCGGTGGCTGGTCGCGGTTGACTTCCCGGTTGACGACGTAATCCACCGGATAGGGCAGATCCGGGTAGGGAAGGACGCTGCTGCGGACCGCCGGGCAGATGTACATGTTGGTCGTGGCGATGTAGGGAAGGAGCAGCCGAAACCACACAGTCTGGTTGGTTTGCAGGGTGCCCAACGGGGCGTTGTTGGCGCTCTTACCCGCCATGTAGGAGTCGTTGTAGTCCGCGGCGTAGAGGACGGCGCCCAGCACCATCTGTTTCTGATTGGAGAGACACTTGGTCTGATGGGCCTTTTTCTTCGCTGAACCAAGCGCCGGTAACAGCATGGACGCCAGGATGCCTATGATTGCAATGACAACGAGCAGCTCGATCAGGGTGAAACCGCTCACGGATTTTCGGCCAGGTGTCTGCATAAACAAGGTGTAGGTCGGGCACTTAGTTCAAACCGTCGCGGCACCCTGGGATTATCCTGCTCGCGGGAGGATCCGCCGCACGCTTCCAAACAGGGCTGGTAAATTTGGGAAACGGCGGGGTGCGTACTATCGCGGTCCGCCGGGTGTCATCGGGATTGGGATTCCGACTAGGCCCGCCGGCTCGCCATTCACTGCGAACGCGGCGAATTCGTCAGACCAGTGGAACCGCGAAACCCGTGCCAACAAAGGGTGGCAGCTCTGCCGCGGGCGAACCCGAGATACTATCCGCCGCGAGCGCGAATGGCCGGTGCGGCTGTGCTTCTTCGATGAGTTGCGGGCTTTTCGAGGTTCCAACCGCCGCCGCCAATTTCACCGGCGCCGGTCTTCCCCCGGTCACTTCCCCAGCGGCGGCACCGGAGTCCCCCACTCGTATTCGTTGAGCGCGGGGCGATCAACGAAGTACTTTGGCACGCTCAGGTCTTTCTTGTTCAGTTGCGCCTGGGTCGTCCGGATAGGTTTCAGCACGTCCGGGGTGCCCAGCATGAACACGGCGACACCCCACGCGGGAACCTTCAGTTTGAATTGTCCGTCGGGGTCTCGCTTGAGTTCGTTCTCCGTAAGCATTTCCCAGACGATCATCCCCGGTTTCACCAGGGTGGCATCGACCACGACATCGTACTCAGCCAGCGTCCGGTCGTGATTGATGACCACCACCATCATGGTCCCGTCCGGGGCGCTGCGTGGCAGCACCTCGAGATTCATGGGCAGCTTGCCGCCGAGAGTCAGGGTGACTGCCCGGGTGACTCCGGCCTTGCGGGCCGCATAGCCCAACGCCTCGGCATAAGGTCGGTTGGCTTCGTAGAGATCCGGGATGACTGCGGGGAAGGGATTGCAAGGCTCGGTGCCGCGGTGGGCTTCCATGCGCGAGGAAATGGCGTGCAGGCTCATGCCTTCCCGCGTCCCAAGCCAGACGGTGCGCTCCGTCTCGAGGCCGACAATCTTATCGCCCCACCAGGCGATCGGCTTGGCTTTCCCCGTCGGACTGGCCTCGACGACTTCGCTCCAGCTCGTGGCGGAACCGACGCCGGTCAAGGCCCCGGAATACTTGATCGCGGGCGGCGAGCGCATATCGAGGGGACTTTGCGGAATGCCGAGGACTTCGCGCGGCATTTTCGCCATCGCATCGTCGAGTTGCTTCCAGACGGCCTCGTCGCGGAGCAGCCGGCCGTCCTTGTCTCGCAGCATCTGCCACGAGGGGTCACGCACCGGTTCGCCGCCGCGGATGCCCTGGTTGTCGGGGATCGGACGCTGCGGTTTGCCCTTGTCGTCCAGCTGGTATTTCTCCGGCGTGCGGGCGTAGAGTTTGGCCCATGCGCGCGGATCGTCGAGTGCATGCACCCGGTGCCCCTGCAATTTGAACGGACCACCCCAGGTGTCGAATTGATACGCCCACAGCGCCTCGTCCGCGGACTGCGCGCTCGGGAAGAAAGCGTTCTTGTGCTTGCGTTCGAGCCGGACGCCGAAGTTCTGCTCCAGAAAATCAATCCGCCGGCCGGTGGCGACATCGAGGGTGAGGCTGTCAACGTTGGCAAAAACCACGCCGCCGCCCTGGATGAACCCGCGAATCCGCTCCCGGATCGCCGGGGTGCTCCACTCGGAGCCGACCACATAGAGAACCTTGTAGTCACTCAGTCTGGTCTCGCCCAGCTCCAGTTCCTCCTCGGTCAGCAAGTGATAGGGAAGCTGGAGATTCTGGAAGGCTTCCGCCGTCCAGGCGAAGTCCTGCTTGGGATATTGGAAGTAACGGTAGTAATAGCCCGTGGTGTCCGGCATCAGCAGGGCCACTTGCGGTTTGACCGGGGCGGACTTGGCGAGATAGCCGGCATAGTGGGTCTTGAAGAAATTCTGCCAGTAGGCCAGTTGCAGGCGTTGCTGCTGGTCGCGGCTGCGATACCGCGGGCTGTAGAGCCAGTGATGGGTGCCGTCAATATTGTGCCCGAGCATCCGGGCCAGCGCGCGGTCCAGATCGTGGGGGCCGTTGTATTGGTCCCAGCCTTCCTGGCCAAAGTAGAACCACACCCAGCCCATGACCGTATTCTTATGACGCGGTGCCAGGCGGTCGGTGATGGCATAGTTAAGATTCATCACCGGGGCCTCGGGCCAGCAATGCTCGACGTTCACCACGGGCGACAGCCGATGATACCAGTAAAAGCTATTGCCATGCCGCTGATTGGCTCCCGGCCAGATGATAAAATGCTGCGTGAACGGGTAGCAACTCACCCGGCCCGGCGTGCCAAGGCGGTTCATGGCCCGGGAGGAGTCTTCATTGATGCGACGGAAGAACTCGAAGGTGTAGTAGCGATGAAAATCTATCAGCAGCTTGTAGCGGCCTGGCTCCCGGTACATGACGGCATCGACCTCGGGCCGCGCCGAAAACTTGCGTGAACCGTCGTTGTTCCAGCCTGGCATCGTCCAGTCCAATGACACTGGCAACGGTTCGACCTGCTCCCACGAAGTCAGCTTCTCTCCGGTCAGTGAGTTATAGGTACGACCGTCGTGATTCGAGTCTGCCGCCGGCGACGCATCGCCAAACCAGACCTCTTTGAGAAACCGGCGGAACTCCGCCCGCATCGGATCACGGTAATCCATCTGGGCGCGCGTGCGCATGCCGACCTCATCCCAGGAACAGGTGAGTTTGTGATCGCCGACGGTGAAGAGATGCCGACCGTAGTGATGCCCCATCCCGGTGATGGATTCCACTCCCTTCTGATAGTTCCCGGCATCAAAAAAACTGCCGCAGGCTTCGCGCTGCCGGCTGCCCTCCTTGCCGTCGAACTGCAAGGGCGGCGGGCCATTGGCACCCCAGAGTGTCTGGTCGATGGCGCCGAGCATCCCCTTGGATTTGAGATAGTCACCAACCATGAAGGTGAACGACGACCCCTTGTAAGCGCAGTTGTAACCCATGCGGCGCCAGTCCTCGAGGATGGCTTCCGCGAAGGCGGTGTTAATGGGGCGCGGATCTTTGGCGGGATCATAGACGCCGTTCTTCGCATTGTGACCGTAGTCCGAATGGGCGGTCCAGTTGGCGATCGCCGCCTTGTCCGGATGGCTCCAATCAGGCTTGCCGGTGAAGGCACGGGCCTCGCCCCCGAACGGGCCGTCGTAGGGCGTCACGGGCGGTTCGGGCAATTGTTTCCAGCTTTCGTAGAGTTCGACGCGCCAAGGTTCGACACTGGCGGGTGGGTCGCCTGCTGCGAGCGCGAATGCGAAACCAAGGGTGGTGAGTAAGGCAACGGGAGTGACGGTTGGGCGCATGGCTAGCTGGCGGTGCTAATGTTAGTCAGGGGCAGTGAGGTTGCGGACTTTCACGTCAACCGGATTATTCACGAACTGACGCGAAAACTCATAGCGTCGGCGGAGCGTGAACCTAAGCAGGCGGAGGCGATCTTTGTGTTCGTGGATAAGCGGGCGGACAGCATCAACGACGCGTTCTTCGTGGTGGACCGGACGAACACGGGGGACATCCTGGGCGTGGGACCGGTGGATCCGTATTGCATCAGTAGCATCCGGATGTTGTGATAGGTGCCTGTCGTAACGCATTGGTCCGCAGCGGAGTGCGTTGACATCAGGGTGTGAGCGATTTGAACTTTTCGCCAGTTTTTCTGCGTCTTTGCTTTCAGTTTTTGCTTGCCAGAATGCT
>CAMAUZ010000136.1 GCA_945861535.1 Akkermansia muciniphila | reverse complement strand
ATAGGGTGATGGCGGGGCGAATGTTGGGGGGGATTCTGCGCAAACACCAGGAAAGTCGCGCGAAATGATTCCACATTCGCACCCGCAGAGAGCCGCCGAGACCAATGTTTACAGGCCGATGAATCCATGTCGGCCCGTCACTAATTACTTTTCCGGCGCCCTCACGGCTTGCGGAGGCGGTAGAAGGACTTCCCCGGCTGGGCGGGAAGGGTCACGGTGTTGGTGCCGTTGGCGAGGGTCGGGGTCGCGCCGGAGTTGTTCCAGGTCGTGTTGAGGGTTTGCAGGTTGGTCGCGACCTCGAGCACGAAGCCCGCGCCGGTGTCGGCCCAGGTGACGAGGTAGTTGCCGCCCGAACGGACGACGTTGAGATGTGGCGCGCCCGGAGTTTGGACCGCCACCGCGCTGCTCCAGAAGCCGCCCTGCAACGCGAAGTTGCCACCGGCCAGATTGCCCGTCGCCGGCTGGCCGATGGTCCCGCTGACGCTGAAGGTTCCACCCGTGCTCGTCCCGCCACCGGACGCGATGACGCTGGGCGAAACCGCGAAGGTCTGGGCGGACGCGCCGGACGCGGCGGCCAACAGGGCGAGGGCGGCAGTCAACGAAAACGCGGTCCGCACGGCGACGCGCGCGGTGGTGGTGTGGCGGGAGCGGAGTGGGGTTTTCATAATCGGAACTTTGGGTTCAGCGCGGTGCGATGGTTTGGATTTCGTGGGGAGATTCCCTTACCGGGAGATGCGCAGCAAGCGGCTTTTCTCGCGGGGTGATTGGGGAGCAGGTCAGTCTGGTGGCGCTCACCCATCGGGATGCCGGTGGGTTCCGCCGAGGCGCTCCCCCGGTGGCGGTTTTGCAAATCCCGTAGCACACCACGCCGGGCTTATCAAAAAATGGATTCGTGCCGGGGGGGAGTTGATTTTTTGACAGGCAGGACCGGGTATAGTTTCTTCGCCCGGCAAAAAGGGAGATTGCCGACGGGCAGTTTTCCGCAAACTACATTGAATGGATATGTTACGACGTTGGATGGCTGGCCTCCTGTGGGCCGCATGGTGCCTGACCGCCGGCTGGTTACCTGCGCAGACGCAGTTGCCCCCCGGTTTCAGCGAGGAACAACTCCTGCGCCCCGGCGAGATTGCGCCGCCCACATGCATGGCCTTCGCGCCGGACGGCCGGCTCTTCATCTGCGAGCAGGCCGGACGCGTGCGGCTGTTCAAGAATGGCGTGCTCGCGCCCACGCCGTTTCTCTCGGTGGACACGATTGGTTTTCAGGAGCGCGGGCTGACGGGCATCACGTTCGATCCAAACTTCGCGGACAACGGCTGGGTGTACGTTTATTACACGGCCAGCACCCCGACCCTTCACAACCGCGTCAGCCGCTTCACCGCCAGCGGCGACCTCGCGCTGCCGGGCAGCGAAGTGGTGTTGCAGGATTTCCCCACGCTTGGCGAATCGGCCCAGCACAACGCCGGCGCGCTGCATTTCGGCCCGGACGGCAAGCTGTTCGTCGCGATCGGTGACAACCTCCGCTCCACCAATTCCGCCTCGATGGAAACGGTGTTGGGCAAAATCCTGCGCCTAAATCCCGACGGCTCGATCCCGGCGGACAATCCGTTTTTCGCGACGACCACGGGCCAGAACCGCGCCATCTGGGCGCTGGGCCTGCGCAATCCGTTCACCTTCGCCTTTCAATCCGGCAGCGGCCTCATGTTCATCAACGACGTCGGCCTCGGCACTTGGGAGGAGATCAATCTCGGCCGGCCCGGCGCGCACTACGGCTGGCCGCGGTGGGAGGGGCCGTCGCCGGATTTCGACCGCGCGCATCAGACGCCCTTTTACGCGTATCGCCATCCGAGCACCGAGCCGATGAGCAGCTCGATCACGGGCGGAACTTTTTATCAGCCGACGACGCCCCAGTTCCCCGCGGAATACGTGGGCCAGTATTTTTTCCTGGATGGCTCGCGCCAGTGGATTCGCACGCTCAACCCGGCCACGGCGGAAGAGCGCGAGTTCGCGCCGCGCCTGGGCGTGGCGGCGGCGCTCATCCCGATCTATCTCACGGTCGGGCCGGAGGGGAGCCTCTACTATCTCACGCACGGCAATCAGTCGCTGTTCCGCATCCAATATTCCGGCGTCGCCGCGCCGCGCGTGGCGACGCAGCCGCGCCCCGTGCTCGCGTCCGCCGGCTACCCGGCGGAGTTCGCGCTCGCGGCGTATGGCACCGGGGCGCTCACCTACGAATGGCAGCGGCAGTCGGTCGGCGAGGGCGCGTTTACACCCCTCCCGGGCGCGACGCGTGACACGTATCGCCTGGCGGCGGCGGAGTTGGCGGACCACGGCGCGCAGTTCCGCTGTGTGGTGCGCAATGCGGCGGGGGAAGCGGCGAGCGAACCCGCCCTGCTTTCGGTCACCACGGAATTGCCGCCGGTCATCCACCTGCTCGCGCCGGCCGAAGGCGCCACATATCGCGCCGGCGATGAGATCACGTTTTCGGGCACTGTCACCGACGCTGCGGGTGCGCCGCTGCCGTTGGCGGCGATGGCGTGGCGCGTGGTGTTTCATCATCACGAACACACGCATCCGTTTCTGGAAAACTTCCCGGCGGTGACCGGCGGCACCTTCACTATTCCCAAACTCAGCGACCCGAGCGACGACGTATGGTACCGGCTGCACCTCACCGCGACCAATGTTTTCGGCCTCACGAGCACTGTCCGGCGCGATCTCCGGCCGCTGAAAGCCACCGTCACGCTGGCGACCGAGCCGCCGGGGCTGGTCGTGTTGCTGGATGGCGCGCCGGTGCCCACGCCGAACACCTTCACCGGCGTGGTGGGCGTGATCCGCTCGGTGGGCGTCGAGCCGCAACTGGTCGGCGGCGTGCCGTACGAATTTGCCGGCTGGTCGGACGGCGGCGCGGCCGAGCACGAGTTCGACACGCCCCCGACCAACGCGACGCTGGTCGCGACCTTTCGGCCCGCCGTGGTCTTGCGGGACGAGGCGGCGTTTGATTCGCAGGCCTTCCAGACGTTCATGAGCGCCGGTCAGCGTTATCCCGTGAGCGTGACCTTGAAGAATGTCGGCACGACGACTTGGACTGCGGCCGGTGGCTGGGCGCTTGTGCCGGCCGATGCGGCGGTGGTTGGCGCGTGGGGCGTGGCGCGCGTGCCGGTGCCTGCGACCGTGCCGCCCGGTGGTTTGGCGACCTTCACGTTCGACGTGGTCGCGCCGGTGGGTGGCGGGGTTTTCCCGATGGAATGGCGGCTGCAACGCGAGGGCGCCGGCGCGTTTGGCGAAGGCGCACCGCGGGTGAATGTCACCGTCGGCGTGGTGCCCAGCGCCGCGGCGTTTGTGTCGCAGACTGTGCCGCTGCTCATGGAAACCGGCCGCCTCTACGCCGTGACCATCGTGATGCGCAACGTCGGGACCAACACCTGGATGCCCACCAACAACTACCGCCTGTGCGCGCTGAATCCCCGCGACAACCTGACCTGGGGCACGCCGCGCGCGTATCTGTCCGGCGCGGTCGAGCCGGGCGCGAACGCCGTGTTCGTCTTCAACGTCCTCGCGCCCGCCGCCGAGGGCACCTTTGATTTTCAATGGAGCATGGTGCAGGACGGCAATTATCGCGTCGCCGGTTTGTTCGGTGATCTCACGCCCAACCTGCGCATCCGCACGACCCAGCCGGCGAACAACGCCATCTTTGTCGGGCAGTCCGTGCCGCCGGGGATGCTCGCCGGGCAGCGCTACAATGTCTCCGTCTCCATGTTGAATGCCGGCGTACGCACCTGGACACCCGAGACGAAGCACCGGCTCGCAGCGGACAACCCGCTCGACAACGTCGTCTGGGGCGGCAACCGCGTGTTCCTCACGGCCCCGGTCCCACCCGGTGCGGTCGGGCAGTTCAACTTCAGCGTCCGCGCCCCCGCCAGCAACGGCCCCGTCAATTTCCAATGGCGCATGGTGCAGGAGGCCGTGAGCTTTTTCGGCCAGCCCACGCCCAATGTGCCCGTGCTCGTGCAAAGCAGTGTCGTCACCTCCGCCGTGCCCGTCAGCGTGCTCGCGCCTGCGTCCGTGACGCCCGGTCAGCCCTTCGCCGCCACGGTTACGATGCGCAACTCCGGCACCGCCCCGTGGCCTGACGGCGCGACCGTGGCGCTCACCACGATCAATCCGGTGGACAACGCGATCTGGGGAATCACCAGCGCCCAGTTGACCGCCGCCGTGCCGTCCGGTGGCACCGCGACGTTTAATTTGAACCTGACCGCCCCGGCCACCGCCGGTGCCCAGCCGTTCCAATGGCAGATGGCGTGGGCGGGCGTGGGGTTCTTTGGCACGCCCACGGATTTGCAAGCCATCGTCGTCGCGCCGTCGGCCATCACCTCGGCGGTTCCCGTGAGCGTCACGGCCCCGGCCACCGTGATCGTCGGCGCGAGTTTCACCGCCACCGTGGTGCTGCGGAACAACGGCAACGTGACCTGGCCCGCCGGGGTCGTCGGGTTGGTGTCGCAAACGCCCGCCAGCAACGCGGTGTGGAGCCTTAGCCGCATCCCGTTGACCAACGCCGTGGCGCCAGGCGACGAGACCACCTTCACGATTTCCGGCATCGCGCCCGCCTCACCGGGGAGCTATCCCTTCCAATGGCAGATGGCGTGGGATGACCGCGGATTTTTCGGCGAAGCCACGCTGCTGCAAACCATCGCCGTCACCGCCCCGGTCGTGCATCCCGGCACGGCGGGCAACGCCGCCGTCTTCGTTTCCCAAAGCGTCCCGAGTGTCATGCAGGCCGGGCAGCGCTACCCCGTAAGCGTGACGATGCGCAACGTCGGCACCAACACCTGGACGCCGACGGCCAAGTATCGCCTGGCCTCGCGCAATCCCTCCGACAACAGCACCTGGGGCCTGTCACGCGCCTCTCTGAGCGAGCCGGTGGGCCCGGGCGCGACGGGCGTGTTCACCTTCACCGCCAAGGCCCCTGCCACCGCGGGCGCCTACAATTTTCAATGGTGCATGGTGCAGGACGGCGTGGCCTTTTTCGGCGAGAACTCGGCGAATCTCAGCATCGCGGTGCAGAACACCGTGGTGGCGGGCAACGCGGCGGCGTTCGTCAGCCAATCGGTGCCGTCCCGCCTCGTCGCCGGCCAGCTCTATCGCGTGTCCGTCTCCTTCCAGAACATTGGGACCGAAACCTGGACCAGCACCGCGCGCCACCGTCTCGGCTCGTTCAATCCCGTGGACAACTTCACCTGGGGCTCGGCGCGCGCCGCCCTGCCCGGGGACGTCGCACCCGGCGGCACGGCCACCTTCAGCTTCGCCATCAAAGCCCCGGCCACGCCCGGCAATTACAATTTCCAATGGATGATGCTCCAGGAAGCCGTCGGCCGTTTCGGTCCCGCCAGTCCCAACCTGGTCCTCCCGGTCGTCGCGCCGTAAGACTCGGAAAATCCTTCCGGTAAACGCCGAAACGCCGTGGGAACCGCGAACAATCGAGCAGCGGCGCCGCAACGAAAGGAGCGCGGCCGTCCCGGCCCCAGCGGCAGCACCGGAGCCGGGGTGCTGAGAATTTCCGGCGTTGTCGCAGGTGCGGCGCCGCTACGGCCGGGACGGCCGCGCTCCGACATCCTCGCGGCCCGCGAGGATTTTTCCCGGAGCGCGGCTGTGTGCGCGGAGCACCAGCCGCAGCAGGTTTGGCGCACGGGAAGCGGCTGATTTTAAGGGCCGTCCACGACGTTTCGGGGCTGCTGCGGCTGGTCCTCGGCGGACACAGCCGCGCTCCTTCGGTTGCGGCTCCGCCGCCCTGTACCACAGCCCTGCATAACCTTCGCCTGCCGCGAGGATTTTTCATGCCACGCCCGCCCCGTCCCCAGTTCGTCACCTTCCCATTACTCTGCCCCGAAATTTCCCTGCCAAACTCGGCTGCGTCCCCCAAAGACGGCGGCGCGCGCCGGTAGCCGAAATCATCCGTTTCCTTTTGCACCCACCGCACGAAAGCGGTCCGAAAATTCCGCGCTCTTTTCCCGCTTCCCTCGCTGCGGCCGGGACGGCCTTGCTCCTTGGGTTGCGGCTCCGCCGCCCTGTGTTCATCGTGTCACTGTGGTTCTCACATCGGTTTTCAGTGCCTTAATACGGCTTAATCTTTTACCCCCCATCTTTTACCAAAACTTTCCCCGGCAGCACCCGCACGAGCAGCGGACCGGCTCGACGAGTTTGCGGCGCGGGCACGAAAGCCAATCCCGCGTACGACCCAGCGATGGTGGTAAAAGATGCGAGGTAAAAGATGGGGAGGTGCAGGTGTTTTTCCGCGCGATGGCCTGGCCTCAACCGACCGCTACGCATCGCCATTTTTGCAGCCATTGGTGCTGTTTGTGACGGCCAGAACAACGTGAGTTGAGTCCAGCGGATGGCCCTATTCGATTTTCAAAAATAGGGGGGGCACCCGGACAACCACCGATAAACACAGATCAAAACCGCTGCTGCCTGCTTTACTCATCGGGTGAACACCTGCCTGCGAGTTCCCCATTCCTATCCGTGATAATTTGTGTCCATCCATGGTCGCACTGCAATTTCTGGACTGAACGATCTCGACCCCCGGGCAAAACTGTTTCGCCAACGCGTCGCGAAGGTGCCATCTTCCCCCCCTCGATCAACTCCGCCCGGCCTGCGCGTGAATCGGTCTGGTGCGCGCCCGTCGGTGACTGGTGGAACCTTTTTTAAGCGCGCCCGAACAAGCCAACTCAGATGAAGACCCGTTTCCTTTTTTCCACCGTTCGCGGTTTCGCCGCGTGCCGATTCGCCGCCGCGCTGCTCGCCGTTGCCACGCCCGCCGGGGCCGCGGTGAAAATTGATTTCAACCGCGACATCCGCCCGATTCTTTCCGACACCTGCTTCGCGTGCCACGGACCGGATGCCAAACAGTTGAAGGGCGGCCTGCGGCTCGATCTGAAGGAGAGCGCGTTCAAGGCCGGCAAGTCCGGGGCCGCGCCGATCGTGCCCGGCAAGCCCGAGCAGAGCGCCGTTTTCAAACGCGTCACCACGAGCGATCCCGATGACCAGATGCCGCCCAAGAAATTCGGCAAGCAGCTCTCGGCGGCGCAGGTCGAGACGTTGCGCCGCTGGATCGAGGAAGGCGCGGCGTATCAGAGCCACTGGGCGTTCACCGCGCCGGTGCGGCCCGAGCTGCCCAAGCTCGCCGATGCCGCGTGGCCGCGGAATGGCGTTGATCACTTCATCCTCTCGCGGCTTGAACACGAAGGGCTGAAGCCGGGCGCGCCGGCCGAGAAGTCCACGCTGATCCGCCGCGTGGCGCTCGATCTCACGGGCATTCCGCCGACGCCGGAGGAAGTCGCGGCGTTTGTCGCGGACACCTCGCCGCGGGCTTACGAGACGGTGGTGGACCGGTTGCTGGCCAGCTCGCGTTACGGCGAACGTATGGCGATGCAGTGGCTCGATTACGCGCGCTACGCCGACAGCCACGGCTTCCAGACCGACAGCAGCCGTCAGATGTGGCCGTGGCGCGACTGGGTGATCAATGCGTTCAATGAAAACAAACCCTTCGATCAGTTCACGCTCGAGCAGATTGCCGGCGACCTCCTGCCGAATCCGAGCCGCGCGCAGCTCGTGGCCACGGGCTTCAACCGCAATCACCGCATCAACGGCGAGGGCGGCCTGATCGCGGAGGAATGGCGCATCGAGAACATCATCGACCGCGTGGAAACCACCGGCTCGACGTGGCTGGCGCTCACGCTCAATTGCTGCCGCTGCCACGATCACAAATACGACCCGATCACGCAGAAGGAGTTTTATCAGCTCTTCGCCTTCTTCAATAACATCGCCGAGAGCGGCACGATCCAGGGCGTCGGCAACCGCGGCGGCGGCAATCCCGATCCGTATCTCAAGGTGCCGACCACCGAGCAGGAGAAGCAGTTGGTGGAGCTGGACGCGAAGCACAAGGCCGCGCTGGCGAGGGTGCCCGAGGCGCAAAAGGAACTGCCGATACTCATCGCTGCGTGGGAAAAGGGTTTCCGCGCGCAGCTCGAGGCCGAGGCGGTGACGTGGCTGCCGCTCAATCCCAGCGCGGTGAAATCGCAGGGCGGCGCGACGCTCACGCGGCAGGAGGATGGCTCGTATCTCGCCAGCGGGACCAATCCGGCGAAGGACGTGTACGTCATCACCGCGCCGCTGGCGGCGGGGAAGTTCACCGGCCTGTTGCTCGAGGCGTTTCCCGACGCGAGCCTGCCCGCGCAGAGCCTCGGGCGAAACGCGAACGGCAACTTCGTGCTGAGCAAGGTCGAGGCGGAGATCAGCGCGCCGGGGTTGGTCGAGCCGGAGGTCGTCGAGTTCGAGGCGGCGGAGGCGGATTACTCGCAAAAGGGTTACGGGATCGAATCGCTCGTGCCGGCGCCTGAGGCCGCGAAACCGGCGAAGGGCAAAGCGAAACCCAAAGCCAAGCCCGCCGCCAAAACCCCGCCCAAGCCCGCCACCAACCGCGGCCCCGGCTGGGCCATCGACGGCCCCACGAAAAAGGAGCCGCGCAAAGCCATGCTCCTCGCCGGCGATCCCGTGACTGTTCCGGCCAACGCCACGCTCACCGTGCGCCTCCGGCACGAGGCCGTCGGCGGCCACAACATCGGGCGCTTCCGCCTCTCGGCCACGACGCTCCCGCCGTCATTGGTGAAACTCAGCGGCACCAACGCGGTGCCCGCGGCGATCAAAACTTTGCTCGCCGTTGCGTCCGAGAAGCGCAACCCGAAGCAGCGGGGAGACCTCGAAAAATTCTATCGCGCGAATTTTGACAACCCGGTGAAGCGCGCCGAGGACGCCGTTGCGGCCGCGAAGAAAGCGCTGGATGAATTCGAGGCGAAGCTGCCGACCTCGATGGTGATGAAGGAACTGCCCGCGCCGCGCGATGCATTCCTGCTGGTGCGCGGCGAATACGACAAGAAGGGCGACAAGGTCGAAGCCGGATTGCCCGCGGTGTTTCCGCCGCTGCCGGCCGGCGCGCCGACGAATCGCCTCGGCCTCGCCCGCTGGCTCGTCGATCCCGCCAACCCGCTCGCGGGGCGCGTGTGGGTGAACCGGCAGTGGGAAAAATTCTTCGGCGTCGGGCTGGTGAAGACCACGGAGAACTTCGGCTCCCAGGCCGACCATCCCTCGCATCCCGAACTGCTCGACTGGCTGGCGACGGAGTTTGTGCGCCTGAAGTGGGACATGAAGGCGCTGCAAAAACTGCTTGTGATGAGCGCGGCGTATCAGCAGTCCTCGAAGGTTTCGCCCGCGCTGACGGCGCGCGATCCCGAGAACCGGCTGCTCGCGCGCGGCCCGCGTTTCCGACTGCCCGGCGAACTCGTCCGCGACCAGGCGCTCGCTGTCAGCGGTCTGCTGGTCGAGAAGCTCGGCGGCCCGAGCGTGCGCCCTTACATGCCGGCCGGCGTGTGGGATGAAACGAGCCGTTACGGCGACCTGCGCGGCTACAAGCACGACACCAACGACGGCCTGTATCGGCGCACCTTTTACACGATTTGGAAACGCACCGCCGCGCCGCCCACGATGATGCTGTTCGATGCGCCGACGCGCGAGACGTGCGTGGTGAAGCGTGCGCGCACGAACACGCCGTTGCAGGCGCTGGCGTTGCTCAACGAGGTCACGTTCGTCGAGGCCGCCCGCGCGCTGGCGCAGCGCATGTTGACCGAGGGCGGCGGCACGGCGTCCGAGCGCGTGGCGCATGGTTTCCGGCGCGTCACCGCGCGGCAGCCGGACGCTGCGGAATTACAGGTGCTCGTGAGCGGCCTCGAGAAACGCCTCGCGCGTTATCGTGCCGACGCCGACGCGGCTGCGAAGCTCGTGGCCGTGGGCGATCTGCCGCGCGCCGCCAAACTGGATACCGCCGAACTCGCCGCCTACACGGTCACGGCGAATGTGTTGCTCAACCTGGATGAAGTGGTCACGAGGGAATGATTTTATGGTTCCTTGCTGCATCGAACGTGCCGAGCAGCGGCGGGTAGGGCGCGTCTGTCCTCAGCGCGCCGTGGACGTGTGGACATCTCTCCGGCGCGCTGAGGACAGACGCGCCCTACCATCGAAATCGAAACCACGAGCGGCCACCAATCCTGCGGGCCACGCCGAACAAAAGAGCGGAGAACAATTTTTATGAACTGCAACGACCACCAATTCCTCCACCTCGACGCCACGACGCGAGCGGCGGTGACGCGCCGGACCTTTGTTTCACGTTCGGCCTCGGGCATCGGGCTGGCCGCGCTTGGCTCGCTCTTTGCGGATTCGCTGCGGGCCGCGCCGCGCGCCGCTGCGCCGGCGAACGTCGGGCTGCCCGGTTTTCCCAACTACTCGGGGAAGGCCAAGCGCGTGATCTACCTGTTCCAATCGGGCGCGCCCTCGCAAATGGATTTGTTCGATCCGAAGCCGCAGCTCGCCGCGCGGCGGCGCGAGGAGTTGCCCGAGTCGATCCGGCGCGGGCAGCGGCTGACGACGATGACCTCGGGGCAGAAGGCGTTCCCCGTCGCGCCGAGCATTTTCAAATTCGCGCAGCACGGAAAGAGCGGCGCGTGGCTCACGGAGCTGATGCCGCACATTGCCGGCGTGGCGGACGAGTTGTGCTTCATCCGCTCGATGCACACGGAGGCGATCAATCACGATCCGGCGATCACTTATTTTCAGACGGGCCATCAACTGCCGGGTCGGCCGAGCATGGGTTCGTGGCTGAGTTACGGGCTGGGCAGCGAGAGCAAGAATCTGCCGGCGTATGTGGTGCTCACGTCGTTCGGCACGGGGCGGCGCGATGACCAGCCGCTGTATGACCGCCTGTGGAGCAGCGGCTTTTTGCCGACGCAGCATCAGGGCGTGAAGTTCCGCAACACGGGCGATCCGGTGTTGTATCTCTCGAATCCGCCGGGCATGGACCGCGCGACGCGGCGCGAGACGCTCGACGAACTGGCGGCGCTCAACGGCCGCCGGCACGAGGCGCTCGGCGACCCGGACATCCAGGCGCGCATCGCGCAATACGAGATGGCCTTCCGCATGCAGGCGAGCGTGCCCGATCTCACGGACATTTCCGGGGAGCCGCAGAGCGTGCTCGACCTCTACGGACCCGAGGTGAAAACGCCCGGCACCTACGCGGCGAACTGCCTGCTCGCGCGCCGACTAGCCGAGCGCGACGTGCGTTTCGTGCAGCTCTTTCACATGGGTTGGGATCATCACGGCGGTCTGCCGAAAGCGATCAAGGGCCAGTGCAGCGACACCGATCATCCGACCGCGGGCTTGATCCGCGACCTGAAGCAGCGCGGGCTGCTGGATGACACGTTGATCGTCTGGGGCGGGGAGTTTGGGCGCACCGTTTATTCGCAAGGAACGCTGACCGAGGACAACTACGGGCGCGATCATCATCCGCGGGCCTTCACGGTTTTCCTCGCGGGCGCGGGCGTGAAGAAGGGCCTGACCTACGGCGAGACGGACGATTATTGCTACAACATCGTGCGCGACCCGGTGAGCGTGTACGACCTGCACGCGACGATGATGCACCTGCTGGGCATCGACCACACGCGCCTGACGTACCGGTTCCAAGGCCGCGACTTCCGCCTCACGGACATCCACGGCGAGTTGGTGAAGGACGTGCTGGCGTGAGGTGGCGAGTACGGAGTTCCGCCTTCAGGCGGCGCGGCATCCGCACGGAGCGACTCCGACGAAATACCGAGTGCTCCCGTTGGGGATGGACGGCGCACCGGCTAAAGCCGGAAATCCGAACCGGTGGCTCCATCCCGAGTTGCTGGCGGACAAAGGAAGGACTGGGCGGGGGGCTTTTTGTCCAGGAGGGACATCGCCGAAAGTTAGCCGGGGGCAAGGCCGCGTAGCGGACGCAGCCCCCGGTTAATGGGCGGAAAAGGGTCATGCCCCGGCGGGGCATCGAAGAAAGTCATCGCAACCGGATCAAGGACGACTTCGGCGGGGAGGGGACAACCAAATCGCGGGCCGGAAGATGCGAAGAAATTCCACGAACCGGGCAGGAGGCGTTCTTCGATGCCCCTCCGGGGCAACGCCGCTTCTGCGCTGCGATCCGGGGGCGGCGTCCGCTGGCGCGGCCTTGCCTCCGGCTAATTTCCTGCGGCGTCCCTCCGGGACCAGGCGTGCCTGTGCCAGCCGGCCCGCTCGCCTCACCCATCCGGTCTCCGCATTACGCTCCCGTTAACCACTGGCGCGTGCCGTGGTCACTGGCACGTCACGCCACCGCGCCCACGCTGAAATGGCTGAGCGCGAGCTGGTGCGCCTCGCGCCAGTCGCGGATGGCGTCGCGGAAACGGTCGCGGGCGGCGTGGAATTCGCGGCGCAGTTCGGCGATACGTTCGGAGGAGGCCTCGAGTTTTTTGTGCAGCGCCTCGCTGTATTCGTGCTCGAGTTTTTCCCACTGGCTGAAGGTGTGTTGCAGCCGGGCCTGCGCGGCCTGGAGCTTGGTGTGGAGCGGCTCGGCCAGGCGGCTGGGCTGGGTGGTGAGGACGGCGGCGAGCTGACGCTGTTGTTCGGCGATCTCGGCAAGCAGGATGCGCTCGGTCGGGACGCGGCGGAGTTGTTTCGCGAGGCCGAGTTTGTTGAGCGTCCAGATGCTCCACTTCGTGGGATCGAACTGCCAGGGCTTCACGCCGTTGCGGTAGTCGTGCTGGAAGGCGTGATGAAAATTGTGATAGCCCTCGCCGAAGGTGAAGAGCGCCATGATCGCGCTGTCCCGCGCGGTGTTGCGGCTCGAATACGGACGGCTGCCGAGCGTGTGGCAGAGGGAGTTGATGAAGAAGGTCATGTGCTGCACGAACACCGTGCGGGCCACGCCGCCGATCAAGAGGCCGCCCAGCGCGCCCACCCAGCCGTTCCACAAGCCGCCGAGCAGCGCGGGCAACCCGAAGCCGATGCCGATGGCGATACTCCGGTAGTTGTTGTGCTGCCACATCACGAGGCGGTCCTGGCGCAGGTCGCCGGCGAATTCGAGCGAGGGTTCGCCCTCCGCCTGCAGGAAAATCCAGCCGATGTGCGCGTGGAAAAAACCCTTGGTGATGTCGTAGGGATCCTGGTCGTGATCCACGAATTTGTGGTGGCGACGATGATCGGCGGCCCAGCAGAGGACGGAGTTTTCAAACGCCGCCGCGCCGAACAGCAGCGTGGCCATCCGCACCGGCCAGCCCGCTTGAAACGCCTTGTGCGAAAACAGCCGGTGATAGCCCAGCGTGATGCTCAGGCCGGTGGCGATGAAGAAGCCGAGGAACAGCGCGGCCTGGAACCAGTCCAGTCCGTACCGCCAGAGATAGGCGGGCACGGCCGTGAGCGTGAGCAGCAGCGTCGTGAGGAGGAAGATGGTGTTGGACCAGTGGATTTGCTGCCAAGGAATGCGGGAGGGGGACGAGGAATTCGCGGACATAGACAATTAACGGCTGGAAATCGCCCCGACTGAACGGAGCGAACTGGATTTGGGACCTAACTCCCCCGCCCGGTGGGCCATAACCAGCGGCGTCGAACCGGCGAGGGGACATGGTGATACGGAACGGGACATCAAAAAATTGCGCGGACGAATCATGAATACGAGGTCGGCGTCGGGGGCGGAAGATGGCCGCCCGAACGGGGAATGCAAACTGTTTTACCGCGACGGATGTCGGCGCATCTCAGTTTCTAGCAACGGTCGGTGCATGTTGACGCAGTCCCGCAGGGACGGCCGAAAATAGCCCCGCACTTCAGTGCTGGGTTGGCGGCCCGGGAAATCGGGGAGACCCGTCAGGGACGAAAGATGCGGGATGGTGGACGGTTTCTTTCGTCCCTGACGGGACCGGGTTTGCTACCCACGCGAACCCAGCACTGAAGTGCTGGGCTATTTTCGTTCGCCTGCTGGGCCGCGGCCGGGAACCAGACCGCGTACAAAAAACTGAGCTGCGCCCACGGATGTGGGTGCGGGCAGTTCGTCGTTGGCGGCGACGGAAGCGGTGGCAGCATGAGTCGATATCCGACTGTTGGTGTTTGGGTCGGTTTCATTGCGCTACTGTAGTGTCTCTCAAAACTATACTCATAATTCTTTCGGCGCGGAATTTGCGGCGGCCCGCGCCCGCTGAATCTTGGCCAGGATTTCCTCCCCCGCGGCTTTCCAGACGTAGCGCTTGGGGCGGAGATTGCGTTCCCGCAGGTAGCCTTCCATC
>CAMAUZ010000135.1 GCA_945861535.1 Akkermansia muciniphila | reverse complement strand
CCAGCGCGAAATGAGCTATCCAATCATCCCGCCCAAATCGGCCCCGAAGGAACTGGATCGTCAGCCGGACGACCTCACTCGGCGGATACGGATTCAGTTGCACGTTTTGAAAACGAACTCGGCAGAAACAACGCAAGACTAACCATTATGGACTCACCCACCAACCAACCGCCCCCGCTCATGAAGAGCGAAGACAAACTCTGGATCGTCATCTCCCACCTCTCCCTGCTGCTCGGCTTCGGCCTGATCGTCCCGTTCATCGTGTACCTCGTCAAAAAGGACGAGTCCGCGGTGATCGCCTTCCATTCCAAAGAGGCGCTCAATTTCCACCTCTCCCTCTATCTGTACGCGCTGCTGTGCATTCCCTTGGCGATGGTTTTCATCGGAATTCCCATCCTGATCCTCCTCGGGATTGCGGCCTTCTTTCTCTCCATCATCGCCGCCGTGCGCGGGGCTGACGGGCGAGAGTATCGTTACCCACTTACCATTCGATTCGTCGGGTGACATGCGAGCGGCCGATCATACCTTGCATCTTGGAACCCTTATCCCCGGTTCCGGTGCAGTCCTTCTTCCTGAAATATTACTTTCACAAAATGGCCATAACTCACACTGCAAGGAATTCCTATGGAACTCGAAATTACATGGAAAAGGGCAATTCAAGTCTGGTGGTTGTATTCTCGATGGACCTCCATTGCGATTGGTATCTTCGTAATGGTCGGTGCGCTTCTAAGCTTCGTCATCGCCCCCATCTTGGAAGCTATAGATTTCCCAGAGTTTGCCATCCAACTCGTTACCATTCCGCCATTGATAGTGACTGGTTTTGCGATTGCCATTGTTCCGATGAAGATGATTCTCGGGAAGAATTTTGGAGAGTTTCGGTTAGTGCTTTTAGCCACCCAAGCGCCAACTTCACCCTCAGCGTGACCCACCGGTGACCTCGTGACTCCGCCCACCTGCACCATGAATCCAGCAGTTGTTCATTACCGAGCGCGAATCACCAGATTCTTCTCGCGTCGCTGGTCTCTCGGCACAGTCTTCTACGTGGCTACGGCGGTTGGGTTGGCTTTCCCGCTGCTTAATACCTTTCTCTACCGGAGCCTGCCGTTTGAAACAGCGCACCGTGTTTGCCTTTCTATCGGAGCCATCTTGTTGGGTCTGCTTTATTGGAGCATGGAGCGTGGTCAGTGCCGACGCGACCATGCGGCGATGGTGAGCTTGGTTGGATCGTCAGTTCTTTGGGGATTCGGCGTGCTAGGCTCAGGCTGGTGTTATTCACACTATATCTGCATGAGTGGGCACATGGAACATCCACCTTATGAGTGGTGGTCTTACGGTCTTGATGCCGGCTGGGTGCTCGGTTTGGTGATAGCTGCGCTTGGGACCCGCCTGTTTCACGCCTGGCTTTGCATTACGTTTGCCGCGCTCTCGGCGTTCCTGATTTCCTACCGTTTTCTCTTTGGGAGCTTGGGCGGCATGTATGAGGGATTGCCTCTATGACGCGGCCTAACCCGAGTGCTCCACCAAACTGTTGCCCCACCTTTGTCGCTCGCCCCGCGCCTTCGGAGAATCCCAACGGGATTCCGGCCTCCAGCCCTGGGTTGCGAGGAACGAGCTACCCTGGGTGTTGATCGGGAAGAGGTTCTCAACCCCAACGGGGTTGCGTCACGCCGTGCCCACCCACCGTAGCCGCCGACGTGAGGAGAACCCGAGCGGCAACCTGGCGGAGCATGGGGCCAGCGTACCCGATGGATGGAAGGGGGGGACGTTGGCGGGCGGACCGGGGTTGCGGCGCTTGTAATGGTAGAGCCGCGCGGGCACGCTAAAACCCATGAGCACACTGACCATACAATTGCCCGATGCGGTAACGGCGCAACTGACGGCGGCGGCCCGGCGTGCGGGAAAGTCACCCGCACGATTCGCGCGCGAAACGCTGGCGGCCCAGCTACAAAACGGCCGCGCCGCCGGACCTGTCTCCTTGTTTGAACAGAGCTAGGACCTGTGCGGCAGCGTGAGTGGCGGGCCGCGCGACCTGGCCGCAAACAAGCGGCATTTGCAGGGCTATGGCGCCTAAGAGCATCATCGCGGATGCCGGGCCGTTGGTGGCTTATCTGAAGCGCGACGATGAGCATCACACTTGGGCGGAAGCCATGTTCCGCCGCTTCCACGCCCCATTGCGGACCTGCGATGCGGCCTTGAGTGAAGCCTTTTTTCTCCTCCAACAAACCCACGGGGGTGGCGAACAACTGCTGGCGCTGTTGGAACGCGGGTTGGTCGTTCCAGACTTCGATTTGGCGGCGGAACTCCCCGCCGTCGCGCATCTGCTGCGGTCCTGCCAAAACGTACCGATGTCGGTGGCCGACGCCTGTCTGGTACGCATGGCGGAAGCGGAACGGGATGTGGCGGTCTTTACCTTGGACTCGGACTTCAAGATTTATCGGCGGCACCGTCGGCACACGATTCCGCTGATTTCTCCGGAGTGAAGCGGGGCGGGGCCGCGCGCCAGAATTGCGAAACAGTTGGAATCGGCAAAAGCTCCGCCATGAAAACGCTGCCTGGCACAGAGGAACAGTTCCCCACCGATGTGAGCGGCAAACGCGCCGCGTTCGTGGCTCGGGCTGACGCCATGCTGAATTTCCTCCGGCTGGCCACGGCAATTTGCTGCCTCACGTTGGGGATTACGCACAAGGCGTCAGCCGCCGGTCCGGTCGTAATCAACGAGCTGCACTACCACCCCGACCGCAAGACCGAACCCGCCGAGTTCGTGGAACTGGTCAATACCAGCCCCGAGCCCGTGAGCCTGAAGGGATGGAGCTTCACCCGCGGCATTCACTACCCATTTCCCGACGACGCGGTGATTGCGCCGGGCGGCCATCTGGTCGTGGCGGAAGATCCGGCGTTTCTGCACAAGAAATTTGGCGTGACCGCGCTCGGGCCCTATCGCGGACATATTTCGAGCAAAGGCGAACGGCTCACCCTGTGCGACGCGACGGGAAAAGTCGTGAACCAGGTCGCATTTCGAACCGGCTTCCCGTGGCCGGTCGTCGGCGGCAAGCCCGGCTACTCAATCGAATTGTTGAACCCGCTTTTCGACAACGCGTTCGGCGGCAACTGGCGCGCCTCGGTCGCGGGAAATTTCCCCCCGACCTCCGCGTCCACGCCCGGCGCGAACGTCGCCGCGCTCATCCCACAGCGCGCGCCCTGGCGCCTGTTCAAAGGCACGCGCGCAGCCTCGCAACCCGCCTCGGCGTGGCGCGACCCCGGTTTCGCTGACTTGCAATGGCCGCTCGTCAGCCTCCCTGCCGGCTATGGCGAAAACTTCCTCGCGACGCGCCTGGATGACATGAAGGGCCGCTATTCAGCGGTCTATTTTCGTCGCGCGTTCGTTGTGGAAAATCTCGCCGCCATTACCGCCCTCCAGCTCGATGCGCTCTACGACGACGGCTTTAACGTCTGGATCAACGGCACCCACGTCCTCGGCGAAAACGTCCCTGGCCCCGAGCCGCCGTTCAACGCCACCGCTCCCAGCGCGCGCGAGGATCTGACCTATCACACCTTCGACCTCCCCGCTCCGCGCAGCTACCTGCGCCGTGGCACCAACGTCATCGCCGTTCACGCGCTCAATTCTTCGCTCCGCGAAAGCAGCGATTTCTATTTTGATGCCCGCCTCCGCGCGGCGGCGGGTGGCTTCGCCCGCGGCCCGACGCCCGGCGCGCCCAACGCCGTCTTCACCACCGCCGCGCCGCCGGTTTTCCACAGCGTCACGCATCTGCCGCAACAACCGAAATCCGGCGAAGCCGTGCGCCTCGTCGCGCACCTCACCAGCACCGGCGCGCTCTCAAATGTGACCGCGCTGGTTCAACTCGTGAATCCCGGCAACTACATCGAACTGACCGACCCCGCCTATCAAACCAACTGGACCGCCGTGCCGATGCGCGACGACGGCCGCGACGGCGACGCCAGCGCGGGCGATGGCCGCTTCACCGCGCTGTTGCCAGCGAAGCTGCAAACCCATCGCCGCCTCGTGCGTTATCGCATCACGGCGACCGATGCCGCCGGGCGCTCCGTGACCGCGCCTTACGCGGACGATCCGCAGCCGAACTTCGCCTACTTCGTTTACGACGGCGTGCCCGCGTGGCGCGCGGCCATCGAACCCGGCGGCAGAGATCCCAAACGCGCGGCCGTCACGACCTTCAGCGCGGACACGCTGCGGCAGGTTCCCGCCTATCATCTCATCGGAAAAAAATCCGCCGTCGAAGGCGCGACGTGGACCGAGAAATACGGCGGCGACGCCTACAAATGGCTCGGCACGCTGGTCTATGACGGCCACGTCTATGATCACATCCACTACCGGGCGCGCGGCGGCGGCTGGCGTTACGCGATGGGCAAGACCATGTGGAAATTCGCCTTCAACCGCGGCCACGACCTCGCGGCGCGCGACAATTACGGCCGCCCTTACGACACCAAATGGACCCGGCTGAATCTCGGCGCGTGCATTCAACAGGGGAACTACGGCCATCGTGGCGAGCAGGGTCTGTTCGAGTCCGCCGGTTTCAAGCTCTTCAACCTCGCCGGCCTCGAGTCGCCCGCGACGCACTTCGTTCACTTCCGCGTCATCACGGACGCCGTCGAAGCCAACCCGGCGAATCAGTTCGAGGGCGATTTCTGGGGCCTGTATCTCGCGGTCGAACAGCCCGGCGGCCGCTTCCTCGACGAACACGATCTGCCCGACGGCAACTTTTACAAAATGGTCGGCGGCAGCGGCGAGTTGAACAACCAGGGCCCCCGTGCCGCCAGCGACAAGTCCGACCTGAATCAATTCCTCCGCACCTACACCGGCACCCGGCCGACCGATGACTGGTGGCGTGCGAATCTCGATCTTCCGCGCTACTTCAACTACCGCGCCGTCGTCGAGGCCATCCACCACTACGACATCGATGAGGGCGCGGGGAAAAACTACTTCTACTACCTGAACCCGCAGACCGCGCGCTGGTCGGTGCATCCGTGGGACCTCGACCTGACATGGGCCGACTCGATGTATGGCGGCGGCCAGGATTCGTTCCGCGACCGCGTCCTCCCGCGGCCCGCCTTCAACCGCGAGTATCAAAACCGCGTGCGGGAACTCCGCGATCTCCTGCTCAACGACGACGAAGGCTGGCGCGTGATCGATGACCTCGCCGCCCTGATCCACCGCGGCCAGTCGTCTTTCGTGGATGCTGACCGTGCGAAGTGGGATTTCCATCCCGCGCTCGTGAAACACTCGCACTCCGGCAACGGCGGCCACGGCCGCTTCTACCAGGCCGCCCCGACCAAGGACTTCGCCGGCATGGTGCGCCTGATGAAGGACTACCTGAAACGCCGCGGCGCGTGGATGGACACCACGCTCGCCAACGACAAGGCGATTCCCACCACGCCCGCCGTGACCGCCATCGGTCCGCCCGATTTTCCCCGGAAACACCTCCAGTTCCGCTGCGCGCCCTACGCCGGCGCCAACCCCTTTGCCGCGCTGCAATGGCGGCTCGGCGAAATCGCCCCCGCCGCCGCCCCCGCCACCGCGCCGAAATACGAAGTCACCGCCGTCTGGGAATCCGCTGCGCTCACGACCTTCAACCCCGATCTCACCCTCCCGCCCGACGCCGTGACCGCCGGCCACACCTACCGCCTCCGCGCTCGCTTCCAAGACACCACTGGTCGCTGGGGCCACTGGTCCGCACCGGTGCCATTCACAGTGAAGAGGGGGAAGTGAGGCGCTGGTAGGGGGGCGCCTTTCCTCAAAGCGTGTTTGAAAAGTCGCGTGAGCTGCGTGGGACCGGGTTGGGAGTTCCGCGTTTACGCGGCCCGCTGGCCCATACCGTCGGAACCGCGTAAACGCGGAACTCCCAACCGGGGTTTTCAAACCGGCTCTCAGCGGTCCGTCAGCCGCTGCATTCGCTGCGGGCGAGGTCGGATTACGGGGAGCGCACTCTCGCGGGAGGACGGAGTGGCACGAAATCGTGTGGAGTTTTTACGACCTCCATAAAGTGAAGAGGTCAGGACTGACCGCTTGGCGATGCGATGGGAAAGCGGCTGAGGCACGGCGCGGCGGGCGGGCGGCCTCGCAGTCGCGTGAGCAGTGTGGAGTGCGGCCGGTCTCGGCCGCAGCGACGTCCGCCCGGCGAGAGGGTTTACCCGCCTCGCTCTGCGCTCAACACTGCTGCGCCCGCGGCCGGGCGCACTCCGATCGTCACGGCGTGCGGAGGCGGTAGAAGCGCGGGCCGGCGGCGGGGTTGGCGGGGAGGCTGATCGAGTTGCCGGGCGCGGTGCTGAGGTCGGCGATGACGGTCCAGACGGCGTTGGGTCCGATGTCGCTGGTGGCTTCGAGGAGGAACGCGGTGGGCGAGGCGGCGAAGCTGAGGACGGCTTGATTGCCGGTGAGCGCGAGGGTCGCGGCGGGTCCGGTGACTTGCAGGCGGGCGCTGGTGCTGACGATGCCGGCGGGCGCGGCGGCGTTGCTGATTTGCACCGAGTAATCACCGGCGCTGTGGTTGTCCGTGGCCGGCAAATTCAGTGTGGCGCTGTTTTCTCCGGGCAGAGCGACGCCGTTCCGACACCACTGATAATTCAACGGGCCTTCGCCAAACGCGGTGACGGAGAAGGACGCCGGTTGGCCGAGCAGGACCGCGCGCGGCTGCGGGTGCGCGCGGATGACGGGCGCGCGATCCACGGTCAGGGTCGCCTGCGAGGTGACGGCGAGGCCGAGGGAATTGCCCACGTACACGGTGTAGGAACCGGTGTCGTTGACGCCGGCGTTGGCGATGGTGAGCGACGCGTTGGTGGCGCCCGGCACGAACTCGCCGTTGAAGGTCCACACGTATTCGAG
This sequence comes from Akkermansia muciniphila, assembly GCA_945861535.1. Taxonomy (GTDB): domain Bacteria; phylum Verrucomicrobiota; class Verrucomicrobiia; order Limisphaerales; family BJHT01; genus BJHT01. The sequence continues at coordinate 7,668 of CAMAUZ010000135.1, read as the reverse complement.
ACCCGCGCCGCGGGTGCCGATTGTGAAGGTGGCGCTCTCGCCGACGGCGATGGCCACGTCGGTCAGGTCGCCGGTGATTTCCGGGATGCCGATCACGGTGAGGGTGCTGCGGCGGCTGGACGCCGTGCCCAGCGGATTGCTCACCACCACGGAGTAGCCGCCCGTGTCGTCCACCGCGAGCAGGGGCGTCACGTAGGTGGGATTGGTGGCGTTGGCGATGGGCGCGCCGTCCTTGAACCACTGATAAACCATCGGGGCCAGACCCTTGGCGGAAACCTTGAACGTCACCTGACCGCCGGCGGACACGAGCTGATCGACGGGCTGCGTGAGAATGATCGGCACGCCGAGCACTTCGATGGTGAGCGCGGCGTCGCGGCTGAACGTGAAGCCCGCCGCGTCGCTGACCAGCACCGAATAAATGCCCGCATTGGTCACGCCGCCGGCGGGGCGCGAGAACACGGCGTTGGTTGCGCCGACGAGATTCGTGCCGTTGAAGCGCCATTGATAAGTGAGCGCGCCGGTGCCGGTGGCGGCGACGCTGAACGAGATCGGCTGGCTGACATCAATGATCTGCGACTGCGGCTGGACGGTCAGGACGGGCGCGATGCCCGGCAGCCGCGCGAGCAGCAGATCACTCGCGCCCACCGTGTTCAGCGTGAACGGGTCGATCTGCGTGTCGCCCGTGAAATCGGCGGCGACATAAACATCGCCCGCCGCCGTGGCGGATACGCTGCCGCTCAGATCGCCAATGTTTCCGGGGGTGATCGTTGCCCACAAAAATTTTCCGGTGGCATTCTGCTTGGTGAGAAACAAGCCGAGGCCGGGGCCGGGATTCGCCACTTTGAAAGTTCCGAAGGTGCCGTTGGTCGTGAGGTTTCCCATCGTGAACACATTGCCCGCGGCGTCCACGCTCACGCCCAGGGCGCGGTCGTCGCCGGTGCCGCCGCTGGTTGTGCCCCACAGCAGCGCGCCGGTGGGGAGGAATTTCGCCGTGAAGGCCTCGCGTCCGCCGAGGCCGATGAAACTGCTGGAGCCAATGCTGAACTGCCCCGTGAATTCGCCTGCGACCACGATGTTGCCATCGCGGTCCACGGCGATGGCGCGGCCGAAGTCATCGCCCGCGCCGCCCATTTGCCGGACCCAGCGGAAACTGCCGGTGGCGTCGTATTTCGCCAGAAACGTGTCGGTGCCGCCCACGCGGGTCAGCACCGTGCCGCCGAAGCGGGCGCTGCTGCTGAAGCAACCGGTGACATAGGCATTGCCCGCGGGATCGACCGCCACGCGCGCGCCGGCATCGTAGCCCGGGCCGCCCATCGAATGCGCCCATTGCACCGTGCCGTCGGCGGCCGAGAGCTGGGCGAGGAAAAGGTCGCTGCCGCCCCCGGTCGTCAGTGCGGTGGTGTCGAACAGGACGGTCCCGCCGAAATCTCCCGCGACGTACAGATTTCCGTTGGCGTCGAGGCCGACGCTGTTCCCGCTGTCGGAACCCGCCCCGCCGAAAGTGGTGGCCCATTGGAGCTGGCCGGCGGCGTCGTAGCGCGCGACGAAGACATCATCGGACCCGGCGGCGACGAAGCTGGTGCTCTCGAGCTGCAGGGAATTGCGGAAACTGCCGGTCAGAAAAACGTCGCCCGCCGCATCCACGGTGATGCCGCGTCCCTCGGCAAAGCGGCCCGTGCTGCGCGCCAGCCACTGCAAGCCGCCGTTGGTCCCGTATTTCGCGAGGAACATTTCCGAGCCGCTCGCCGCGGTCAGGTTGATGCCGCCGAAGTTGACCGTCCCGGAGTAGGAGCCGGCCAGATAAACGTTTCCCGCCGCATCCACCGCCGTGGCTTTGGTGTGTTCCTGACCGAAACCGCCGAAGGCCTGCGCCCACTGGAACGGTGGGGCGCTGACGGGCGAGTTCGTGGCGCCGCCCCCGCCGGGGCCGGGCGGGACGGCGTTCGCCGACGCCGGGAGAGCGACGAGCAGGCCAAGGGTCATTAACACTGCGGACAACGATTTGAGTACGGCGATGGACATATTCGATAACCAATTCGGGATTGGGCGGACAAAGCGCCCGTGGGCAAAACTTGTCTCTCCCTCGAATTTGAGGGGCGCACCCTGACGGGGAGGCCGGTGCAGGTATTCGGAAGCGTTCGGGAGGGAGCGTGGTCGGCGGGGCGTGGGCGGAGGGGTTGCCGAGGCGGTAAAGGAGGGACGCGGGAACCCGCAGGGGAGCGCACGCGACCCGCGTGCTGGTTTGGGCGGCGTCGCCCAAACCTCGTGCCCCGGTTTGCCTGGTGCGTCGCGGGAGAGGCTGTTTTGGGAACGAGGTTTTCGGCGGGCCGCCGAAAACGGCACGCTAGCGGCGTGCGCTCCCCGCGGGGTCGGGCTTCGCCCGGTCAGGCCGCCGCGCGGGCTTGTCTGCGCTGGAGCAGCGGCGCGGTTTCGCCGCGGACTCGCAGGGGAGCGCACGCGGCCCGCGTGCTGGTTTGGGCGGCCTCGACCAAACCTCGTGCCCCGGTCTGCCTAGTGCGTCGCGGGAGAGGCTGTTTTGGGAACGAGGTTTTCGGCGGGCCGCCGAAAACGGCACGCCAGCGGCGTGCGCTCCCCGCGGGGTCGGGCTTCGCCCGGTCAGGCCGCCGCGCGGGCTTGCTTGCGCTGGAGCAGCGGCGCGGTTTCGCCACGGACGACGGGGCCGGTGATGGTGATGCTCGTGATGTCGCTGGTGCCGGGGATTTCGTACATCACGTCGAGCATGAGGCGCTCGAGGAGGGAGCGGAGGGCACGGGCGCCGGTGCCTTTCTTGATCGCGCGCGCGGCGAGTTCACGCAGGGCGTCGGGGGAGAAATGGAGCGAAGCACCCTCCATCGCCATCAGCTTCGAGTATTGCTTGGTGAGGGAATTCTTCGGCTCGGTGAGGACGGTGATGAGCTGGTCCTCGGTGAGTTCCTCGAGCACGCTGACCATCGGGAGACGACCAATGAATTCGGGGATGAAACCGAAGCTGAGGAGGTCCTCGGGTTCGACCAGTCCGACGATTTTCCGTTTGTTCGCGGCGAGGTCGAAGGTGTTTTCACCGGCGGCATTGAAGCCCATGACATGGCGGCCGAGGCGGCGTTCGATGACTTTCTCGAGGCCGACAAATGCGCCGCCGCAGATGAACAGGATGTTCGAGGTATCGACGCGGATGTACTCCTGCTGCGGATGCTTGCGGCCGCCCTGGGGTGGGACGTTGCAGATGGTGCCCTCGAGGATTTTCAGCAACGCCTGCTGCACGCCTTCGCCGGAGACGTCCCGGGTGATCGAGACGTTGCTGGTGGTGCGGGCGATCTTGTCGATTTCGTCGATGTACACGATGCCCATCTGCGCGCGCTTCACGTCGTAATCGGCCTGCTGGAGCAGGCGCAGGACGATGTTCTCGACATCTTCGCCGACGTATCCGGCCTCGGTGAGCGTGGTGGCGTCGGCGATGGCGAAGGGGACATCGAGGATGCGCGCGAGCGTGCGGGCGAGGAGGGTTTTGCCCGAGCCGGTGGGGCCGATGAGGAGGATGTTGCTCTTCTCGATTTCCACGTCGGCGAGGTCATCGCTGACTTCGGCGCGCAGGGATTCCGTCGGCTGGGCAAGGCCGCGGTCGTGGAGGATGCGCTTGTAATGATTGTGAACGGCGACGGCGAGGGTGCGTTTGGCGACGTCCTGGCCGATGCAAAACTCGTCGAGGCGGTGCTTGATTTCAGCGGGGCGCGGGACCTTGAGCTTGGGCGTGGCGCGGCGGGTTTCGGTCTGGAGTTCCTTGTCGAGGACGTTCTTGCAGACGTTGATGCAACTGTCGCAGATGTAAACGCCCGGGCCGGAGATGAGCTTGCGGGCCTCGGCGTGGGATTTCCCACAGAAGCTGCAGAGGGTGAGGTTGGTGGGGCGGGCCATGAGAGAAGCCGCAGCGGCTACTTGATGGCCGTCGGAATGATCGCGGGGAGGTCTTTGCGGGATTTCACGACTTCATCGACGAGGCCAAAAGACTTGGCTTCGTCGGCGCTCATGAAGTTGTCGCGGTCGCAGGCTTTCTCGACGACGTCGAGGGTTTGCCCGGTGTGGTGGGAGATGATGGAGTTGAGGCGATGCTTCAGCTTCAGCATGTATTTCACGCGGATTTCCACGTCGCTCGCCTGGCCTTCGGCGCCGCCGAGGACCTGATGGATCATGATGTTGGCGTTGGGGAGCGAGAAGCGTTTGCCCTTGGTGCCGCCGCACAGGAGCACCGCGCCCATGCTGGCCGCCTGGCCGATGCAGTAGGTGTTCACGTCGCAGGTCATGAACTGCATCGTGTCGTAAATTGCGAGGCCGGCGGTGACGCTGCCACCGGGGGAATTGATGTAGAGATGCACCTCTTTTTTCGGGTCGGACATCTGCAGGAAAAGCAATTGCGCGATGATGACGTTGGCGACCATGTCATCGACCGGCGTGCCGAGGAAAACGATGCGGTCAACGAGCAGGCGGGAGTAGATGTCATAGCCGCGTTCGCCGCGACCGGTCTGCTCAACCACCATGGGAACGAGGAAATTATTCATAATGTGGAAAAACCGTGGCGCGGAAGCTAGGCACCACCCCCCGGAGCGTCAAGCATGGCGTCCGGGTGCGGACGGTTGGCGGGCCTATCGACGCACCCCCCTGTGGCGCAGACTTCCAAGTCTGCTGTATCGCGGGTTTCCAAACCCGCGGACGGTTCGACCGCCCGCAACCCCTCATCTTGCCCCGCGCGCTCCGAACTCCGCGGCCCCCGCCGATTTGGAAATCGGCGACACAGCAGGTTTGGAAACCTGCGCTACGGCGGGGCAGTGCGCGGATGCGCCCGTCCCCGGGCGCAGCAGGGTGGAGCGGAGTGGGACGCTGGCTGTTTTTGCACTACCCGTGCGTGCGGACGCTGCTGCGACCGGGGACGACCGCACTCCGCGGCAGCGTCGCGCGCCTCAGACCGCGCTCAACTCGCCGCAGATGTGGACGGTGATGCCCAGTTCGGCGAAGGCGGCGGCCTTGATGCGGCAGGCGCGGTGGGCGGCTTTCACGTTGGGCGCATAAACGACCTGAATGTGGTTGGATTTGTGGCGGGCCATCATCTGGTCGCGGGTGATGCCTTTGAACACGGTGTGCATGATGGGCCACTGCGGCGTGGTTTCCTGCCAGCGGCGCTCGGTTTCAGCGGCGGGCAGCGTGACGACGTCCGCAACGCCGAGGTCGCAGTGGAGTTTGCCGTCCATGATGAAAATGCGGCTCCAGACAATGTTTCCGGGCTTGCTGATGCCTTTGACGGTGCCGCCGCCGAGCCGGAAATACATCGCGGGCTGGCGTTCGCTACTCGCGCCTTTGTAACCGCCGACAAAATGCGCGGGCGGCGCGGCGCCGGAGATGAGCAGCACCCACACGTAATCATCCACGCCCGAGCCTTTGAAGTGCTGGCCCCAGCGCAGATCGTGGAGGGTGTTCTCGGGCGCGTGGCCGAGTTCGCGCCAGAGTCGGTAGGTGAGCAGGCCATCGAGGCCGGCGCATTCATCGACTTCGTTGAAGTGCGGGAGCGCCTCGCCGGCGAAGAGCACGCGGCCGTCGCCGTCGGTGACCGGCGGCCGATCGACGTTGTTGAGCAGGCCCTCGACGAGGTCGCTGGCGGGCGCGAGATCCTTGAGGCCCTGCTGGTATTGGATGCCGATGGTGGCGCAGCCGAACTCGTCGGCGAGGCGCAGCGCGGCGACATACATTTTGCACTGTTCGAGGGTCTGGCGCTCGGTGAGTTCGGTGGCCTCGTCCTTGCCCCAGCAGAATTTCATGCCTTTGCGCTGGAGCCACAGGAACACCGCGTGCGCCTCGTCGTCGGTGACGCGCTGCATTGCGGCGAACAGCGTGGCCTGGCTGAGGCGCTCCTTGAAGAGGCCGGTGGGATGGAGGAGTTCGTCGGGGATAATGGCGTTGAACATGCCCATGCAGCCTTCATCGAACACGCCCATGATGGCTTTCTCGCGGCGAAAGTTCTGCGCAAACTTGCGGCCGATCTCCACGTCCGCCGCGGGAATTTTCAGCAGGGAAAAATCGCGCACATGGCTTTGATCGTGCGTTATCGGGCTGCCGGCGAGCCACTGGCGCAGACCCTCGGTGAAGGTGGCGTCCTTGAAGGTCTCGCTCCAGAGCGTGCTGTAGCGGACGCCGGCCTTGGTCATCGAGGCGTTGAGATTGAGCAGACCAACAAGACCCGGCCAGGTGCCCGACCAGTTGGCGATGGTGAGGATCGGGCCGCGATGCGTGAGGAGGCCGTGGAGGATGTGATGCGAGTATTGCCAGACGCTTTCGGCGACAATGAGCGGCGCCTCGGGATCCAGCCGGCGGAAGACCTCCATGCCGAGGCGCTGCGAATCGATGAAGCCGTGGCCCTTGGTGGAATCGAACGCGTGGGCGCGGTCCACGCGCCAGCCTTCCGCCTGAATGGCTCGGGTGAGCAGGGCCTCAAGCTTCGCCTGTTCGGGCCAGCATTTTTGGTTGGCGGACCGGCGCAGGTCGCCATTGGCCATGAGGTAAACGTGTTTGGGCGAGATGGGTCTGGGCAGGTTCATGGTGTCGAGGCGCGGAGGCTAAGGAGGGCCGCTGCGAACTCAAGGCGGGATTTTGGTGCGGTGAAATCCAGTCCGGGGCGGCGTTGGTCTGGTCGGGGTTGCGCGGTGGCGGCAAAAAAAAGCCGCCCGAAAGAATTCGGGCGGCTGGGGAAAGAAGTATGTTGCGGCGCTCAGGACGACTTGGAGCGCAGGCGGCGCAGCGCCGCGAAACCGACGCAGAGCAGCGCCCCGACCGCGCCGTAAACGCGAGGCTCAGGCACGGCTGCTGCGGAATATTTGTAGGTGACCGTCACCTCGCCCCGCGCCTCGGTGTCAAACAGGGAGATCGTCGATCCACCGCCAGCGGCCCGCGAATCGCCGACCGCGGTCAGCGGCAGGCTGATTGATCCAGAGCCGGTGAACAGCGCCAGGTCGGCGGCTGACTCGTAATGCGCCGAGTTGAACTTGGTGCCCAGCAACCCGGACAGCGTGGCGCCCGAGGTGCCCGCGAAATCCACCACGCCATCGAACGGGGAGGCGGAAAATAAGGTGATGGAAAGCGGGGTTGCCACCACCAACGCGGCACCACCACCCGGACGGGTCAGCTTCAAGCCCGAGGCCAAAGTGAGCTTCACATCGGAGCCGCTGGACGGGCTGGTGTTTTCCACCTGCGCCGAACCCTGGACCAACCCCGTCATGCTGAAGACCACGCTGTTGAGATTTCCCAGGGCGGGATTGAATTTCGCGATGGAGATGAGCGCCGACCAATCCGGAGTCAGAAACGTGCCCACCCCGGGCGGGCTGCTGACGGTCTGGCTGATGATCAGGTCGGCCCGCGCCGCGGCAACGGACAGCAATGCAGCAGCAACAAAGGCGGTGGTGATTCTCGTGACTCGATTTTTTAGTTTCATATCCCTGATGTGATGAGTTTGACTAACCTGTTATTGGGAGATTGCTCATAACTAGTGTCTGGCCGAAAACGCGCGTTTTTGGAAACGGGGCGCGACGCGGAGGGGGTGCGCAGGCGGTGCGCGACGGATTTTTCCTCCGGCGACGGATAAATCACCCAAATTCTCCGTTTTTAGGCGCATCGCTCCTGGCGGAGTGG
>CAMAUZ010000134.1 GCA_945861535.1 Akkermansia muciniphila | reverse complement strand
TTGATGGCCTTTTCCTGCGGCTGAACGGTGAAGACGCCGGAGCCGAGGAAGAGCACCAGCAGCGCCAGCATGATGACCTTGACGATGGCGAAGCTGCTGGAGAGCGCTTCGGCCAGGGCGCGCGAACCGGCGTCCTCGAAGACGGGTTCCGGCTCGGGGGTGGGCGCGGGTTTGCCGCCGGGCCCGGAGCCATGACTGTGATCGTGATCGTGGGAGTGCCCATGATCATGATCGTGATCGTGCTGGTCGTGGTCGTGGTCGTGGGAATGCTCGTTGGCCATAGGAGCGGGGCTTACTTTTTGTCCATCGGCCGGGCGCCGCCCTTGAGGAGATCAAACGGCGGCGTGCGCTCGTCGAGGATCAGCGTCGAGCGTTCCTTCAGCGTTTGTTCGAGCGTGGTGAGCTTCTGGAGGAAAATCGCGAGTTCCGGGTTTTTCTCCATGATCTCGTAATACTTGGCGGCCTCGGCTTCGGCGGAGCCGCGCAGTTCGATCACCTTCGCCTCGGCCTGCGCCAGCGTCTTGATGCGCTCGCTGTCAGCCTCGGAGCGGATGTCGATCGCCCGGCCTTCGCCCTCGGCCTTGAGCTTGTCCACGAACTTCTGGCGCTCGGCCTTCATGCGCTCGAACACCTTCTCGGTGATGCTCTCGGGCAGGCCGAGTTTCTTGATGTGGAGGAACACGACGTCGATGCCGTATTTCTCGGCGGCGGGCTTGCGGATGCGCTCGAGCATCTCGGTCTCGATCTCGACGAACTTGAGCTTCTTCTCGTCCGGCGAGATGAAGTCCGAGAAGGGATGGGTGCCGATGACGGCACCCTTTTCGCTGCGGACGAGATCCTCGAGGCGCTTTTCGGCGTCGGCGACGGAATCGTTGAAGCTTTTGCGGAAGGTTTCCGGGTTGCTGATTTTCCAACCGGCATAGACGAGGACCATCAGGTTCTTGCCGTCCTGCGTGAGGGTTTCCTCGAAGCGGCCCTCGAAGTTTTGGATGCGGTTGTCGAACTTCTGCACCTTCTGGATCGGCCACGGGAGCTTCCAGTACAGGCCGGACTTGGTGATCGGCCCGCTGTCCACGGGCTTGCCAAAGGTGGTGACGAGCGCGGTCTCGGTCCGGCGGACCTGGAACGCAAAGAGCATCATCGCGAAGATGAGCAGGAGGACGCCTCCGACGAGGAAGTTGAGTTGGCTTCGGTTCATGGCTGGTAGGGCGGGTAAATCACTTCTTGGCTGGCGGGATGATCACGTCGGTCAGGTCCTGACGCACCTTTTCCTCCAGATTGAACTGGAAGACTTCGTGCGTGTTCGTGGGCGTGACGATGTACTTGCGCGTGCCAGCGGAGGCGCGCGCAAAAGTGTGGAGATAGACGCGCTGCGGATAAACCGTGGGCGACTTGGCGAACGCGACCAACTGGTCGTTGAACTGCGCCGAGCGCGCCTTGGCCGCGGTGAGACGCCGCACCTTGTCGGCCTCGGCCTCGCGCACTTTCTGGATCGATTCGGCGCGGGTGAGCGTGTTGGTTTTGTCGCGGTCGCCCTCGGCCACGAGAATCTTGGCTTCCTTCTCCTGCATCGCCCCGATCACCGCCTCGTAGCTGGGCGCGACCGTGACGGGCGGATGAATGTCCTGCACGCCGACATAGACAATCTTGACGCCGAGATTGTGCGTCGGTTCGTCCGCCGCGCGCTGAATCCGTTCGCGCAACACCTCCGCCGCGCGCGCCCGGCCGGTGGCCATGACTTCATTGATGTCCACGCCGACGAGATAGCGCACCACTTCGCGGGTCGCGATCTTCTCGAGCATCACCGGCGCATCGCTGAAATTGTACGCCCATGCGCGCACGTCCTTGATCTGGAATTGCACCGGGATGCTGACGGTGAGGAGATTGACGGGGACCGACTGCACCCGGTCGGGGGCATTGGTCGTCGTGCTGTCCGACTGCTCGCGGCTGGCGACGAGCATGTTGAACTCCTCTTTCGTGTGCGCCACGGTCCACAGCACGGTCTTCTCTTTTTCCTTCGTGGGATCGGGAATGAAACCGATGTGGAAACTCTGGATGGCCTCGGTGCTGTAGCGGTGAACTTGGTCGATGGGCCAGGGGAATTTGAAATGAAACCCCGGAGACAACACTTCGCGGCCCTTCACGCTTTCGCCGAACCGTTCCAGCAGCGCCTGCTCGGAAGGTTCGAGAATGACGAACGACGTGGACAGCCAAAGCGCGCCGAGCTGCACCAGAAAAATCCAGCCGAAGGCCCGCTGCGCAAACTGGTAAAACCACGTTTCCGAAACCTTGAAACCAAACTGGTAATCCAGCGCGTGCGCCGCCGTGGTGAAGAGGCTCTCCGGTTGGCTCAGCAAACCGATCACGCGGCTCTCGTAAAGAATTCGCGCGGCCTTGCCCTTCACCCGCGGCCGGTAGATTTCCAAGACCAATCCGGCGAGTGTTTCCAGCGCAACAAGCGTGAGCAACACGCATAAAACCAAGGCGACGTAGTAGTCCACCTTGGGAAATCCGAGGAGGCCCGCGGCGATGGCGGCGGTGGACAAAAAGCAGAGGTAAGCACCGAGCAGCAGGCTGTTCGCACCGGGGCGCAGCAGCCGCTGGCCCTCCAGTCGCGCGATGCCCGCCGAGTATTTGCCAAGGAGAAATTGTACGATGGCGAACAACCCGTAGAGTGACATCGCCACTTCTGGCATGCGGATCATCGGCACCTGCGCTTTCGAGAACCGCTCCCACATCCAATACGCCGCACCGCCCTGGAGCAGGGCCATCAGCACCGTGAAAATCGGCACCAGCCAGCGCTCGAATTGCTGCCGCGCGCGCTCCGCCGGAAACGCCTCCGCGTCCTGCGACGTGAACATCGCGGCGCTCGACTTGGCCTTCTTCAACTCCTCAAACTCGAGCTTTTCCAGCCGTTCGCTCGTTTCCAGGCGCATTTGGAAATAGCTCACGCCCGCGGTCAGCACCGCCAGCCCGAGAAACACCACCGTCACCTCGCCGGTGTTCGACCCCGCCATCTGTGCCACGAGCACGCAGCCGAGGCCCGCCCCGAGGAGGAGCAGCAGATTGATCAATCCGTTTTTTTGGATGTTGCGATCCATGTTATTTCAACTCGCGATCTTCAAATAAAACCAACGCCAGCGACAGCGCCGCCACCAGGTAGGCCACCAGGTAAGCACCCGCTTTCGCGACATACACCCACGGGATTTCCTTGCCCGGTTCCAGCGCGTCCGCCAACCAAAAAAGCTGCCAGTTGGGAATCACGGTGTAGCAGACCGTCGCCCACCACGAACCCGCATCCGCGCGCCGCCCGAAAAGGTAATCGGACATCAAACCTAGCAAAAACAGTGCCGAGCAGACCGTCAGCGTGGGCACAATTTCAAACCGGGTCGAACACGCCAGCGCCAGCGCCGCCAGAATCCACAGCGCAAACAGGATCAACAACGAGACCGGCACCATCCGCCAGTCCACCCCTTTGGCGAACTCCTGCCACTTGCCCTCTTTGTCGAAGCAATTGATCACCAGAAACGCCACCGTCAGCATCACCACCGTGAAGATCACCGCGTCCGACATGAACGTGCGCCGCAGGAAATAATTGGTGAACCCCGCCAGCGCATACGCCAGCACCAGTCCGCCGAAGAAGATCGCCAGCCCGAACAGGTCTGCATCCCCGTAGGCATCGAACGCCATGCGGCTCGCGAGCAGCGTCGCCACCAGATTCACGTACGTCAGCAGCGTCAACGCCGCCGCCAACCCGAAATATTTGGCCAGCAGAAACTGGGCGCGCCCGACCGGTTTGGACAGCACCGCCAGCGCCGTGCCCGTGCGAATTTCATGCGCCACCGATGATGACGCGCTGATGATCGCCCCGAACAAACCCGACAGCAGCATGATCGCCAGCGTGCTGTCCTTCACCAACTTGGGATCATCTCCAAAACCGAAATACGGTACCGCCGCGAGGAAAACGATGAAGCTCGCCGACACGCTCATGAGCAGCAAAAAAACGGGCTGCCGGACCAGTTCCATGAAGGCATTGACCGCAATAGTAACGAGCTGGCGCATCTGCGTTTTATTTTAGGGGCGGGATAATACCGGCGGACTTCTTCGTTGCAACTGGTAATCCCAAAACGACCGCGCGCATCGTGGATTCCGATGGTTTTGGTGGGAATGAGCCGCGAGCGGTGGTCGTGGTCTCGGAGCGCGGCGAGGAAATTCAGGAGACACTTAAAAAGGGGGGGTGACCGGCGAAAAGATGGGAACAGAAAAATCGGGCGATGTCCCTGACACAACCGCCAGCTACGCCTCGCCGTTTTGACAGCCGATCGTGCTTTCTGTGGTGGCAAGTCCAACTTGAGTTGAGTCAAGCGGATGGCCCTCATTTCCTCATCTTTTACCCCCCATCTTTTACCAAAAACTTCCCCGGAAGCACCCGCCCGAGCAGTGGCCTGGCCGTCGCCGAGTGCTCGCCAAGGAAGCCGTCATCGGCTGAACTTTTCACAATCACGGGGCTGCTGGACCGGCTCGACGAGTTTGCCGCGCAGGCAAGAAAGCCAGTCCGGCGCACGCGACGGAAGGGTTGGTAAAAGATGCGGGGTAAAAGACGGGAAAACCCTGCTGTTTTTCAGAGCTATGTCCTGGCCGCAACCGACCGCGACGCAGCGCCATTTTTTGCAGCCATTTGCGCCATTTGTGGTGGTCAGATCAACGTGAGCTGAGGCAAGGGGACAGCGCTACAGGAAAAAATGGGAGGGGGAAGAAGCGGATTCGTGGCTGGGGGTGGACGGGCCGTTTGGGAACTCGGGCGGCCGACGGAGCACCACCCGCTGCTCGTTGTTCGTTTTCCGGCCGGCCGGGCATTCTCGGATTTACCGGGCCGAGCATCCCGCGCCGACGAACTCCGCGCTCTTCCGCCCAACTCCCTACCCCTTCCACTCCACGACCCGATACGCCGGCAGTTTTACATTCTCGCGGTTCTGGATGCTCACGCGCTCAGCCTCGCACATCTTGAAAACTTTCTGGTACACCTCGGGACTCATCAGCACGTCACCTCCCGGGGTGCAATCCGAGTAGAGCAGTGCCCGCGGCACCAAGTCACCGATCATCGTGTAGGTCAGCTTGTCCGGCGTGCCGAGGAAGCCGTGGAACACTTCGGCGGTGTGAACGGCAATCCCGACCTGGCATGTCACCAAGCCCGCCGCGGTCCGCCGCTGGTTGACCTTCGTCACCGCCGCCTGCATGGCGCGGGCGGTTTTGAGCGCCTGTTCTTGCTGATGTTCGTCGGGCTCCGGGCTGCCAAACACCGCGACAATCGCGTCGCCGAGATGATGCAAGATCGCGCCGCCGTGCTGGAAGATCGCCTCGGTCAGCGGCAGGAAATAATCGGAAACCAACGTCGCCACCTCGTCGGTCTTCAGCTTGAAACGCGCGGCTTTGAATCCGACGAGATCGACCACCAGCGTGGTCGCCATCGACTGGTCCGACCACGGCGTGAGATGACCCTGCCCGGCCCGTTCGGAAAGGCGTTCCTGAATGCGCGGCGAGAAACGCGGGAAGCGACCTTCCACATCGGCGATTTGTCTCGGTCCAGTCGCCGCGGGTTGCGCGGGCTGCAACCACGTCAAGGGCGGCGCGACTTCGGCTTCGGTCTTCTCGGCCTTCGCCTCGGGGGCAGGCGCGGGTGACGTCGTCCCACCAGTCCCAGACGTGGGCGCCGACGCGGTCCCAGACGCGGGCGCAGACGCGGGCGCAGACGCGGAGGAGGTCTCGGGTGTTTCGCTTCCGCCGGCCGCCCCGATGGCTGGCACGCCGTTGGGCCGCACGGGAATCGCAATCGTCGCGTACTTGGACTCCGGTTTCGCCGGCATGACGACCGCCGCTCCGGGAGCCGCGGGCGCGGGCGGAGGTGTCGGCGCCGCCGGCACCGCAGTCTTCGAAGCCCCGACGACTTTCACCCCTGCCGACGGGGCGGGCGGTGCCGCCCCCACGCCGGGCTTGACGACCACCGTCAACGCCGCCTGCGGCACCGGTGCCGCGGGCTGGACCGGCACCGGCGCTGGAGGGGGCGCACTCGCCGCGCCATTCTTTTTCAGCAACTCCGGCTTGAACTCGACCATGAGGATCGTGGCCCCGACCTGCACCACCGACTCCGGCAAAAGCTTCTTTTGATCGATCGCTTCTCCGTCCACGAAGGTTCCGTTCGTGCTTTGCAAATCCTCGATCCAGCACTCGTTCTCCACGATCTTGATGCGGGAATGCTTGCGGGAAATCTTGGCGTCCTTGGCCAGATCAATGTCCGGGGCCGTGAGCGGACTCAACCGGCCGATGGTCACCTCGGTGCGCTCAAAATTTTTCACCACCTGCTGACCTTGGAACGAACAGGTGATCCGCAGTAGTTGCGTCTGCGGTCCCAACACCGGCCGCACGACCGCGGGCGGCGCGGGTTTCTCGACCTTTTTGACGATCGGGACGGGCGCCCCGGTCGCCGACACCGACGCACCCGGTTTGGCCGAGGCCGTCGCCGTGGCCGATTCCGCGGCCGAAGCGGGAAACGGCTTGCCGCCATTGTCCGCCCGCCAGTCCACCTCGATCACCGTGTCGCCGACCACCACCTGCGACTCGGGTTTCAGCCGCTCCTTCTCCACCGGCACCCCGTCCACCAGCGTGCCGTTGGTGCTGTTCAAGTCCTCGATCCAGCACTCGTCCCCCTGCATCCTCAACCGGGCGTGTTTGCGGGAAATCGTCGAGTCCTTGCCGAGGTCGAGGTCCGGCGCGGTGAGCGGACTCAGCCGCCCGATCAACACCTCGGTGCGGTCAATGTTCCTGACCGACTTCTCGCCCTGATATGAGTATGTGATCCGCATGAAATTCTTTTAAAGTGCGTCAAAGCGTACCCGCCTCCGAACTACTAGGCAATACGTAGAAACAACGGTTAGTACTACGGCAAAATGCCGTTGCGGATTCATCTTCAACACCAGATAACCGCTGCGGTGATCCACCGGCCACATCCCATTCGTCGAAATTCCTCGTGCCTTTTCGTCGCCTGCCCGCCCGCGACCGCCCCGTCCGCCTCCTCAATTGTTCCCCGTCCAGCCTCGCGCCTGACTGGCTCCGCCTGAGCCAACTCCCCCCACTCCTCCTCCCATGAATCTTCCCGCTCCTCTTGCTCACCTGCCGCCCCCGACCGCTCGTCGCCGCCGACAATTTCTTCCCGCCGCGCTCGCCGTTTTCCTCCTCTGCCTCACGCGCACCACCGCGCCCGCAGCCGATCTGCTTCCCCCCGGCCACCGCCCCCAACCGCCCGCCGTCCACGCCCTCACCGGCGCGAAGGTCGTCATCAGCCCCACCCAAACTCTCGACCCTGCTACGGTCGTCATCCGCGACGGCCGCATCGAAGCCGTTGGCAAAGACCTCGCGGCTCCCGCCGACGCGCGCGTGTGGAATCTCAAAGGCGCCACCATCTACGCCGGCTTCATCGACCCTTACCTCTCCCTCTCCAGCGCCGGCCCCGCTGGGCCCGTCAGCACCGCGATGACCGTTCCCATCACCGCCGCCAGCGGGATAAATTTCTTCGGCATCGAATCCCCCGAGCGCGGAGGCCCGCCCGGCGCAGGCTACGAAGTCGCCCGCGTCTCCCCGCAACTCCGCGTCGCCGACACCTACGCGCCCAATTCCAAAACCCTCGAAGAACTTCGCGAAATCGGCTTCACCTCCGGCAACGTCGTCCCCGCCAAAGGCATCCTCCGCGGCACCAGCGCCTTCGTCCTCCTCGGCGACGGCAACGCGAACCAAGCCATCCTCAAAGCCGATGTCTTCCAGCACCTCGCCTTCGAAACCGCGCGTGGCGAAGACCGCTCCTATCCGTCCTCGCTCATGGGCGTCATCGCCGTCACCCGTCAGGCCTTCCTCGACGCCCAGCATCACAAGCTCGACCACGCTGACTACGCCAAAAATCCCGCGCGCCCCCGCCCCGCCTTCAACCCCGCCCTCCAAGCCCTCGACGCCCCGTTGCAAAAACAAATCCCCCTCGTCATCGAACCCGGCAGCGCCCTCATGTTCGACCGCGCCGCCCGCCTCGCGCGCGAGTTCAACCTCGCCGCCATCCTCTGCGCCAGCGGCCACGAATGGCGGCGCCCCGACCTCGCCAAAGCCGCCGCGTTCCCCTGCATCGTCCCCATCAATTTCCCCGCCGCCCCCAAACTCCCCGACGAAGACGACTGGGCCGACGTCTCCCTCGACCAGCTCCGCGCGTGGGATTTCGCCGCCGAAAATCCCGTCACCCTCCGCCGCGCGGGCCTCGAAATCGCCCTCACCACCCACGCCCTCGGCGACCGCAAATCCTTCCGAAAAAACCTCCAGCTCGCCCTCGACCGCGGCCTCACCGAAGCCGACGCTCTCGCCGCGCTCACCACCATTCCCGCCAAGCTCTGCGGCCTCTCCGCCCAACTTGGCACGATTGAAAAAGGGAAACTCGCCAACCTCACCATCGTGGACGGTCCGAGCTATTTTGATCCCGAGCAGAAAATTCGCGAGGTCTGGATCGAAGGCCACCACTTCCCCACGCAACCGCCCGCCGCTCCCAAAACTGCCGCTGCCAAACCGGCTGAAACCAAATCCGCCGCCACCAACGCCCCCGCGCTCAAACCCGCCACGCCCCCGCTCGTCATCGCCACCGCCGGCCCCGGCAACACCGTCACCATCACGACCAACATCACGACCCTCACCACCAACGGCGCAACCGCGACCGCCACCGTCATCGTCTCGACCTCCTCGACCTCGACCTCCTCGACGACCAACAAAACCAACACCGCCGCCACCGCCACCGCCACGATCACCATCACCACCATCGAACCAACCAAGCCCGACGCACCAAAAGCCAGCCCGGCAAAAACCGATCCAGCAAAAACCAACTCCACCACCGCCGCCACGCTCCAAACCGAAAAAACCAAGTCTGCCGCCGAACAACTCCGCGACCTCCAGAAAATACGTGTCGCCAAATCCCCGCAAGCCAACCGCGGCCCCCTTGCCTCCCCGCGCGCCATCTTCATCAAAGGCGCCACCCTCTGGACCTGCGGCCCCGCCGGCAAAATCGAGCACGCCAACCTCCTCGCCATCGACGGCCGCATCGTCCGCCTCGGCACCAACGCCGTCCTCCAACCCGGTGACCCCTCCGGCAAAGACCTCGTCGAACTCGACGGCCGCGGCCTCCACGTCACCCCCGGCATCATCGACGCCCACAGCCACAGCATGATCCTCGGCGACGTCAACGAAGGCACCCTCCCCTCCACCGCCATGGTCCGCATCGCCGACGTGGTGAACTCCGAGACCGAAAATATTTACCAACAACTCGCCGGCGGCGTCACCATCGCCAACCTCCTCCACGGCTCCGCCAATCCCATCGGCGGCCAGAACTCCGTCATCAAACTCCGTTTCGGCGCGACCCCCGAGGCGATGAAATTCGCCGAAGCCCCCGCCGGCATAAAATTCGCCCTCGGCGAAAACGTGAAACAATCCAACTGGGGATCCAAATACACCACGCGCTTCCCCCAATCCCGCATGGGCGTCCCCACCTTCATGGACAACCGCTTCACCGCCGCCCGCCAATATCTCGACGCCCTCGACCGCCAGAAAAAAAACGGCGGCCCGCCCATCCGCCGCAACCTCGAACTCGAAGCCCTCGGCGAAATTCTCCTCGGCCAGCGCTGGATTCACTGCCACTCCTACCGCCAGGACGAAATCGTCGCGTTCCTCCGCACGATGGAATCGTTCAACATCAAAGTCGCCAGCCTCCAACACGTCCTCGAAGGCTACAAAGTCGCCGACGAAATCGCCCGCCACGGCGCGGGCGGCTCGACCTTCTCCGACTGGTGGGCCTTCAAATTTGAGGTCTATGACGCCATCCCCTACAACGGCAGCCTCATGCGCGACCGCGGCGTCGTCGTCTCCTTCAACTCCGACTCCTCCGACCTCGCCCGCCGCCTCTACCTCGACGCCGCCAAAGCCGTGAAATACGGCAACACCCCGGAAATCGAAGCCCTCAAATTCGTCACCCTCAACCCCGCCCAACAACTCCGCATCGACCAGCACGTCGGCTCCCTCGAACCCGGCAAACACGCCGACTTCGCCCTCTGGTCCCGCCCCCCACTCGACTCCGCCACCGTCTGCCAGCAAACCTGGATCGACGGCAAAAAATATTTCGACCGCACCCTCGCCCCCGCCCGCGCCCAATCCCTCGAAACCGAGCGCGCCGCCCTCATCGCCAAAGCCAAAAAGATCACCTCACCCCCCGCCGGCACCACTCCCCCATCCGAAGCCGCCAAAGCCGCCTTCTTCCACCGCGCCCTCGAACAAGCCCACCGCCTCCTCCAAGACTGCCGCGACTGTCTGGAAAAAGCCGGGCAGCCATAAAACTTCAAATTTCCCTCCCAAAATGAACTCCCCAAAAATCCCCCTCCCCCATTCCTCTGCCCCCATTCCCTTGCCCCAAATTCCCCTGCCCCCTCCCCATTCGTCTGCCCCCATTCGTCTGCCAAATCTTCCCCGAGACCCCAGACCCCAGACCCGAGACCCCAGACCCTTCCTGGCTCTCCTCCTCCTCTGCCTCCTCCTCCCCGCCCACGCCGAAACCATCCTGTTCCAAGACGCCACCATCCACACCATCACCGGCGAAACCCTTGCGCCCGGCAGCGTCCTCGTGCGCGACGGCAAAATCATCACCGTCTCGCGCCAAGTGGCCGCCCGCGTTGACAAGGTCGAAAACCTCAAAGGCCTGCACCTCTTCCCCGGCCTCATCCTGCCCACCAGCTCCCTCGGCCTCATCGAAATCGCCGGCGTCCGCTCCACCCTTGATGTCGCCGAAGTCGGCGGCTACACCCCCGAAGTCGCCGCGTGGCAGGCCGTCAACCCCGACTCCGAACTCATCCCCGTCACCCGCGCCAACGGCATCACCCACGCCCTCGTCCTTCCCCAGGGCGGCACGATCAGCGGCAGCTCCGGCATCATCACCCTCGCCGGCTGGACCCCGGAGCAGATGACAATCAAACGCCCCGCCGCCATGCACCTCTTCTGGCCCCACCTCGCCCTCGACACCACCCCGCGCGAACTCGCCCACGACAAAGCCAAATGGAAATCCCCCGACGACCAGGCCAAAGAGCGCGTGAAGAAACAAAAAGAACTCGACGACTTCATCGCCGAAGCCCGTGCCTACGCCCAAGCCAAAGCCGCCGCAAAAACGAACACCAACGCCAACCCCACCACCACCGCCGCCCCCTTCACCATCATCCCCGCGTGGGAAGCCATGCTCCCCGTCCTCAGCGGACAACTCCCCGTCATGGTCCACGCCGAAGACGTGCGCCAGATCAAAGCCGCCCTCCGCTGGGCCGAAACCAACCAGTTCAAAATCATCCTCGCCGGCGCGCTCGACGCCTGGCGCATCGCCGATCAGATCGCCAAACAACGCGTCCCCGTCATCTTCGAACACACCTTCACCCAGCCCACGCGCGACACCGATCCCTACGACGCCCAATTCCGCGCCGCCTCCCTCCTCCACAAAGCCGGCGTGCAATTCGCCTTCAGCGAAGGCCCCGGCGCCTGGCCCGCCACCCGCGCCCGCAACCTCCCCTTCGCCGCCGCGCAATCCGTCGCCTTCGGGCTGCCCGAAGCCGAAGCCCTCCGCGCCATCACCCTCAATCCCGCCCGCATCCTCGGCCTCGCCGACCGCCTCGGCTCGATCGAGACCGGCAAAGACGCCACCTTCATCGCCACCACCGGCCACATCCTCGACCTCCGCACCCAGGTCAAACGCCTCTGGATCGACGGCAAAGAAGTGAGCCTCGAATCCCGCCACACCCGCCTCTACGACAAATACCGCAACCGCCCCAAACCCTAATCCCAACCACTCACCCCGCCCCCGCCCGCCACCCAAAAACACCCGGATAAAAACCACTAACCCGCACTAACCGGCACTAATAAAAACCAAGCCCAGCAGACCCGAACCAGTTATCCCCGTCCCCTTCCCATTAGTGCCAGTTAGTGCCGGTGAGTGGTTCTTTCCCCTTCTTGGTGCCGCCCTCGTCCCAGCGGGACGCCATCGGAAATTAGCCGGGGGCAAGTCCGCACCTGCGGATGCAGCCCCCGGTTGCGGCACCAAAAACTGTCCCCTGCCCCAGCGGGGCATCGCAGAAACTCCCCGCGCCCGACCTCTACAACCCCCCACGTATCAAGCAGTCGCATCAAGCCGCTTCAAGACCCGAGCAACGTCGGCCGCCACATCCACTCCCAGGCGCGGGGCGTGCTCGAGCAAGGCCGCCAACTCCCGCCCGGTTCGCGCCCGGGGCAACGGAACAATCCGCGCCACCTCCGCACCATGCCGGGTCAGTTCGACGGTTTCGCCCGCGTCCACCCGTTGCATCAGGTACGCCGAGCGGCGCTGTAAATCTGTGTTCGTGGCTCTCATTTTGAGTAAAATATCTACTTTCAAATCGGAGACAATTCCTGACTGAACTGCGCCACGCGCCGCTCGCCGCCGCTCCCCGGAACCCGACGTTCACGCCGCCGCGGCGGCGACCCACCTTCACCGCCCATGCTGCTAATCCGCCAGCATCCGCAAAGACGCCACCTTCATCGCCACCACCGGCCACATCCTCGACCTCCGCACCCAGGTCAAACGCCTCTGGATCGACGGCCAAGAAGTCACCCTCGAATCCCGCCACACCCGCCTCTACGACAAATACCGCAACCGCCCCAAACCCTAACCCGAACCACTCACCCCGGCCTCGTCCGCCGCCCAAAAACACCCCGATAAAAACCACTAACCTGCACTAACCGGCACTAATAAAACCAAGCCCAGCAGACCCAAACCGGTAATCCCCGTCCCCCTTCCCATTAGTGCCAGTTAGTGCGGCGGCTCAGGATCGTGCGGGGCCTGCGGTCCACGGTCCCCGACCAATCGGCCGCGCCAGCTATCTCGCTCACGCGTCGGCGACGGGATGGGATGGGATGGTCGTTTGTGAGGATTGCCCCCTGCTGCCATTGAACTGTTCCCCGTCGGACGAGCGCTGCAGTGAGTGAGGCAGCCTCTCCGAGAATGCCGGTTCCGTTGGCATTTCAATGGACTTGCGCAACGGCGAGACACCTCGCAGGGTCAAGTTGTGCACCGACGCGACTTCTTCAAAATGGGCGGCTTATCACTCGGCGCGATTTCCCCGTTGGGACTTTCGTTGGCTGAGGTGCTCGCGAGCGAGGCGGCCAGCGGCGGAAAAAAGCAGATCAATGTCATCTTCATGTTTCTGCAAGGCGGGGCCAGCCACCTTGACATGTATGACATGAAGCCGGACATGCCGGCGGAGATTCGCGGGAAGTACGACCCGGCTCCGACCAACATCCCGGGCCTGCACTTGTGCGAAAAGCTGCCGAAGTTGCGCGGCTGCGCCGACAAGTTCTCCCTGATCCGCTCCATGTATGCCTACACCTCCATGCACGGTCAGGGCGATGTGGACATCATGTGCGGGAGTCCCTTGGACAAGAACCTGCAGGCGCCGGGCCTTGGTGCGGTGGTCAGCCTGCAGCAAAAGCAGCGGGCTGCCGTTCCGCCATTCATCCACATCGGCGACATGAAGCATCCGGAGTACAGCGCGCCCGGATTTGGTGGATATTTGGGCCGATCCTACGATCCGTTCCTGCTCAAACAGGATCCGAATTCCCCCACTTTCTCCGTCCCGGTGTTCGACAGCGCAGATGATGTCGATCCCAGCCGCAAGGCCGGGCGCGCGACCCTGCTCCGCTCACTCGATCGCTATCAGGCAAGCCGGGAAAAACAGTTGGAGTTCGCCCGCGAACACGATTCGTTCAAGGAACAGGCGCTCAGCCTTGCGACTTCGCACAAGGCCAAGGACGCCTTCGACCTTTCCCGGGAACCGGCCAAGCTCCGTGATGCTTATGGCCGCAACCGCGTCGGGCAGGGAATGCTCCTGGCGCGCCGATTGGTCGAGGCGGGCGTGCGCTTCGTGACCATCCAGGGTTACGTGGACACCGGGATTTATGCCTGGGACCACCACTGGGGAATCTTCCCGCACTTGGACACCCAGTTGCCGATTTATGACAGCAGCTACTCGGCGCTCCTCAACGATCTTGATGACCGTGGGTTGCTCGAAACGACTCTCGTCATCACGGCGGGTGAATTCGGGCGGACACCCAAGCTAAATCAGGACAAACGCGGTCCGGGGCGCGATCACTGGCGAGACTGCTTCAGCCTCACGATGGGCGGTGGCGGGATCAAAACCGGACGGGTCATCGGCGCCAGCGACAAGTACGGCGCTGTGCCGACCGAACGGCCGGTGTCGGTCGCTGACTTTGCGGCCACCGTTTATCACGCGCTCGGCCTCGACCCCAAAGCAGTGGTCATGGCGCAGGGACGCCCGATGACGATGCTCCCGGAAGGCTCCGTGATTAAGGAACTGTTCTGACCCGGTGAAACCCCGGATTTGGCGCACCGATGCCGTGTTGCTGACTTGCGGAACACTTGGCCGGAACCATCCAGTCGAACCGAATTGTCTGACCACCGAGGCGCGATGCACACAGGGCGGCGGAGCCGCCCTGTGTGCATCGCGCCTCGGTGG
>CAMAUZ010000133.1 GCA_945861535.1 Akkermansia muciniphila | reverse complement strand
ATGCACACAGGGCGGCGGAGCCGCCCTGTGTGCATCGCGCCTCGGTGGTTCTCGCATCGGTTTTCAGTGCATAGATTCGCCTTAGAATAAGCAACTCGCTCCCGCACCCCGCTGACTCGCCCGGGCACGTCCGGCGAAGCTGCCACCCGCCGCGCCGGCAACACCCGGCTCCCGCGCGTTTACATCTCCCCGTTGTCGATCAACCGCGTCCGCCCCACGAACCCTGCCAGCGGCAGGCGCGGCCCGCGTGACCCTCGTCAACTTCGGTCCGGGATGGCTCCACGCGACCATCGCCCCGCACGCCCACCACAGCCCCCGTCGCCTCGATGATCCCACCGACTCGGTCCGCCTTGAGCTTGAAACCCTCCTCGCTCGCGGGGATGGCAGCGCCGACCTTCCCGTGCTGCCCGGCGGTGCCCGCGGCCCGCAATCCTCCAAACTCCCACCCGCGTTCCACCCGCGTTCACCATGGCGCTCCTCGACGGCGCTCATGTCTCCCCGCTCAAATCTGAAATCAAAGCCGCCGTGTCCGATCGCCGCCGCCCCCCTTTGGAGTGCGGTGCCCGGTTCCGCTCTTGATCCTAAAAACCGCAGTCGAGCTGAACCACGAAACACACAAAACCCGTGAAAAAAACGCTGAGAGTGAGTTTCCCCGGCACCGAGAAACCTCACCTGCCGGGTGAACCCTGGGACGGATGCAACGCGTTCGCTTTCGGTGTCCTTCGGGTCTGTCTTGCTGCCGGATGTCGGTGGCCTTCCACCGGGCGCATCTCAGTTTCTTGCAATGATCGGTGCGCGTTGGCGCCGTCCCGTAAAGCGGCCAAGGTGTGCGGAGGTTCCGGTGCTGTGGGGCAGGCTTCCAGCCTGCCAGTTCGGGCGGCATCCTGCCGCCCGTTCCCAACGGCGGACGGCGGGGCAGGTCACCGGGTGGGAACACGGGGCAGGGACGCCCCGCGAACTGGCAGGCAAGGTTGCCTGTCCCGCACGCGCGGTGCGGGAGCCAGAGCGCCTGCCAGAAACTGAGATGCGCCCCTTCCACCCGGACCTGCTTTTTCCCGATTGCTTCCCCACCCCACGCCCGCGAGCCTTGCGGCCATGTGGTCCGGTTTTCTCACTTTGCTTGCCCTCGTTCTCGGCGGGCTGCTGTGGCGCGCCCGTCGCCGTGTCGCCGCGCTCGCGACCGAGCACACCCGTCTCCAGCAAACGATGGAAACCGATCGCCACCGTCACACCGAGGCATTGGCCCGCGAGCAGGCGCAGCAGGCGGCGCTCTTCGACAGCATGGTCGAGGGCGTGCTCGTGCTTGATCCGAAGCTCAAGGTGCGGCTCGTCAATCCGCCGTTGGAGCGTCTGCTCGGCGTCGCGCGCGAGGTGCGCGGCTGCGCCATCATGGAGGCGTTTCGCCTGCACGACTTGGAGGAGCTGGTCAACCGCACCGTGCGCGACGGCCAGATCGGCAATTTTGAATTGGAAGTTCTGGGCAAAGAGCGGCGCTCCCTCGAAGTCAACTCCGCCCTCATCCTCGACCGGCAGGGTGATTCGCTGGGCATGATCCTCGTGTTCCACGATCTCACGCGCCTCAAGCAACTCGAGAACACCCGCCGCGAATTCGTCGCCAACGTGAGCCACGAACTCCGCACGCCGCTCTCGCTCATCAAGGGCTTTGCCGAAACGCTCCTGACAGGTGCGAAGGACGACCCGGCCGTGGCGACGCGATTTCTGCAGAAAATTGAAAAACACTCTGACCGCCTCAGCTTTCTCATCGAGGATTTGCTGACCATCTCGCGCCTGGAATCCGGCCAGCTTCAGCTCCATCCGCAATCCGTCGGGCTGCATGCCGCCGTCCAGCGCGTCGTGGAAGACCTGCACGGCAAGGCGGCCGAGAAAAAAGTCCTGCTCGTCAATCAAGTTCCCGACGACGTGCGCGTCCACGCCGACGCCGAGCGGCTCCAGCAGGTGTTGTTCAACCTCCTGGACAACGCCATCAAATACGGCCACACGGGCGAACGAGTGCTCGTGAGCGCGCAGCCGGACGCGGAAAACCGCGTGAAATGTTCCGTGCGCGACTTCGGCCCCGGCCTCCCGCCCGACGCGATCGACCGCGTCTTCGAGCGCTTTTACCGGGTGGACCGCGCGCGCTCGCGGGAGCAGGGCGGCACCGGTCTGGGCCTGGCCATCGTGAAGCACATCGTGCAATCGCACGGCGGCCGCGCGTGGGTCACCAGCGAACTGGGGAAAGGTTCGGAGTTTCACTTCACGCTCCCGCCGGCGTGAAGCCGGCACGCACCGCACACGCCCCCGGAGCGCGGTATTTATGCCGCTTCAGCATGCGACGATACAGGCGTGTGCGAACGCGATGCGGCACCCGAACGAGGTAGCGCCCTGAACGCCGCGTGCCACCCGCGCCCGCGACCCAGCGCCGGTCGCGCGGCCATCCCCGCGTCCGACTCCGGGATGGACAACCCGACCGCTTCGCCATTTACTCCGCGCCACTCTATGAATGCCAACCTCACTTCCATCACCCGCCGATCGCTCCTCTTCACCCTCACCGCGGCCAGCCTGCTGACCGCGCTGACCGCCCGCGCCGCCGAGGCGAAAAAGGAGGACACCTTCCTGGAGGCCAAGGACGCCGGCGCGGACTTCCAAGTGCAGGGGGAATACGCCGGGGAAAAACTCGGCGTCCAGGTCATCGCCCTCGGCAACGCCACCTTTCGCGCCGTGTTCCATCAGGGCGGACTCCCCGGCGCCGGCTGGGATGGCCAGGCCAAAATCGAGATCGACGGCAAAACGGCGGACGGCAAGACGACCTTCGCCGCGGCGGATGGCAAAGGCTATTCGGCGACGATCACCGACGGCACCGCGCTCGCCGGCAAGACCGATGCGGGTGCCAGTTTCAGTTTGAAAAAGATCGTCCGGGAAAGCCCCTCCGCCGGGGTCAAGCCGCCCGCCGGCGCGGTGATTCTTTTCGACGGCTCGAACGCCGACGCGTGGGCCAACGGTCACACCGACAAGCGGAACCTCCTCGCCTCCGGCAGCAAAACCAAACAGCTCTTCGGCGATTTCACCCTGCACGTCGAATTCCTCCTGCCCTTCAAACCGTTCGGGCGCGGTCAGGGCCGCGGCAACAGCGGCGTGTACATGCAAGACCGCTACGAAGTGCAGGTGCTCGACTCCTTTGGACTGAAGGGCCTCAACAACGAATGCGGCGGCATCTACACCAAGGCCGCGCCCCGCGTGAACATGTGCTTCCCGCCCCTGAGCTGGCAGACCTACGACATCGACTTCACCGCCGCCCGCTTCGATGCCGCCGGGAAGAAAACCAAGAACGCCGTCGCCACCGTCAAACACAACGGCGTCCTCATCCACGAGCAGTACGAAATCTCCGGCCCCACCGGCGGCGGCGCGCCCGAGAAACCCACGCCCGGCGCCATCCAACTCCAGGGCCACGGCAACCCGGTCTTCTATCGCAACGTGTGGATTGTGGAGAAAAAGTAGCCGGCGAGCCAGGGCGGACACGCTGATGCTGGCGGTGCGCGAATTGACGGGAGGATTAAGCTCAAAGCTCAAAGCCCAAAGCTCAAGGGAAGCAGCAAGCGCCAAGGACCAGGTGTTAAGTGCGGCGCGGAGTGGTTGGGAGTGGCGAGGCGAGGACATTTGCACCGCGCCCCGGAGCGCGGCTGTGTCGCAGACCAGCCGCAGCAGCCCGTCGCAAGGGACGGCTGGGATTGTTTCGAGACTTCCGGTCTGCTTGAGCGTGCTGCGGCTGATGCTCCGCACACCGCCGCGCTCCGCGGCAGTGGCGGCTCCGCTTGGCCCTTGGTCCTTCCCTTGAGCTTTGAGCTTTATCCTTTGAGCTTTGCCACCGCGTTGACGTGACTTCGGCGGCCAACCACACTCCCGCCATGCCGGTGCAAGCTAAGTGCGGTGCCAAAGAAAAATTCCTCCAGTTTCTGGAACGGAAAAACCTCCGGCTCACCACCCAGCGCCAGGCCATCATCGACACCGTCTTCGGCACCGAGCAGCACTTCACCGCGGAAGAACTGCTGGAATGGTCCCGCCGCCGCGACCCCACCGTCTCCCGCGCCACCGTCTATCGCACCCTGCCGCTGCTCACCGAGAGCGGTCTCGTCCACGAAATGGACTTCGGCAAAGACCACAAGGTCTATGACCCGAACTACGCCGAGCATCCGCACCACAACCACCTCATCTGCTCGGATTGCAGCAAGATCGTCGAGTTCGAGAGCGAAAAGATCGAGGCGCTGGAGTCGGAAATCAGCCGCAAGCTGGGGTTTTCCATGAAATCCCAGCGCCTCCAGATCACCGGCGGCTGCGAAGAACTAAAACGTCTCGGGGCTTGTCGAAACAAGGAAAGCTCCCCACTCTCCGCCCCGTGATCCGCGTGGGCCTCCCGGTCCGCGCGGGCAAATTCGGATGCGTTCGTAGCTCAATTGGATAGAGCTTCTGACTTCGAATCAGAAGGTTGCAGGTTCGAGTCCTGCCGAGCGCACCAATCAAACCAAGGGGTTTTCCACGGGCGCACCGCAGTTTCTCGCAGGCGATTTTCCAGCTCAGTGGTGGCCGACTGCCGAGCCGGTACGAAAACTTCCTCTGCGCGCTGTAGCCGCCGACGTGAGGAGGCGGCTTCCCGCAGCACCGGGCTGACGGGAATTTGAGCACCAATCCCCGAAACGGATTGAGCAAAGGAATGGAGGCAAAGGAATGAAAAAAATTCCCGGTTCCCATTCCTTTGCCTCCATTCCTTTGCCCCACTCCCGGTTCGTGGTCGGGGTGCGCGCCCGCTGGTGGAGAGGGAAAATTTCGCGGGAACCGGATGGGCAGACGAATGGGGGCAGGCGAAGGGGAACCAACAAGGCTGTTTTCAATGCCTGATTCGTCTGCCCCCATTCGTCTGCCAAAACCCCTGCTGACATGTTTGTAGGAGTCGAGGTAACGAGACTCTGACCTTTTCTGCGCAGGAAGCGGACTGAGTTTAGGGGGCTGGCTTGGGATGGGCGTGTGGGATTGGAACTTGGTTGCAAGAGCGCGGCTTGGTGTGTGCTTGGGCGGTCCGCGCGTGGAAGGAGGTTAGAGTCTCGTTACCTCGACTCCTACAAGGGGCTGGAGCGCGACCGGTCCCCGGTCGCAGCGGCAACAGCGGAGCCGGGGTGCTGGGAGTTTCATGCGCCTGGGCGGGTGCGGGGCCGCTGCGGGCGGGGACCGCCCGCGCGCCGAAAGCTTGGCTACGGTTATTGGCCGGGCTGGGATTGGCGGATGGCGGTGAGGATGGCGGTGAGGAGGTGTTGCAGTTCGGCGGGGAGGGTGGTGGGGACGGTGGGGATTTGACCGGCGGCGAGGTGGCGGAGGGGGTGGAGAAGGCGGGGAAGAGGGCAGCAAAACTGTCGAGCTTGGCAAGGGCTTCTTGTTCTGCGGGGCCGAGGGGCTGACCGCTGAAGCCGGCTTGGGCGCATGCGGTGGCGAGGCGCTCAAGGGCCTGGAGCATCTGGCTGGGCAGGCCGCCACCGCCTCCGGCGAGACGTTCGAGTTCTTCGCGCTTGGCATCGCGCTTCCGTGCCCACCCGGCGGCGGCGGTGTCGGAGAGCGCCCTGCAGTTTTTCAGAGGTTCGGCAGGCAAGGATGCCTGCCCCGCCCCCGCGGCGTGGGCGCCAGACCGCGGGCAAGAAACTGAGCTGCGCCCACTCGCGAACCCTCGGCCAAAGCCGGTTTGGTTATGCGGAAGGGATGCCCATGCGCGAAACCATCCACTGATCCCAAGGAATTCGCCCCAATCCTATTTCAATCCCAGAAAATCAGGCTCTTGGCGCGGAAGCGGAGGTTAGCAGCCGGTTGAAATAATGACTTCCGATGAAACTCTCTTGCGAAAAGTCCAAGGAATGCCCGGGTTAGTTCCTCAGAAGATGAGTTTTTCGACAGGCTGCTAGCCCCACTCGCATCGCGATGGTCCGCTGGTATGCCAGCGTGGTTACAGCGGTGAGGCCAGGCAGCTTCTCTCAAAGTCATCCGCCCATCTTACACTACGAAATCGCTCCTTATCCCGCCCCGCTTTTCCATCCCCATTTCGCTGCCGCACCGGCCTGTCTCCCTGCGCCCACCGTCACTTCGACAGCGCCACGATATACCGCTGAAACCGCTCACACTCCGGCGCGCGCCCGAGGTTCGTGTAGATCTGGTGCAGATTGGAACACATCCGCAGCAGGATGCGCCGCGGCGACATCGGTGTGAGGAACAACTCGAAGGATTGATGGCCGGTGCTGACCAGAAATTTCACACAGTCATTGCGCGACAGGAGCCGCCCCTTGTTAAACACATCGATGTAATGCTCTCCCACCGCCGACTGATGTCGGCAGATGAAATGCCCCGGCATCCCGACCCCCGTGATCGGCAGCCGCAGCCGTTTGGCGATCAGCATGTAGAGCACGCACAGACTGATGGGATTGCCCAGCCGCCGGTCGATGACGCGGTTGAGGTAGCTGTTGTCCGGATGGTAGTAGCCCTTGGTGTCACCCACGAACGAAAGCTTCTCCGCCGGATTTTCAAACAGATAACGATTAATTGTGCCCAAGACGGTGACGATGTCCCCGCGGAGATCGAGTTGCTCGCGCAAATCGGCCGCAAAGCTGTCCAGCATCGCCTCGTAAGCCGCGCGGTTCAGGTCGGGATAACACGTCCGCGCCAGCAGCCACACGCCGGTTTCCAAATCCAAATCTTCCCCGTGACTGACACAAAACCCGATGAAGCAATTATCCGTATTCTGCCGTGCGAAATGCGTGACGATCTCATGGGCGCGCCGGCGCAGCAGTGGGTCGGGGCTGATTTCGTGCGGCCGCAGCCAGTCCACCACGGTCGGGCCGTGCGCGAGGATGGTGCCGCGGATCAGCCGGTAAACCTCCGGGTCCTCGTCGTTGAGAAGGGTCAGCAACGCCGCCTTGGTGCTGTCCGTCAGCGGCGCTGAAACGCGCGGCTCTGTAATTAGTGCGCTCATGAAGCGGCGAGACTTTGCCACCAGTGCGACTGCTTTTCAACCGGCAACCCCGAAAAGCGTAAAAAACGGGCGCACCAGCGCCCCCCCAGTACCGCAGACAACCAAGTCCGCAGTATCGCCGATTTCCAAATCGGCAGGGGCCGCGACGTTCGGCGCGCGCTGCCATGTCGAAACGTGGCGGGTGGCTGGACGGGCCGCGGGTTTCGCAACCCGCGACATCGCAGGCTTGGAAGTCCGCGCTCCCCGGGAGCAGCGCCCGGATGCGCTCACCCTCCAGTTTCCCGCCAAAAGTTGTTTCCACGCCCCGCACGTCTCCGCTACGTTTTCGCACCGAAATGAAAATCCTGTCACTTCTCCTCGCCACCGTTTTGCTCTCCCTCCACTCCGCGCCCGCCGCCGACCAATGGCCGCAGTTCCGCGGCCCCACCGGCGACGGCCACTCCACCGCCACGGGCCTTCCGCTCAAATGGAGCGCCACCGAAAACGTGAAATGGTCCGTCCCCATCGCCGGCAAAGCCTGGTCCTCACCCGTCATCTGGGACGACCAGGTCTGGGTCAGCACCGCCACGCCCGACGGCCAGGGACTCTCCGTCGTGTGCGTGAGCAAGGCCGACGGCAAAGTCATCCACGACCTCAAACTCTTCTCCGTCGCCAACCCCCAGTTCTGTCACAAATTCAACTCCTACGCCTCCCCGACCCCCGCCCTCGAGGCCGGACGCATCTATGTCACCTTTGGCTCGCCCGGCACCGCCTGCCTCGACACCAAGACCGGCAAAACCCTCTGGGAACGCCGCGACTTCGAGTGCAACCATTTCCGCGGCGCCGGCTCGTCACCCGTGATTTTTGAGAATCTCCTCCTCCTGCACTTTGACGGCAGCGATCTTCAATACGTCGTCGCCCTCGACAAGGAAACCGGCAAGACTGTCTGGAAAACCGACCGTTCCATCGACCACAAAGACCTCCTCCCCAACGGCAAAATCCAGGCGGACGGCGACATGCGCAAAGCCTTTGCCACGCCGCACGTCGCGCTGATCGACGGCCAGCCGATTATGATCAGCCAGGGTGCCAAGGCCCACTACGCCTACGACCCGCGCACCGGCAAGGAACTCTGGCGCGTCGAAGAACGCGGCCAGCACTCCGCCAGCACCCGCCCCGTCTATGGCAACGGCATGTTTTATCTCCCCACCGGCTTCTCCAAAGGCCAGCTCCTCGCCGTCCGCGCCGGCGGCAGCGGCGTCGTCACCGACACCCACGTCGCCTGGCGTCTCAATCGCGGCGTCCCCAACAAACCCTCGCTCATCCTCCACAACGACCTCCTTTTCATGATCGACGATGGCGGTGTCGCCGCCTGCGTCGATGCTAAGACCGGCGCGGATGTCTGGCGCGAACGCGTCGGCGGCAACTACTCCGCCGCCCCGATCCTTGCCGAAGGCCATCTCTACTTTCTGAGCGAAGAAGGCAAAGTCACCGTCATCGAAGCCGGTCGTCAGTTCAAAGTCCTCGCCGAAAATTACCTCGGCAAAGACAAGGACACCGATGGCTTCATGGCCTCCCCCGCTGTCGCCGGAAAATCCCTCTACCTCCGCACCCGCACCAAACTCTACCGGATCGAGAACTGACTAGCTTCTCATCTGTCCCATCCACCCTGTCGGTTCCATTGGTCCCATCCCGCTGCCATTTGAAATCTCATCCGAAGCGCGGTAAACCTATCCACTTTTATGTCCACCTATCGCGAAGAAAAACTCACCGAGATCTCCAGCAAGTTCCAAATCTACGGCCAGGTCATGCACGCCGAGTCCTGTAAGATCGGCCACATCAACGAGACCTACTCCGCGACCTACGACCAGGGCGGCACCCGCGTCCGCTACATCCACCAGAAGATCAATCAGCACGTTTTCAAAAACCCCGAGGGCGTCATGGACAACATCATGCGCGTCACCGGCCACCTCCAAAAAAAACTCCGCGCCGAGGCCGCCCCCGAACCCACCCGCCGCACCCTCACCGTCGTTCCCGCGCGCGACGGCAAACCCTTCTACCGCGACGACGAGGGCGAATACTGGCGCACCTTTGTCTATGTCGAGCGCACCCAGACCTTCGAGTCCGTGCAGACGCCTGCCCAAGCCCTCGAAGCTGGGAAAGCCTTCGGCAAGTTCCAGCGCCTCCTCGCCGACCTCCCCGGGGGCCGCCTCGTCGAGACCATCCCGGGCTTCCACAACACCCGCAATCGCTACAACGCCCTCCAGCAGGCCGTGACGGAAGACCACTACAACCGCGCCCAGTCCGCCGCCAAAGAGATCGACTTCGCCGCCAAACACGAACCCATCGTGGACCTCCTCCTCACCGCGCTGGCCGACGGACGCCTCCCCGAGCGCATCACCCACAACGACACCAAATTCAACAACGTCATGCTCGACGCCGACACCGGCGGCGAAATCTGCGTCGTTGATCTCGACACCGTCATGCCCGGCCTCGTCCACTACGACTTCGGCGACATGGTTCGCACCACCACCAGCCCGACCCTCGAGGACGAGCGCGACCTCAGCAAAGTCAAAGTCCTCCTCCCCATGTTCGAGGCCCTCGCCACCGGCTACATGTCCCAGGCCGGCTCCTTCCTCACTCCCACGGAGAAATCCTACATCGCCTTCGCCGGCAAACTTATCACCTTCACCATCGGCCTGCGCTTCCTGACTGACTATCTCAACGGTGACAAATACTTCCGCGTCCACCGCGCCGGCCACAACCTCGACCGCGCCCGCACCCAGTTCAAACTCGTGGACTCCATCACCCGCCACGAAGAACAAATGCAGAAATTCGTGGATGGGTTGTGAGCTGCTCATAGGTTGTAGGAATCATTGGCAAAGGAATGGAGGCAAAGCAATGGAACTTTCTTATCTTATTCCTTTGCCTCCATTCCTTTGCCCAACTTCGGTAAATAGGCGGTGTGACTCACTGGAAGTTCCGCTGTGAACCTAGCCGTGCGGAAGCCATCCTGGCATTCTTGAGAACATGAAGATACTTGCCATCGAAGACATCCACGCCAACCCCCACGTTCTGGATTCCGTCCTGACTACCGGCGAGCCGGTGGTCATAACCCGATCTGGAAAGACAGTGGCCGAACTGGTACCGAGGTCAGCCACGCCCGTGCCTGCCCCCCTCTATCCTCGTCCCGACTTCAGGGCGCGCTTCCTCCAAATGTGGGGACCGGATGCCTTCAACAGCAATGAGTCCGTAGCCCGGCAATTCGCGGAACTCCGGCGTGACCGGCGCCTGAACTGACTTCTCCACCGTCTTTCCGAGACGAATCTCCTCATGACTGCATCCCAAATCGCTCGCCAAATCGCCGCGCTCCCGCACGACGCGCAATGCCTCGTGCTGGACCTGATAGCCGCGCTCCAAACAAAACCCGACACCGCCCCACGCTCCCGCACCCGTCGTCATCCTACGGTTCTCGAAAAGCATCTCGGCACTCTGTCCGGGCCGCGTGATCTCTCCACCAACCAGGCCTACCGCCGCGCGGGGAAAGCGCCAACCGCATGCCCTGCTTGCTCGGACCCAGTGTGATTGCCGAATGCGTCTGGTGCTGCATGTCGCGTGGCTGGCCGAATTGACTTCACCCTGGAATTGCCGGAGACATCTTCCATGACACCAACCGTCCAACAGATCTTTGAGGAGGCGCTAACCCTTCCGGAAGCCAGTCGCCTGGCCTTGGCAGAGCGGCTTCTCGAAAGCGTTGCGCCCTCCCCCCACACCGTGGCCGATCAGATGACCGAAGTGAGGCAGCGCATCACTGACATGGAAGCCAGACGGGTGCAACCGGTGTCCGGCCCCGAGGGATTGAACCGCGTCCGTGAAACACTGCTGAACCGCGCAGCGGCATGACCGAACGGCCCTTTCCTATCCCTCCTTCTTCCCCTTTTTGCGTCTCTTTGCGTTCTTTGCGGCTATCCTTCCCCGCTCCTTCCCCGGTCACTCCGTGAAGTAATGCGGCACAAACCGGCTCGTATTCCCCGTGATCAGCGACTCACTCTCCCGAATTCCCATCCCGCCTGCCTCGTTCCCGATCACCCATGACCCGCTCACCGGACAGTGCCCGTCGAAATTCGGCAGCGACTGAAACGCCTGATACACAAACCCCTCCGCTCCGTATTCCCCCGGCGTCGTCTCCGTGTGCGCCCCGCGCACCAGCGTGATGTTTGCTCCCTCGCGGCCAAACAGCGGTTTCTTCACATAGCTCTCCCCCAGCCGTTGCGGCTCCGCGTAGGCCGGCAACAGATTCGGATGCCCAGGACATAGCTCCCAGAGGATCGGCAGAATCCCCTTGTTACTCAGGATCAGCTTCCACGGCGGCTCGAACACCCGCCACGGTGCGCCCGCCAGATGCGGCCCAAACTCCTCGTCGAGCATCCACTCCCACGGATACAGCTTCATCAGTGTCTCAATCGGCCGCACCCGTTGATCCAAGAATAGCTTCCGCCCCGCATTCCATCCGATGTCTTCGATGAAGATATGCTCCGTGGCCACCCCCGCCTGCCGCGCCGTGTCCGCGAGATAAGTCACATTCGCCAAATCCTCCGCCGCCTCCCGCAGACAGGTGAAGTAAACCGTCCCCCGCACCTCCGCCCCCTGCCACCGTGCGATCAGCCGTTCATGCAGCGAATTGAACTGATCCTCCTCGGGAAACTTCTCCTCCAGCCAGAACCACTGCACCACCGCCGCCTCCAGCAGCGAGGTCGGCGTGTCCGCGTTATACTCCAGCAGTTTCGGCGGATTACACCCATCCCACCACAGATCAAACCGCCCGAAGATCGACTGCTCCTTCCGCTCCCACGACCGCCGGATCAGCGGCACCCACGCCTCCGGGATCGCCAGCCGCGCAAACAGATTCTTCCGCACCACCCGGTCCACCGCGCGCAGACACAGCCGATGCAACTCATTCGTCGCCGCCTCCACCTGGTCAATCTGCGCCGTATTGAACCGGTAACACACCGACTCATCCCAATACGGCGCCTTCGGCGTGTGATACACCAACCCCTGTTCCTCGAACTTCCCCTGCCAACGCACCCGCGGCTCAATTTGTAAACGGTGCATGATTGAAATGAGCAACCAATCCCCGCCCATAGACAAGACCGAAACGCCCGCCCCTTCCGCCCCCCGGTAGGGACGCGCTGCGCGCGTCCGTAACCCTCCCCCGAATCGTCCACCCACTCGACACCCGGCGCGATCCACTCCCAACCGCCGCTGGTAGGGCGCGTCTGTCCTCAGCGCGCCGGTTGCGCGTCAGCACGTCCCACGGCGCGCAGACAACAGACGCGCCCTACCCACCGCTCTACTCCGTACTATAACTCTGCAAAATCCTCGCGGGCCGCGGGGATGTTTCCCGGAGCGCGGCTGTGTGCTCGGAGCACCAGCCGCAGCAGGTTGGGCGCAGGGGACGCCTCTAATTCCAACGGGTGCCTCCGGGGATCTGGGGCCGCTGCGGCTGGTCCGCGGCGGACACAGCCGCGCTCCTTGGGTTGCGGCTCCGCCGCTCGGTGTCCATCGCATCTCTGTGGTCCATCCAAATCAGTGCCGCCCAATACTCACGCCATCGACACTCCGCGGTGGCTGGGGATCTCCAATACCTCGCGGCCCTGCTATTCGGGTATCTCCGGAGGCGCCTCGTCACGGTTGTTCTTGATTCGGTAATACTCACGGAAACCAAAGACAAAGAAGGCGATACATCCCGCCTTCAGCAGCAAAAGCCACCAAGGACGCCACCACGCTCCGGTCTGTGACTCGATCAAATCGGAAATGCCGAAGACGAAGAACGCGACGGCGAGGATGGTGAACACGCGCCGCAACCGGCCGGTCGCCCGCATGAGCTTGGCGACCAAGATGAGACTGACCGCGAACCACAGACCAGCCTCGAGGAGGTTTCCGTATTTTTCAGGCTCGTTCATCGGTCACGGAGTGTTCCGGGGCGCGCGCCAATGGCAAGCCTTGTCGGTTTCCGTGGGGAGGGATCGAGTGACCAATCCGAGGCTGGATTGACGACGGATTCGGGGTTTGGAGTGCGGTGACTCGTCACCGCACTCCAAACCACGCGGTCGGGCGGTGGTGGTACCTGCTCGGAGGTTTCTGGGGCGGAGTTCGGGATAAGTCGGTTCTGGCGGCGAGACGCCGCCGGAACTCGCAGGCGGGGACGCCTGCGGTACCAAGCAGCCGTGTCAATGCGCGGCGGCGGTTGGCAAATGGAAACAGAGTCCGGGTGGTGGAGAACAGGTCAGGGCGAGTCAGGGTCGAGACTTCAGTTCGATCTGTTTCTGTTGGAGAAGTCCCAGCGCCTGCGGTTTGGAATTGGTTCCCAAGTCCAGTTTGTGGATGTGGCTGTCTCCGTGTCGGTCAGTGACCCACACGAAAAGGTCTCCGCCTCTTTCCTCGAAGGAAATTTGGGTGGTGTTGGTGGAAGATAGTTGGCGAACGGTCTCGAGGCTCAAGGGAAAGGCAGAGGATTTACCCGTGCAGCCAATTGCGCCAAGGCACAGGACCGAACAGACTCCTGACAGATGGAAGTAGAATCGGGTCATCGAGAGAGGGTAGGTCCGACTATCAGTCGTTGCGAGAGTTTGTGCAGATATTCGCCAAGATAACCCCAGCGGGGTTGTCCGTGAATAGCCGGGGGTGCGCGAGGCACGAGCGCACCCCCGGCAATGGTGGCCGCAATGCCCACCACCCCGGCGGGGTGGTCCCATTCAACGAACTGTGGACGATCTGGTGCCGGGGGAACCCCGCCGGGGTTCTGAAGCGGGGCGCCGGGAGTCCGGGGGTGTCGCTCGTCCCTCGCTCCACCCCCGGCTATTCACGGGGAACCCCGCCGGGGTTCGCCCGTGGGATGCCACACGAGACTGATTAACCGGTGGCTCCGACGGCCACGGCGGGCACCGGTGTTTCTCGGCCGGAAGACAGCGGCCACGGGGCGGGCAGCGCTAACTTTCGCATCGATTGATAGTTCGCAGGTGAGTTGGGTTTGTGGGGAGCCATCTCATTAGTATCCGGTTTCAGCCGGGTATCTATTAAGCCCCAACGGGGCGAGGCCATTCCAGCCCAGGGCATCGCCCTGGGGCGGCATTGGTAACGAACCAAAGCCCTGAAGGGGCGACCCAATGCTTATCCCGGCCCGTAGAACGCCCCTACAGGGCTAGGTTCCCTTTGGCGACCCAACCCAGGGCGGCGCTGCGCTCTGCCCTGGGCTGGTATGGCGTCGCCCCGTTGGGGCTGAACACATATCCGGCCACCAGCCGAGTGATTGCGACAATAGGACTCGTAACGGCTTCAGGGGTTTCCCGCCGCGGTGTGGAAAACCGTTGAAACGGTTTTCCCTGTGCGGCCCCGGCAACACCCGGCTGAAGCCGGGTGCTAATGAGAGGGGAGGAGAATCGGTCGCCAAAATGGGCGAGATATTTGTACCAACATCTCTCTTAGCGGCGTTTGGAGTGGACCAAGTTTTCCGGATTTGACCAGGCTAGAAACTTCGCTCCAAATCGCTCAATCGCACTTAGCAACTGCGGTGCGTCCGCTGCTAACTTCCGTTGTTAGGTGCTCCTACTGATTTATGGTCCGGCAACGTAACCATTTGGTGGAATATCCTTCCCTTTTTTGGAGCGGATTATTCTACCAACGGAAAGTCGGACTCGCGCCCTCTCAAAGCAGTCGTGGCGCTCTTGTTCGGGAATTTCGGAAGTCTCGATCCAAGTTTCCCATGTCTCATCCGGTTTAAGTCGCTTGGGAAGGCGACGATGCGGGTTCATCACGTCAACACGAGGGTGGGTGTCGAACCAGACGTGTGTAATTTCATAACCATCCGGATATTAGTCCCACAGCATCAACTGGTTACGAGAGGCGGTAGCCTCATCTTGAGAGCCGATATTGGCAAACAGCTCAGCCATAGGCACTTGCTCAAACGCGTTGACGCTCACAATCTGTAGCATTTGGGACAGG
>CAMAUZ010000132.1 GCA_945861535.1 Akkermansia muciniphila | reverse complement strand
GGCTGGGGATGAACGCGGCGGTGGTGTGGTCCGCGCTCAGGGGCCAGACCTTCGCGGCGTCGCCGGGCGGGGCGACGTCCTGCACGGTGTCGGAGAAGGCGAGGTGCGGGTTGCGCTTGAGGTAGCGCGGGTGCAGGACGACGTGCTGGAGGGGGTTGCGGTTCGCGCAAACGAACTTGCGGCCGAAGTCATCGAACGCGAGACCGAACTGCCCGACGCCGGGCCACGGCTCGATTTCCAACGTGTCCGGGTGGAAGCGGGCGTCGCCGCGCGGGAGGTCAATCGTGCCGCGCTCGGGATGCTCGGGGCAAGTGACCTTGCTGGCGACGAGTCCACTGGTGACGTGAATCCAGCCGTCGAGGCCGAGCGTGGGATGGCTCACGCGGAGCTGCGTGGTGCTGGTGGTGCCGAAGCTGGTGAGGAGGACGCGCTTCACGTCGGCCTTGCCGTCGCCGTCGGTGTCCTTGAGATAAAAAACGTCCGGCGCGCAGGTGACGATGAGGCCGCCGCGCCAGCATAGGAGGCCGTTCGGAAACGTGAGGCCGGTGGCGAACTCGGTGCGCTTGTCGTAAACGCCGTCGCCGTTGGTGTCCTCCAGCATCGCGATGACGCCGGCGGGCGGCTGGTTCGTGCCGGGACCGACGGGATAGCCGCGATTCTCCGCGACGAACATGCGCCCGCGCTCATCCCACGCCACGGCGCACGGCGACGCGACGAGCGGCTCGGCCACGGCCAGCTCGACGCGGAGGCCGGCCTCGACCTGGAGGGAGGCGAGGGCTTGGGCGGGCGTGAGCGGCTTCGCGGTGGTCATCGCGGAGTTGTCCGCGGCGAGTAACGGGGTCGCAGCGAGACAGCAGAGGAGGGCGAGGGTTTTCATCGTGTGGGAGGCGTAAATCGCGGCGACGCTAGCAGCGCCAAGGGTGCGCGCCATGAAGAAATCGGGGCGGACGACATGAGGAGGCGGACTGCTCCGGTGTGGCACCCGATCCGTCTCCTCGCGTCGGCGGCTACGCGAGAACCGGAGCGCCGAGCATTGCTCGGCAGCAACAGCCGAGCCTCCCAAGGCCGAGCAATGCTCGGCGCTCCACCCACAGCGATGGCCCGCGTTCTGGGTTGTCCGACCGCCCCGGCGCGCCTGCGAACGGACGGTTGCGCCAAGGTACCGCAGGCGTCCCGCCTGCGAGTTCGCGGGGCGTCTCGCCCCGAGTCGGTACGGGCGGCGAGACGCCGCCCGAACTCGCAGGCGAGGACGCCTGCGGTACCCCGGGCTCGAGCGTTCGCCGTGGGTCCAAGAACTTTCGTCGCCGCCGACGTGAGGAGGCGGACGGCCCCGGTTCATCGCCCGATCCGCCTCCTCACGTCGGCGGCTACGGTGCCGCGGGCACGGCCTTTGGCCTTGTTCAACGACTGGCGGCACCTATCGTGCGCCATGCTTTTGGGTGTGCGCTTTTTTCTCGCGAAAATGCTCGGGGGCGTGGTGTGGGCGGTGGGGATCGCGGGCGCGGCGGGGGCGGGGTTTCAGTATGAGTTTGAGGCCGGGCGGAGCTACGTGTATGCGGTGCGCGCGGTGGCCGAGGAGCGGGATTACCTGGAGTTGCTGACGGGGACGGTGACGTACGCAGTGAAGACAACGACGGGGACGGAACTCGTGCTGACCAGCCGTCCGGCGTTGACCCGGCAGCGGGAGACGGCGAATGGATTGGTGGTGCCGTTTGCCGATTCACCGGGGCGGACGGCGCTGGGAATCGGCGGGTTTCGGTTCGTCGAGTCGGGACCGGCGGCGGGGAGCGAAGTACAGATCGACTCGCAGGGGCGGACACCGCGAACGGCAGCGGGCGCGGCCGGCTCGCGAGTGCTGGGCGCGGCGGCGCGACTGATCATTGATCCGTTGTTGCCGGCGGGAAAGCAGGCGTGGAGCACGAGCGCGGATTGCGAACTGGTGTGGGAAGAAGCGGTGCCGGCCACGCGGGTGATGCCGGAGCCGCGCGTGCGCGAGGTGCGGGTGCCGGCGCGCGAGCAGGTCTTGTACACGCTGGAAAACGTGGGTGAGGAGGTGGTGGTGTTCAAACGCCAGTATGAATTGCACACGGCCCCGGCGGCGAATGGCGGACGGCGGATGGTGCTGGTGGGCGCGGGGACGAACACGTTCGACCTGGTGCGCGGGCTGCCGGTGGCGATGAGTTTCGCGGGGGTGCTGACGGAGACGTGGGAAAATGGCGAGCGACGCACGCCGTTGTCGGTGTCGTACAAATTGCTCGAAGGCGCGGATTTGGCGGCGGTGGCGCCGGTTTCCAAAACCGCGGGCAAGGCGGCGGGGAAGGCGGCGCTGAAACGGCTGACGACGGCTGAGCATGCGAAGCTGCTGGCGGAGTTGCAGGGCGAGGACCGGCTGAAACAGCGGGCGGCGGCGGGGCGGCTGGCAGGGTTTCAACCGGCGGGCAATCGCGCGGAGATCGTGCAGCGGATGGTCGCGCTGGCGGGGAGCGAGGAGGGATTCATGCGCGAAGCGGCAATCAAAGCGCTGGCGGTGTGGGGCACGCCGACGCAGGCGGCAGTGGTGCTCGACGCGTTGCAGGACCGCGATCTGGCGGTACGGCAGGCGGCGATCGAGGCGCTGGCAGCGGGGCGGACGGCGCGAGGGGCGGAGGCGCTGGCGGAATTGGTGGCGACGGGGCGGGAGTTCAGTCAGGCGAGCCTGGCGTTGCGCGGCATGGGCGCCGTCGCGGAGCCGGCGGTGCTGAAGCTGCTCGAGGATCGGAATCTCGCGACGCGCCGTGAGGCGTGTCAGCTCCTGAAAGTGATCGGCACGCCCCACAGCCTGCCCGCGCTCAACGCGGCGGCGCGCGGGTCCGACTCGTTGCTCGCGCTGCTGGCGAAGGAGGCGATCAAGGCGGTGACGGCGAGAGGGGAGAAGCTCAAGGATTAAAGCGCAAAGCTCAACGGGGGGAGACGCGGCGAGGGACGGGTTGCGCGGGAGATTGGGGTGAAGCTCAAAGCTCAAATTTCAAAGCTCAAGGGAAGGAGCAAGTTCCAAGCTGGGCGGGCGGAACGCGGCTGTTTCGCCGACCGGCCGCAGCGGCGGCAATCGGCGGGCGGTGTGGAATGGGTTGGCCGCCTTCCGGTTTGCCAACGTGCGGCGGCTGGTGCTCGGCACAGAGCCGCGCTCCAGCGCGCTCACAAGCGGGGGCAAGGCGCGGATGCAGCCGTGGTGCTTGGCCCCTTGGTGCTTCCCTTGAGCTTTGAGCTTTATGCTTTGAGCTTCGCCCTGCTGCTGTTCGCGCTCTTCGGCCTCGTGCCGGAAGCGCACGCGCATCGCACGAGCGACAGCTATCTGGCGCTGTCGGTGGAGGAGGGACGGCTGAGCGGGAAGTGGGACATCGGCATCGCGGATCTGGCCCCCATCGTCGGCTTGAAGCCGGGCAGCGGAGCGATCTTGAACGCGGCGGACATTCAGACCTGTCTGGAGCGTGCGGCGGGCTACGCCGTGCCGCGCCTGTCGATCAGCGGCGATGGCCGGCCCGGAACCGTCCGCGTCACGGAGACAAAACTCGAGCACCACACCGACGGCGTCTTCGCCGCGCTGCGGTTCGCGGTGGATGGCTTTCACGACGTGCGCGAACTGGAAATTCAGTACCGCCTCTTCTTCGACGACGATCCGCTCCACCGCGGCCTGATGATGTTGGAGGAAGGGGAGCGCAATCAGACGGCGGTGTTCCATCTCGAATCGCCGCGTCAGGTTTTTCGCCTGACGAGCGTGAGCCGGACGAAGGAGTTCGCGGCGTTTTTCCGCGAGGGCGTGCGGCATATCTGGACCGGGTACGATCACGTTTTGTTTCTGCTGGCACTGCTGCTGCCGGCGGTGCTGCGGCGCTCGGAGGATCGCTGGCTGGGCGTGGAACGGTTCCGTCCGGCGCTGGTGAACGTGGTGAAAATCGTCACCGCCTTCACGCTCGCGCACTCGATCACGCTCTCGCTCGCGGCGCTGCAGGTCGTGAACCTGCCGTCGCGCTGGGTCGAGTCGGCCATCGCGGCGTCGGTGATGCTCGTGGCGGCGAACAATCTCCGGCCGTTTTTCCGCGGACGCGAATGGACGGTCACGTTCGTGTTCGGACTGGTGCATGGATTGGGTTTCGCGAGCGCGTTGGGGGAACTGGGATTGCGGCGCGAGAACCTGTGGTCAACGCTGGCGGCCTTCAACCTCGGCGTCGAAGGCGGACAGTTGGTGATCGTGTCCGTGTTCCTCCCGGTGGCCTTCCGTCTGCGCGCCACGACCTTTTACCAACGGGCGCTGGCGACCGGCGGATCGATGGTGATTCTGCTGATTGCGGTTGGCTGGCTGATCGAGCGGGTATGGGAAGCGAAGCTGTTCCCGGGTTGAGTTAATTCCAAAAAACGGCCGCTGAATCGGGCCGCGAACGGCACGGGAACAGCGGTTCACCACGCGGTTCGGCCCTTCCGAAACACCGTCCCCGATTGGTGGCTGCCACCGTATCTGCATGGGCAGTGGTAATCGGGTGCTTCATCGGTCATCTCGCCTGCGGATTTTCGACTGATGAGAAATTGCCTTTGATGATGCTCCAAAGTTCAGGCAAAGGGGGTCCGAATCACGAACGAAACTCCCAAGAGTAAGCATGCCCCGAACACCGGGGTAGCGTCGGTGCCAGACGCCGCAGCGCCGGGCGGCGGCTCAGTTCAACACTTCCGACTGCCAGAGCACCAGGCGGACATCGAGGCTGATCGGGGCGAAGGTGGACGGCCTTCCCACGGGAGGTCTGGGCATCTGCCTGAGGTACCCCGTGGCAAGCAACTCCTGCCAATCGCTCGGCGCCCGGTTCTTGTCGCGTCGAAACGTGAGCAGGGCCTGGGACAATTGCCCGAAATGGTCGGCGTTTATGTTCTCCGCCGCCACTCCGACTAACGAGTACGCCGGCTCCATGCTGCGCCGTACGGGCGCTTGATTTCGCCTCAGGTCGTCTCCAACAAGGCTGGGCGCGGCCCTGCGGCGGCCTTTCGTTGGGCGCATCTCAGTTTCTGGCAGACGGTCTGGCTCCCGCACTGCGCGTGTGGGGCAGGCATCCTTGCCTGCCAGTTCACGGGGCATCCCTGCCCCGTGTTCCCACCCGGTCACCCGCCCCGCCGTCGGCCGTTGGGAACGGGCGGCAGGATGCCGCCCGAACTGGCAGGCTGGAAGCCTGCCCCACAGCACCGGAACCTCCGCACGCCTTGGCCGCTTTCCGGGACGGCGCCAACGCGCACCGATCCTTGCAAGAAACTGAGATGCGCCCCCTTTCGTTCACACGGGGCGTTCAAGCTTGACGCTCACGACGTGCTCCGGTTGCATAGCGCCGAAATGAAAATGAACCTGCTGGCCTTGTTCGGATTGAGCGCAGTGTTGGTCGCGGCGTCCGGCTGCATCAACACGTTGGATGGTCGTTACCGCGCGGCCGTCCCCTTCCGCAAGGACAAGATCATCAGCCGCTACGAACGCTCGGTCGAACAGGTCTTCGAGGCGGCCAAAGTCACCCTGAGCAACAACGGAATTCTGGTCGCCGAGAACACGATCAACCACACGCTGGTGGCCAAGGTCGATACCCGCACGGTCTGGGTGTCCGTGGATCAGGTCGAGCCGACCGTCTCGGAAATCGTCACACAGGTCCGCACCAAGGCGGGTGGCGTTGACATTGATCTCGCGTCCGAGCTGGACAAGCAGGCCGCGCTGCATCTCAAGTAAGCCGCAGCCGTATTTCAGCCAACCGCAGAGCCAGGGATTTCCCTGGCTCTTTTGTTTTTCGGGAGCCTGCCCTTCAGTCCGTTTACTCCCCGAGGCGGAAGAGGCGGTTCTGCGCGCGCGCGGCCCCGGCGGAATCGGGAAACCGCTCGATGATCCGCTGCAACGTCCGCCGCACGTCCCGCTTCTCCGCGCCAAACCGCTGCTGCAAATCCGCGATCCGCTCGATCCAGCCCACCACCTCGCGCGGCTGCTGATTGGGCGCGGCAATCATGATTTCCAACTGCCGCGTGGCCCAGTCCAGCCGCTCGAAGTGGTCGGCATAGAGCAGCACGAGCTGCTCGCGCGTCACGTTGTCACGCGGATAGCGCTCCAGCCGTTGCAGCAGCTTTTGCTCGGCCTCCGCGGGGGTGTCCGCCACCGGCATCTGCACCTGCGGGTGGCCCATCGCATACGGCTGCGC
Organism: Akkermansia muciniphila; assembly: GCA_945861535.1. Classification (GTDB taxonomy): domain Bacteria; phylum Verrucomicrobiota; class Verrucomicrobiia; order Limisphaerales; family BJHT01; genus BJHT01. The sequence goes on along the minus strand of CAMAUZ010000132.1, from coordinate 8,997 downwards.
GCGGTCCTCGATTCTCACTTTCCGCCGATCGTGGGCCTCCATGACCTGGTCCACCGAAGGCAGGCTGGCCAGCCGCTGCTCGGCGATCTGCGCGACCTGGGTGCCGGGAAATCGCGCGGAAATTTTCTCCAGCTCCGCGCGCGCGGCGACGGGGTCCTGGGAATATTTGAGATGCCATTCCGCCAGCGTGGTGAGGGCAGCGGCGAGCTGCGCCGGGGCGTGGTCCGGCTGGTCGAGCAGGCGTTGGATGGTGAGCTGCGCGGCGGGAAGGTCGTTCAGATGACCGGCCTGCAGTTCGGCCAGAAACAACTGGCCTTCGTAGTCCGTCGGGAATTTTTCCAACTGCTGCCGAATTTCCGCCACGGCCTCGGGAATCTGGCTCCGAAACATCAACGCCTTGGCCCGCGAATAGACCGGCCGCGGCTCAATCTCCCGCCCGCCGCCATCGTAGAAACTGGTAAGAAACCGCGCCACCGCATCGGCTACATGCTCCCGCACGACATAAAGGCTGGGCAACCACACGACCACCAGCACCAACGCGTAGCCGATGAAAGTATCGGTTCCCCGCGCACGGTATCCGAGCGATTCAAAGACCCGGTCCAAGCAGTACAACCCCACCACCATGCCGGTGACAGACCACTGCACCAGCCGGAGCCTGCTCCGCCAATCCCGGCAACGACGAAGCCAGCGATGCCCCACCCAACTCACGGCCGCAAAAAACAAGGCCCAGCGCAACCCCGTCCAGAGCGTGTCGCCCCAGCCGTCCATACGACCTACTCATCCGGCAGATCAAACGCGATGGTCGTCCGCGAGTCGGCGCGTTCGTTGATGATTTCCATCTCCTTCAACTGCCAGCGCCCATTGACCTTCTTGAATTTTTTCGGCGTAAACGTCTTGAACAGCTTGTCGTTCGCGTCGTAGGCCTCCGCCTTCACGATGCCGAGCGTCTCCGTGTCCACCCAGGAGACCACCCGGCGGTAGGCCCCCGGCGCCGGTTTGGGGTTCGTGCTTTCCAGGACGCTGCAGGCCATGCGATTGACCTTTTCCTTCTTGATCACCCGTTGGACGGGCCAGTGAAAAAATTCCAGCCCCAGGTCAATCACCCAAAAGTCCGAACCGGCGAACGGGATCATCGCCTGATTCCCGGTCAGTTGCGTGACCTGTTCGGTTTCGCCGCCCGTGCCCGCGATGGTCGCGAGCACGAATAGATTCGGCCGCGGCGGCGCGTGGATGACCGTCAGCAGGGCCGCGCGGTTGTTGCCCGTATCGTGCATGAGATACAAGTTCTGCCAGTTCGTCGCGGTGACGAGCGTCTGGAACTTGATGGGAATCTCCACCCGCTTGCCGGTCGCCGGGCGAACCTTGAGGCTGCCGGTCAGGCTGTTTCCTTCGGTGGGTTTTTGCGCCACGATCGAGTTGGCCAGCGCGCGGCCTTCCAAGCGCTCCTGACTGAAGGGGCTGCCTCCCGGATCTGCGGCCACCGCCGCAGCCACCGCGACCGCCAGCCACACAACTGCTCCCGTCGCGAGGGACAGGACCACACCACATTTCGTTTTCATCTCAGGCCAGGGCCGCTGGCAGCAACTCGGCGACACGGCTGACGAAGTGAGCCTTCATCTTCTCGCGCACCTCGACCGGAACCTCGTCCCAGTCTTTGCGGTTCTGCGCGGGCAGGATCACTTCCTTGATCCCGGCCCGAGCGGCGGCCAGCACCTTCTCCTTGACCCCGCCGACTGGCAAGACCCGACCTCGCAAACTGATTTCCCCCGTCATCGCCACCACGGACCGCACCCGCCGCTGCGTGAACAGCGACGCCAACGCCACCACCAGCGTGACCCCGGCGCTCGGCCCATCCTTCGGCGTCGCCCCGGCGGGCACATGCACGTGAATGTCGAAACGATCGTAATCGGACAAATCAATCTTCAGCGCCTTGGCCTGGCTGCGCAGATAACTCAGCGCCGTCTGCGCGCTCTCTTTCATCACGTCGCCCAGCGATCCGGTGAGCGTCAAGGTCCCCTTCCCCGGCATCCGCGTGGCCTCGATGAACAAAATCTCCCCGCCCACCGGCGTCCACGCCAGCCCGGTCGCGATGCCCAGTTCCGTGATCGACTCCGCCGCCTGCCGCTCAAACTTCGCCGCGCCCAGATAATCCCGCAGCGCGTCGGGAGTGATCGTGATCGGCGCCGTGTTCTCCGGATTGGCCACCACCTGCCGCGCCGCTTTTCTCGCGAGCGATCCCAGCTCGCGCTCGAGCTGCCGGCACCCGGCCTCGCGCGTGTAATCTTGGATCAACCGTTGCAACGTCTTGTCGGGAAACCGCACCTGCTTCGGCTTCAGCCCGTGCTCCTCGAGCTGGCGCGGCGCGAGATGCCGGCGCGCGATCTGCAACTTCTCGGGCGTGGTGTAGCTCGGCAGCTCGATCACCTCGAGCCGGTCACGCAACGCCACGTTGATCGGGTCCAGCCAGTTCGCGGTCGTGATGAAAATCACCCGCGACAGGTCGAACGGCAGATCGAGGTAGTTGTCGAGAAAGGTCTTGTTCTGCTGGGGATCGAGCACTTCGAGCAACGCCGACGCCGGGTCGCCGCGGAAGTCCGAGCCGATCTTGTCGAGCTCGTCCAGCAGCAGCACCGGATTGTTCGTCTCCAACCGCCGCAGCGTTTGAATGATGCGCCCCGGCATCGCGCCGACATAGGTGCGGCGATGCCCGCGAATCTCCGCCTCGTCCCGCATGCCACCCAGCGAGATGCGCGCAAACTTCCGCCCCAGCGCGTCCGCCACGCTCTTGCCGAGCGACGTCTTACCCACGCCCGGCGGCCCGGCCAGGCACAGGATCGGGCCTTTGAGATTGTTCTTGAGCTGGATGACCGCGAGAAATTCCAGCAGCCGGTCCTTCACCTTTTTCAACCCGAAATGCTGCTCGTCAAAAATGCGTTCCGCCGCCGCCAGATCCAGCGTGTCCGTGGTGGACCGCGACCACGGCACTGTCACCAGCCAGTCGAGATAATTGCGCGTGACCGTGTATTCGGCCACCGCCGGCGGCGTTTGCTTGAGCCGGTCCAGTTCCTTGAGCGCGACCTTCTTGATCTCCTCGGGCAGTTGGTTTTTCTCGATCAGCAGCCGCAGATTGTCCACCTCGCCCGGCCCCGCCTCGCCCTCGCCCAGCTCGCGCTGGATGGCCCGCATCTGCTCGCGCAGGAAAAACTCGCGCTGGCTCTTGGACATCGCGCTGGCGACGTCGTTCTGAATCTTCGAGCCGATGTTCAGCACCTCGACCTCGCGCCCGAGCAGCGGCAGCAACCGCGACAGGCGCGCCTTGACCCCGGCCATCTGCAGCAGTTCCTGCCGCTCCTCAAGATTGAGATTGAGATTGGCCGCGATCAGGTCCGACAGCGCGGACGAATTCTCCGCATTGAGCACCGAGACCTTCACCTGCTCGGAAATCGCCGGCGACAGGTTCATGATCTCCTTGAACTGATTCTGCGCCTTCCGCGCCACCGCCTTCAGTTCCAGCGTCTCCTCCTCGACCTCCGGCAACACATCGACCCGCGCACACAGATACGGCTCGGTGCTCGCGTAACCGGCGATGCGAAAACGATGCAGCCCCTCGACCAAAATCCGCACCGTGTTGTCCGGGAATTTCAGCATCTTCGTCACCCGCGCCAGGCAGCCGTACTCCCACAGATGCTCGGGCAACGGATTCTCCACATCGGGCCGTCGTTGCAGCACCAGGCCAATGAAACGGTCCCCCGCCACCACCTCGTCCACCAACTGAATGCTCTGCTGCGTCTCCACCAGCAGCGGCGAAATCATCCCGGGAAAAATGACGATGTCCGACAAACCGAGGATCGGCAGTTGCCGCGGCAGCGCGCGCGGCGCTTGCTTGGGCGCGATCGCCTCGTGCTCTTCACTCTGCTGGCGCAGGATGTCGATGAATTCTGATTCGGGTGGGGTCATGGGGGTGCCTCAAAGTTTTCTCACTCTCGCTCACGGGAAACCGACCGGCTCAGGCCTTGGCGGCCGCATCCGTATCGCCCGCGGTCAACGGAGGAACTTCGATCCGCAGAAAACCGTTCTGATACGAAGCCCGGGCTTGCGACAGATCGTAGCCCGGCGGCAGTTCGATCACGGTTTCAAACGGGCCGTAATTGATCTCCATCATCTGGAACTTGCACTTGGCCGGCCGGTTGGTGTCCTGCCGGTGGCCGCTGATCTTGAGCAAATCACCCTCCATCACCAACTGCATGTCCTCCTTGTGTACCCCGGCGATCTCGACGTGAACCACCACGCCGATGTCCGTGACATACACATCCGTGTTCGGCACCCACAGCGTCACGGCGGTCGTGGGACGCACCGCTCCTGCCCCCGACACCCGGCCAAAACTGCTCGATGGACTCGATTTGCTCATTTGCTTCTTGCCCGTTGCATCGGAAGAAAACCCACCCGCCTGAAACCTATTTCGCCTTCACAATCACCCGCGGCCGCTCCCCCTTCTTCCCACACACCACAATCGACGACTTGTTCCCCGCCCCGCCCGCGCACCCGCACCCGCCGCCTCCCGCCGGCAACGCCCCGCGCCGCCGCACCAACCGGCGCAGAAACAAGCCGACGGTAATCGCGATGATGGCCCAGGTGGCCGCTGCTTGCCAATCCATCCCCCGACCCTAGGCCACCCGCGGAGGCGGGGAAAGTGATTAGAAATCGTTTTGCCCCCGCCCCCCACCGTCCCGGACTTGTCCCTTGAACTTTGAATCGGAAGCCGCACTGTGGTCCCAATGTCTGACCAATCCGACTCCCCCCTCGACCTCCTGTGGCAGGAATACGGGACGATTTTCCGCGATTTCGACGACCTGTCGCTGGCGCGCTGGATGGCCCAGACGCTCGGTCAGTTCAAGGGGCGCGTGTGGCGGTACTCGCATCCGCTCATCGGCGCCTATCGGCTGGCGGCGATCCAAGGCCACGACCGCCAGATCTGGCTCAAGCGCCTGGTTTCCTCCCCCCACGGCTACACCGAAGCCACCTGCTGCCGCGCGCCGCTGCTCCCGCTGCTCACGCGCGATATTCTCGAGGCCGGCCTGATCTGTCAGCACTGCTCGGGCACCGCCGTCGAGTTCGCCGACCTCCCCGCCGAACTCCAGACCCCGCTCAAACAATGGGCGGAAGAATACGCGCCCGTCCACGCCGTGGCGCACTGGGAAGACCATCGCCGCAAGCCCATCGGCAACTACGACCGCGCCTTCGAACAGGCCGCCGTCGCGTCGGAAAAACTGCTGGGCCGCTTCGGCCGCGAACTCGCCCCAAGACTCCTCGAACTCTATCCGACCGCCGTCTGGGAAGATCAGGATGAGTGCTTGGAAGTGCGCCCCGAAGACATCCCGCTGTGAGCCACTCGCCGCCGCCGCCACCTGGATCGATCCCGCCGGCCCCGACAATCCCGCCGGCCCGCCGCAGCCCGATGCGCTTGCTGCTCCGCTGGATGGCCGGGCTGCTGCTCGTGTTCCTCGTCCTCTTGGTGGCCGGCGTGCTGCTCTTGGACACGATCCTAAAATCGGTCTTGGAAAATAGCGTCCGCGAACGAACCGGCCGCGAGCTGAAGATTGGCCGCCTGAATCTCAGCCTCCTGAACTCGCGCGTCACCATCGAGAACTTCAAGCTCTACAACACCGCCGCGCTGGGCGGCGGCCCCTTCCTCGACCTGCCCGAGATCCACTTTGAACTCGACCGGCCGGCCCTCGCGCAGCGCCAGCTTCATTTCAAAGTCATCCGCCTCCACCTCGCCGAACTCAATCTCGTCCAGAGCGGGGCCGGTCGCCCGAACCTCGGTCCCCTGCCCCAGTTCGATGCCAGCGCGCTCACCAATCAGGTCCCGCGCACCGCCGGCAACCGCGATGACCGACTCGAATTCGCCGGCATCGACACGCTCAAACTCACGCTCGGCAAAATAAAACAAACCGACCTCCAGCAACCCGCCAACTCGCGCGAGTTCGCGCTCGGCGTGACCAATGAGGTCATCACCGGCATCCGCGACACGCGCGATCTCCAGGTGAAACTGCTGCCGCTCCTCCTGCGCACCGGCGGACCGATCCTGTTCCAGCTCTTCGGCAATTTCCCCACCCCGCCGCCGTCCGACGCCGCGCCCGACATCCTCGCGCCCATCCCCGCTCCAACGCCGAAGCAATAGCGGAAAATCGGACGCCTCCCGGTTTCGTCCCACGTCGCCACCAAGCGAGCGTCCCCCCCGAAGCGATGCTATGAAATCCCGGCGGACGGCAACGACCAAGCGCCCTGCAACCAAGTCGTTTCAACTGGGAACCGGCAGGTGAGGCGAACCGCGAACGGCCCGAAAGACACGAAAAGAAAACTCATCCCGACAAGCCCAAGGTTCACTCACGGAGCGCCGCAGGCAGCAGCGGTTTTGATCGGTGATTATCGGTGTTTAGCCGTGGTTTCCAGCTTCCAACAGCTATCTCCCGGTTGAGGGAAACCAAGCGCCAGCCGGGATATTTCATTGTCCCATCGGAGCCGCAGGCCGTCCGCCCTTGTAGCGCAGGTTTCCAAACCTGCTGTGTCGCCGACTTCCAAGTCGGCAGTGTGTCGGCCTCGCCGAGCGCGCGGCGGGTTTAGAAACCCGCGACACAGCAGGCTTGGAAGCCTGCGCTACAGAATGAGCATGAAATATCCGGGCCTGGGGCGACCGGAGCGCGACCTGCTTCACCGCCGCATCGCGCAGCCACACCTCGAGGCGGAGAGCAAGGGCGCGCGCTTTCACGACCACGCCGATTACTGCCTGACTGCCGGCTTCCGCCGTCGACCAGGCGACCCGCGTCGTTCGTTTGCACCGCCTGCATTCGTGTCCTCCGCGGATCCCGGGTTTCAACTTGGCCGCCGTTTTTGCGGCCCACTGCACGCTTAAAACGGCCCCTTGGGCAGCCGCCAGTCGCGGTTAAACGGGCGCGGAGTTTTGGGAGGCAGTGGGTCGTCCGGCCAGTCACGGAGGTGGCGTTCCCGCTCTTCGTCGGTGGCGTGATAGCGGAGGTAGATCGCCTGATGTTCATCGCTGCCGCTGCCGACGAAATCGTGGAACCAGCCGCCATTGCGGCATTTTCCCGGCAGCAACGCCTCGTCGCGCAGCCCGCGCCGCCACAGTTCCCCGTAGAGTTCCGCGTCGCTGAGATGATCGGAGTGCAGCACGTAGAAACCGGTGCAATAGAGGTTGTGCAGAAGCTGCCAGAGCTGCGCGGTCAGGGTCTCGTCGGTGAGTTCGGCGGGCGGCAACAGCGGAATCTGGGCGCTCTGGAGTTTGTCGGCGGGCCGCTGCCAGCCGCCGGATTCCTCGCCCCCGGTGCGGGCGGCGGATTCCTCCCGCCACTTCTGCGCACGGATGTCCGCGTCGGCCTGTTGCAATCCCAGCGGATCGTCTCCGTCGGTCGCCTCCTCGTCGTCTTCGTCCACGTCCTCGGGGCCGGGAAAATCCGCGGCTCCGTCCACGTCGGCGGCGCGGAAACCCGGCGGCTCGGGCAGCCAGCGGTCGCGATCGTGCGGCGCGGTCTGGTGCGGTGGCAATGGCGTGTGCGGATTCAGCGCGGCCCACGCGGCACGTTCCTGCTCGGTGGCAAAGTAGCGCAGCCAGATTTGCGTCTCGCGCGCGTCGGCGATCTCCGGGTCGAGCACGCAGACATGACAGTTCCAGCCGGCCGTGAACGGAATATCCGCGACCTCCTCGCCGAACCAGCGGTCGTGCAGCCAGACATACAGCTCGCGGTCGCTGAGATGATTGCTGTCGCGCAGATAAAACCGCCGCCCCGCCAGCGCGTGGATGAATTCCCAGAGGCGGCCGCGCAGTTGAAAATCATCCACCGCGGCGGGCGGCAGCGGCTCGTAGCCCAGGCGACGGAACAACTCGCGCGCGGGCAGCCACGCGCACTCGTCAAACGGATCCAGGAATTCGGGGGTCGGGTCGGCCATGGGGCGAGGCTAGCCATTTTGCGGCGGAAGGGAAGCGGTCGCGCGCGGCGCGCGAAAGCTCAAAGGATAAAGCTCAAAGCTCAAGGGAAGGAACCAAGGGGAAACGTTCAACGTTCAACGTTCAACGTTCAACGCTCAACGTTCAACGTTCAGAGTTTAAGAGGAGTGCGATGCGGGGATATTTCACGGTCCGTTTGCAGCCGCGGGCCGCGCGTGCTGGTAGCGCAGGTTTCCAAACCTGCTGTGTCGCCGATTTCCAAATCGGCGGCGGCCACTGGGTTTTGGGCGCGGGGGACAAGCCGAGGCGCTGCGGGCGACCGGACGTTCGGCGGGTTTGGAAACCCGCGACACAGCAGACTTGGAAGTCTGCGCTACGCGGGGGGCAGATCGACGATCCGCCCAAACGCATGATCCCTGGAGCTTGATCCTTGGAGTCTTCCCTTGAGCTTTGGGCTTTGAACTTTGAGCTTCCCGCCATGAGCGACTCCGACGCACCCGCACCCACCTCTGCGCCCCGCTGCCCGCGCCAGGCCCGGCGACAGGCCGCGGCGGCGGGCCGGTCCGACACGCCGCGCGTGACCTTCGCCGACCTGCATGAGGAGCCGTTCCGGCTGTTCTTTCCCGCCGCCGTACTCGCGGGCTTGGTCGGCGTGCTGCTGTGGCCGCTGGTGCTGTCGGGGTGGATGACCGACTACCCCGGCCTGCGCCACGCGCGGCTGATGATTCAAGGCTTCTTCGGCGGTTTCCTCCTCGGTTTTCTCGGCACGGCGTTCCCGCGTTTGGTCGAGACCGCACCGCTGCCGGCAAGCCGCGTGTTTCCTTTGCTCGCACTGTTTCTGGCGAATGTTGTCACACATACGCTCGGCGCGACCGCGCTGGGCGACGGTTTGTTCGTCGCCGAAATCGCGGTGCTCGCGGGGGTCCTCGGCGGGCGGCTGCGGGTGCGGCGGGATTTGCCGCCGCCCAGTTTTGTGCTGGTGGGACTGGGCGTCGCGTGCGCCGTCGCGGGGATCGTGGCGCAAACCAGCGGAG
>CAMAUZ010000131.1 GCA_945861535.1 Akkermansia muciniphila | reverse complement strand
TCCGGCGCAACTGGTATATCTTAGCCACTAATCAGGCCAAGATAGCGGCGGTGGCGGCCACGGCAAGCGAAAAGGAATCTCCCCCTAAACCGAATCTGCTCCAACCCGCTGGCCCGTCGCGACTTCGGTAAAACCTTGCGGAATAGCTGCTTCTCCCCTTTGTCGGATACGGACACCGTTGGCTTGATGTTGTGGAATGGCGCGATCGAAACTTGGGACCGGGACATCAACACCGGGGAGTTCGCCGCGCGGAGCAAGGAATACAAAGGGGAACTCAGTTCGCCAACCATCACAACCTATCAGTGGATTACAGCGGAACGCCTCATTTACACCTTCAAATCACCGGGAGCCGGTCCGGCTGTCATGCGCGGACGCCTCCTGTCCATCCGCGACTACAACACCAACACCGTTGCACTGCATTGGAATGAAACCATCGGCGTCATCACCCAGGTCGTGGACACCGTCCGGGGCGTTTACGATTTCACTTACAACGCCGGCGGATTGCTCACGGGCCTCGCCTTCACCAACGGACCTTCGGCCTGGCTGGTGAACTTCGGCTACGACGCCACCAACCGGCTTATCTCGCAAAGCTTCACCAACACCTCCGGCCTCTACACCAACGTCAACACCCAGTGGCAATTTACCTACAACACCAACGGCCTGCTGGAGCGCATCCTTGACCCGCGTGGCTTCACGAACACCACGGTGCAATACGATCAGTATGGCCGGAAGACGAACCAGTTGGATGCCCTTGGCCGCGCCACCGTCACCAAGTATGGCTCGCCCGGCAAACGCCAGATCACCCACGTCGATCCCGGCACCAACTCCTGGGTCGAGACTTACGACCGCAAGCACCGCCTGCTTTCCCAGACCGACCCGCTCGGGCAGACCACCCGCCACACTTACGATGCCGCTGGGAACCGAGTTTCCATCACCGAACCGCTCGGTTGGCAGACTTTCTTCGGCTACGACAACCGCGCCAATGTCATCGTCAAAACCAACGCCTTGGGCGAAGTCTGGCGCTGGAGCTTTCATCCCGTCTTCAACAAGGCGACGAACGAGGTGAACCCGCTCGGTTGGACGAATTACTACGTCTATGACGCCGCGCGCGGCAATCTGCTCCGCCACTACGACGGCATCGGCACGCTCGTCACCTACACTTACGCGACGAATGGGCTGGCACTCACCTCCACGGACGCCAACGGCAACACCAGCCGCTTCACTTACGACACCAACGGCTTCCTCATCGCCCGCACCGACCCGGCCACGAACACCTGGCAATTTATCGTGAACGAGTTGGGTTGGAAACTGAGCGAGATCAATCCGTTCAATGACAGTGCTCAGTTCGCCTACGATCTCAACGGCCAATTGGTTCAGACCGTTGACCCTTTGAACCGGACCTTTACCAAGCGCCGGGATGCCAGCGGCAACCTGCTCGCCGAGTCCGACGGCAAGGGGGAGTACACCTTCTACACTTATGATGCCGCCAATCAGCGCATTGCCACCACCAATCGCATGGGAAACACCTGGACGAGCTTCTTCACCCTGCGCGGCAAGCTCGACCGCTCGATGGATCCGCTGGGCAATGCCAGTTCCAATTACTACGACTCGGCCAACCGCCTCATCGCCGTGTCAGACGCCGCCGGAAACACCGTCTCCAACCAGTATGATGCCAATGGCAATCTCACGGTCATGATCGACCCCGTGGGCCAGCGCTGGTCCAAGACCTATGACCGCCTGAACCGGGTGGTGGGCGAGACCGATCCGCAAGGCAACACCAAGCGGACCACCTACGATCCGGCCGGCCGCATCCAGCAGGTCACCAGCCCCAACGGCTTTCCCTCCACCCACGAATACGATGGCCGAGGACGCCTGGTAAAATGGACCGACCCCGAGAAGTTCGTCTGGCGCTACGACTACGACGGCAATGCGAACATTACCAACATCACCGACGCGCTGAATGGCCGTTACGTGATGACCTATGGCTCGCGCAATGAGCGCCGGTCAGAGCGGAATCAGGACGGGAAGCAGTGGGATTACACCTATGACGCGCTCCTGCGCCTCAAGACCCAGCAGGACCCCAATGGCACGCTGCGCACCCGGGAATACGATCCGGCTGGCCGCGTCACCTCTCTCTCGCTGAACACCGGACGGGAGGACAGCTACGACTACGATGACAACGACAATCCGCGTGTCATTTCTCGCCGCTTGAACGGCGTAGGAGCGGCCACCACCCGGCTCACCTACGACCCGCTCGACCGTGTGACGCACGTCGTGGACCCGCATGGCGTCGCCTTGGACTACGGTTTTGATGCCCTTAGCCGTATTGTGACCCGCACCTATCCCGGCAACCGCGTTCTCACCAACCGCTACGATGCCATCAGCCGCCTGACGAACCAGGTGGACTGGGCGGGCCGGCAACTGCAATACACCTACGACCGGGCCGGTCGCCTGATCTCCCGCACCTATCCCAACGGTCTGATTCAAACCAACTCCTTTGACAGTGCCGGCCGGCTCACCAGCCTCAGTTGCTCCCCCGCAACTCCCAACACCAATGCTCTGAACATGGCTCTGACCTATGCCTACGACCGCAATGGCAACACGATCGGCAGCTCCGAGCGCGGCACCTTCTCCTGGCCCCTGCCAGCGGTCACGGATGAAACCTCGCGCTTCACGGCGGCGGGACGGATTACGAACCGGTTGAACGTATTGCACCCTACCAATAATTACACCTACCAATACGACCCGAGCGGCAACCTGACGAATGCCGCTGGCGGCGGGCAGAGCTGGCGGCTGACTTACGACGAGGACAACCGCACCACCAGCATCGCTTGGAACAGCGGCTCGACCAACGTCACGATTGCCAACCGCTATGATGCCATGGGCCGCCGCATCGCGCGCCAGGTGGATGGCGTGGAAACGCGCTATGTCCTCGACCTGTCCGGCGGCATGGAGCGCATCTTGTGCGACACCACCGCCACCGGCCAAATCACGGCCTACTACATTCACGGCCCCGACCTCTGCTACCGGATTGACACCTCCAACAACATCCTCTGTTACCACGCCGATGCTCAGGCCAATATCATCTCCGTGACGGACGGCGGCGGAACGAACGTGGCACAATATGCCTACACCCCCTACGGCCGCAGCCTCGGCTCAACCAACCTGCCGTCTCAAATCTCCAATCCGTACCGCTTCGTGGGCAGCCAGGGCGTGATGGAAGAGTTGCCCGGCCTCTACTTCATGCGGGCACGCTACTATTCGGCGGATGCGGGAGTGTTCCTTTCGACTGACCCCGTGAAAAAGATTGGGCCGGGGTGGAAACCGATGGCGTATGGCTACGGGAACGGGAATCCACTGTTATGGGGTGACCCCAAAGGGGAGACGCCAGCTCACGTACTTGCGTTCGGCGGTGGCTTTTTCGCCGGGATGGTGGAGGGCGCTTTTGAGGGTGCATATAAGGATATCCTTTCCACCATTCCTGTCGGGATGGGGTTAGATGAAGAGGCGGGTAACGACATCACGGAAGCATCATTCGAACTTCTTTCGGCGGGAAGTACCGCTAAAAAGACTTATAAATATGTTCGCACCGTGATTGGTGCTGGTGATCCATCGAGAATGGTCGCAGCAGCGACGCTTGGAGAAGTAGCGGGCGGTAAAGCAGGAGGCGCTATCTACGGCGGAGTAAAGGCATTCCTCCAATTGTATGATACTCATGTAATTCAACCGGCAAGCGAGCAACTTCGGTATCTACTCAATCGGCAACAAAGCCCTTCACAAACTGGGACCACCCGCACCTCGGCGGATGCAAGCGGTTACGCTGCAAACTTGAATTCATCTCAAGGAGTTGCCAACAACAGCCCGGCCCCAGTGAGTTCGGGCACTACCAGCGGCGGTGGAGGCGGCGGCAGCAAAATCACTATTCAGAGCGGTGCTACTTTATCAGGCATCGCCAAGGCAAACGGGACCACTGTGGGTGCCTTGTTGGCGGCCAATCCGCAAATCTCCAACCCCAATGTGATCTACGCTGGTGCGTCCTTGAATCTCCCTCGCGCCAATCCTCCCCCTGGATCTCAGAATAGAGGAAACTCAACGGGCAAAACCACGGGTGGAAGAAGCTCAAATGGCAGCAGTTCCGGTGGAGGCAGCCGACCATGACCACTCGCCCATCACCCCGTCACCCCCGCCGCATGAAAACCCTCGTGCCAGTCCACACCCGGCGCGCGAGCGTCCCGCCCGCCGCGGGTCCGCACGGGGAAAGCCTCCCTAAAGCCGGACGCACCCACTCAATCCCACCCCCGGCCGGTAGGAGGCCCGCGCTCTGTCCCGCGGCCCCGGCGCGCGGACTTCAGCCCGCAGAAATGTGCGGCAGCACCATGACCTCGGGACACCCCATTTCCTTCGAACATCCCTGCGGCATGAATGCCGCGCTCCTGGCCACCAACACTGCGGACCTTCCCTACTTCGCCGCCCCGGACTTCGGCGGCAGTCGATGCAGCTTCAGGATGTTTTGGAGCGCACCGAACTCCGGGTCTTTGTGGACGAGCGTGGCGTCCAGTCTCAGCGCCGTCGCCGCCACGAACGCATCGGCGAAAGAAACCTTGTGCGCCGCCTTCGGCTTCGCGGCCTCGCCACACAGATCCCGGTCCGACTGGTGCCATTGCACGGGCTTGTCCTCCACAGATTCGAGCAGTTCCACGGCCTTGCTCCCGCCGAATTTCTGCGTCGTGATGTATTCCAGTTCGGTGAGCGAAACAAAGGAGGAATGGAGTGTGGCTCTGGCGTCCAGGGCCTCCTCGAAATACGCCTCAACCTCATCCGCACCGGGTTCGTCCTGCGCCCAGGTGAGCCACGCGGAGGTGTCCAGAAGAGCGACCTTATCCACGCGCACGCTCCTTCGCCCGGTCGGCGAGCAAGGCCTCCAGCAATCCGCTGCCGGCCAGCAATCCGCGCCCCTGTCGCACTCTTTGCCTCCGGGCAGTGACACTGTACTCGGCGGGTTGCTGCCAAGATTCCATCACTTCGCGCTGCTCCTCGGGGGAAAGCGCCCTGATCTGTTCCAAAACGGCTTCGGCCTTCGTGCTCATGTTCCCGACGCTACCCACCACGCATGAAAAACTCAAGTGTCAGACTTTCCCCGCCCGTCACGCCGGCTTCTGAATGGTCAAGCTTCCGCCGGAGCTTTGCCTTCGCCGCTTGGCTCCTGTTGGTCTGCCTTCCGTCCGCTCTTCAAGCTTGGGATTATGGCGATGGCCGACATGGTGCATACACACTAACGACCAACGCGACCATTGAGCAGCTCTATCAAACCGTCCGTCTGCTCACCGATCCGGCGCAATACAATCCGGCTGACACCAACGCGGTTCCAAACTTCACGAATCTAACCATTACCAACGGCGCAACCCTCACGGCGAATCCGTGGGACGGGAGCATCGGTGGTCGGATTACGCTCAAGGTCCAAGGTGCATTGTTTGTTGCTTCAGGATCGACAGTCGCTGCAAACGGGATCGGTTATCGAGGTGGTGCCGGCATTATTCAAGGTGACAGATATGTAGGCATCCAAGGTGAATCTTACCCTGGCAGCCAAGCGGCTAATTCCGGTGGTGGCGGCGGGGGGTTCACAGGTAGCACCTTGGGAAGCGGTGGGGGTGGTGGCTATGGAACAATGGGAAGAAATGGGAATGATACCTGCAACTACTGTTCCAAAGGAATCGGCGGAGGAACGTACGGCACCGTGGCGCTAGACACGGTTTATCTCGGAAGTGGCGGCGGCGGAGGTGTGTACTTGAACAATGGAGCGAGCGGCGGTGGAGCAATTGTCCTTAATGCTGGTTTTCTAAATGTGCAGGGCGGGCTACAGGCGATTGGGGGAGGCCCTGCCAATTACGGTGGCTCTGGCAGTGGCGGCTCAATCCTATTGAAAGTAGGGACCGGAATTCTCGGAACAAACTTGGTGAATGCAACAGGCGGTCCAGATGCAGTTCCAAATGGACAGGCAGGTGGAAGTGGAGGCGATGGACGAATTGCAGTCCAATACGCTAAAGGTTACTCAGGCGTTACGGCCCCGATCGCTTACACTCTGAATGATGCGAACAGCGACAATATTTCGATTACAAAACAATTACTCTCTCAAACGAACTTTCTCGGAACTAATCTTCTGTTGACTGTCGGCTTTACAACGATCTCGCCATATACATTGCAGTGGTATTTCAATGGTGCCATCGTTCCGGGAGCGACCACTCAGAGTTTGAGTCTGTCGAACTTGGCTCTGACCAATCAAGGCTATTACCGGGTAACCGTATCAGGTGCCGCCATGACTCTTAATAGCTCAAATGCGTATCTCACTGTTCTCGATATTCGAGATTTCGACAACGATGGGATTCCGAACTGGTGGGAACTTCAATATGGTCTCAATCCGAATAGCAATTTGGATGCGACCACTCATCCGCCCGGCGATAAACTTACCTATCTCCAGAAGTACCTCTATGGTCTCAATCCGCTCACCATTGATACGGACGGCGATGGCCTGAGCGATTACGATGAACTGTTCATTTGCGGCACAGACCCGCTCAAGGCCGACACGGACGGCGACGGTATGTCCGATGCCTGGGAGGTACAGCATGGCCTGAATCCACTCGTGAATGACGCGAATGTGGAGATTAGCACCACCGGCGTCACCTACGGCCAAGTTTATCAGTACAACCTCACGCACACCAACCAGCTTGATCCGCGCAATCCATTCTTTGCACCCGGCACCAGCATTTATGAGGCGATCAACGAAGGGCAGCACACCAACCGCTTCTATTACGACCGCGAGGACCGCCTGGTCGGAGCGGAGTATTCACGCGGCATCGCCATTGCCTACACCTACGATGGCAACGGGAACATTGTCCGCCAGACAGTGCTTTCCCGCGCCAGTGAAACCAACGGTCTGCCGGTGCTCTGGCAGTTCCTGAACGGCCTCACCAACGCCAGTCCCTACGCCGATACCGACGGCGATGGCTGGAGCAATTATCAGGAATGGCTCGCCGGCAGCAGCCCGACGAACGCGGCCAGCAAGCCCGACCTCCTCGGTCTGGCGGGCACGAACCTCGCGTCCCTGTCGGTGCCCGTCGCGGTCTCGAACTTCGGCATCGCCACCGGGCAACTCGACGGCCTCGGCGCGGAGGAAATCGTCATTGGCGCGGATGGCAATCTGGGCACGAACACGAACTTTCTGTTGGTGCTCACCCAAGGCCCCGCAAGCTGGGCAACGCAGCGGGTCGATGTCGGGCCGTTTGGCATTACCTCCATTGCCGTCGGCCAACTGACGAACCGGCCAAGTGCAGGAATTTATGTCGGGTTGCGCGGAACGACAAACAGTAGAGGCCGCATCCTAGAGTTCACGAGCAACGGAGGAATTTGGCAGTCAAACGTGGTTGCGCTTTCGACTAATGAAACCGGTTTCGTATTGGGTATCAATTCACACAAACAAATAGTTTTCAGCGTTGCAAGCAGTAGCAACGGGCCATCTCTGTTGGAGGCGTATTCCAGTACCGGCGGCACTTTCACTGCGTCGTTGCTGGCTACAAATTGGTCGTCTGACGGAGTAGGAAGTGTGGGCCAGGTTTTCTCACGAACCATTCGCGAAGCCTACGCTCAACTGAAGAATTTGAATCAAATTCAAGTGTTCGCGTCGCCTTTCGAGTACACGGCTAACGGTTTGCTTCTTCCCACTAATACAGCGCAAGATCCAAATGATGGGAAATGGCATTTCCGCCTTGAGCAGTCCTTGGACTGGCCTGCAGCACGAAGCGCTCTTTCACCTTATGGCAGTGACTTAGTGATAATCACGAACGCACAAAAGAACAGTTGGCTTTTTGCCCAATACCCAACAGCCGGTTGGATTGGCATCACTTTTGAATCGGGCCAAGGCCGATGGGTAGATGGCAGTCAAGTAGACCAAGGCTATCAGAATTGGTATGACTTGAATCCGCAAGATGGACCAGCCCGTCGTGGGAGAATGGAGGCGGCAGGGAATTTCGGTCAGAGCCGATGGCACGCTACCATACATATTCCCTCCCTCCCATCTCTCGCGCAGGTGAACACCGCGATTGGGACTTACTCAAATCGGTGGGATGTGAATTCGGTTCAGATTCCCACTGGTGGTGTTGACTCCGCCAGATCGCAACCGGTCCTAGCCAGCTTCCGCGTGGGTCAAACAAACTCGTCATCCTTGATTCTCGCCCATGTCCCCAGCCATCAACCGGGTGAAAATGGAAGCGTTATCCATCAATTCGAATTGGTGGAATGGAGGATCTCCGGAAACGAGGTGACAACGAACACCCTATTTCAAGCTGCTCACAGCCTGACTACGGATTCCGTTAAAGTGGCATTGACGCTTGCGGAGTTTGAGTCGGGGCGCGGGAAACGCCTTTTCACCGGCGAGCCAGACGGACAGGTCTTCGCCTGGACGGCGACGGATTCCACGAATCCGCTCCAGCGCCAGCTTTTCAGCGGTTATCACGCGGGGAAGGCGTGGCACGCGCTGTCAGCGATAAAGACGTTTGAACCCGGAGAGGGGTTAGTCGGCCTGCGCGTGGATGCCAATGCGCCCAATGCGTGCAGCGTGATTTTCTGGCCGCCGCAGAGCCAGCTTCCGCAGTCCATCCCGGTCTCGCAAACCGCCCCGCTGGCCCGCATCCTGCCCGTGCCCAACACCGGCGGCGCGCTCGCGACCGTGCGTGTGCGCCTCTGGGATGCCGAGGGCAATGCCGCGCTTCCTTTCCTTCAGTATCAACGGCCCGGCACCACCAACTGGCTGGATGCCACGCTCGTCAGCGCGGGCGGTTCCGCCTATTCGTCCGCAACGCGGGTGGCCACCCTGCCGACCGGCCTGGAGCACGATCTGGTCTGGAACGCCGGGCGCGCCCTCGGCGCGGGTTTCACGAACACCATCCTGCTCCGCGCCCACGCCAGTGACGTGACGCTGACGGGTGATTACTCCGCCTCCACGCCCTATCGCGTCGAGATTTCCGGCGGCAATCCCATGGCGAATCCGGACGGGACCAACACGTTGCAGGGCCTGGCCGTGGACATAAACGTGCTGGCCAATGACACGGTGGAAAATGGTCTGTCGCTCACTATTGCATCGTTCACCCAGCCCGCTGGTGGCGTTGTGTCGCGCGGCGGAGGTGGGATGCTACGGTATCAGCCGGCGGCCAATTACTTCGGGCAGGACTCGTTCACCTACACCATCTCGGACGGTGTCGGCGGCACCAGCACGGCGACGGTTACGGTGGTCATCCATCCCACCGGAATGTTGCGATTGGCGTCGCCCCAGTTTCTTCCTGGCCGTGTCGCGCGCATCGTGATGACCAGTCCGGATGTGGGCGCGCGGTTTGAACTGCATTCCTCCACGGACCTGCGCACCTGGACCCCCGTGAGCACCAACGCCAACACCGCCGGGACGCTGGAATTCATCCACACGGTGCCGGACGGCGAGCCGCGGCGTTTCTACCGCGCGGTCTTGGTGCGTCCGTGAAGGGGAGGCGGTGCGAGCTTCGGTTTTTTGTTGGGGTAGATCAGGCTTCGAGGCAGGGCGCGGCGGGCGGGTATGCACGGTGCTGCTGCTGACGCCTGAGGGTAGAGAGACGGTGGTGGCGGGCGAACACGAGGACCGCACGCTCACCGCGGAAGACGGCTGGTTCACGGAAGAATTACCGGCGTGGATTTGTACCAACGCTACGGCGGCGAGCGGCTGGGATATGGGAACGCCTCGGTGGCGTTGCATATTTATGAGGTGGGGAGGTAGGCGCGTCGCCGCCGGAGCGCGGGCGTCCCGCCCGCTCAGACCGCACGAACGACGGAAGCGGCAGAATGGCGAGGAATATCGGGCGCATCGGGACTCTCGCTCGGCTTTGGTACCGCAGGCGTCCTCGCCTGCGAGTTTGGGCGGCGTCTCGCCGCCAGTACCGATTGCTGGGCGAGGACGCCCCGCAACTCGCAGGCGGGGACGCCTACGGTACGATGCCGGCCAGATTCTGCTGGCGCGGGACTGGCGGGCGGTAGAGAACCCCTGCGAATCACATGACAACTCCACAGAACCCACAGGACAACACAAACGGACGGACGGAACTGGCGACACTGGGCGGCGGCTGTTTCTGGTGTGTCGAGGCGGTGTTCGAGCGCCTGCCCGGCGTGAAGGCGGTCGTCAGCGGCTACGCGGGCGGGGCGAAGGATAACCCCACGTACGAAGCGGTCTGCACCGGCACAACCGGGCACGCTGAAGTGGTGCAGATCGAGTTTGATCCGCAGGTGATTTCGTTTGCGCGATTGCTCGAGGTCTTTTGGATGGCGCACGATCCGACGACGCTCAACCGGCAGGGCGCGGATTCGGGCACGCAGTATCGCTCGGTGATTTTCACCCACGACGAGGCGCAGCGGGTTGTCGCGGAGCAATCCAAGGCGGCCGCCGCCGCGCACTTCGCGCAGCCGATCGTCACGGTGATCCAGCCGTTGCCGAAGTTTTTCCCCGCCGAGAAGTATCATCAGGATTTCTTCCGCCTGAATCCGAACCAGTCCTACTGCCGCGCGGTGATCGGACCGAAGGTGGAAAAGCTGGCGGACAAACTGGGGAAGCACTGATCGCGCGGGACGCGGGGCGCTGGCCTGTGTGAGCGGGTGGAGTGAACTGCGACTGGTAGGGCGCGCCTGTCCGCAGCGCGCTGTGGAGCGTGCGGACACCCAACCGGCGCGCTGCGGACAGACGCGCCCCACCCACTGCGGTGCCTGATTTTCATCTGCGGTCGCCCTGAATCTGCGGGATTTTTTTTGGAAGTGAACGCGCCCGCAAAATCGGCGGCCCCGTTCACTTCGCGGGCTTCAGGAGGTCCAGCATCGCGTCGCCCATCGCCTTGCCGATGCGGTTGAACCAGATCGCGCTGCCGTAGTAGTGGTAGGGGCGGTCACTGCCGGTGTGGCTCCACTCGGCGTTCTTTTGCCAGTTCGGAAACATCTCTTCGGCGGCCTTGTCCACCAGCAAATCGGCGCGGAAGGCTTTCACGTTGGCCTTGAACTCCGGCACGTCGTTCATCGCCATCTGCGCCTCGCGGACGATCAGCATCCCGCCGGTCGCCGGCTTTGATCCGTTCTGGCCCAGCGCGCCGATCACAAACGGGAGCTTCGGTGCGTTGAGATCTTTTCGCACGTCATTGATGAAGTGTTTCATGTTGGAGGCGTATTCGTTCTCGGCGCCGAAGATGTCGTTGAAACCCTGAAACCAGACGAAGCCCGCCACTTCGAGCGGCCTGCCCTTGAGCGCCGGGAACAGCGTGGCGTGGTTGTCCAGCACGTCTTTCACTTCCTTCATCATGTTGCGATACGAGGAGCCGTAATCCTTCTTGATGTCATCCATCGTGGGCAGCGGGTCGTTCTTCTTGTTTTTTTCGTTGTTCTTTTTCACGCGGTCCTGCGCCTGGGCGAGTTCCTTGTCGAGCACCGCGGCCGCGGGAAAAGCCGCGGACGGCGAGCGGAAGAGTTTGAAGAGCGAATGCCCGCCCCACGCGGCTTTGACGAGGATGACCGGTTCCTCGAAGTGATTGCCCATCGCATGGCCGAACTCGAGTTCGACACCAGTGCAACCGGGTGAGCCGTAGCCGACCGTGAGCGGGCCTTTGCGTTCGAGGAATTTGATGAACACATCATCCCGCACCGCCCAGTTGTCGTCTTTGCGCAGATGGGCAAAGAGCGCCTTGGTGGTCGCGTTCGTCGCCTGATAATCCAACAGGTTGTTGCGGGCCTTGCCTTCCATGTTGGACTGGCCGGCGAGGATGAAGACCTTCACCGGTTTGTCGGCGGCGTGCAGGGTGGCGCTGGCAAACAGGCAGGCAAGGAGCGGAACAATGCGGGAGTGAATCATGATTCTGGATGGGTTCGGTTTTAGTTCTGCCCCGGCGCGCGGCCCGACTGGGTGCATGGCGGCTAGGGCTGGCCGCAGACCGTGCGGTGGCGTGGTGGCGCTGTCGAGAGATTGTTCCCGCGTGATGCGGTGCGGGGACGGTCCGTCCCCGCAAGATGGTCCCTGGAGACAAGCTGTCCGTACCCTGAGACGTCGCGGAGCGTCTTTTCGCGGCCTCGGCGCTGTCTCGCCTTTTTCCCTGCCTCCTGCCGATCTCTTCGGTGTTTTGTCGAATGCCACCCCCATGCGGGAAGTTCCGCAGTACACCGCAGAGATCGGCAGGAGGCAGCGGGGCGGAGCCGCAGCCCCAACCGGAGCGCGACCGGTCCCCGGTCGCAGCGTGTGGAGAGCACGGGGAGCGTTGGGAAACTCGGATGCCAGTCTCCGTGTGTGCGCGCTGCGGGCGGGGACCGCCCGCGCGCCGGCGCATGCGCCGCCCGCGGGCCTTCCGCAGCCGTGCTGAATACAGAATCAGCCCGATGGACTTGGCGTGTTGACTGCGGCCATACTCGAAAATCATGAAAGCCACCCCCTCCCCGATCATGGCGTTCCGCTCTGGCCGCTGCGCGGTTGTCGCCCTGCTCGTCCTCGCCGGTCTCCTCGTGCCAGCCAGTCGGGCCGCCTCGCCGCCCGCGACCTGGACCACCGGCCATAAGAAGGTGCTCATCATTCCGGTGCGCTTCACGGACCAGGCCGGGCCGTCGGATGTGCCAAATGCCAGCGGCTACCGTTCCGGTTGGGGGAACATCACGAACGGGACGACGGCCGCCGCCATCAATGACTTTTTCCAACGTTCCTCGTACGGCAAGCTGTCGATGGAATTCACCGTGCTGCCGGAAATCAACTTGGGTGTCAGCTACACGATTTACAACGCGGCTTACGGTGCCACGGGGCTCTCGAAATTCGCCGCGTGGGACGAACCGGGATCGTTCGCCGATGATGTGCGGGCGAAGGCGCGGCAGGTCGGTCTCGCCGCCGGGCAGGCCGCGCTGTACGACTCGGACAACTACGACCTCGATTTTCTCCTCTGCGGTTTCATTCCCGGGCAGGGCACGCTGGCGTCGGGTCGCGCGCACGGTAAGGGCATCTTCGGCACGACCAGTCTGGCGCTCGCGCATGAGTTTGGTCACAACTTCGGCCTCCAGCACGCCAATGGCATTTCGCGCTCGACCTTTTACTCACCACTGAAAGGTGGGACGTTTTTCACCGACCCCTACGGTGATGTCTTCGACCTGATGGGCTGGAAAAACACGACGCCCGTCCCCCTCGTGCCGGACCGCGACCTGAACCCGTATTGGAAATGGCAGATCGGCTGGCTGCCGGATGCGAACATCGCCACGCCCGTGGTGTCGGGCACGTATCGCATTCACGCGTTTGACCAACCGACGCTCGAGGCCGGGAAGAACTACGCGCTGCGGGTCGTCCGCGACCCAAGCCGGGTTTACTGGTTCAGCTACCGGCAATCCATCGCGAGCGCCGAGGCCATCTGGTCGAACAACGGTCTGGAGGTGCGCATCGGCGGCGAGTCGATTCCGGCCACCGGTGGTCACACGACGTTGCTGGACATGACACCCGGCAGTCGGGGACTCGCGAATATTCCGGGCGTGACCAACAACCCTTACGCGACGCTCTACGACGCCGCGCTCGCCCTCGGCCGCACGTACTCGGACACCGCGGCAAACCTTCACGTCACGCCGGTGAAGAAAGGCGGCACCGTTCCTGAGTTGCTCGATGTCGTGCTGAACTACGGCCCGTTCCCCGGCAACGGCGCGCCGACGGTTTCCCTCTCGCCCGCGAGCGTCACGCTCGCCGCGGGCGTCGCGCAGACCTTCACCGCCTCAGCCTCGGATCCGAACGGGGACGCGCTCGCCTACTATTGGGAGTTCGATGACCCCGACGCGCTCGGAGGCAGCGCCGCGGGCAACACCAATCCCGACGCTCGTCTTTCCACCCAGGGCAGCCACACCTGGACACGCAGCGGGACGCACCTCGTTCGTTGCACCGTCACGGACATGAAGGGCGGCAAGACCATCGCCTCCGCCACCGTGACCGTCACCGGCGGCACGACCGCGTTGCGCACCATCAGCGGCGTGGTGAAAGATGAGAACGGAAACCCGCTCGCCGGCGCCGTGGTGAACAATTACAAGGGCGGCAACCCCAACCTCGTCCGCTACGGCGCGACGAACTTCGTCGGCTCCAGCGAGACGGGGGCGGATGGAAAATACGCGGTGCAAGTCCCGGCGGGGATTTCGGGGACTTTCTACCTGAACGTGCTGCACCAGGGCTTCACCTTCACCTGTTCCGTCGCGGGTGGCGCGGTGGCTGTTTACTCGGCGAGTGTCGCGAACGTGGACTTCACGCGCGTCCGCACCAATCGCACCGTCTCCGGCGGCGTGTATGTCGCCGGGCGCGGCTACAACCCCGCGACCGACGGCCCGCTGACGATCAACGTCAATGGCCAAAACATCAGCGCGACCAACGGTAGTTGGACCACGACGGTCGCCGATGGCACGCCGCTGAACATCACGGCCACGGCCGGCGTGGCGGGTAATTCCGTCTTCGGCATGTTCCCGAATCCCTACGTTGTGGTGGATGATTTCAACTTGCTGCATTTCTTCCTGAACGTCGCCGGACAGATGCCGCTGGTCGGTTTCACGTCGAGCGGCGCGAGCAGTGACGACACTGTCGGCACGGTAAATATCCCCGTGACTCTCACGCTTCCGCCCGGCTCGAACTCGTGGCCGGCGAATCAGTTCATTTATTACTGGTTGGACCCGAGCAGCACGGCGGAATACGGCGTGGACTACAAGATGGCTGGCGGCAGCATTTCCTTCCCTGGCGGACAGGTGCCGACGCCCTATCTGATTCCGCTGAAGATTCTCCCCACCGGCCAGCCCCAAAGCAAAACCGTCGTTATCAGGCTCGGCCCCGCCAGTTCCATAGTGAACCTCGGGCCGGTCACCACCTTCACCTACACCATCACCAATTCGGCTGGTCCACCGCTCAATGCCGGCACAATACAGTTCGCACAGTCGGCCTACTCAGTAAGCGAGGGCGAGGGCAGCGCGACCCTTGTGGCCACGCGCACCGGCGGGAGTGACGGCATTGTCTCCGGCTACTACCGCACCGCCAACGGCACCGCGCTGGCCGGGCAGGATTACATCCCAACCACCAACTTCGTAACGTGGGCGAATGGTGACACGACGAGCAAAAATGTGGTCGTCACCATCCTGGATGATGCCGCGGTGGAACCTTCCGAATCGTTCATCGTCACCTTCCTCACCACCAGCGGCGGCGCGACACTTGGAACGCCCGCCACCGCCACCGTAACCATCTCCGATGATGACATAGTCGTCGTTCCCGAGAATCACCCTCCGCTGCTGCCGCCGAGCGTCATACTTCACGTTCCCAAGCTGATCGAAATGGTGCTGACCAACACCGCCACTGACTCTGACTTGCCGGCACAGACCCTCACCTACGAATTGCTGCAAAAACCCGCCGGCGCGACCATTGATGCCAATGGGATCGTCCGCTGGACCCCGCTGGCCGCGAGCACGAATTTCTTCCAGACCAAAGTCACTGACAATGGTTCGCCCGCCAAGAGTGCGACCAACTCCTTCTATGTCATCGTGACTGAGCCCGTCGTTGTGCTGGAAAATCATGCGCCGGTGCTGCCCGGTTCCAACGGTTTGTTCCGCGTCCTCAGGTTGGTGGAGTTGGTCGTGACCAACACCGCGACCGACAGCGACC
>CAMAUZ010000130.1 GCA_945861535.1 Akkermansia muciniphila | reverse complement strand
CCTGGCCGTGCGGCGGACGGGCCTGATCGCGCTGCGCGCGCAGCGGGCGCCGCACCTGAGCTGGCCCGCCCTCTTTGAGCTGGCGGCCCGCCAACCCGCCTTCCCCTTCCGCCTCGTCACCAAACCCACTCCCATATGAAAAGGCCTTGCATTTTCCGCGTGTGCCGCGCGGCGCAACTGCACTGGAGTGCGCCCGTCCTCGGGCGCAGCGAGGTGGAGCGCAGTGCGATGCCGGTTTGTCCCGCGTCTCGGTGCGTGCGGACGTCGCTGCGGCCGGGGACGGCCGCACTCCGGGGGCGCTTCAGCGCCCGCGCTCCGCACCGCTTTCGCACCAATTCCGGCGTGTTTCTGATTGAACGAGCGGCTCCCACCTCTACCGTCGCCGCGCATGAACCCGATTGTGTCACTGCGATTTTTGGCCTGCGCGCTCCTCGTCCTCCTCGGCGGCGGCAGCACGGGCGGCGCGGCGGAGAGTGCGGCACCGACGACAAATGCGGCTCCGACCGCGGCGGAGCTAGGTTTGAAGAAACTCGAACTCGCGCCGAGGCTGAAAGCCGAACTGTGGGCCGCCGAGCCGATGCTCGAAAATCCCGTCGCCATCAGCATGGATGACCGCGGGCGCTTGTTCGTGGCCGAGACGCATCGGTGGATGAAGTCGATCTTCGACATCACCAAGGAACCCGCGTGGTTGCTGGAGGATCTGGCGCTGCGCACGGTCGAGGCGCGCACGGAGTTTCTGAAAAAAACGTTCGCGACCAATCTCGGCCTCCTCACCAAACACTCTGAGTTAATCCGCCTGCTCGAGGATCGCGCGGGCGCGGGGCGCGCGGACACGTCGTCGGTGTTCGCCGAGGGTTTCAACGCGATCCCATCCGGCACGGCGGCGGGCGTGGTGGCGCGGGGTCGGGACGTGTGGTTCGCGTGCATTCCCGATTTGTGGCGGATGACGACAGGCGACAGCGGCACGACCAACGGGAGCGCGAAAATTCCACCGTTTACCCCGGCCCAAGCGGGGGCGCGCCATTCGCAATTCGCCATTCGCAATTTGCTCTCCGGCTTCGGCGTTCACATCGGTGTGTCGGGGCACGATTTGCACGGGCTGGTGTTCGGGCCGGATGGGAAATTGTACTTCAGCGTGGGCGACCGCGGATTTGCGCCGCCGGAAAATATTCGTGGGCTGGGTTTTCCCACGGCGTATCTGCGGCGTGTGCTGCCGGACACGGGCGCGGTGTTTCGCTGCCAGCCGGATGGCTCGCAGTTCGAGGTCTTTTGCCTCGGGCTGCGGAATCCGCAGGGGCTGGCGTTTGATGCCCTCGGAAACCTTTTCACCGTGGACAACGACACGGCGGGCGAGGATCAGTCGCGCCTGCTGCATCTGGTCGAGGGCGGCGACTACGGCTGGCGCTGCTCGTATCAGCACATGGCGGGCTTCGGCCCGTGGGTGAAGGAGAATCTGTGGCGCGGTGGGCTGGACGACACACTGCCGTGGTCGGGCGAGGTGGCGCAGGGGCCTTCCGGTTTTGTGTTTCATCCGGGTGGCACCGCGCTGGGCGAACGATATGCGAATCAGTTTTTCATCTGCGATTTTCCCGGCGGCATCTGGAACTTCACGATCACGCCGCGCGGCGCGTCCTTCGTGCTCGGCAAGCGCGAGAAGCTGGTGTGGAACTGCTGGTCGCCGGACCTGGCCTTCGGCCCCGACGGCGCGCTTTACGTGGCCGACTGGGTGGGCGGTTGGGGCATGCCGCAGAAGGGCCGCATCTATCGCGTCACCGATCCCGCGCAGGCGGGGAGCGCGAAATTGGCGGAGATGAAAAAGCTGTTCGCCGAGGGCGTGGAGCGTCGCGGCGTGGACGAGTTGGTGAAGCTGCTGGGACACGACAACCTGCGCGTGCGGCAGGCGGCGCAGGGGGAACTGGTCGAACGGATTGCGCGCGGTGGTTTCACGACGACGGCGGTGAAGGATGTAGCTGGCGAGGTGACCGTGGTGACCGCGAAACTCGCAGGGGCGTTGGCCTCCGTGGTTGCTGCCGTGGACGCGAAGAGCGCGCCGTTGCTCGGACGGATTCACGCCATGCGGGCGCTCCAGCAGCTCCGCGCGCTGCCGCAGTTCGCGGGTGAAACCAATTTCGTGCAGTTCCAAGGCGAGGTTTTCTCGGAATGGTTCACCGATGCCGACGCGGAGATTCGCGTGCAGGCGGCCATCGTGCATGGTGGCCAGCGCTCCCCGGATCTGCAAAAAACAACCACGTTGTATCCGCTGCTCGAAGCGGGGAATCCCCGCGCCCAATTCCACGCGGCGCTCGCGCTGGCACGGGGCGGCGACACCAACGATCTCCCGGCGATCCTGCGT
The DNA here is from genome assembly GCA_945861535.1 of Akkermansia muciniphila. Lineage (GTDB taxonomy): Bacteria > Verrucomicrobiota > Verrucomicrobiia > Limisphaerales > BJHT01 > BJHT01. The sequence goes on along the minus strand of CAMAUZ010000130.1, from coordinate 13,431 downwards.
TTGCTGCGCATGAATGCCGACGCCGATCCGTATCTCGCGCATGCCGGCATGATGGCGCTGCTGGGCATCGGCGACCTGGAGGCGATTCAGCGCGCGGCGCGGGACGAGTCCGCCGCGGTGCGCCGCGCGGCGTTGTGGTGCATGCGGCGGCTCGAACGGCCCGAGATCACGCGCTTCTTCAACGATGCCGATCCGCGGCTGGTGTACGAAGCCGCGCGGGCCGTGAACGACGTGCCGATCGCGGCGGCGCTCCCGGATTTGGCGCTCATGGCCGGCAAGGTGGATTGCCCGACGAATGTTTTGTCGCGGGCGAACAACGCGTGTTTCCGGCTCGGCACCGAGCGCCACGCCAAGCTGCTGGCGTCCCTCGCGAACCGGGTCGATGTGCCGGCCGCGTTTCGCGCCGAGGCCGTCGCGGTGCTGGGCGACTGGAAGAATCCGCCGGCGCTTGATCGCATCGTCGGGCTGTGGCGGCCGCTGCCGAGCCGCAGCGAACCGGCGGCAAGACGTGCGTTTTTATCAGTGGCGGCGGGCCTGATGGCGGGCAAATCCGAGGCCGTGCAACTGGCGGTCGTGCGCGCCGCGGCCAAGCTGTCGGCGCGCGAGTCGGGGCATGGGTTGTTCGAGGCGTTCGCGGGACGCACGGTCGGCGCACCCGTGCGACGCGAGATTCTCGGAACCTTGAGCGCGCTCAATTATCACCGGCTCGCCGAGGCCCTGAAGCTCGCAGTGGCGGATGCGGATGCCGGCGTGCGGCAGGCGGGGATCGAGCTGCTGGATCGCGGTGAGTTTGCCGACATGGCGGCGACGCTGGCGGGATTTATCACGACGGATCCAAACATGCGCCTGCGCCAGACCGCAGTGGGAATGCTCGGCCGCTGGAACGATCCGCGCGCGGACGACGTGCTCGGCGGAATGCTCGACCAGCTCGCCGCCGGAAAATTGCCACCCGAACTCGCGCTGGACGTGCTCGACGCCGCGGGCCGGCGGCGCTCGGACGCATTGGCGGATAAGCTGCGCCGGCACGCGGAGGCGTTGCCGAAAGCGGATGCGCTGGCGGCATTTCGGCCCGCGCTGGTCGGTGGCGATGCGGTGGCGGGGCGGCGGATTTTCCACGAGCGGCAGGACGTGGCGTGCCTGCGCTGTCACGGGGTCAAGGGCAAGGGCGGCACGGTCGGGCCGGACCTCGCGGGCGTGGGTGCGCGGCTGAGTCGCGAGCAGTTGCTCGAGTCGATCGTGTTTCCGAACCGGCAGATTGCGGCGGGCTTCGAGAACGTGGTGGTTGTGCTGAAAGGCGGCGGCACCCGCGTTGGCGTGGTGAAGTCCGAGACCGCCGCCGAACTGGTGCTGCACTCGCTCGAGGACGGCGTGCTGCGCGTGGCGAAGGCGACGATTCAGTCGCGCACCACCGGTCTCTCGGCCATGCCCGAGGGTGTGGCGCAGGTGCTCACGCGGCGGGAACTGCGCGATGTGGTGGAGTTTCTGGCGGGGTTGAAGTGAGGGGGAAGGCAACCGACAAGGGTAAAAGGTGAAGGGTTGAAGCGGTGAAGCGGGAGGGGAGAGTTGGGCGGTGAGGCTGGGACGGAGTTGGTGGCGGGTAGGGCGCGTCGGCTGGTTGGCCGGCCGCAGCGCGCCGGTACCGCAGGCGTCCTCGCCTGCGAGTTCGGGCGGCGTCTCGCCGCCCGGACCCATCCCCGGAGCGCGACCGGTCCCCGGTCGCAGCGCGTGGGAAGCGAAGGGAGCGGTGGAAATCTCAGCCGACTTTCCGCCGGCGTGCGCGCTGCGGCCGAGGACGGCCGCACACCCATTGTGTCTCGTCTCCGCGTCGTGCCGGAGGCACCCGAGCAATTAGTCGGTGGTGAAGCGCAGCGGAGCCACCGGAACAAATGAACCACAAACCCCTTCGCCCCGGCGGGGCGAGAGAGCACGCAATCCTCCCGACACGCCCCGCCATCAAGGCGAAACACCCTCCCCCGGACCGTTTTGCCTTCTCGCCTCCCGCCGGATCCAAAGCCGCGGAACTGAACTGCGCCAAATGCCTCAACCCGCCGTGACCGATGATGTGTTGCATATGCAACATAGAATTGGTCATTCCATTGCCGCCGACTTTTGGGGGAGTGGGGCCGCTGTGCGGTCGCGGGAGATGCCACCAAAACCAACTGCGAGGCGCGGGCAGAATGGCTGGCTTGGGTGTGCCGCCGCTGTCGGGCAACCTGCGGGCTTGGCTGTATCCGGTGCCTCCTCTCACCGCGGACCCAGTGCGCCGGCAGATTTTTGGATGCCTCCGGCATCCGTCGCGGGGGCGCATATGCCGATGGAGAATGGGATGGCCGATCGGCTGCGGCGGTTCTCGGCGCGCAGCGGCCTGCCGCGCCCCACCCATCCCGCGCCACCGCGCTGACTTCATCGAGGAGGCCCCCCGTTTGCCCCTCGCCAACCGTCTCTACCTCGGCAATATCGCGCGCATGAAATTTCCCATCGTCACCCTCACGTTTGCCCTCGCCCTGTCCCTCGGCGCGCTGCACGCCGCGGCGCCCGCCAAGAAACCCACGCCCAACCTCCAGCCTAATCCCAGAAAACTGAACCCGCCCCCCGGCGTGGTCGTGCCGCCCGACGTGAAGGCCGAGCTGACCGCCGGGGCTGCCGCGCTGGGCAAGGAGATTGAAACCCTTCGCACCTCACTCGCCGGCCAGCCCGCGCTGCTCGCGCTGCTGCCCGACGTGCAGATTTATCACAACGCCGTCCGCTACGCCCTCGAGGACGACATCTTCACCAGCACCAACCAGTTCAACTCCGCCCGCGCCCTCCTCAAGACCGGCTCCGAACGCTCCAAACAGCTCGCCGCCCGCACCGCTCCGTGGAACACCAAGGCCGGCCTGCTTGCGTTGAAAAAAGAACTCGAAGCCAAAGCCAAGACGCCGACCACCCTCACGCACGTCCCCGTCGTGCGCGGCTACGTGTCGAAGATCGATGGCTCGGTCCAGCCTTACGGGCTGAAGATTCCCGTGTCCTACCTCACCGGCGATGACCATCCGCGCCGCCTCGATTTCTGGCTGCACGGCCGCGGCGACACGCTCAATGAAATCGCGTTCATCGACGGCCAGCAGCGCGCGGGCGGCACGTTCCTCCCCGACGACGCCTTCGTCCTCGATCCCTACGGCCGGTTCATGAACGCCTTCAAATTCGCCGGCGAAACCGATGTCTGGGAGGGCCTCGAACACGCCGCCAAGCACTACCCCATCGACCGCAGCAAACTCGCCATGCGCGGCTTCTCGATGGGCGGCGCGGGCGCGTGGCACCTCGGCGCGCATCACCCGGACCTGTTCGCATCCGTCAATCCCGGCGCGGGTTTCGTCGATGTGAAGATCTATCAGAAACTCGGCGACAAGCTCGACACCATCCCCTGGTGGGAACAAAAACTCTGGAACCTCTACGACCCGCTCGCCTGCCCCATCAACCTCCTCAACTCGACCCTCGTGGCCTACAGCGGCGAGGATGACGCGCAGAAAGCCGCCGCCGATCTCATGGAAGCCGCGCTGCGGAAGGAGGGCGTGAAGATGACCCACATCATCGGCCCCAAGACCGGTCACTCCTACGAGAAGGAAGCCAAGAACGTCGTGGCCAAGCTCGTGGACGACGCGACGAACAAGGGCGTGAATCGCACGCCGAAGAAGGTCACGCTGGTGACGCATTCGCTGAAGTTTAACCAGGCGCATTGGCTGAGCGTGGACGCGCTGGAGCAGCATTGGGAAGAAGCGCGCGTCGAAGCGGAGGTTGTCTCGCAGGGTGGTGGGAACGAACTCGTGGTGAAGACGCGCAACGTCGGCGCGTTCTCGTTGGACATTGTGCCTGCGAACTTGGTCGGGCGTGGCGCGAAGCTCATCGTGGACGGACAGGATTTGGGTTTCCGTAACATGGTCGGTTCGCTCCCGCCGCCGGGTTCCGGAGCGTCCGCAAGTCGGTGGGCATTCTCCGCCATCAAGTCCGGGGGCAAGTGGGGAGAGCGCAATCCAAGTCCGGGCGCGAATGCCGCGCTCGTGAAACGCCACAACCTCCAAGGCCCCATCGACGACGCCTTCATGGACTCGTTCGTGATGGTCCGCCCGACCGGCCAGTCGTTGAACGCCGCCGTCGGCCAATGGGCGAAGACCGAACTCGCCGAGGCCGCGTTCCATTGGCGCCGCTACTTCCGTGGCGAGCCGCGCTTGAAGGACGACTCCGCCATCACCGACGACGACATCAAAAACAACCACCTCGTCCTCTGGGGCGACCCGGTGTCGAACACGCTCCTCGGCCGCATCGCCGCCCAACTGCCGATCAAGTGGATCGGCAATCAAATCAAGGTCGGCGACAAATCGTACGACGCCACCAAACACGCGCCCGCCTTCATCTTTCCCAACCCGCTGAACCCGGCGCGCTATGTCGTCATCAACTCCGGCTTCACCTTCCCCCAATACGCCGCCGCCTCGAACTCGCAGCAAACCCCCAAGCTCCCCGACTGGGCCATCCTCGACCTCAGCGTCCCCCTCGCCGAGCGCGTCCTCGGCAAAGGTGTCGTGGACGCCAACTTCTTCGGCGAACAGTGGGAACTGAAAACCAAATAGGCACAACCCACCCTGCCACCCACCATGGGCATCAGCGCGCCCCGTCTCTCCGCGACCACTGAACCAGCCGTGGCTTCTCCAGTCGTCACGGCATGGGTCTCTTGGAACTTCCCTTGAGCTTTGAGCTTTGAACTTTGAGCTTTCCACCCCCGCCCTTCCGATCCTCGTCACCGGCGGCGGCGGCTTCCTCGGCGGTGCCATTGTGCGCGGACTGCTCGCTCGCGGCGCGCGTGTGCGTACGCTCGCCCGTGGGCATTACCCCGACCTGACCGGCCTCGGCGCTGAACAAATCCGCGGCGATCTCTCGGACCCCGCCGCCACCCAACGCGCCGTCGCCGGCTGCGCCGTCGTCTTCCACGTTGCCGCCAAGGCCGGCATCTGGGGCGATTACGCGAGCTATCACCAAGCCAACGTCGTCGGCACCGAGAACATCCTCGCCGCGTGTCGCCAACACGGCGTGGCGCGGCTCGTGTACACCAGTTCCCCCAGCGTCGTGTTCACCGGACGCGACCTCGAAGGCGCGAACGAATCCCTCCCGTACCCCGCTCATTTCGAGGCTCCCTATCCGCAAACCAAAGCCCTCGCCGAGCAACGCGTCCTCGCCGCCAACAGCCCGCAGCTCGCCACCGTCGCGTTGCGTCCGCACCTGATCTGGGGGCCGGGCGACAACCATCTCGTCCCGCGCATCCTCGCGCGCGGCCGCGCCGGCCAGCTCCGCCGCATCGGCTCGCGCCGCAACCTCGTGGACTCGATCTACATCGACAACGCCGCCGCCGCCCACCTCCTCGCCGCCGAAAAACTTTTCCCCGGCTCTCCCGTCGCCGGCCGCGCCTACTTTCTGTCGAACGGCGAACCCCTGCCGCTCTGGACGCTCGTCAATCGCATCCTCGCCGCCAACGGCCAGCCCCCGGTGACGCGCGGCATTCCCACCGGTGTCGCCTACGCCGCCGGCGTAGCCCTCGAAATCCTCCATCGCGTCCTGCGCCTCGAAGCCGAGCCGCGCATGACCCGCTTCCTTGCGCACGAACTCTCCACCGCCCACTGGTTCGACATCTCCGCCGCCCGCCGCGACCTTGGCTACGAACCCATAGTGTCCATCGACGAAGGCCTGCGCCGCCTCGCCGAGTGGCTGCGCACGCAGCCCTCCGAGCAATCGCCCGGACCGGAGCAACCACGGAGAAACCGCGATAAACACGGATGAAAACCCCCTTCCGCTGTTTCACTCTTCGGGTGAAAATCAGAATCGCAAAATTGCTGTTCCCATCCGTGTCCATCCGTGTCCATCCGTGGTTAAAAGAATTCCGCCTTCACCCTGAACCACCGCACCCATGACCGCCGAACCACATCACCCCGACGACGAGAAACTCCTCCGCCAGCTCGGCTACGAACAGGAGCTGTCGCGCCGCATGAGCGGCTTCTCGAACTTCGCCATCTCGCTCTCGATCATCTGCATCCTCGCGGGCGGCATCACGTCGTTCCACGTCGGCCTGTGCAGCGCGGGCGGCGCGACCATCGGCCTGGGCTGGCCGCTGGTGTGTCTCTTCTCGCTGTGCGTCGCGGGCACGATGGCGCAGGTGGCGAGCGCATTTCCCACGGCGGGTGGCTTGTATCACTGGGGCAGCATCCTCGGCGGACGCGCGTGCGGCTGGGTGACGGCGTGGTTCAATCTGGCCGGCCTCATCACCGTGCTCGCCGCCATCAACGCGGGCACCTACGACTTCGCCATCGCCGCCTTCGAGGTCCCCGCGACCGTCAACACCGCGTCCCTGCGCACCGCCGTCATCGTGCTGATGACCCTCTCGCAAGGGCTGCTGAACCACTACGGCATCCGCCTCACGACGCGCCTCACCGACCTGAGCGGCTGGCTGATTCTCGGCGTTGCAACCGTGCTCACCGTGGCGCTGCTGCTCGCGACGAAACACTTCGAATGGGCGCGGCTGTGGACGTTCACCAACTTCAGCGGCCTGCCGGCGGGCGACGGCGCGGTGTTTCCGAAACAGGACAATCTCGCGTGGCTCTTCGCGCTCGGTTTCCTCCTGCCCGCCTACACCATCACGGGTTTCGACGCCTCGGCGCACACCTCCGAGGAAACCGTCAGCGCCGCGGTGAACGTGCCCAAAGGCATCGTGCGCTCGGTGTGGGTCTCGGGGCTTTTCGGCTGGGTGATGATCTGTGCCATCCTCCTCGCGATGCCCGCGGTGAAAGCCGGTGTCGAGCAGGGCGCCAACGTCGTGCCGTGGACGATGAAAGCCGCGCTGCCGCCCGCACTGGCGTGGACGCTCCTCGCGCTCATCGTCGTGGCGCAATACCTGTGCGGCCTCGCCGCGCTCACCTCGACCTCGCGCATGACCTACGCCTTCGCGCGCGACGGCGGCTTGCCGTTTTCCGCTGCGCTGCGCCGCGTGAATCCGACGAGCAAGTCGCCTTCCAGCGCCGTGTGGTTTGCGGCTGGCGCGGCGGCGCTGTTTACCATCTTCGTGCGCTACACGACCATCGCGGCGGTGTGCGTGATTTTCCTCTACATCAGCTATGTGCTGCCCGTCGCCGCCGGCTTTCTCGCGCACGGCCGCACCTGGACACGCATGGGACCGTGGGAACTGGGTCGTCTCTACCGTCCGCTCGCTGTCCTCTCCACGCTCGGCTGCGTCTTCCTCATTGTGATCGGGATGCAACCGCCGAATGAACAAGCCGTGAAAATTGTCGGCGGCGCGGTCGTGCTGCTGCTGGCGGTGTGGTTCGGGTTGGAGCGGAAGCGGTTCAAAGGGCCGCCGCAGGCCGCGACGAATGCCGAGCAGCGCTAGAAACCGCAGTTGGAACTGCGAATCCACGGATAAACACCGATAAACACGGAGCGAAACCCGTGTTCGTTGCTTCGCCTGCCGGGTGATCCACGGATTTTCCAGTCTCCGTTCCTATCCGTGTTAATCCGTGTCCATCCGTGGTTGAACTGCCGGTTTCCGGTTGAAAGCGCGTTTCCTCCACTTTGCCCGTTGACTTCTTCCGGAATCGCCCGTACTTACTTTGTATATACAAAGTATGGGCTTTGGGAATATAGGGTAAAGCAAATGGAATTTGATTGGCTCAACGTGGCCTTCGAGTGGAAGAACGGACTGACGATGCTGGACGTCGAGGAGTCCTTCGAGGATCCGTTTGCCGTCAAGCTGCTGCCTGACTCCCCGCGGTTCGCCACCCAGGCGCGGTTCTTCAATTTCGGCCAGTCCGCCCGCGGGACTGGGGTCTTTAGTGTATATCGCACCAACGGAAAACAGTTCAGGGTGCTCTTCGCCCGGGCGTTTGAGCCGGAAGAAACCTTTCTTTACCAAAAGCATCAGAACCAGTTGCTTGCGCAGAAGGATTAACCAACCAACGCCGACCGATGAGAGCCGCCCGCACCACTGAAAAACTGACCTCGCTCCCCGCGTCCCGCAGCCGGGATCTCAAGCTGATCACGCGCTGGGAAGACATTCCTGAGTTCGACGGCGAGGCGCAGGAGGTGGAATTCTGGGAGCAAAGCCGGCTGGCCGTGCGCCTTATGGAGTCCGCCATCGTCACCGGGTCTGAGGCGTCCGAATCGGTGGCCATCTGTCTGCGCATCGACCCGCGGATGCTCGCCAAAATCAAACGCATCGCCCGCTCGCGCTATCTCAACTACCAGAGCATGATGAAACAATGGCTTAGTGAACGCATGGAACAGGAAACCCGCGAACGCAATTACGACCGATGAACCTGACCACTCCCATTCCCCGTGCCCGGCCGACCGGGCTGCCCGTTTTGCGTCCCCAGTCGCAGCCTGGGTCATCCCGCGCCTTCACCCTGGTCGAAATGCTGGTGGTTATCGCCATCATTGGCGTGCTGGCCTCGTTGGTCTTGACCGGCGTGGGGGTCGCCGCCAAACGCCGCGACATCTCCCGCGTCGAAGCCGAGTTGCGGAAGCTCGAGCTACTTATCAGCACCTATAAAGACAAGTGGGGCAGCTATCCGCCCGATAATGTCGGCGGGGCGGTGACCAATGCGCTCTACTACGAATTGAGCGGAACCAGTCTGGCTGGCGGGAACTACCGAACCTTGGATGGTGCGGAAAGCATCTCTTCCGCCAACGCACAGGCTTATCTCGGCGTGCCCGGCTTCCTCAACAGCACTCTCGGCGCAGCGCAGGCCAAGAACTACCTGCCCGAACTCAAGCCCGACCATTCGGCTCGCATTTCCACCGCACCGGCGGTGCGGGTGCTCACCGCGCCCGGAAAACCGGCGCCGGGCAACACCATCGTCGTCAACGGCCGCCCGGTGAACCCGTGGCGCTACGTGTCCAGCAATCCGGTTCATAACCCCGGTCGCTTCGATCTGTGGGCGGAGATCGAGATCGGCGGCCAGACCAATATTATCGGTAATTGGAAAAATTGATCCTATGAAAACTACTCGTGCCAGCAACCGCCACATGGGCCGTGGCTTCACCTTGATCGAACTGCTCGTGGTGATCGGCATCATTGGCATTCTTGCCAGCATGCTCGTACCCGCGCTGTCCCATGCCAAGAAGAAGGCGAAAGAGGGGGCGGCACGGACCGAGCAGTCGGGGATCTCCGGCGCAATCCAAACCTACTACAATGATTACAGCCGGTTCCCCTCCTCGCCATCCGCGGCGAACGCCGCCGTGGCCAATCCCGGCGGGGACTTCACTTATGGCACCGCCGGACTGACCACGGCCGTCCCCGTGCTCACTGGCGGAGCCTACGACGCCAATAACTCCGAGCTGATGGTTATTCTCATGGCCGTGAACGTGGGGCCCAATGCCGGGCATGCCCGCAATCCCAAACAGACCCCGTACTTGAACGCCAAGCTGGTCAGCGGCACGACGGAACCCGGCATCGGGACGGATTACGTTTACCGTGATCCCTTCCGCAATCCCTACATCATCAGTCTCGACATGAATTTCGACAATGTGACCTTTGATGCCTTCTACCGGCAGAATGCCGTGTCCACCGGCGGTTTGAACGGACTGTTCCAGAACGCCGCTGTCGCCGCTCCCAACAACTGGGCCGCCCGCACCCCGGTCATGGTCTGGTCCTTCGGCTTCGATAACACGGCGGATGTGACCAGGCGGGCCAACGTGGACCCGAATGTTGACAACATCGTTTCCTGGAAATAGTGCCGGATTTATGACGACCACGAGCAAGCCCGTCCGCCCGTCCGCCGCCCGTCCCATCGGGCGAGCGCATCGCGGCGTAGTGGCGGGGCCGTGGATGGCGGCGCGTGCGGCGCGTGCCTTCAGCCTGTTCGAAATGGTGGTTGTCATCGGCTTGATCGGTCTCTTGGCGGCGCTGGCCTTGCCCTCCTTGAAAATGGGCAAGGGCAATCAGATGAACGCCGCCACCCGCCAGCTTCTCGACGATCTCGCGTTGGCGCGTCTCCGGGCCATCAACAACCGCAGCCAGGTCTATGTGGTGTTTTTTCCCAAGGTGCAGAGTTATCTCGGCATTCCGGCTTCCGGCGCGGTGTTTGATTTTTTTACCACCAATCAGGCCGCCAACCATCTGCTCGGCTCGCAAATGGCGGCGTACGCCATCTATGCCAAACGGAGTCTCGGCGATCAACCGGGACAGCCTACCTCTCGCTATATGAGCGAATGGAAAACCCTGCCGGACGGTATTTTTATAGGGAACAGTACCGTGGCTCTCAGTGCGTTTTTTAACACCAATGTTTTCTGTAATATTCAGAATCTCTGTCCGCGCCCACTGGAATTGATTCCTTTCCCGGACACCACTCCGGGCAACCCGCTTCTCCAGCTACCTTACATTGTTTTCAATGAACAGGGCCGCATTGCCCCGGCAGCGGGGCAGGTTCTCGACATCTTAATACCCCTCGCGACCGGCAGCCTTTTGGGCGCTCGGACACCCACAGGCGAATTTCAGGTTACGGACATTGATGATCTGGAAACTCCCAGGTTCAACTCCGTCAACAACTCCAACGTGGTAGCCATCAGTTTGCAGACCGGGCGTGCGCGGGTAAAACGCCAGGAATTGCCATGAAAACTCAGGTCACCAAATATCAATCACCCCGCCCGGAAGCCGCCTTCACCCTCATCGAGGTTGCCCTGAGCGTCGCCATCGCGGCCTTTGCTCTGGTCGCGATCATTGGTGTCATGCCCGCCGGCCTCAACGTACAGCGTGAGAATCGCGAGGAGTCCATTATCAACAACGACGCCAAATTCTTCATCGACGCCATCCGCAGCGGCGCCGTCAACGCCACTTTGCTCGCGGATCGGGTGGACTGGGTGATGGTCCAGGTCAACGGCACCGCGGCGATGACTAACTTCGCGCCGTTTACCGCCGGGGCCAGTGATGTCATCAGTCTCCTGAGCACGCCGGGATCGAACGTGGTCAACGTGGCGCGCGTGCGCGGGCTAAGTGGTTCCCTCGGCGACACGGCGGGCACCCCGACGGATTTGATGTTCGGCTACATCGTCACCACTCAGATTCAGCCGCATAACCCCAATTCCTCGTCGCTGGCACCTTATCAAAGCGCCAATCTCTACGATCTGCGCGTGGCGTTTCAGTGGCCCGTCTATCCCAACGGAACCATTGGCAACAGCCGCCAGAGCTATCGCGCCCTGATTGCCGGTCAGTTGGTGAGCAATACCATCGGCTACAATTTCAACCCCACCCATTTCCAATCCCCGTGAACTGCCAATCCACATTCTCCGGTTCGCGACGACCCACGGTGGCGATGACGTTGCTGGAAATCATGGTCGCCGTCAGCCTGCTCTCTCTCATCGTGCTGACGTTGTACAACATGTTCGACCGCACCCAGAAGGCGCTGCGGGGAACCCGGAACCAGACCGACATCGCCGAGGCCGGGCGGGCGGGTCTGGAGACCTTGGTGCGGGAAATCCAGCAGATGCGGGCCATGTCGAGCACCAATTATGGCCTCTGGAATGTGTGGGTGGAAACGCGATTCAGCAGCAATAGCATCATCGTAAGCAATAGTTCGAGCGCGCTGCTGACGAATGTCTTGGTGGAGACCTTTTTTAATAACTTCACTCCCCAGGCCACCCCGGCGGTGTGGTCTGGCATTGGGTACCGGGTCGCCAGTTCGACCGACCCGAGGGTCATGGCAGCCAATGGGGTGGGTACGCTTTACCGGTTTGCCACTAACGCCGCCAAACCAACCGCGAATTTCTGGTTTAACTACGGGTCAATCAGTCCCAGCGTAACCAGTTCCTTCCAACGCGTTTGCGACGGCGTCATCCATTTCAATCTCAAGTTCTACATCAACGGTTCCCCGACCAACAATGCCTATCCGTTTTACTTGCAGGACACCCAGTTGGTAAGCCATGTGGAAATTGAACTGGGCATCATCCCGCCCACCCTCCTGGATCAGGCCAAGGCCTTTCCGGTGGCAGCCGATCAGATGAACTTCCTCTCCACCAAGGGTGACAAGGTGCAGATGTTCCGGCAGTTGGTTCCCATTCAAACGGTATTGCGATGAAGCCGACCAAACATAGCGGCGTGGCCTTGGTGGTCACGCTCATCATGCTCTCGCTGGTGACCTTCCTCACGGTTGCCTTCCTGAGTGTCGCCCGGCGCGAGCGCAGTTCCATGCTGGTCACCCAGAGCCAGACCGACGCCAAGAACGCCGCCGATTCCGCCCTCGCCTTCGCCCAGTCCGCCGTCCTCGGGCAGATGTTCGTTTACACCAACATCCATAACTACGGGCTACTGATCACCACCAATGTGGACACCGCGGGCGGTTCTCCCGCCGCCCTGGCGACGCTGCAATACCTTCCCCGCGCCCCGGTGTTTGCCTTTACCAACACGGCCACGCCGCCGGATGAGAGGTTCTATCTCGATTTCAATCGCAACCGCATGTACGAGACCAACGGTGGCTATCCCAACTATGTCGGCGACCCGGAATGGATCGGCATCTTGGAGTATCCGGACGTCCCGCACGGCCCGACCAACCGGTTCGTCGGGCGCTTTGCCTATGTCGTCCTGCCCGCCAGCAAGTCGCTCGATCTCAATTTCATCCACAACCAGGCGAATGTGGCTGCGGCCCCTCGGCATTTCCTCCGTAATCAGGGATTTGGCAGTTGGGAGATTAACCTGGGCGCGCTTTTTGCTGAAATCAACCCTAGCCTTTGGACGTGGAATTCGGGGGCACCGTATCTCACTGTCGGTGCGGCCACCGCACCGGCCTCCAGTTGGTCCCACGCGGCGGATTTATTGCTCTATCGCTGCAATACCAATTATGCAAATTTGCAGACCGCCACCGCGTTTTTTGGCGCGGGTCCAATTGGTAACTGGCCTCACCGAACGGTCGATGGCTACGCCAATGGAGCTTTGATGTTGGGCGGAGCTTTCCCCTTGTTCGCCGCCGGAGCCGATCCGGTCGGGACACCTTGGTTTGGTGGCGACAATATCAACCCGACGATACCGCTGCGGTATTATGACATTCTCGAGTTGTTTGCCGCCGGGCGAAACTACTCGGCAACTTTCATGAATAGTTTTACCAACGTGATGAACGGTCCGTCGGGCAGCTCGAACAACTACACCTTTTACCGCTTGCTCGAACAGTTGGGCGTCGATTCGGAGGCCCCGAAGCACCGGATGAACATCAACTACACCAACGACTTCAATGCCACGGCGAACAGTGCGACCAACCTGGTGCGCTGGACCACCGACCCCGCCGGATTCTTCACCAACGCCGCGGAGCTGATGATCAAGGCGAGCTTCGTCACCAACTATGTGACCGTTCCCATTCCCACCACCAATTATTACTTTGCCGGTTACTGGTTGGGCAGCAATTTCGTCTCGGGTCCGGCCTTCGGAGTCAC
>CAMAUZ010000129.1 GCA_945861535.1 Akkermansia muciniphila | reverse complement strand
CTCCGCCAGGAGCGATGCGCCTAAAAACGGAGAATTTGGGTGATTTATCCGTCGCCGGAGGAAAAATCCGTCGCGCACCGCCTGCGCACCCCCTCCGCGTCGCGCCCCGTTTCCAAAAACGCGCGTTTTCGGCCAGACACTAATTAGTGGGCGGAGGACGCGACGGGTTGTTGCGGCGCGGACTGTGTTGAGGCATGGCTCCATTTGTAGCGCGGGCTTCCAAGCCTGCTGTGTCGCGGGTTTCCAAACCCGCGAGGCGTCCGGCGAGACCGACGCCCTGCCGACTTGGAAGTCGGCGATACAGCCGGTTTGGAAACCGGCGCTACAGCGCGCAAGGCGCACGCTTGCTCCGGGACAAGCTTGGCCCCGCTCCCTCCCCACTAATTACTAATCACTAATTACTAATTACTTCCCCCCTCCCCCGCCGCCTCGTACAGTCACCTGCGGTTCCAGAAACCATTCGAAATGTCACCGATCGTCACTCTCATCGTTTATTGCGCGCTGATTCTCGTCGCCTCGTTGTCGGGCGGCTGGATTCCGATGGTGGTGCGGCTGACCCACACGCGAATGCAGGTGGCCACCAGCTTCGTGTCCGGGCTGATGCTCGGGGTGGGCGTGCTGCATCTGCTGCCGCACGCGTTCAGCGAACTGCGCTCGATGGATCGCACCGTCAACTGGCTGCTGGGCGGCTTCCTGCTGATGTTCTTCGTCCAGCGGTTTTTCCATTTTCATCATCACGATGTCCCCGAGGGCGACCCTGACGCCAGCGCCGCGGCGGCGGCCTGCACGCAGCACGATCATTCGCATGACCACGATCACGCGCACAGTGCCGAGCATTCGCTGGCCACGCAGTCGGCGAAAAATTTGTCGTGGGGCGGCGTGGCCTTCGGGTTGACGTTGCACACGCTGATCGACGGCATCGCGCTGGCGGCGAGCGTGCAGGTCGAGGCCCACGCGGGCCACGAGGGCCTGCTGCTGGGCTTCGGGACGTTCCTGGTGGTGATCCTGCACAAGCCATTCGATGCGCTGGCGATCGCGACCTTGATGACGAAAGGCGGCTGGTCGAAGGCCTCGCGCCATATCGTCAACGCGCTGTTTGCGGTGGCGATTCCGTTGGGCGTGGTGCTGTTCCATTTGGGCGCGAGCCAGTATTCGGAGGAAATGCACGGCTTCCTCGGCGCGGCGCTCGCGTTCGCGGCGGGGACGTTCCTGTGCATTGCCGCGAGCGATTTGCTGCCGGAGCTGCAGTTCCATTCGCACGACCGGGGCAAGCTCTCCGCCGCGCTGGTCGCGGGTCTGATCGTGGCGAAGGTGATCGGGGAATTTGAAACCACGGGCCACGATCACGCGCCCAAAACGCACAGCGAACACGATCATCACGGGCACGACCACGGGCCAGTGAAGGCGACCGGTATCTCCACGAATCGGCCGGCGGTGACCAACGCGCCGGTGAAGGTGCAGTAGCAGGGGAAGCAGTTGGAATGCGGGTGGGGCCGCCCGCGCGCGGGCGCTGGGTCGGTTCCCCGCCGCTCCGTGCCCGAGGCACGAAACCGGGTCGCCACCGATCGAGCTACGGCACTTCTCGGTTGGGTTCCTTCCCTGCCACCGGATCGCGCCTGCGGATATCCATCCCATTCCGAACGGCGGCGGACCGATTTCAGGCTTCGGACTTCAGCGGTCCCGCTTCAGCGCGAGCATCCGCCGCAATTCCTCGAGCGGCCGGGTGTTCAGCACGTCCGCCTTGGTGAGCCAGCCCTTGCGCGCGATGCCCGCGCCGAGCCGCAGGAAGCCCGCGTGCTCCAGCCGGTGTGCATCGCAGTTGATGACACACTTCACGCCCTTCGATTTCGCGTACTGCCAGAGCCGCCAGTCGAGATCGAACCGCCACGGATTCGCGTTCAACTCGATCCAGGTGCCGGTCGCCGCGCACGCGTCGATCACGGCCTGCTGATTGACTTTGTACGGCTCGCGTTCGAGCAGCAGCCGGCCGGTCAGATGCCCGAGCATGTGGACGTACCGGTTTTCCGCCGCGGCAATCAGCCGCCGGGTGTTCTCCGCCTCGTCGCTGGCCGGCACATGCAGACTGGCCACCACGACCTCCAGTTCCGCGAGCAAATCGTCGGGGAAATCCAGGCCGTCGCGCAGGATGTCCACCTCCGAGCCGCTCAACAGCCGGAAGTCATTGCCTTCAGCAGCCAGGCGGGCATTGACCTTTTTCACCTCCACCAGTTGCTGCCGCAGCCGCGTCGCGTCGAGGCCGTTGGCCTGAAACGACGACTTGGAGTGATCGGTGATCGCCCAATACGCACAGCCGTGCGCGTCGGCATCCGCGGCGATTTCGTCGAGCGAACTGCGGCCGTCGCTCCACGTCGAGTGATTGTGCAGCGAGCCGCGCAGCTCCGTCCACTCGAGCAGCCGCGGGATTTCCCCGCGTTCGGCGGCGGCGAACTCACCGTGATCCTCGCGCAACTCCGGCGGCACGTACGCCAGCTCGAGCGCCTGAAAAATTTCCTCTTCCGTACGGCACGGCAGCCGCAGCGCCGGATCGCGCGTTTCCTCCGTCGCGCGAAACAGCCCGTATTCATTGAGCCGCAGCCCGCGGGCGATCGCGCGCTGACGCATCACGATGTTGTGTTCCTTGCTCCCGGTGAAGTACGCGAGGGCGAACGGATACTCCTCGTCCGTCACGACCCGCAGATCGGCCTGGATGCCGCCGCGCAGGATCACGCTCGCCTTGGTGTCGCCCTTGGCTGACACCGAGACGATGCCCGGCTGGGCGGTAAAATAATCAATCACCGACCCGGGCGCCTTCGAGGAAACGAGAAAATCAATGTCGCCCACCACCTCCTTGAACCGGCGCAGACTGCCCGCCGTGCTGCACCGGTTGACGTGCGGATGGTTCCGCAGGCTCTCGAGCATCGGCTCGGCCACCTCGAGCGCCGCGCTGAGATGATGCTTGCTCGCATACGTCCGGCGATGCGCGATCCCGTCGAGAATCTTCTGCTGCGTCTTGTCCCCGAAACCCTCGAGCGTCGCGACCCGCCCCGCCTGACACGCCGCCTCGAGCTGCTCGACGGTGGTGACACCAAGCTTGTCGTTCAGGGCTTTGACCTTCTTCGGACCGAGTCCGGGAATGCCCAGCATCGCCACCAGCCCCGCCGGGACGGACGCCTTCAGTTCCTCGAAGTAGCGGAGTTTCCCGGTGGTGACGAGTTCGGTGATCTTCTGCTGCAACGCCTCGCCGATGCCCTTGAGGTCCGCCAGACGCTGCTCAGCCACGAGCTTATCCAGCGGCTCCGCCAGGCCCTCGATCGTGCGCGCGCCGTTCTGATAGGCGCGCGTCTTGAAAGGATTTTCCCCCTTCAACTCGAGCAGCGTCCCAATCTCGAGCAAAACTTCGGCGACTTCGTTGTTGGTCATGACCGCACTGTAAGCACCGTGTGGGAAGCTCAAAGCTCAAAGCTGCGAGAGCGGGGGAGGAAGCTCAAAGCTCAAAGCTTAAAGCTCAAAGAAAGGTCCAAGACGCCAAGCTCCAGGCACCACCGATGCGGGCAGAGTGCCGCCCATCGGATCGATCCCAGACCTCGGCGAATCGGGACTGGAACTTGCGATTTGGACCTTCCCTTGAGCTTTGAGCTTTAAGCTTTGAGCTTTCTTCCCCCTCCGTCATTTCCGCACACTCGCGCCGCATGAAACCGCGCCCGCGCCTGCCCATCGCTCTGACCACCGCCGGCTCCGACAGCGGCGGCAGCGCGGGCATCCAGGCCGATCTCCACACCTTCGCGGCCCTCGGCGTCCACGGCACCACGGCGATCACCTGTCTCACGGCGCAAAACCCGCGCGGCGTGCGCGCCATTCAGGCCGCCACGCCCGCGCTCGTGCGACAGCAACTCGAAGCCGTGTTCGCCGAACTCCGCCCCGGTGCGGCCAAGACCGGGATGTTATTTTCCGCCGCCATCATCCGCACCGTCGCCGAGTTTTTCCGCGCCCAGCCCGACGTGCCGCTCGTCGTCGATCCGGTGATGCTCGCCACCAGCGGCGCGCGCCTGCTGCAACCCTCGGCGGAAGCCGCGTTGCTGCAGCGGCTCCTCCCCCGCGCCACGCTCGTCACACCGAACCTCGACGAAGCCGCGATCCTCGCCGGCACGCCGCTGCGCGAACCCGAAGACCTGCGCCGCGCCGCGCGCACCATTCATCAGCGCTTTGGCTGCGCCGTGTTGGTCAAGGGCGGGCATCTGAAAACCGCGGGCCGCGATGCCATCGACATTTTCTTCGATGGCACGACCGAACTACTCCTCAGCGCGCCCTTTGTCACCGGTGTCTCGACGCACGGCACCGGCTGCACCTACTCGGCCGCAATCACCGCCCTCCTCGCCCACGGCTGCGCGCTGCCCGACGCCGTCACCCGCGCCAAACACCACATCACCGGTGCGATCACCTTCAGCCAGCGCGCCGGCCAGCACTTCGTCCTCCGTCACGATTGGAAAAATCCCGCCCGCCCCCGCCCCGCCTGATCTTCCGCACCGACCGATATGGGAGTGTCAGTCTAGCGGGTTCAAATTTGATCGGGGCGGGCAATCGGGCGTGGAACAGCGCGATAGAGAAGCTCATGGCGTCGGCGCTCCGCAACCGGATGCTGCATGTTCATCGCAAGGTTTCCCATCGCGACTGGCTGGAGAGAGGGCGCGCGGCGGGCGTGGATCCGCTGGTGCTGGATTACATTCCGAACCACCCGGATCGTGGGGGGAGTCAGCCGCCCGAGGACGAGGAGCCGATCTTCTCGCCGCGCGGCGATCGCCGAGGGTCCGCGTTGAAGCGTTGGCCGCCAGCAGCGGGCGGCAGCTCAATCGAGCTTGTGCGTGCCGCCGAGGGAGCAGGTCGGGTTGGTGCCGGGGGTGAACGGGGCGGTGTAGTTGCCGCCCGCTTGGCAGGTCGGGATCTTTTTGTCGTCGAAGAAATCCACGAGCGCATTGACGTCCACCGAGTCGGTCAGGGCCTTCTTGTTTTCCAAGGCCCACAGCGCCGCGGAATTTTTGATCAGGCGCAACTGGGCCTGGCAGGCCGTGGCGCGGGATTTCTCCGTATGGGCGCGGAAGTTGGGAATCGCGATGCCGAGCAAGATGCCGATGATCGCGACAACGATCATGATTTCAATCAGGGTGAAGCCGGAATTCGGACGCGGTTGGATGCGCATAAGGGTGAAGTTGTGGGCTGGGGTTGCTGGCAAAAATATTTTCACGGTCGCGTCAGGCTCGGTGGTTGTCAGGGGGGCGACGACGGAGCTTGGTTGGCTGTGGCCGACGGCGGACCCATGTTGGTAGAAGAACGCTCCTCGGATGAAAAAGTTGCGGTGCGGGCGGTCGCAGTGGTTTTTGGTCTTCGGGGCTGCCCGGTGCCGCTGGGTTGCTGCAGCCCGGTTTCAGACCGACGGGGACCAGGCTGCCGCCACCGCAGGCAAGGAATGGAACGCTGGCATCTTGGACAATTCCGGCTGCCGCACGACCCGGCTGCCGGCGCTCGCCTGACCGCAGCGCTCAAGCGCCGACAACTGGCGGATCAGGCGGCCGCCTTTTCCGCGGTTTTTTCCGGCGCCTTTTCCTTGATCAGGGTGGCACCCTTGGAACGGAGATACTCCGTGACGGTGGTGATACCGCCGAGGCTGATGGGTACGCGCTTCTGATTGCGGTACAGGCGGTAGTGAGTGAGCGTTTTACCGACTTCCATGATCTCCAGGTGCTTGTCTTCAAGCTTCCAGACCTGGCCTTTGGCGAGGGAAATCGGAGCGATGCGGTTTTTAGACTTCATAGTTTACTCTGGCAACAGGGTCCAACCATAGCCGAACGCCCGCTGCGGTTCAATCTCTTTGCTTGAAATCCTACGGGGCGACGTCTAGCCCGACTTTCGTACCAACCGGATGCTCCCCACCATTTGCACCCCGGCGGCGCGCGAAAGCCCCTTGTTTTTCGGGCCTCTGACTCGCCAGGGTCGTTTCGCCCGACCCGTCTCGATTCAGCCAGAAGTGGCCTCCGTTTCTCCTGCCTCCAGCCGCCCCACGGGGTGCTGAAGTCGGAAGCAGTGGGCGAATCAGCGCCTCTCGGCTCACCGTTCAGCGACCGTTCAGCGCGGGTTACCAAGCCCGCCGTGACGCCATGTGGACACTGCAAGTGCGCGGGAGATCCGCGCTGTGCGCGGCCCTGACCCTCTCGGGAGTACGACGCGGGAGAATGCCGACGCGTCCGGGCACTCGAGCGCGGCGGCGAGAAAGTCACGGACGCGCACAGCGCGTCCCTACCGATACGTGGTTGGCCCGCGCTTCAGCGCGGCAGTTCCTTCAGCCGCATGTTGCGGAACGACACCGTACCGTGGTCGCCCTGCAGGAAGATCGGTCCCGGCTCGGTCACGTTTTTGTCGATCTCGCTGCCGGTCGCTTTGTTGCACTCGACGCTATCGTGAATTTTTTTGCCGTTGAGGATCACGGTGATTTTGTTGCCGATCATGGTCGCTTCAACGGACTGCCATTCGCCGGCGGGCTTGGAGGCGAACTCGGACGGGGCCTTGAAATTGTAGATCGCGCCATTGCCCGTGAGCGCCGGCTTGCCGCTCTTGAAGTCGCCGAGGATTTGAATCTCATGCCGGCCGCGCAGGTAGAAGCCGCTGTTCGAGCCGTCCGGCACCTGGAATTCGTAGCGCACCGTGAAGTTCCAAAATTTCTTGTCGGTGACGAGGTCCACGCCGTGCTCGCCTTTGTTCACCGTATTCTTCAGGACGCCGCCCTCGACGCTCCAAGAGTTGTGACCCTTGGAATTGCGCAGATGCCAGCCGGCGGTGTCCTTGCCGTTGAACAGCGGCGCGAAACCGTCTTCATCGGCCGCGGACAGCGTGGCGAGCGACGCCACCAGGGCGAGCGAGGCGAGGAGTGATTTTTTCATAAGTGGAGCAGGAATGGAGTTGGCTGAGTTGTTTGATCCGGCCGTGCCGGGCTGTCGATTGCAACCGCGCGGCAACGCCCGCACGGCCTGGTCAAGAGCGCGAGGCAGACGGTGGCAGGGCGGTGAAATTCAGGAAGCGCCAGTGCAACGGCGAGGAGCAGTGAACCGCGATTCGAGGAGGTAGGGCGCGTCTGTCCTCAGCGCGCCGGTTGCGCGTGCGCACGGCCTGCGGCGCGCTGAGGACAGGCACGCCCTACCATCGACGCTGCGCGCAGGCGCGCGGCAGTTATGCCGTTTCAACGTGGATCGCTCCTGGCAGTTACGAATGCTCAGCGACGATCGGACGCTGAAGCGGCGTGAACGCCGCGCGCCGGCCGCGCCGCCGCCATGAGGAGACGGCCACCGCGGCCCGCCGAACGCGTCGTGGCCAGCGTGAATCTGAACCCCAATCCCCGAACCGGATTTGGCAAAGGAATGGAGGCAAAGGAATGAAAACAAAGAATCCCGTCCCCATTCCTTTGCCTCCATTCCTTTGCCCAAAATTCCCCTGCCCCACTCCGATGCCCCCATCGACACCGCGCCATTCGCTGCGCAATCTTCCCTCTCAACCTGCCGAGTTCGCTGGACCCATTCTGCGCCGTTTCGTTGCTCGAGTTCTCCTCACCTCGGAGGTTTCATTTGCGCTGCCCCCCGGTTTCGATCCCTGCCAACCCCCGCGCTCCCCCGCTCCGGCGCGCCAATTTTGAGCGTGCGCCATCGGGCGGCGGGGGCTAGAAACCCCGTCGAACAGCATGAAATCATCTCCATCCCGGGCAGGCCGTCGCATTTCCGTTCGCCCCAATTTGGAATGTCACCCGGCGGTTCTCCTGATTCGCTGAGTTTGAAACGTTTACACCCCGCAACGCTTTATCGCCGCCTCCCTTTCACAGCTTCGGTTCACCGCTTTATGAAAATTCCTCCCTTCCTCCGCCTGCTCGCCCTCGGCCTCGCCACCGCCCTCGCCAGCCTCGGCAACCCAACCCCGACCCGCGCCGCCGGCGGCTCCGTCGTCGCCTGGGGCGGCAACGATCTCGGCGAACTGAACCTCCCGCCCGGCCTCACCAATGTCGTCGCCATCCGGGCCGGTCATCATCACACCGTCGCGCTGCGGGCGGACGGCACGGTCGTCGCGTGGGGCGACAATCGCCTCGGCCAGACGAGCATCCCGCCGGGCCTCGCCGACGCCGTCGCCATCGCCGCCGGGCACGATCACAACCTCGCGCTGCGCGCCGACGGCACCGTGCTCGGCTGGGGCAACAGCAGCTTCGGCCAGACCAACATTCCGCCCGCGGCGACCGGCGTGCGCGCCGTGGCGGCCGGGATCGAATTCAGCGCCCTCCTTTTCTACAACGGCTCGGTCCTCGTCTGGGGCAACACCGCCTTCGGTCTCGGCACGATCCCCGCGAACGCCACCAACGTCGTCGCCATCGCCGCGGGCGGTTCGCACCTGCTGGCGTTGCGCGCCGACGGCTCGGTCATCGCGTGGGGACGCAATAATTTCGGCCAAACCACCGTGCCGCCCGGCTTGGGCAACATCGTCGCGATCACCGCCGGCGCCTTCCACAGCCTCGCGCTGCGGGCGGACGGGAGCGTCGTCGGCTGGGGCTTGAATGCGGACGGCCAGGCCGCCCCGCCCGCCGTCGGCCTCACGAACGCCTCGCAAATCAGCGCCGGCTATTTCCACAATCTCGCCCTGCACGCCGACGCCACGGTCGCGGCGTGGGGCTTCAACGGCGCCGGTCAGCTCGGCGTGCCGCCCGCCGCCGGGAGCAATGTCGTCGCCCTCGCCGCCGGCCTCGATCACAGCGTCGCCCTGCTCGGCAGCGCCCCGCAATTCATCACGCCGCCCGCCGACCAGACGGTCACGGCCGGCACGACGGCCACCTTCATTGTCGTGGCCGACGGCACTCCGCCGCTGGCGTATCAGTGGCAGTTCAACGGCACCAATCTCCCCGGCGCCACGGGCGCGGTGCTCACCATCGCCAATGTGCAACTGACCGACGCTGGTCCCTATCGCGTGATCGTCAGCAACCTCGTCGCCGCCGTGCCCAGCGCCGCCGCCACGCTCACCGTCCACACCCTACCCATCATCACGGGCCAGCCCGCGGGCGTGAGCGTCGTCGCGGGCAGTTCCGCCACACTGACCGCGTCCGCCGCCGCGATTCCGGCCCCGTCATTCCAATGGCAATTCGGCACCACCGATCTCCCCGGCGAAACCAACGCGTCCCTCGCCGTCACCAACTGCCAGCCGGCCAACGCGGGTGAGTATCGCGTTGTCGTCAGCAACGCCGCGGGCTCCACGAACAGCGCCGCCGCCACGCTCACCGTGCTCGTGCCGCCGAGCGTTCTCCTCGCGCCCGCCAACCGCGCGGTCGTCGCCAACAGCGACGCCGAATTCTTCGTGCGCGTCTCCGGCACGGCCCCGCTCGCGGTGCAATGGCAGTTTGAAAACATCGACCTCCCCGGCTCGACGAGCACCACCTACACCCGCACCAACGCCCAGCCCGCCGACGCCGGTCGCTACCGTGTCCGCGTGAGCAACGCCGCCGGCACCAACTTCAGCACCGCCGCCGTGCTCACCGTCAACATGCCACCCGCCGTCCGCGCCAGCCCGCTCAGCCAGAGTGCGATTCTCGGTGCCAGCGCCTCGTTCACGGTCGATGCCACCGGCACCGCGCCGCTGGCCTTTCAGTGGAACTTGAACAACGTCCCGCTGCCCGGCCAAACCAGCGCGACCCTCAACCTGCTCAACGTCCAGACCACCAACGCCGGCACCTACACCGTCACCATCGCCAATGTCGCCGGCACCAACACCAGCTCGCCCGCGACGCTCACCGTCCTCAGTCCGCCGCTCATCACCGGCCAGCCCACGAGCCAGACCGTGCCCGGCGGCAGCTCGGTGACTCTCTTCGCCGACGCCACGGGCACGCCGCCGTTTAATTATCAGTGGAGTTTCAACGGCATCGCGTTGCCCGGCGAAACCAACCCCTTCCTCGATTTGAACGAAGTCCAAGCGCGCGCCGCCGGGCGTTACGCCGTCACGATCACCAACGCCGCCGGCGGGGTCGCCAGCGCCGCCGCGTGGTTGAAAGTGCGCACGCTCGGACGCATCGCGACCTGGGGCGATGATCGCGACGGTCAGGTCACCCAGCCGCCCGCCGTCGCCGCCGCGCGCGATGTCATCCACGTCGCCGGTGGGGGCGAACATTCGCTCGCGCTGCGCCGCGACGGCACCGTGCTGGCATGGGGTTTCAACGGCTATGGCCAAACCACCGTCCCCGCCCGCGTGACCAACGCCGTCGATCTCGCCGCCGGCGGCAATCACAGCCTCGCCGCGCTGTCGAACGGCACCGTCGTCGCGTGGGGCCGCGACTTTGAGCGCGAGAGCACCGTGCCCGCAGGCCTGAGCAATGTGGTCGCCGTCGCCGCCGGCTTCGGCCACAGCCTCGCGTTGCGCGCCGATGGACGCATCACCGGCTGGGGCTACAACGGCTTCGGCCAGACCACGGTGCCGGCCACGCTGACCAATGCCGTCGCCATTGCGGGCGGCTATTATCACAGCCTCGCACTCCGCGCCGACGGCACCGTCACGGCGTGGGGCGACACTCGTTTCAATCAAACCCGCGTGCCCGCCGGACTCTCCAACGTCATCGCCATCGCCGCCGGCGATTACCACAACCTCGCCGTGCGCGGTGACGGCACGGTCGTGAGCTGGGGCCTGAACACCGAAGGCCAGACCACCGTGCCGCCCGGCCTCACCAACGTCCTCGGCGTCGCCGCCGGACACGCGCACAGCCTCGCGTTGAAAACCGACGGCACCACCGTCGCCTGGGGCCGCGATGGCGAAGGCCAGAACGACGTGCCACCCGCCGCGCTGCCCGCCGCCGCGCTCGCCGCCGGAACGGCGCACAGCCTCGCGCTCATCGCGGTCAAGCCCGTCTTCCTCGCTGACCCGCAGCCGCAGACCGTGATCGCCGGTTCCTCTCTCACGTTGAGCGCCCTTGCCGACGGCACGCCGGTGGTCCGTTACCAATGGCAGCGCTTCGGCACCAACCTGCCGGGCGCGACGGCGACGAACTTGGTTCTCAACAACGCCCAGCCCGCGCAGGCTGGCGACTACACGCTCATCGCGAGCAACTTCGTCGGCACCACCACCAGCCTCGTCGCGCAAGTCACCGTGCTCGTGCCGCCCCGCATCACCGTCCAGCCCACCAACCAGTCGGCCAACTTTGGTTCATCCGTGACCCTCACCGTCACCGCCACCGGCACCGCGCCGCTGTCCTATCAATGGCGGCACTTCGGCCCGCTGCTCGACCAGACCAACGCGAGCCTCACGATTAATCCCTTCACGGTCGCCAACCTCGGCAACTACCGCGTCGTCATCACCAACGCCGCCGGCGTGGTCACCAGCTCGATCGCCGTGCTGTCACTAAACATTCCGCCCGTCATCGCCCTGCAGCCCGCCAATCGCACCGTGATAGCCACCAGCAATGCCACCTTCTCAGTCACCGCCGTCGGCACCGCGCCGGTGAATTACCAATGGCAGTTCAACCACGCGAACATCCCGGGCGCGACCGCCGCCACCTACACCGTCACCAACGCCCAGCCCGCCCGCGAAGGCGCCTACTCGGTCCTCATCAGCAACATCGCCGGCAACACCAACAGCGCCGACGCCACGCTCACCGTGCTGGTGCCGCCCACCTTCACCAGCCAGCCCGCGAGCCGCACCGTCGTGGCCGGTACCGATGTCACCTTCGGCCTCGGCGTCTTCGGCACGCCCACGCCCGCGATCCAGTGGCGCTTCAACAACACGCCCATCCCCGACGCCACCAACGCCACGCTCCTCCTCACCAGCGTGCAATCCACCAACGCCGGCACCTACGACGCCCTCGTGAGCAACACCGCCGGCACCAATCGCAGCACCGCCGCGACCCTCACCGTCAATGTCCCGCCGAACATCACCTCCGACCCCGCCAGCCAGAACGTCAACGCCGGCGCGACCGTCATCTTCGGCGTCACCGCGACCGGCACCGCGCCGCTGCTCTACCAATGGCAATACAACGGCCTGAATCTCGGCGGTTCCGTCACTAACACCCTCACCCTGCTCAACGTGCAGCCGACCAATGCCGGCGACTACAGCGTCATCGTCGGCAACGCCGCCAACACCATCACCAGCCGCGTGGCCACGCTCACCATCAACGTCCGCCCCACCATCACCGCCTCGCCCACCAACGTCACCGCGCTCGTCGGCGATGCCGTCACCTTCCGCGTCACCGCGACCGGCACCGACCCGTTGAGCTACTACTGGCGCGTGAACAGCACGCCCATCCCCGGCGCACGCGGCGACACATTCACCCTGAACTCCGTGCAGGAAATCAACGCCGGCATCTACAGCGTCATCGTCAGCAACCAGGTCGGCAGCGCCCTTTCCGGCCCGGCCCTGTTGAAGATAATCGCCGTCGGCCCCGTGCAGGCGTGGGGCCTGAACTCGCTCGGCCAAACCGACGTGCCCCCCGGCCTCACCACCGCCATCGCCGTCGCCGCCGGCGAATATCACAGCCTCGCCCTCCGCGCCGACGGCACCGTCGTGGCCTGGGGCGACAATGAATTCCAGCAAACCAACGCGCCGCCCGGCCTCGCCACCGTCACCGCCATTTCCGCCAACGGCGACCACAGCCTCGCCCTGCTCGCCGACGGCTCCGTCATCGCCTGGGGCCGCAATGTCGAAGGCCAGACCAACGTGCCCGCCGGCCTCACCGGCATCCGCGCCGTGGCCGCCGGCCATCGCCATTCGCTCGCACTGCGCAGCGACGGCACCCTCATCGGCTGGGGCGACAACACCTTTGGCCAGCGCACCTTCCCCGTCGGCCTCAGCAACGTCACCGCCCTCGCCGCCGGACAGTTTCACGGCCTCGCCCTGCGCGACAACGGCACGCTCGCCGGCTGGGGCTTGAACAACTACGGCCAGTCCGCCATTCCCGCCGCGCTTACCAACGTCGTCGCCGTCAGCGCCGGGCCGTTCCACAACCTCGCGTTGCGCGCCGACGGCACCGTCGCCGCGTGGGGCCGCAATTTCGCCGGTGAAACCACCGTCCCGCCCGGCCTCAGCAACGTCATCGCCATCGCCGCCGGCGGCACCCACAGCCTCGCCCTGCGCAGCGACGGCAGCGTCATCGGCTGGGGTGCCAACGCCGACGGCCAGGCCACCGCGCCCGCCCTCACCGACTCCATCTCCATCGCCGCCGGCGGCGCCCACAGCCTCGCCGTCGGCCGCAACCTCGTAGCCCCGGCGCGACTCACCACCGGCCTCTCCGGCGGCAACCTCATCTTCCTCTGGCCCGCCGCCCCCGGCCTCAGCCTCGAATCCACCACCAACCTCGTCGCACCCATCTGGCAGCCCGCGACCACCCAACCCCCCTTCGTCGTCCCCGCCACCGGGCAGCTACAATTCTTCCGGCTGCGGAGGCAATAGGGCGGACCATTCGCTGGCCGTCAGCAGGCCGCACTCATATGACTAACTCAACCGGCAACACCATTGGCAGCGTCTGCACACTGACCAGCCTGAACCCTGCGGTGGGAACGAGCCGCCTCATGCGCGTTCCTTGGTTACTTCCTATGCGACCTCACGACTTACGCCTCGAATACCGGTTCGCATTTTTGAAATATACGAACAGCCGGTCGCATATTAACAGTTAGGCTCCTGAGATCGCACCTCTCCTGAAAAATCCTTATCTCATGGATACGCCTCACTGGCGCATCGACGGTGCCAGTGATTTCCCGCGCATCTTCCTCGCTATGGTCGATTTATTTCCACCCGGTTCCGTCATCGGATTATCGGGTGGTTCACTGTCAGCAGAGGTTCGAACGTTCTTTGATCGGAATAGGCTGACACTTGACCCGGCAGTGACTACCTCTTTGCCAGAGGGCAATTTTGCAGACGCATATTACCTGCCATTGGATCGTCAGTACATGATGGCGTTGGCCGCCATAGCCGAGCATCATGCCGAGCCTGAGATCGCGTTGTTTATGGTGGTGATCAGTGATGGATCCTCCGTGCTGGAGTGGTATGACGCTCCAGACGATCCGATTAGCATTTCACTTGATTATCCCGAAGACGCGGTCAGCTCGTTTGCCCGCACCGTCGGGGGTGTTTATGTAGCGGATGAGGGCGTATGAGCCTACCAAAACGGTGCAGCGAACGGGAGCCATCCGATTCGCTCAAAGACAAATCGAATCTCATCGGCGGCTGGCTCCCGTCGCTGAGCTTGGACATTAGGCCACAGCGGGAGTTTAGAATTTTGAGTTGGCGACGGTGGTGATTTGTCGGGTTTGCACTGACGGCGGTGCGAGTATTTGAGAGTCACACGCTGTCGCTGGTCCGACTGCGCCATTCGATTTGAGCGGTTCGGATTCTTGAGAGTCAGGATTACGATGTCTGTTTTTCAAATCACGATGCTGTCGCTGTGGCCTAAACAACAAAAGTTAGCATCGGACGAAGCCCCGATGCTAACTGTGGTTGAACGATTCACGGCGAGGAACCGGGCCGCTCACCATTGAAAGGTCAACCCTGCGCTACCGCACCCCCCCCGGCCCTCCTGCGTTGGTTGAGAGCGCGATCCCCGCGTTGGCCGGGTCACTGAGCTTCGGTTGTTAGCTGGGGGAGTGTCTCTCCGCTTGATTCAACGAAATATCGGGCGCATCGTTTGCCTATGAAACTTCAGATTATCCTCGAACCCAGCGAAGAAGGTGGATTCACCGCCACGGTGCCAAGCCTTCCAGGCTGCATTAGCGAAGGCGTCGATCGGGAATCAGCCCTCAAGAACATCCAAGAAGCCATCGAGCTTTACCTCGAGCCCGTGGCGGATGATTCCCAGTTTTCCGAACAGGCGGAGACCGTGGAGTTGTCGGTATGAAAGTGCCAAGCCTGCCGTATGATCGCATCATCCATGCACTGCGGCGTGACGGCTGGGTCGTTCTCCGCCAGAAAGGCAGCCACATTCGCCTGCAGAAGCAGATAGTCTCCGGCACGCTCAAGCTTACCGTTCCTGCTCATCGACCGGTTCTTCGTTCCACCCTCGCACACATCCTGAAGCAAGCGCAGATGAGCGTCGATGACCTCAACAAGCTGCTATGACGCCGACGCTCTAAAAGAGTCAGCACGGTCTCAGCCTCGGGCACAGTCCGGATGCTAATCATGGTTGAACGATTCGCGGCGGAAGGCTGGCCGAATCGCAGGCTCGCACCGGAAACCCTTGAAGGCTATCGCTTCCCCATGACAACACAGCGAGAGATAGCCGATGCTCTGAGCTGTCTTCCCACGCAGGAACGGTGGGACTTGCTGCATCGCTTTTCCGAAGAGCTTTGGGTGGACTGGGACCGGCAGATCGAGTCGGACTTAAAGGCCGGCCAGCTAGACGGGCTGCTGGCCGAGGCGCGCGCCGATATTGCCGCAGGTAGAACCCGTCCCCTCGATGAAGTCCTCGACCACCCCTTAGTCTTGGAGAGCTTACGCCCTGCTTCCTGCGGGGGTTCAGCGCGCCGTACTCAAGTAGTATCGGCTGAGTTTTCAAAACCCTCGCCATCCCTCCGTGCAATTCAAACCCGTCGGTGAACTCTGGTCAGCACGAGTGACCCAAGAGTACCGGGCCTTGGCATTGGCCGAAGGAGACACCTACCACTGGTTCTGGATCGGGACGCACGCGGAGTATGACCAGATTCTCCGCCGCCGATAGCCACGGCGCCCAGATTCTCTTCGCCGCTACTTCGGGAGACTTGCGGCTGTGGCTGGAATTGGTCTGGCATGTGTTTAGCGCCAAAGGTGCGGCTCATACCAGCCTGGGGCAACGCCCCAAGTCAGATGCCAGCCAATGAATTCAGGGCTGAAAGCCCGTTCTATCTTTCTGCTGAAGGATCATGCGTCCCCGCGATGGACCGCGCTTTCAGCGCTCAAATGGTAATTGGCGCGCTTCCTGGGGCGGTGCCCCAGGCTGGTTTAAGTCCGCGCCTTTGGCGCTAAACAGATACTTAGTGTCTGGCCGTAGATTGATGAAACCATTGCAAACATTGGTCTCGGCGGCTCTCTGCGGGTGCGAATGTGGAATCATTTCGCGCGACTTTCCTGGTGTTTGCGCAGAATCCCCCCCAACATTCGCCCCGCCATCACCCTATGCGCC
>CAMAUZ010000128.1 GCA_945861535.1 Akkermansia muciniphila | reverse complement strand
CCTGTCCCAAATGCTACAGATTGTGAGCGTCAACGCGTTTGAGCAAGTGCCTATGGCTGAGCTGTTTGCCAATATCGGCTCTCAAGATGAGGCTACCGCCTCTCGTAACCAGTTGATGCTGTGGGACTAATATCCGGATGGTTATGAGGCGGGAACCATGCCTGGGCGATGAAGGACATCATCATACTCGAGGCATAACGCCGTGGATACCGCCGGTCGAAACCGACCCCGCGCCAGACGCTGAAGCACCGCATTCGACGCCCCGTGCTTTGAACGCAGCGCGGCAACGAGAACATTGGTGTCGAGAACAGCCAGCATGAAATTTTATCTTGCGGCATCATTACACCGCTCAACAGGCTGCTAGCCCTTGGGTGGCGGAAGTTGAAACCGTCCGGCAACAATTCCCGGAACTGTTATGTCCTCATCGAGAGATTCCCATCGCAGCGCATATCCATTCAGTTCCAGCGTAACTTTGCTCAGTTCTTCATCGGTGGCCGCCGCCAGTAGCTTGAAGCGATCCGCCGGAAAGCCGACGATGCGGCCATCGGACAACTCGACAAAGATGGTGCGCTTCTCCGCCCAGGCGGCCAGGGCGGCCGGTTCGGTGGTTAGTTGAGTGTCAGCGAGAGTGGTAGTCATAAGATGCCTTCAGCAGCAGTGCCTGATTATTGTAAACGTGCCGTTCGATTTCACGAAGGTCGTGGGGGCGCACGCCCCGGTTGTCAGCCAACGATATTCGCTCCAGCCAGAACTTGCACTCTCCATCATTAGTTCTGACATGGATGTGAGCGGGTTCCTGCCCTTCGTCGGAGTAAAAATGGAACCGAAAGGATTCTATTCTAAGTATTGTCGGCATAGGGATAGGTATAGCACGAAGGGCTGGTGGTGAGGCGGATTTTTCAGGCCGTTTGGCTCTAACCTAACGGTCGGTCTGGCTCCGGGATGATCGTCTGCCGGGATAAAGGGTCATCTCGATCCCAATTCCCAATTCTCCAGCCAGCGAGATCAGCGTTGCGGGGAGGAAGTCACACTGGACGACAACATTCCTGCCGATCCGGAGGGAACGGGGGAAATCCAAGCTAGCGCTAGCTTTGAACTCGGTTCGCAGCCGGTTTAGATGGTGTTTGTTTCGCCGGAGAAACCTGATCGCATCTGTTACCTGCCCCGGTAGATCATCCCACTGCTTTCTGCTCACCAAGGTATTGAAGCCTGCGCGACGGTGGGGCTTGTCTTTGTCTCGGCCAAACATTGGCGTGGTGCCTTTGTCATGTTCCGTGCAGAACGGGAAGCGCAGTTCGGACAGAAAGTCAGACAACGTCTTTCGGTTAGCTAAGACTCTCAGAACGCACATAACTTTGGGAGCAACACCGATCGCTTACTGTTCCCGGAATTGCTTGAGTGCCGGCTGGATAGCGTTTACTTGCCTACCCCACCCAACAGCGACTGCACCGGCATGGAGTTCCCGAAGTTTTTGAAGTCCTTGAAGGTCCAGACGACTTTTTTGTCGGCGGTGACTTCGATGATCTGCGGGTTGGCGGGGCCGGCGTGGCAGTTGCCGATCATGGTGTTGCCGTTGGGGAGGCGCTCGACGCAAGTGACCCACGCGAGGGTGATGCCGGGGAGGTCGTTCTGCTCGACCTTCCAGACGATGTCTTTTTTCGGAGTGACTTCGAGGACGCTGTGGCCGTTGCCGGTCCCGATAAGCGTGTTGCCGTTGGCCAGGCGCGTGGCGCTGAAGACGGAGTTGCCCCAGGCCTCGGGGCCGTGGCCGCCCTTCTTGGGCTTGTCGAAGAGCGGGACTTCAAATTCCCAGACCACCTCGCCACTGGGTGAATACTCGCGGACGAAACCGTCGGCTTCGTGGGCGACGAGATAGTTGCCGCTGGCGAGTTTGCGGGCGAGCCGGGTGTCGCTATGGGCGTTGGGGCGGTTGCGCTTGAGTTTGATCTCGCGCTGGATTTTGCCGTCCTTGTCCACCTCGATGATGCGACCGGGGCCGGACTCGGCGATCATGGTGAGGCCGTTCTCGACGCGCTGGAAGGCGTGGACCTCGACCCGCTGGCCGGCGTTGCCGTTCATTTTGCCGGAGTCGTATTCCCAGACGGTCTTCTTGTCGCGATCGACCTCGACGATGCGCTGGAAGCCCATCTGTAGGAGGACATTTCCATTCGGCAAAAGCTGTGCGTCGTGGATGCCGCCGATCTTCATCTCCCACTCGAAGGAACCGTCCGGCGCGACGATGGCGAGCCGGCGGGTGGAATCATCCGCCGCGAGGAAACGGCGGCCGGGGCCGGTTTGTTCGGCGGCGAACGCGGTGGAGGTGCTGGTGATGGCGAAGGCGCAGAACAGCGCGGTCGCGAGGATTTTTTGGGAGCAATTCTTCATAAGGGTGCGCGGAGAGTCACGGAGGCGGTGGGGAAATTCAACCCTGTTGCTTCAGAATCTGGCGACGCGCGACGAGGGGGTGCGGACGGGCGATCCATCCCGAAACATCTCCTCCCTGATTGAGCGTTTGGAAGCGGA
The DNA here is from genome assembly GCA_945861535.1 of Akkermansia muciniphila. Classification (GTDB taxonomy): domain Bacteria; phylum Verrucomicrobiota; class Verrucomicrobiia; order Limisphaerales; family BJHT01; genus BJHT01. The sequence continues at coordinate 14,551 of CAMAUZ010000128.1, read as the reverse complement.
GGGGTGTCGGTTGGCGATCCACTTGTGCCAGTTGCCCGGTCGGAATGAAATCAGGTGAAATGCTGACAGCGAGTTCTTGCCCCCCGGTGTCTCGCGAACCGTGCGCACGCCAGAGCGCGGGCGGCCCGCCCGCGAGTTACGATCCGCACGGGGCACCCGAGAAGCGGGAGCGCGAGCGGGAATTCCGAAATGGCCCGCTGGGTAAGGGACGATCCGCATAGCCGCCGAGGTGACGAGGCGGAGCGGTGGGTGGCCGGGGCCGTCCGTCTCCTCACGTCGGCGGCTACGGGGTTTGGTGGACCTGCTGCGCGTCTGGCATGGAAGGTGGGAAAGGCCCGTGGACATTGTGGGTAGGGCGCGTCTGTCCCCAGCGCGCCGCGAACCGTGCGCACACCCCACCGGCGCGCTGGGGACAGACGCGCCCTACCAGCGGCAGCCGGTTTCGGGGATCCCCGCACGAGATTCGGTTGCGGGAAATCTTCTTCCAGCGAACCGGGGAGTGGGTGAGGGACATGGTGACCATGACCCCGGGCGTTTGAAACTGTGCCCGGTTGGTGAGTAATGGCTTGCCTCCACCGAACCGCCTGCGGAAGCTCCGCCCCGTCCATGAGAAAACCACGATCCAACAAGCGGAAGCCTGAGGCTATTCCCAAGGCGCTCCAAGTCTTCGCCTGGAACCTCGGGGGGCGGCTCACCGCATCTGGTAAAAAGCAGATTGCTCTGAACGTCATCGAGCGCGGGCGGGCGTGGCACTGGACCAAGCTCCCAAAAGGTTGGTTTGATTTGGACTTCTGTCTGACCCACGGACAGATGCGAACCAAGCAGACACTTCGCGAACTCTTCCCGCCGCACTCATGAAGGCGCTGAAACCATTGGATTTGCCAATGGTCTTGCGGACCTTTGCGGCGATCCCGGGATTGGCCGGCGCGGGTGCTTTTGCCGGTGCCAATGCTCTCTACCTCGAACATATCGAGAACTCGCTGGGCCGCTTCAGCCTGGATATCGAACTCCAAAACCAGACTGAGGAAGTGGAAGCCATCCACCGCCGCCTCTCGCCGCAGGCGCAGAAGAAACTCAAGCTCGTCAGCCGCCTCAGCGCGGAGATGTATGAGTATCAAGCGCGGGTCGGCGGGCAGACCATTCGCATCGAAATCGCCCGGCCCTATCTTCGCCATCGCAAGAAATACCAGCCCAGCAAACATGTGGCCGGCCTCGCGGTGGTCAGTCTTGCCGACCTTCTGTTCGCCAAGATTTCGGCCTTCTCCACCCGCGGCTTCGGGCGCGACCTGATTGATCTCTTCGCCGTTGACCAACAGCGTGACATCGACTGGCAGGAACTCCTCGCCCAGGCGGCCCGCGCTTCCGACAATGACTACAATCCGGCGGAGTTCCTCCGAAAACTTCAGTCACATCACCGCGAGTGCGTGCGGCCGGTGTATGTGCGCGAACTGCCCGTCCGCCATCCTCCCACCCCCGCCGTCCTTCGTGAATTTATCGACCGATTGATGGCTGCCAACCAGGCGGTTGCCCAGGCGACTCTCACACCAAATCCACCACGGCGGTGAACGAGCCGCTCCAACGCGAGGACTTCCGCGTCCGCGCCGGGGCAGGAACCCTCGTCGTAGCCGCCGACGTGAGGAGGCGGATGGGGCGACGTCGCGGCGGCCGTCCGCCTCCTCACGTCGGCGGCTACGGGGTGCGTGGCCCATCTGCGCGGCCGTCATGGAAGGTGAGAATCGCCCGTGCTCTTTGTCGGTAGGGCGCGTCTGTCCCCAGCGCGCCGTGAAACGTGCGGACGCCCCACCGGCGCGCTGGGGACAGACGCGCCCTACCTGCGGCAGGCGGTTCCGAGGTTCCCGGCACGAGATTCGGCTGCGGGGAATCCTCTCCCGGCGAACCGGGGCGGAGGGTGACGGACAAGCCGACCATGACCCCGAGTGTTTGAAACTGTGCCCGGTTGCCGAGTAATGGCTTGCCTCCACCGAACGGCGTGCGGACACTGCGCCTAACAAATCCCGGGACATGAGCGACACTTTCCAATACGACGCGTTCCTGAGCCACAGCGCCAAGGACAAGCCAGTCGTGCGCGACGTGGCGGAGCGGCTGAGGAAGGACGGGCTGCGGGTGTGGTTCGATGAATGGGAAATCCGGCCCGGCGATAGCATTCCGGCGAAGATCGAGGAAGGCCTGGAGCTCTCGCGCGTGCTCGTGCTCTGCATGTCGGCGAATGCGTTCGGGTCGGACTGGGCGCAGTTGGAGTCCGGCACGTTCCGCTTTCGGGACAAGAACGCGGGTATAATCAACTTGTCCGACGCTTCCAAAACTCCCAAAACTAGAAACAACGCTTACGCACATGAATTTGGTATGGTTTGAACTAAAAGGTTACAAACGCTTTGCCGAACTCGCGAAGATCAACCTCGCTGAGAAGCTCGTCGCGATCGTCGGTCCGAATGAAGCTGGCAAAACAAGCATGTTGCGGGGTTTGAAACATCTAAAAAATGCACAGCCATTCGTAGCGACTGGCGGTTCCCAAGAATTGTCCCGCGGAGTCACGGTCAATGACGAAGACACAGTTGCAGAATGGACGTTTGCGATCGATGCGTCTGACCGCGACGCCTTGAAGCACATTCCGGACGCCGAGCATCTGCGTTGGTATGTGGTTAAGAAAAAAAAGTCTGGCGAAAGGGTCATCGAATTGAGACCTAAACTAAAACGCTCACAAGAACTGAGGCTTTCCGTTCGCGCAATGCTGGATGATTCCCTCGGCGTAATTCAAGCGAACACCCCTTTGACGGATACTGGTAATACTTCAACGTTGGTAGCGCGGTTGCAAGAATTGGGGACCCTTCTGAATTCAGATGAAGATGATTTGACTAATGACACAAAGAATAAGATTTCAGCACTCGCGAAAGAAACCTCCTCGACGGAATTCGAACGGTTTTCAAATTCGTTAGTTGAACTGCATTCGCACGAATTGCGGGAACGCCCAACAAACATGGCCGGGCGCATTCTGGACAAACGTCTTCCAGACATTCTTTCCTTCGAACAAGATGATCGAGAGTTGAAAGCGGAATACGACCTTGAGGTCTTCTATTGTGCGCCAACTCCGAAGCGCGGCCGAGCGGGAATTCCGACCGCGCTGCAGAACTTGGCCCGCACTGCTGATCTCGACCTAGAAAATCTCTATAATTCCCGCTCAGATCGCGGGCGAGTGAGGACAATCCTTTCCAAGGCAGAAGACAAGCTGACTTACCTTTTGCGCAAATCATGGACCCAATCGAAGCTTCACTTAAGTCTCGACCTCGATGGAACTCGATTTCAGATCCTCCTCAAGTCCGAGACGGGCGAGTTCGAGAAAGTCGATGAACGCAGCGATGGATTGCGCCAATTTGTTGCGCTCGTCTTGTTCCTTGCTCGACAGATGCAATCGGATAGTAAGCCGATTCTTTTGATCGACGAAGCTGAAAGTCGGCTTCATTACGACGCACAAGCTGATCTTGTCCAAGTCTTGTCCAAACAGGTGTTGGCACTAAAGATCATCTACACGACACACTCGATCGGCTGTCTTCCCGAAGATCTCGGTTCGGGTATCCGCATGGTTGCACCAGAGGAGTCTTACAGTGTGATCGAAAACTATTTCTGGGAATCGAAACGTCCGGGATTTGCACCATTGTTGTTTTCGATGGGGGCGCGAACGTTGGCATTTCTTCCAATGCGTTATGCAGTGATTGCTGAGGGGGCAGCTGACCTCATTTTGGTGCCGGCCATCCTTAAGGCTGGGCTTAAACGCGACACTCTCGGTTTCCAGATCGTCCCCGGTTTGGCAAGTGCCACATCTCATGAGATTGCGATCTTGGATCATGAATCAGCAAGAACTGCATACCTCGTCGACTCCGATGACGCGGGACGGCTGATAAAGTCAAAAATTGTTGAAGCCGGCGTCAGGGAAGGCATGATTATCACCCTCCCGGTAATCGAAGGCGAAGAAACAGTAATCGAAGACTACCTCGCTATTGATGCTTACGTCGCAGCTGTCTCCGAACAACTCAGTCGATCTGGTTGCTCGAAAAAGATTGCGGCCGCCGATCTGCCGCGTCCAAATCGCCCAAAACACCTTGAAGAATGGTGCAAGGCAAATCGTATCGGCGTGCCGAGCAAACGGGCGATCGCTTACCATGTCGTCGAAATGAAATTCGACTTACAGATCGTGGACGAAGCTGTCACCGAAAGCGTGACGAACCTTTATAGGTCGATAGCCAGCGCCCTCGGGTTAGATTGACCTTGTAGCCGAGTGGATGAGGAAGCCGGCGAGCGCACGCTGGTGGTGAAGCTGGCCTGTGAATTATGCTTCACGGACGAGGCCTTGTTGTTCCGCCCCGTTGGGGCTTGGGTCTGGCTGGGGTGTTGAACCCAGGCCGCTGGTCTGGGCTGGCTTGTGATGCGCCTTTGGCGCGCAGATGCTCAGGCCAAGGGCGTGGCGTGAAGTGGCCCAGGCCAACGGCCTGTCACAAGCCAGCCCAGGGCAAGCGAGGAACGAGCGCCGCCGTGGGTCTGCGAACAAAGAATTTGCCAAGCCCCAACGGGGCGTAACAATTTGCCTCCGTCATGCCACAATCTCTCGCCCGCGTTGTCCTGCATCTCGTTTTCAGCACGAAGAATCGCGTACCTTTTTTGAAAGACCCCGGAGTCCGCGCCGGACTCCACGCCTATATGGCGGGCGTGCTCCAAAACATTGGCTGCGAGCCTATCCTCATCAATGGCGTCGAGGATCATGTTCACATCCTGTGCAATCTCTCCCGTACCATCACGATCGCCGATTTGGTGGAAGAGGCGAAGAAGAACCCCTCGAAATGGATGAAGGAACAGGGATCCGCCTATCGGGATTTCTTCTGGCAGACTGGATACGGTTCGTTTTCGGTGAGTCAATCGAATGTCGAGCAGGTCCGCGCTTATATCGGGACGCAGGAGGAGCATCATCGCAAGGTATCGTTTCAAGACGAGTACCGGGCGCTGTGCCGGAAACACGATGTGGGGATTGATGAGCGCTATGCTTGGGATTGAACGGCTTGGGGAATTGTTTCGCCCCGTTGGGGCTTGAACGTTTTTTGATTTGCCGACCCAGGGCGGCGCTCGTTCCTCGCTTGCCCTGGGCTGGCTTGTTGCTGGGCCTTTGGCCCGCAGCGATGGAGGGCGCGGTGCAGGGAGACGGATTCGCAAGGCGCTTCCTTAGACTGTCGAGTTCTCTCCGAAGGACGCGGGGAGTAGGGAACACGGGGCAGGGATGCCCCGTGAACTGGCAGGCAAGGATTCCTGCCCCACACCTACGGCACGGGCGGTTACTTGGTCTCCGGCTTGGCGGCGGTGGGTTTGGCGGCGGCGGGTTTCACTTCGGCGGGTTTGGGTTCGGCCGGCTTTGCAGGAGTGGCGTCGAGGCGTTTTTTGAGGGTATCGAGTTCTTTGCGGAGGTCGCGGGTGGTTTTTTGGAGGTCGAGGAATTCCTGGCGGAGGGTGCCGAGTTCTTCGGGGGCTTTGCGGACGGCGCGGATTTTGTTGAAGGCGGCGGTGGCGGCTTTGTGTTCGGGGGTGTCGGCGGTGGCGGTGGTGTAGGTCTCGAGGGTGGTGAGGGCGGCGGGGTCTTCGAGGTTTCCGAGGGCGTTGATGGCGGCGAGTTTGATGCGTTGCATGGGGGAGTCGAGCTGGGCGAGGAGATAGTCGCGGGTGACGTTGCGTTGAGGTTCGTTGCGGGCAAGGTGGCCGAGGGTTTCGAGGGCGCGGGCGAGGACTTCGGGGGGAAGGGTCGGGGCGCGTTCCTGGAGGAACTGGCGGAGGGGCGTGGCGTAGAGGGGGCTATCCTGGGCGCGCATGGCGGCGATGGCGGCGTCGGCGAGGCGGTCGCGGTAAGAGGGGCGGCTGAGGTATTTAAGGATAAGGTCGCGGGTGGCGGGGGAGGTGAAGGGTCCGAGGGCGCGGAGGGCGGTGGCCTGGATGCCGGGGTTTTTCTCGGTGGTGCCGCCGAGGAGGGTGCGGGCGTGGGCTTTGGCGTCGGGATGATAGTTGGCGCCGAGGTCGGCGACGACGGCGTTGCGGACGCGGGCGTCGGGCTGGGTGGTGGAGGCGGCAAGGGCGGCGACGGCTTCGTCGGTGTGGATGGTCTTGAGGGCTTCGGAGGCTTTGGTGCGGACGCCGTGGAAGGGGTCGGTGTTAAGGGCTTTCTTGAGGCGGGTGATGGTGTCCTGGTCTTTGTTATTCTTACCCAAGACTTCGGCGGCTATGACTCGACCTATGGTGTCAGTGGCGTCGGCGAGCTGGGCGTAGAGCATGGGGGTGGGCGGGGTGAAATTAAGCTTGGCGAGCAGGGTAAGATCGGGGTCGAGGCGGACGATCTCGGGAGTGTCAGTGAGGGGGAAGTAGAAGTCTTCCTCGGCGTCTTTGACGGTGATGGTGCGGTCCACGGTGCCGGCTTTGCTTTTGAAACGGATGGTCAGAGGGAAGCGGAAGAGGAGGGCGTCGTCGGAGACTTTCTGGGTCTGGCGAAGGTTGAGTTTGGCGAGGCGGGTCTTGGGATCGTAGGAATAGGAGGCGTCGAGGGTGGGCTGGCCGATGTGATGGACCCATTGATCGAAGAACTGGTCGAGGGAACGGCCGGAGAGTTCTTCGAGGACTTTGCGGAAGTCATCGGTGGTGACACTGCCGAACTTGAAGCGTTCGAGATAGGTTTTGACACAGGTGCGGAAGAGAGTCTCGCCAAGCTGGCTGCGGAGCATGTGGAGTATCCATGCGCCTTTGGGATAGGCGAGGTAGTTGAACATTTCGTCAGGGGAAGAGAACTTGCGGGTGACGATGCCGCGGGTTTCGTTGGCCTGGGAGACGATGCCTTTGGCGGCGTGGTAGAGATGCCAGTTCATGGAATCGCGGCCGTGCTTATGGCCGTCGTAGAGCAGGTCGTAGTAGGTGGCGAAGCCTTCGTTGAGCCAGACATGGGACCAGTCGGCGCAGGTGACCAGGTCGCCGAACCATTGATGGGCGAGTTCGTGGGCGACGAGACTGTCGCTGGAGAAGAGATTTTCGGTCTCGGGAGTAAAGAGAGTACGGTTGTTGAGGGTGGTGATGCTGGTGTTCTCCATGCCGCCCCAGCCGTAGTCATGGACGCAGACTTGGGCGTATTTATCCCACGGATAGGGAACGCCGATTTCCTTCTCGAAGAAGGTCATCATGTCTTTGGTGGCGGCGAAGGAGTTGGCGGCCTGGGCGAAGTCGGAGGGGGTGGTCCAGAATTCGAGGGGGATGTCGCGGTGTTTGTCTTCGACCTTTTTCCAATAACCGGCGACGAGGGAGATGAGATAGTTGACGTGGGGTTTGTCCTGAAGCCAGCGGACGGCGAGCAGTCCGGTTTTAGGATCGAGAGTGGAGGAGACCAGCCGGCCGTTGGAGAGGACGGTGAGGTCGGGGGCGACGCGGCAGGTGATTTCGGAGGTAAACTTTTCGTTGGGATGATCGTAACAGGGATACCAGTGGCGGGCTTCGGTGGCTTCGCCTTGGGTGAAGAGATGGAGGTCGGTGGCGGGGTAGCCCATTTCGGGGGTGCGGAAGTAGAGGCCTTTCTTGGGTTCGGCGCGGTAGTGGATGGTGACTTTGGTTTCTTTGCCAGCGGGGATGGGCGGGTCGAAGAGGAGGGTGAGGTCTTTGTCGGTGGCGTGGTGGGTGAGTTTTTCGCCGGAGTCGAGGCTGAGGATGGTGAGCTTTGCGGCGTCGAGGCGGAGGTCGGTGAGGGGTTTGGCGATGGGTTTGAAGGTGAGGGTGACGTGGCCGGCGACGGTGCGTTTTTTGAAGTCGGGGGTGACGTCGATGGCGAGGTGGAGGATGTCCACGAGGCGGTCGGGGGCGTAGGAGCGGACGCCGGGTGCGCCGGGGGCACCAGGGGCGGCGTGGCGGCAGAGGAGTTCGTTGGCGGGGGCGGGGAGGAGGGAGGAGAGGAGGGCGATGAGGGGGAGGCGGAAGTTCATGGGCGGGGAGCTTTAGCGAGGAGGGGGAGAAGCTCAAAGCTCAAAGTGCGAAGCTCAGTGCTGAACGTTCAACGTTCAACGTTCAACGTTGAAGGGAAGAAACAAGAGTTGAGCGCGTGCCGGGGGAAACCGGCAGAATAATGGGGGCAGAATGATGGGGAGGGTGGAGATAAGCAGAGGCGGCTTTCATTTTCCATGAGCTGGCCGGGATTTTGACTGACGAATGGCGGCGGGGCGGCGAGGGCGGGAAGCTTCCAGCTATCCAATGGGCCAAGGGCGTTGCGCAGGAAAAGAGCTTGCTGGGGTTTTCGGGGGGTGGGGATAGTGCAGGGCGCGCGTTTGACGGGCGCGCAGCGAGTTTCACGCGGTTTTATTTTTCAATTATGAGCAACGTTCGCATTGGGATCATCGGGATGGGGAATATGGGCAAGTATCACGCGGAGTATTTGCTCGCGGGGAAGGTGAAGCGCGCGCAGCTCACGGCGGTGGGCAGCACGTCGCCGGGGAAGCTGGAGGGATATAAGCAGAAGGGCGTGGAGGTGTTTGGGGATGCGGGGGCGTTGATCCAGTCGGGGAAGGTGGACGCGGTGTTGATCGCGACGCCGCATCCGCAGCATCCGGCGCAGGGGATGGCGGCGCTGGAGGCGGGGTTGCATGTGATCGTCGAGAAGCCGATCGCGGCGCACAAGGCGGACGCGGAGCGGTTGGTGGCGTGCGCGGCGCGGCATCCGGCGCTGAAGTTCGCGGCGATGTTCCAGATGCGCGCGGAGCCGCGCTACACGAAGATTCGGAAGCTGATTCAGGACGGCGAGCTGGGGCAGATTGTGCGGGTGGCGTGGATCATTACGGACTGGTTTCGCAGCGAGGCTTACTACGCGAGCGGGGGCTGGCGGGCGACTTGGAAGGGCGAGGGTGGCGGGGTATTGATCAATCAGTGTCTGCATCAGCTCGACACGTTGCAGTGGCTGCTGGGGATGCCGAAGAGCGTGCGGGGGTTTTGTCAGCTCGGGCGGTTTCACAACATCGAGGTGGATGACAACGTAACGGTGTATCTGGAGTGGCCGAACCGCGCGACGGGCGTGTTCATCAGTTCGACCGGGGAATTGCCGGGGACGAACCGGCTCGAGATCGCGGGCACAAAAGGGCGCGTGGTGCTGGAGAACAACACGCTGACGTTCACGCGCAACGAGGTGCCGGCGGATCAGTGGAACCAGTCGTCGAAGATTGGGTTCGCCAAGCCGGATGTGTGGAATGTGACGATCCCGTTTGGCAACGCGGAGAATCCGCACGCGACGTTCATGCAGAATTTTGTGGACGCGATTCTGGATGGTTCGGCGCTGAACTGTCCGGGGGCGGACGGTCTCGGGTCGATCGAGCTGGCCAATGTGATGCTCTATTCGTCGTTGATCGGGCAGACGGTGGAACTGCCGTTGGATGGAGCGGCGTATGAAAAGGCGCTGGCGGGGCTGATCGCGGGGTCGCGGTTGGAGAAGAAGGTGGTGGAGGTGTCGGGGGAGGATTTCGCGGCGTCGTTTCGGAGGTAACGGGGGGCAGGTGGGCGGGGATGGCGCTGCACTCCTCCGCTGTTGATCACACCCGAGTTGGGCAGGGGAATTTGGGGCAAGGGAATGGGGATGGGGATGGGAGGTGGGTTTCGTCGGCGGGGGGCGGGAGGCATGGAGGGCGTGCTACAGCTTGCTGGCGGCGCTGGAGTCACCCGCGTTCAATCACGACCGGAACTCGGCGTTTCGGGCCATTTCGGTTGACGCTGGAAATGCCCGGCTGAATGCTGCCGCCCACGCCCGTTCCCAAAAGTCTGTCCGCCATTTGTCGCATTATCCGCCGCATGAAATCGCCCCGCTCTGCCGCCCTTCTCTTCGCCGTCCTCGCGTCCGTCGCTGCCGTCGCGCCCGTGTCGTCAGCAGCCGAAGACTGGCCGCAATTTCGCGGACACAACGGCAGCGGCGTCTCGGCTGGCAAGCCGCTGCCAAGCGAGTTCTCCGCGGAAAAGAACGTGCTCTGGCGCGCGAAGCTGGGCGATGGCGTGGGCGCGCCGGTGATTGTGAATGGCCGGGTCTTCTCGACGGCGATGGTGGGCGAGCAGAAGTGCGGCGTCTTCTGTCACGACGCCGCGACCGGAAAACTGCTCTGGCGGCAGGACCTCGCCACGGGCGTGCTGCCGCGCATCACGCCGCCCAACAGCCACGCGTCGTCCACGCCCGCGGCCGATGCGGACCGCGTGTATCTGTATTTCAGCACCCTCGGCCTCGTCGCGCTGGACGCGGCGAACGGCAAGGAAGTCTGGCGGCACGCGCTGCTCAAGCCCGCGTACCTCATGGACTGGGGCGCGGCCGGTTCGCCGATTCTCTACGGCGGCATGGTTATCTTCTGCCAGGATGATGATCTCAATCCCTACGTGCTCGCGCTGGATGCGAAATCGGGAAATCTCCGCTGGAAAACGCCGCGCCCCGAAATGCTCGCCGGCTACGCGTTGCCCGTGATCTGCGACGCCGGCGGCCGCACCGATCTGATCGTCGCCGGTTCCGGCAAGCTCAAGGGTTACGACCCCGCGACCGGCCGCGAACGCTGGACCTGCAACACCCTCGTGCGGACCATCATGACCTCGCCAGTCGTGCAGGACGGCATCATCTACCTCGCGGTCCAGAGCTACGGCGACGCCACGCGCACGCTGAAATTTGCGCTGCTCGAATGGCTCGACACCAACCAGGACGGCAAGCTCGCGCGCGACGAAATGCCCAAGGAATTTCTCGAACGCTTCGACATTTCCGACAAAAATAAAAATGGCATCATCGACTCGGATGAGATCGACACCGCCTTCCAGCATCCGGGCAACATGGCGGGCGGCGGCAACATGATCCAAGCCATCCGCGGCGGCGGCACCGGCGATGTCACCAAGACCCATGTGCTCTTCAACCTCGACCACAAGACGCCCTCCAATCTCTCCTCGCCGCTGCTCTACAACCAGCGCCTCTACGTCGTGAAGAGCGGCGGCCTGAGCAGTTGCTACGATGCGCGCGACGGCAAGACGCTGTGGGAACGCACGCGGCTCGGCAATTTCGGCGACTACTACGCGTCGCCCGTCGCGGCCGATGGCAAGGTCTTCATCGCCGGGCGCAACGGTTTCATCGTCGTGCTGCGGGACGGTCCCGAGCTGCAGGTGCTCGCCAAAAATGATCTTGGCGAAGAGATCATCGCCACGCCTGCCATCGCCGATGGCCGGCTGTTCGTCCGCACGCGCGAGAGCCTGATCTGCATCGGGAACGCGGCGAAGTGACGGTTCAATTTCTTTCGCATCATGAGCTACAAATTGTCCGCTTGCCTCTTTGCCAGCATCGCTCTCGGCTTCGTGTGGCTGCCCACTCCCGCCGCCGCTGCGCCCCGCGTGGTCATCGTTGTCGGGGCCAACGCGCCCGCGGTCGAGCAACTCGCCGCGACGGAACTGGCCGGCCAACTTCAGAAGTTATTCGGCGCACAAACGACCACGCAGACCGCGCTGCCCGCCGATGACGCCGCCGCCATTCTCATCGGCAGTCCGCAGACCAGCGCCGCCGTGGACGCGGCGCTCGGCAAACAATGGCCGAAGCTCTCGCCCCAAGGGCATCTCGTGAAGAGCGTGCAATCGCAAGGCCGCACGGCGCTCGTGCTCGGCGGCGGCAGTCCCGTCGCGAGTCTGTGGGCCGTGCATGAATTCGGCTACCGCTGCGGCATCCGCCACCTGTTGCACGGGGATTTTCCGCCGCTGGAAAAACCCGCGTTTACGGTGGCGGGATTCGATGTCGTGCTGGAACCGCGCGTGGAGCGGCGTGGGTGGAGCGCCTTCAACGGCCAGGCGTTCGGCGCGGAAGCGTGGAGCGTTGCCGAGCACACGCGCCTGTTCACGCAGCTCGCGAAGCTCAAGTTCACCCACGTCGTGCTTCCCGCCACGCTCACGCCGGTCGCAGCGTTGCGCGTCGATGGCGACACGCCGGGACGCAAGGTGTTCGGCGGTGCGCGACAGTTTGAAAATGCCGACCGTGGCGAAGATTTTCTGCCGCGGATCAAAGCCGCCGCCGCTGCGGCGGGCCTCGTCGTGCAGGTGGGCGTAATGCCCGGCGCCACCGAAATCACGCCCGGCCCCGCCAATGCGTCGGTGCTGCCGCAGTTCAATCTGGAAACGCTCGCGGCGCAGTTGCAGGCGGTTCGGACCAATCCCGGCGCGGGTTTTGTCGCGCGCGTCATCATCCCCGGCGACCTGAATGCGAGCGCGCATTTTCTCTCCCGCGCCGCGTTCACCGAACAACTCACCGCCGCGCAGGCCGTGAGCGATCTGGTCACGCCCATCTGCGGAAAAGAAGTCGATGAACGGCTGCTCAAAGGCTTCGGCATCGCCGCCAAGGCCGCCGCGCTGATCGCCGCCAACGATCCCGCCGTCGCGGTGCCCGCCGCTCGCATGACGCTGCGCCATCTCGCAGCCAAAGCTGCCCCGCCCGCGTGGTTGACCGAGGCGAAGACCCTCTACGCGCAGGCGATGAACGAGATGTATCGCGCCAACACCCGCGCCCGCGACGGCGCGCGTCCCTGCATTTTGTATCACGCCAAGCGCTTCGAGTTTGCGCTGCATTATCTCACCAGCATCGAACTGGTCGGAAAGGCTGGTTTCGCCGGCGCGGAAGGCAATAAGGAGGCGCGCACCCAGGCACTCGAACAGGCCGTGGAGGCTATGTACAACGCCCTCAACGCGCTGGCTGATGTCGCGCGCGACGCGAGTGATCGCGGCACCATCGCGATCCTGAATGAGCACGCCTACCGCCCGCTTCTCCAGGCGCTCGAGGCGACGGCGAAACCGTAGGTCGGCGGGTGGCGGAGCGCCGAGCGTTGCCCGGACTTGGCGCCGGTGGACGGTTCGAGCCGAGCAATGCTCGGCGCTCCGGTTGGTCGATCGCCCCCGCGTTCGCCTCGGGCGTGGGTTGTCGCACGGTGCCGCGCGCAATCTTGACTTCCGCTGCGCCGTGCGGGAAGGATTTCGCCACGCAATAAACTGAAAGGGCACACTTATGAAAATCGCTTACCTTATCCTCGCACTCTTGGCTGGCGGTGCCGTCCAAGGTTCCGCGCAGCAGGCCAATGCCGAGGCCACGCGGCAGAATCCGCAGTCCAAACTGTCCGGCACCGCCATCAAAAAAGAGACCTACGCCGGTGGCGTCTTTGCGCGTACCTACAAGGATGGCCGCCAGCTCCGCCTCATCAACCCGCTCTACTTGAATCCCACCGCGCCGATGTCGCTGGGTAACGGTGCGGACAACTTGGTTTACAATCCCTTCACCGGTCTCTCCCAGGGCGTCGCGATCATCTCGTATCGGTTCTGAAATTCGGCCCGCCACGGGACCGAGCAGCGGCGGTTGCAGGAGTGCCTGCAACCGCCGTTTGCATTTGAAGATCGGCTGGCCGGGTTGACGGGGTTCGTCGCCCCAATTCCGCCGGGACGACGGGGTTGACCACCCGGGACTCCGCCGCACTCCACGGCTGATTGAACCTGGAAACGGCAGTCGGGTTGAACCACGAAGGACACGAAAGACACGAAAAGCCACAAAACCAGGGGCGGAAGCGTGGTGGCTCGACATCCGAATAACTCACTCGCCAGATGCCGGCCCCCGATTCCGCAATACCTTTTTCCGTTCGCGCCTTTCGTGTCTTTCGTGGTTCCACCTGCTTTTCTCGGGTTGAACCGTGAACCGAAAGCCGCGGACTCTCTCACTGTTTCCGCGCTCAGTACGCCGTGAGCGGGCGGACCTCCGCGCTCCTCTCGCCTTTACGGCCTGGTTACGGTCCGCCCACCAAACCCCCGTATAACTCCATTTCCAACCCGCCCGGCAGCGTGTTTGTGCGGTCCTATCAAACAACGCTCCACGGCGTCCCGTGATGACAACGTAAATGTTGGGAGACGGGGTCAGTTTTGCCGCCGAAGGTTCTGGAAAGACTGTTGGCTGGCGCGTCCCCCGCGCCGGACGCCACGGAATCCAGCCCTTATCTCAAGCTAGGGTAACACCCCATAGGAAGATTGGCGGTCCGGTCCTAGCTTCCGTGCATCCGCTGGGTGCGGGAACGGTTTCGCCGTCACGTTGACGGCGGCTACAGACAACAAATAAAAGCAACAATTATGACCACACTTGAAATCAAAGGCGACTGGAACATCACCAAGGGCAAGCTCAAACAGAAATGGGCCAAGCTCACCGATGACGATCTTCAGTTTGTCGAGGGCAAGCAGGAGGAACTCCTCGGCCGGATTCAGAAACGCACGGGGGAAACCCGGGAGATAGTCGAAAAGGCGTTGAAGGAATTCCGCTCGTCGTGCTGTTCCTGAGCCACCGTCACCACCTTTCCAACATAGACACTATGAAACTCCATAACCATCCGGATATTAGTCCCACAGCATCAACTGGTTACGAGAGGCGGTAGCCTCATCTTGAGAGCCGATATTGGCAAACAGCTCAGCCATAGGCACTTGCTCAAACGCGTTGACGCTCACAATCTGTAGCATTTGGGACAGG
>CAMAUZ010000127.1 GCA_945861535.1 Akkermansia muciniphila | reverse complement strand
GAGCATTTGCAGCGCAAGGGTGAGCGCACGTTGAGCGAGCGGGACCTGAACCTCCTGATCGCGCAGCACGAGGCGGTGGGGCATCTGAGCAAGCTGCACTTCGGCGGGCGCTCGTTGCTCAACCGCAATGCGGACGGGCACTACCGCTTCTCCCATTTCTCCATTCAGGAGTTTCTCGTGGCGCAGAAGATTCTGGAAGACGCGCGCGAACTGGAGCGCGTGGTGGTGCCGGAGACGGCGACGGAGAAGGTGATCCGTTTCGTACTGGATGGTCGCGCGGGCGTGTGCCGGGGCAAGCCGCTGACGCTGCGCGGGGTGAATCTGCGGCGGTTTGATTTCCGCGGCGCGGACTTGCAGGGGGCGGACCTTTCGTTCGCCAAACTCGCGGGCGCAAATTTGTCCGCGGCGAACCTGTCGCAGGCGGACCTCACGAATGCGGACTTGTCCGGCGCGAAGGCGGCGGGGGCGCGGTTTGAAAATGTGAAGGCGGACGGTCTCGTGCTTACGACTGCGGTGGAGGGGTTGCCTTTTTCCTGGCCGATTCGCGGGGCCAACAAAACCGTGCCAATGGAGTTCGTTTGGATTCCAGCGGGAGAGTTTGAGATGGGGGCCGCGAAGAGTAATTGGGACAACGAACGCCCGGTGCATCGGGTGCGGATTGCGTCGGGATTCTGGCTGGCGAAATATCCGGTGACTCAGGAGCAATATGCGGCGCTGATCGGAAAGAATCCCAGCCACTTCACCGCGTCGGGGAGCACGGCTCCGGTGGAGCAGGTGAGTTGGGAAGACGCCGTGGAGTTTTGTCGGCGGGTGGGAACGCTCGCCGCGGAACCAGGCGCGGCCGACGCCATCGTGGCGCGGCTGCCAACCGAGGCGGAGTGGGAGTATGCGTGCCGGGCGGAAAGCCCTGATGCCTATTGTTTCGGCAATGATGAGGAGAAGCTGGGCGACTACGCGTGGTATGCCGAAAACAGCGGCGCGAAGCCGCATTCGGTCGGACAGAAGAAATCCAACGCATGGGGTTTGCATGACATGCACGGGAACGTGTGGGAGTGGTGCCGCGATGCGTGGGATGAGAAGGCTTATCAGGAATGGGCCAATGGCGTTGAAAATCCTGAGACTTTCGCTCCCGCTGGGACCAACCCGCTCCGTGTGTTGCGGGGCGGTTCGTGGTACGACGGGGCCAGGTACTGCCGGTCGGCGTTCCGCTTCTGGGGCGGCGCGGATGTTCGCGGCAGGAACGTCGGCTTCCGGGTTTGTCTCGCGCGCGGTCCGGCAGCCAGCAGAGCCAGCAGTCCGAACCGCAGCGCGTAGGCGGAGCACGCCCTGGGAGACGGAGGCGCGAGGGACGAAGCGCCGGAGTCGGACAGGGGGTGCGGAGCCGGAGCGCCGGGTCGCCTAGGTCTCGGGCCGGAACAAAATCCGCGCAGCGGAAATTTTTTGGCGGCAGAAATCGGACCGGCAGAAAAACGGGGGCAGAAAAATGGAGCGGGGCGGAGTCGGGGTGCGGGCGGTGGTGCGGAGTCGGACGGGCGACGCGCTGCCCGTCCCGGAGGGACGCCGCAGGAAATTAGCCGGGGGCAAGTGCGCTGCCAGCGCACGCCGCCCCCGGAAGCATCGGAAAGAGTCTCCGTGCCCCAGCGGGGCATCGCAGAAAAAGGGCCGAGGATTTCGAGACACGGCGGCGGTTCTCCGGTCTCCGCATTGGTTTCCCACGCCTGGAGAGGCGACGAACCGGCAGCGAGGAGCCCGGTGCAAAGGGGCATGCGAAGTTTCTCCGATGCCCCGCTGGGGCATGGCCCGCATGGCCGCTCAACCGGGGGCGGCGTCCGCTGGCGCGGCCTTGCCCCCGGCTAATTTCCTGCGGCGTCCCTCCGGGACAGGGAACCGAGCGCTGCGGGGGGGATCGCGACGAGGTCGGTTTCAGGCGGGCGCGTGCGTGCGGGGAAGGGTCACGGACGCGCGCAGCGCGTCCCTACCGGATTGTGGTAGGGCCGCGCTGCTGCGCGGCCCTGACCTGTCCCCTTCCGCGCGCGTGGGGATGGTCGCGCCGTCGGTTGCCTGCGGGCGCGTCGGGGGCGGGGAAAGGTTACGGACGCGCGCAGCGCGTCCCTATCGCATCGTGGTAGGGCCGCGTTGCGCGTGGCCCTGACCTGTCCCCGTCCGTGCGCGTGGGGATCGCAACGAGGTCGGTTGCCTGCGGGCGCGTGGGTGCGGGGAAGGGTTACGGACGCGCGCAACGCGTCCCTACCGAATGATTTGGATTATTTCCAATCATCCGTGCGGAACGGCGAGGCGGGGAGGCCGGCGCCGTTGAAGAGATTGCACGCGGGGTTTTCCGCCCAGGCGTAGCGCGCGGCGACGGGGGTTTTCACATCGGGATGCGAGAGGATGACTTTGTCGCCAGCGATGCGAGCTTTGGCGGCGAGCCATTTTTTATCAGCACCCGCGATGGCGAAGCCTTTGAGGTCGCCCCCTTTGGCGACGAGGCCGCCGTGGGTGTGCTGGAAGGAGAGGATGATTTCGTTGCCTTTGACTTCGCTCCCGGCGGGCAGGGGACCGGACGCGGCGACATCCTTCTGGTCATACACTTTGGCGAGCGCCCAGTGGGCGAGGCGCTGGCCGACGGCTTGTTTGTTTTTGGGATGGATGTCGTTGGCCTCGCCGACATCGATGGCGATGGCCATGCCGGTGTTGGGAATTTTCAACGCCTGCAGCATCGCCTCGCGCACGGTGCTCCAGCCGGAGTCCTCGACGGGTTCGGTCTGCGGCTTGCGGAAGTTGGGGAGCTGCACCCAGGCGAAGGGGAAATCGCCCTGCGCCCAGCGGGAGCGCCAGTCGGAGGTGAGGAGTTCGAGCTGGAGGCGGTAGAGGTCGGCGTTGCCTTTGCCGGCGTTGCTCTCGCCCTGATACCAGATCGCGCCACGGATGGCGTAGGGGATGAGCGGCATGATTTTGCCGTTGAAGAGATTGGCGGGATGATTGGAGTCACGGATGGGTTCGGTGGGTTTTCGGGGCGGGCGCGGGGCGGGCTTGCCCTCGGCGCGGGCTTTGGCGGTGGCGTCCTTGAATCCGGCGACCTGCTTGACGAAGGCTTCCTGGGCTTTCTCGGGACTCCAGTCGGCCTGGAGCTTGGCCCAGCGGTCGAAGATGGGCTTGAGTTCGGCGCGGTTTTTTTGCGCGTCCATGCTGGTCCAGGCCTCGATGGCCGTGCCGCCGACCGAGGAGTTGATGAGGCCGACGGGGGCTTTGATTTTCTGATGCACTTCGCGTCCGAAGAAATAGGCGGTGGCGGAGAAGCCGCCGACGGTCTCCGGCGAGCACACCAACCACGCGCCCTGGCCCTGCTCCTGCGGCGTGGTGGCCGCGCCGTCGGCCTGGCGGAACATGCGGATGGCGGGGAATTTCGCGGCGGCCTTTTCTTTGTCGAAGTCTTGGGAGCGCTCGACGCTCATCGCCATATTGGATTGCCCGGAGCAGAGCCAGACTTCGCCGACGAGGACATCGGTGACGGTGAGGGTGTTGCGGCCTTTGACCGTGAAGGTGAGGGTCTCGGCGGATTGGAGCGGGGCGAGTTTCACTTTCCATTTGCCGGCGGCATCGGCCTTCGTGGTCTGGGTCTGGCCGGCGATGGTGACGGTGACTTCCTCGCCGGGTTCAGCCCAGCCCCAGACGGGCACGGGCACGCCGCGCTGGAGGACCATGTGGTCGGAGAAGATCGAGGGGAGCCGGACATTGGCGAGCGCCGCAGGGGCGCAGGCGAGGGCGAGGAGCAGGGGCAACGCGGCGCGCAGGCGGGGGAGGAGGCGTGAGGTTTTCATAGAGTGCGAGGGGTTGTAGCAAGCGCGGCGAAGAAGTTCAAAGTTCAAAGCTCAAAGCTCAAGGGAAGTTCAAAGCTCAAAGTTCAAAGTCCGAAACAGGGAGTCCAACGTTCAAGGTTTAAGGTTCAAAGTTGAGGGAACGTTCAACGTTCAACGCTCAACGTTCAGGGGAAGGTCCAGGGCGAAAGGTCCAGGCGAGTTTGGTACGTGGTGCTTGGTCGTTGGACCTTCCCTTGAGCTTTGAGCTTTGAACTTTGAGCTTCCCGCCCGCGCCCCGGCGGGCCGAAGATGCTCGCTTTCAAAATCTCAACTGAACGCCTGCATGAACGATCGTTTCCCCAATTCCCGCCGCCTCTTTGAACGCGCCCAGCGCAGCATTGCCGGTGGCGTCAACAGCGGCATTCGCAAAATGGAACAGCCGGTGCCGCTGTATTTCACGCACGGCCACGGCTGTCGGCTCTGCGATGTGGATGGTCATGAGTACATCGATTTTCAGATTGGCCAGGGCGCGATTCTTTACGGGCATGCGCCGGCGGGACAGGCGGCGGCGATTGCGGAACAGGCGAAGCTGGGCACGCACTGGGCCGCGCAGAGCGAGCTGGAGATCGAGGTCGCGGAGCGGTTGCAGCGCATGATTCCGGGAGCGGAACGGATGCGCTGCCAGAACTCGGCTACGGAGGTGGTGCTGTCCGCGCTGCGGCTGGCGCGGGCGCACACGGGGCGGCGATTGATTCTGAAATTTGAGGGCCACTACCACGGCTGGGCGGATGAGGGGCTCGTCGGGTTCGCGCCGCCGCCGGACAAATGGGGCACGGACGAGGAGCCGACACGATTGCATCCCAGCCAGGGCGTGATCCCGGAGGTGCTCGAGCAGTTTGTCGTCGCGCGCTGGAACGACCCCGCGCATTTGCGGCGGCGCGTGGAGCAGTATCGCGGGCAGATTGCGGCGATCATTTTCGAGCCGGTGCTCTGCAACACGGGCTGCATGGAGCCGGTGCCCGGCATGGTCGCGACCATCCGCGAGCTGTGCGATCGCGAGGGGATGCTGATGATCGCGGATGAAACGATCACGGGCTTCCGCTTCGGCGCGGGCTGCGCGCAACAGTTTCTCGGGTTCGTCCCCGACCTCACGATTCTCGGGAAAGCCATCGGCGGCGGCGTGCCGTTCGCGGCGCTCGTGGGAAAAGAGAGCGCGATGCAAAAAATCATTCGCGGCGAAATCGTCCACGCCGGCACGCTCAACGGTAATCCGCTCTGCCTGGCCGCGGCGAAATGGTGTCTCGACGAAGTGACGGCGCTCGGCGACCGCCATCCGGCCGGCATGATCGCGCTGGGCCGCCGCTTGATGGACGGCCTGTCGGCGTTGGCCCGGCGGCACGACATTCCGCTGCAGCCGCAAGGCCCCGGTCTAGTCTTCCACGCGGCGATGTTGAAGCCGGGCGCGGTTTCGGGGCCGATCCGTGATTACCGTGATTACGTGCGCCGGCAGGATGCGCCGCGGTGGGCGCATCTGCGGCGCTGTCTGCTGGAAGAGGGCGTGCGGGCGATCGAGCGCGGCCTGTGGTTCATCAGTCTCGCGCACCGCGAGGCGGACATCACCGAGGCGCTGGCGAAATGCGAGGTGGCGTTTGCGCGGCACGCGGGCGAGTGGAAGGCGGCGTGACGGCGGGCGGGCTGGGCGTCCGCGAGTGCGGTTTGTAGGAGACGACGTAAGGAGAACCCGACCGTCCCAACGACGCGGTGCCGTCGGGCGCACGAGAGCGGGGCAGCGGAGTTTTTGGCAAAGGAATGGCGGCAAAGGAATGGGGACAGGGATTTGCTTGTCTTCATTCCTTTGCCTCCATTCCTTTGCCAAATCAGTTTCGGGGTTTGGAGTTCAGCTTCAGGTTGGCTACGGCGCGTTCGTTGGACCGCTGGAGCCGCCGGCGTGAGGAGAACCCGAGCGCCACAGAATGGCGCAGCATGGGAAGCGGGAGCCGTTGGCCATCGATGAAGCTCTCCGATCCCCGGGGAATGGGGCCAGAGCCGCGTGAAAAACCCGCGCCGCGTCCACGACAAAACTTTGTCGCATATGCGACAAAGTTTTGCCAAGCGTCTTGGTGGCAAGGCGTTGCAGATTGCATAAATTCACCCAAATGACGGAAATGGGGGCCGGAGGCGGAGGGGGGCGTTGGCGAACTCTGACCTTTTCCACGCGGAAAGCGGCCTGCGTGTTAGGGGCTGATCTGGGCAAGGCGTCTGGAACCGGAGCTTCGTTTCAAGACGCTGCCTAGGAGAGTTTGTGCGGACCGCGCGCCGAAGGAAGTTAGAGTCTCGTCACCTCGACTCCTACAAGGGACGGGAGCGCTCGCCACCTGCCTACCCGGCCGACGGTGTCTGCTGGAGCGGATCAAAGGACGCCATCACCTCGCGGAGATCCGGCCACTTTCCCAGCCGTCGCAGGAGCGCTTGGTGCGTCATGCCGAGCTTGCGCGCGGATTTCCGCACGCCGCCGCGTTCCTCGATGAGCACCCGCTTGATGAGATCGTGCTCCTGCATTTCGATCAGCCTGCCACCCTCGGCGGGCGGTGAGATTGGCACACTCAGCGATGTTGGCGGGTGCGGCAGGGCGACCGGTTCGGTGGGCGCTGTGGGTGCGGCCGGTGGCGTTGCGACCGCGCTGGCCGGCCGGCCCGGATTGTGAGAAGTCCCGCCCGCGGCGGAGACCGGCCGCGGCTTGCGGAACTGCGTGCGGTCGAGTTCCAGCCAGTTGCCCTCGGTGGGCGTTTGGAGCAGCGAGCGTTCGAGGAGATTCCGCAGCTCGCGCACGTTGCCGGGAAATTCATGGACCAGAAGCGTCGCGAAATCCTCGTGCTTCAGGTTCGGTTTGCGCCGCCCATATTTCTCCGCCAGCCGGGTCAGGATGTGATCGCACAACACCGGCAGATCCTCGCGCCGCTCGCGCAAGGCGGGCACGCGGATCGAGAAGACATCCAGCCGGTAGAGCAGGTCCTCACGGAACCGCCCGCGCTCCACCTCGACGGCCAGATCGCGGTTCGTGGCCGTGACGATGCGGCCCGAGAAGGTCTGCGTGTTGGAACTACCGACGCGGCGATACTCGCGCGTCTCGAGCAATTGCAGCAGCTTGGCCTGGTGCAGCAGGGACACTTCGCCGATTTCATCCAGGAACAGCGTTCCGCCTTCCGCGGCTCCAACCAGTCCGTTCCGGGTCGTCGCCGCGCCGGTGAAAGCCCCCTTTTCGGCCCCGAACAGCTCGGCCTCGAACAACTCCGCCGGCACCGCCGAACAATTGAGCGAAATCAGCGGCGGCACCGCCTTGAAACTCTGGAACGTAAGCTGGTGAATGAGCCGCGCTGTCAGGTCCTTGCCCACGCCCGTCTCGCCCGTGAGCAGCACCGTCGCGCCCCGATGACACGCCGCCTGTTGCACGAGCCGCTGCACCTCGCGCATGGCCCGCGAGCCGCCGATGAAATCCGAGCTTCTGATCTCGGGTTCGCGCAGCGCCAGCGTCTGCATCGCACGCCGCAGACACTCGCGGAAGGTGAGGAAATCGAACGGCTTGGCCAGGTAATCGAACAGTCCCTGGCGCGTGAGATTCACCGCGTTGGGCAGATCCGGCATTCCCGTGAGCATGATCGCCGGCGTGTGGACGCCCTGTTCGCGCAACTCGAGAAAGAAGCCGCTGCCCGTGCCGTCCGGCAGCCCTTGGTCGAGGATCATCAGGTCAAACGGCCGGTTCTCGATCGCCTCGCGCGCCCGGTCGATGCCGTGGCAGACGACGGCGCGCCCGCCCTCCTTCTGCACCGCCAGCGAGATCAGCTCCGCGCAGTGCAGATCGTCCTCCAGAATCAGGCTGGTAAAGCGCGCGGGTTCGGCAGTTTCGGTTTCGTTCATGTTACGATTTCGGACCGTCGGCAAGGCTGTCTGGTCCGCTCCTATTTCCTTATCGGCACGTCCGCGAGGGGCCTGAGGGAAATATTCCGCAGTCGGAAATGGGAATGCGCAAACCGTGTATGGACACGGATGGACATGGATGGGAACGGCGGGTTCGCTGGGCGGTGGTTCAGTCTGGAGATGGGATATTTTCATGCGGTCCCTGCGGCAGTCCCGGCCTCGCCTCCCTGTCGTGACTCTGCGACGACGCGGAGACGAAACGGAAATGGCGCCCCTCCCGGCGCGGGGAGAACTGCGTGAGTTGGCTGCGGGACGGAACGGTGGCCCAACGGAGCGCGGTCGAGTTGGGCAGGGGGATTTGGGGCAAAGGAATCGGAAGTGAGGCGGCGATGGCGGGTCGAGTTGGCTGGCCGGACTGCGCGCTGAAATCGTTGCGGCGCGCGCGGGACTTTGGCGTGCGGGAGATTCCAGCCCGCAGCGCGGCGCAGCGGCGACGGTGTCGGAAATTCCCCGCTCCCCGGTTCCGCTGATGCCGGTGCGACCAGGGACCGATCGCGCTCCGCTTGGACTACGGCGAAGAATCGGTGAACGCGGCGGGGCAGGTGTTCCGCGGGTGGGCCGCCGTGAGTCGGGCGAATGGGCTGGTCGCCTCGTGCCCGTGTTTTGTTTGCCCGTTCCCTCTGTGCGTGCCACGTTCGCGCGCATGAAATCACTCTGCAGTTCCCTGCCGCTGGCGGTCTCTTTGTTAGTCGCGCCGTTGTTCGCCGAGACGGTGAAGGACCGCGAGGGCGCGGTGCGCCAGGACAAGGCGACGATGGAGAACGATCCGCGCTGGATGTACAACGATGTCCGCTCGGGGTTCGCGCAGGCGAAGCGCACGGGCAAGCCGCTGCTGGTCGTGTTGCGCTGCGTGCCGTGTCTGTCGTGCGCTGGGATTGACGCGGGGGTGCTGAAGGACGCGGTGCTGGCCCCGCTGCTGGACCAGTTCATCTGCGTGCGCGTGATCAACGCCAACGCCTTGGATCTCTCGCTGTTCCAGTTCGATTACGACCTCTCTTTCACGACCATGTTCTTCAACGGTGACGGCACGGTCTATGGCCGCTTCGGTTCGTGGACGCATCAGAAGAACGCACTGGACAAGGACACGGCGAGCTATCGCCAGGCGCTCGAGGGGGCGCTCGGGATTCATCGCGGCTACCCGGCCAATCGCGCGGCGCTCGCCGGCAAACAAGGCGCGCCGACACCTTTCAAGACACCGGTGGAAATGCCCAACCTCGTGGGCCGTTATTCGCTCGATCTGAATTGGAGCGGCAAGGTCGTGCAGAGCTGCGTGCATTGTCATCAGATCGGCGACGCCTCGCGCCTCTACTATCGCGAGCAAAAGAAACCCATGCCGACGGAGTTGATCTACGCCTTCCCCGGGGCCGAGACGATCGGGCTGAAGCTCGCGCCGGACAGCCGGGCGCGCGTCGAAGCCGTCGTCGCCGGTTCGAGCGCCGCGCAGGCCGGCGTCCAGACGGGCGACGAACTGGTGTCGCTCGCCGGGCAGCCCTTGATCTCGGCGGCTGACGTGAGCTGGGTGTTGCATCGCGCGCCGGAGTCCGGCGCCTTGGCCGCCGTCATTCGCCGCGGCGGCGCGGAGCAGTCGCTGAAGCTCACGCTGGACGCCGGCTGGCGCGCCAAGACCGACCTCGCGCGCCGGGTCGGAACCTGGGGCATGCGCGGCATGGCCACGGGCGGACTGGTGCTGGAAGACCTCGCCGACGACGAGCGCACCCGGCGCGGCCTGCCCGCCCGGGGCCTGGCCCTGTGGGTGAAATTTGTCGGCCAATACAACAAACACGCCGCCGGGAAGAATGCGGGTTTCCAAAAGGACGACGTCATCGTCGAGCTGGACGGCCTGACCACGCGCCACACCGAAGGCGAACTGATGGCGCATCTGCTCCAGAAACATAATCCCGGCGCCAAGGTGAAAGCCCTCGTGCTGCGCGGCAAGGAACGCGTGTCGCTGCAATTGCCGATGCAATGAGAACGAGGGAACTTCGAGCGACACTTCGCTATTTCGCCGTGGAAGGGTGGAATGAAAGAAAGCTCAAAGTTAAAAGCCCAAAGCTCAAGGGAAACTCCAAGGCTCAATTCTCCAATCGAGTTAATCTAGGTTTGAATAGCGATCCGCACGAAAACCCCTGCCGCTCATACTGGAACTTGATGCTTGTAGCTTCCCTTGAGCTTTAAGCTTTGAACTTTGAGCTTCTCCCCAAAATCGCGACTAACGACTTATTGCTAATTACAAAAAATCCCTTCCGTCCAACCCCCGATATCAAGCTACTCTCAACCCCATGAAACCCGCCGTCACCCTCCCGCTTCTCGCCGTCCTCGCCGCGCTCCCGCTTCGCGCCGCCGAACCTACCTCCGAGCAACTCGCTTTCTTCGAGAATAAAATCCGCCCCGTCCTCGCGCAAAAGTGCTACTCCTGCCACTCCGCCGAGGCCAAGGAGAAGGGCAAACTCAAGTCGGGTCTCTACGTCGATTCCCGCGAGGGCCTGCTCTACGGCGGCGAAACCGGCCCCGCCCTCCTCCCCGGCAAACCCGCCGACAGTCTGCTCATCAAGGCCCTCCGTCATATCACGGAAGACCTCGCCATGCCTCCCAAGGAAAAACTCTCCGACGCCGTCATCGCCGACTTCGAGAAATGGATCACGCAAGGCGCGCCCGATCCCCGTACCGGTCCGCGCCCGGCTGCGGCGAAACACGAGATCAATCTGGAAACCGGCAGACAATGGTGGTCGTTCAAACCGCTCCAGCCCGTCGCCATTCCCACCGTCAAAAACACCGCCGCCGCCCGCAACGCCATCGACCAGTTCATTCTCGCGCGCCAGGAAGCGGCCGGCGTCACTCCCAGTTCCCCCGCCCGTCGCGAAACCCTGATCCGCCGTGCCAGCTTCGACCTCACCGGCCTGCCCCCCACGCCCGAAGAAGTCGCCGCCTTTGTCCAAGACAAATCTCCGAAGGCCTTTGAGTTACTCATCGACCGGCTCCTCGCCACCACCGCGTATGGCGAACGCTGGGCGCGTCACTGGCTGGACGTCGTTCGTTACGCCGAGAGCGGCGGTTATGAGTTCGATGGCTTCCGTCCCGGCGCCTATCACTACCGCGACTGGGTCATTCGCTCCTTCAACGCCGACCTTCCCTACGACCGTTTCCTCCAGCTCCAGCTCGCCGGCGACAAGCTCCAGCCCGGCACCTACGAGGCCGCCGCCGCCGTGGGCTTCATCGTCGCCGGTCCGTTCCCCGGCCAGACCACTTCCAAGACCATCGAGAAAATCCGCTACGACCAACTCGATGACATCGTCTCCACCCTCGGCAGCGGCGTCCTCGGTCTGACCATGGGCTGCGTCCGTTGCCACGATCACAAATACGATCCCCTCCCGCAAAAAGACTACTACGCCCTCGCCGCCGCCTTCGCCCGCACCGTGCAGGGTAATGAAACCCACGACTCCGATCCTGACGGCACGCGCGCCGCCCTTGCCGCGCACGCGAAGACCCACGAGAGCCTCCTCGCCAACGTCCGCAAATTCGCCGCCGAAGAATTCCCCGCCCGCTTCGCCGCCTGGCAGAAAACCAAACTCCCCGCCCTCACCAACGCCAGCGCTACCCTTGCCGACACCATCGACCTCGATCCCCCCGTCGGAAAAACTCCCGTCGCCCCGCCCGCGTCCGCGAAATCCGTCACCACCAACGCCGTGCCTGTTCCCGACCCGCGCTGGCAATACCTCGACCTCCTCGAAGCCACCGCCAACAACTCCGCGCTCAACATTGCTGCCGACGGACTCGTCATCCACGGCGGACGCACCAAAACCCCGCCCGTCAAACGCCGCGCCCGCGTCCCCGCCCGCGCCGTGCAGGAGGACAGCTTCACCCTTACCGCGCACACCTATCAATCCCACCTCACCGGCTTCCGCCTCGACGCCTTCGCCGAGAAATCCCTCCCCAAGAGCGGTCCCGGCCTCGCCGCCGACGGCAGTTTCAACCT
This sequence comes from Akkermansia muciniphila, assembly GCA_945861535.1. Taxonomy (GTDB): domain Bacteria; phylum Verrucomicrobiota; class Verrucomicrobiia; order Limisphaerales; family BJHT01; genus BJHT01. Next base: position 5,742 of record CAMAUZ010000127.1, on the reverse strand, counting down.
CGCCAGCTTCACTGTCACCGCCGAACCCCTCGATCCGAAAAACACCAACGCCCCTGTGAAACTGAAACTCAAAGCCATCGAAGCCCGCTTCGAGGAAAAGGCTATGCCCGCCAGCAACGCCGTGGATGCCGACGCCAACACCGGCTGGCGCGCCAAGGACAATCCCGGCAAAGACAACGCTGCCGCCTTCGTCATCGACGGTGGTTTCGCCGGCTTCCCCGGCGGCACCGAACTCACCTTTGAGCTGCACTTCAAGAACGACGGCTTCGGCCGCTTCCGCCTTGCTCTGAGCACCGCCCCGCTCCCGGTCCCGCCCGCGGCAGCCACGCCTGCGAAAAAGGATAAGCCCGTGGCCTCACCCGCCGCGTCCGTCCCCATTCAAGATTCGGCATTCCTCATTCCTAATTCCCTTCCCGTTCCCCAGCACCTGCGCGAACTCCAAGCCATGATCGCCGCCAAGCTAATCGACACCCAGCGCGACGACGCCGTCCGCTGGTTCAGCCAGTTCGATGAAGCCGCGAAAAAAGTGACCGCCGCCCTCGCCGAACACGCGCGCCAGACCCCGCGCCCCAAACTCTCCGAAGTGTACACCGCCGCCGCCGGTGGCCAGGATGTCTATCTCCTCCGCCGCGGCGAAGTGGACCAGAAACTTGGCAAAGCCGATCCCGGCTTCCTCCAAGTCCTAAGCCGTCCCACCGCTTCAACCCTTCCCCCTTCAACGGTTCAACCCGCCCCCGACCCCCGCGTCGCCCTCGCGCAACGGCTCACCGACCCCGTCCACGGCGGCGGCAGCCTCGTTGTCCGCGTACTCGTCAACCGCCTCTGGAAACACCACTTCGGCCGCGGCCTCGTCGCCTCGCCGAATGACTTCGGAGCCAAAGGCGAACTCCCGACCCATCCCGAACTCCTCGACTACCTGGCCAACGAACTCATCCGCAATGGCTGGCAGCTCAAACCCCTCCACCGCCTGATCATGAACAGCGCCACCTACCAGCAAGGCGCCGACGCCAATCCCGCCAACCTCCAGCGCGACACTGACAACCGCCTCCTCTGGCAACGCCCCGCCCGCCGCCTCGAAGCCGAAGCCATCCGCGACGCCCTCCTTGCCGTCGCCGGCCGCCTCGACCCCAAAATGTTCGGCCCCAGCGAAACCACTGCTGAATCCACCCGCCGCAGTGTTTACCTCCGCGTCAAACGCAGCGAACTCATCCCCTTCCTCACCCTCTTCGACGCCCCCGAAGCCACCGCCAGCATCGGCGACCGCGGCGCCACCACTGTTCCTACTCAGGCACTCACCCTGCTTAACTCCCCGCAGGTCCGCGACCTGGCCACCCGCCTTGCCCAACGCGCGCTGCCGTCCGTTCCTGCTTCGGCTTCCGCCACCATTCCAAATTCGCAATTCCCAATTCCCAATTCTCCTATCTCCCGCCTCTTCCAAATCGCCCTTTCCCGGCTACCAAGCTCCACCGAGGAACAACGCTTCACCGCCTTCTACCAAAGCCAGCTCACCCTCCTCAAAGCCGACCCCAAACCCACCACCGCCCAAACCGAAAAAGCCCTCGCCGAAACCAGCCTCGCCCTCCTCTGCATGAATGAGTTCATCTATGTGGATTGAGGCCGGAATCTCACGTCAAATCCCGCTGCCCGTCGAAGCCACACGGGCGAATCCGGTTGCGCGGGGCGGCGGCGGTGTCTGGGGTCACGGGAGTTGTGTAGGGTTTGAGATGATAGGTTTTCAGAGGGTTGATCTGTTTGGAGTGACTGACCGGTTCGACTTCGGCGTGCTGCCGGATGGGAGCGTGTCGCAACCCATGCGTCCCGTGGGCCGGGTAGTTCAGTTCGGGATCGTTAGGTCACTCGCGCTTGCACAATTCCGGTGGACATAGGAAAACTCCGCAATGCCGCATTCGATATTTATCGAGACCACCATCCCGAGCCTCTACGTCTCGCGTCCATCGCGTGACCTGCTGCAACTCGCCCGGCAGGAACTCACCCGGGAGTGGTGGGACAGGCGACGGCGGGAGTTCGACCTTTTCACGTCACAGCTCGTTCTCGACGAGGCAGCCGACGGCGAAGCTGCCAAGGCAGCGGAACGCCTTAAACTTCTCGCAGGTATTCCTCTGCTCGACCTCAACGATCCAGTCCGCGCCCTCGCGAAGAAGCTCGTTGCCACCGGCATCCTTCCGAGTGTCGCTGGCCGCGATGCCTTCCACCTCGCCGCCGCCGGCGTGCATCGGATGGATTTTCTGCTCACCTGGAACTGCAAACACATTGCCAACCCGTTCATCGCTGACCGGCTACACGCTTGCTTTTCAGAGGCCGGGGTTCACCTTCCCGTTATCTGCACGCCTGAGCAGTTCTTCACCGATGACAACAATGACTCCGAAAACCAAAATCCGGAAGACGCCTGATTCGGTCGTCGCCGAGGTGCGCCGCACAAAAGTCAAGTTGCTGGAGCGCTTCAACTACGACTTGGACGCAATGGCCCGTGACGCCCGGGCGCGTCAGACCCTGTCTGGGCATGAAGTCGTGGACCGGTCAACCGTGACCTAATCGTGCGCAGCAGCGAACCGGCGCGGCTGTCACGCCCGCTGCTGCCACCGCCACCTTTCCGCCCACCAGGCAGCGGTCGCGCCAGCCGCGCCCATCGTAGAGCTTGGGTCGTTCTGCCTGACCCAACGCGTCCCCAACCGTAACGGAGGCCAGTCAAACTTGGGCGCTTTACGCGCCGCGCTGTTTGGATATGCTGTCTGGCAGTGGATACTGTTTACATTGAGACGACGATTCCGAGCTACTTGGCAGCGCACCCAAGCAGGCAGCAGATCATGGCCCAGCACCAGAAGTTCACTCACGAGTGGTGGAATCAGCAGCGGTCGCGATACCGTCTGTTCACGTCGTTCTTGGTGCGTGCTGAGGCTTCCAGGGGCGTGCAGCACGCAGGATGACATACCTCGACAACATTCCCGATTTAGATGTCCCGTCGGAGACCGATGCTCTTTCCAAGAACCTTATCAAGTTGTTGGAAATTCCCCAGAAAGCGGAGGCTGACGCGACCCACCTGGCACTGACGATTTTGCACCGAATCACCTACCTGATTACTTGGAACTGCACCCATCTTGCCAATCCGACTCTGCAGAAGGAACTGATCGAGTATTGCAATTATCACCGGCTTCACATCCCTGTCATTTGCACACCTGAACTCCTACTCCCTGCATCCCCATGACTGACTCCATCGTTCAAGAAGTAAGAGATGCGCGAGCCTCCATTGCAGCCGAGTTCGGCTACGACCTGTCCAAGTATTTGGTTTGGATTCGTGAGCAGACCGAGCTAAGAAAGGACGCCCTCGACAAGCCAAGGCAGAACAAAACGCTGGCGACAACCGGCGGGGCGTCGCCGCCTCCCGTAACTCGAAAGCGCCGGGTGCGCCCCGCCGGGGTCTGAGCTTGGACGGTAGGGATGCGCGGCAGCGCGGTCCCGACCGTGAGATGGTAGGGCCGAGCTGCACTCGGCCCTGACCCTTTCCCGCCGGTGGCGTTGGGAGATTCGATGTTTGGAAAACGACGCGTTGACCGGGTGGGCGGCGTGGTCAACAATGCTTCGTGATGAGAGCCGTGATCGATACAAATGTGCTTATTGCCGCACTGCGATCCTCGTCCGGTGCCAGTTACCAGATATTACTGGCCGCTGACCGGGGTGATTTTGAGATGGCGCTGTCGGTGCCGCTGCTGGCTGAATAGGATGACGTTTCAACGAGACCAGATTCAGGGATTGCCATCCCGGCGTCGGCGGTGGACGCCATCATTCGCCGGCTCGCGATGGTGGCACACAAGCAGCAGATTTACTTTCTTTGGCGGCCGCTTCTGCCGGATCCCAAGGATGACATGGTGCTGGAAGTGGCCATCGCTTCCGGGGCTTCGCACATTGTCACTTTCAACCGGAGAGACCTTCGCCTGGCGTCCCAGTTCGGAATTGTTGTGTTGCCACCCTCTGACTTCATCCGCCTCTTACCATGAGCAATCTTAGTCTTAGCTTACCCGATTCCATCCACCGCCAGCTCAAACTGGCGGCCGAGGAGGATGGTATCTCGATAGACCAATTTGTCAGTCTGGCCGTGGCCGAGAAGCTTTCGGCATTGCAGACCTATGACATCATCGCCGAGCGCGCCAAGGGCGGGTCGCGCGAAAGCTTCTTGCAGGCGATGGCTTCGATTCCGAAGGGGGCGGCGGTGGAGGGTGACGAACCGCGGTAAACCACACGACCACACCCTGCTGCTATGGCGTGGCTGCCGCTGTTCGCTGTCCCGACGTGTCCGATCGGCCCCGGTCCTTCGCCGCGAATCGATCAACCACAGTTAGCGAACCAACCGCCGCCGCGGCGGGGCAATGACGTAAGAAACTGAAAAGGCTCCGAACGCTGAATATCCGCGACTTGCGCGTCTAGTTTCTCAGGAAGCGGTTCGGCTGTTGGGAGTTGGCTCATACTCTACACCGAGGAATACGAAATCGTCGGGGTCTCAAAAAAAGTGTTGATACGCTTTTTTATTGCCTCGTGCGGGTGCTTTAGCTCCTTTTCCAGAAAAAACATTGTCCAAACCACGAAGGCTTGGGCAAAGGGAACTTTCTTTTGAGTGAAGTGGTAGATGCCAGTGAAATAGCCCGTCAAGTGGGTCTTGAGTTCGGTCGCTCCGGTTCGCGAGTGACAACACGACAGAGTCAAAATCCGGCGGTGAGTAGTACCGAGAGGCTGTAGGATGGCCTTCATTTCTTTTGCGAACTCTTGCCAAGGTACCCATCCCCCAATCAGTCCGATGCCTTTCGGTCCGCCGTGGCAAGCCACATGAACGAACTTCGGGTCGTAGGAATAGTTTGGTAACTTCTTGAAGCTCGCAAGAGAGCTTAAGCGGAAGTGTTTTGTGCGCGTTCCTAGTTCATTGTTTGTAAGCAGGGCGTTGATAACGCTGCACTCTGTTGCAAGTGAACCGTCAACCTCGTGGTCAGATGGGAAATCAAGTAACAAATATCTGAGAGGCTTCCGACCGCGTGGTTTGGTGGTGCTCACGAAACATTCATGGGAAATCGGCAATCACTCACTTCTCCAATATGTCCTCAAAATCCAACTCAACGATGTGAGCCCTATATGGCAGATCGAGTATAGGCTTCGCCAGCCGACCCTCGTGCCAAAAGCTGTAGTTCTTAAATCCAGTGTATCCTCCGAAGCTGTTCTTGGCATTGACACTCACCATGCTTTCCCAGCCGTAAACTGGCGGGTTCGAGCCAAGGTAAGCTTTCCAAAGCAGCCAACCCTCGTAAATGGCTGAGTCGGGGTCCTTCAGTTCGAGTCTCAGGTATCGCTTGACCTCCTCTCGATAGTCAGTCGGCTTCGGTGGATACTGAGCACTCTTCGCCACCTAGGCGGGGACGGTAAAGTCAGGCCGGGTGGAATGATACGATGACGAACTCCCGGCGGCTGGCGGCGAGGACGGATATGTTGAGGGACTTCGGTAAGACGGCAATGGCTCGGGCATTTGGCAACCGCAGAGGACGAGTGCCGACGCGACCAGTAATAGATGTGCTTTCATATTTGGATGCGCGCAAGATCAGTAGCATCCGGATGTTGTGATAGGTGCCTGTCGTAACGCATTGGTCCGCAGCGGAGTGCGTTGACATCAGGGTGTGAGCGATTTGAACTTTTCGCCAGTTTTTCTGCGTCTTTGCTTTCAGTTTTTGCTTGCCAGAATGCTGT
>CAMAUZ010000126.1 GCA_945861535.1 Akkermansia muciniphila | reverse complement strand
GTGCTCGCGCAGGCGGAGCTGCTGTGTGCGGAGTGGGTGTGAGGGCAATCACCGCTGGCGGTCCGCGCCAAAGACTTCACCATTTCCCTCTCCGCTCCGTCCCACTGGACCGCTGACTGTGCACTGGCTTCGCCGTGCTCACGCCCACGAAAGTCCCGTGGTCATTCCTCCACGCCGCGCTCACGCTGCCGGAAGTTTCCGGCCACCTCGGCCAAATGGCAGACGGCGGAGCCTACTCCGCCGCGCGCCCCGAAATCATCGGAGCCATGCAAGTTGCGCTGCCGAACGAGCCAAAGATTCTCGAAGCCTTCCACCGCGCCTGCGCCCCGCTCTTTGAACAAGCCGAAGCCAACCGCACCCAATCCCGCACCCTCGCCACCCTGCGCGACACGCTGCTGCCGAAGCTGCTGAGCGGGGAGTTGAGTGGGGAGGGAATCGAATCCCGACGGGAGGCCGTGACCTGAATTCAACGCGCCACCAATGGCGGATTGAGCGGAAGTCCTGGCTTCAACACGCCACGGGTGACGCCTACCTATCGAACTAGAAAGCGCCATATATGGCGGTTTATATTGATTTATTGCCTCAACACGCCACTTTAGGCGCGTATGAAGATCGCATCAATCCTCACCGATGAAGCGCTGCTCAAGCTGCTGGGCGAGCGTCTGGCCCGGTTGCGCCTGACGAAGAACCTGACGCAGCAGCAGCTCGCGGAGCAGGCGGGGCTGGGCTTGCGCACGGTGCAACGGCTGGAGCTGGGGGCGGCGGCGACGCAGTTGTCGGGCTTTGTGCGCGTCTGCCGGGTGCTCGGTTTGGTGGAGCGGTTCGAGGCGCTCGTGCCGGAGGAGGCCGCCAGCCCGATGGAGCAATTGAAACAGCAAGGCCGGAAGCGCCAGCGGGCGACCGGCCAAAAGGCGGCGGCGGGCGAGCCGAAGAAATGGACGTGGGGTGAGCCGGCATGATCGCGAAGGTGCAGCTCTGGGGCCGGACCATCGGCGCGGTGTCGCTCGACGAGGGGCGCGACGTGGCGGCGTTCCAGTATGAAGCGGAGTTTGCGCGCAGCGGGATCGAAATTTCGCCACTGACGATGCCCTTGAGCGAGCGGGTGTATGAGTTTCCCACGCTACCGCGAAAGACGTTTCACGGGCTGCCGGGGCTGCTGGCGGATTCGCTGCCGGACAAGTTTGGCAATGCGCTGATCGATGCGTGGCTGGCGACGCAAGGCCGGACGCCGGAGGGTTTCAACGCGGTGGAGCGGCTCTGCTACACGGGCACACGCGGGATGGGCGCGCTGGAGTTCGCCCCGGTGCTCGGGCCGAAGCCGCGCAAGGCTTCGAAGATCGAGGTGGACGCGCTGGTGCGGCTGGCGGGCGAGGTGCTGACGCATCGGGGCGATTTGCAGGGACATTTTCGCGAGGCTGGGAAGGCCCAGGCGCTGCGCGACATCCTGAGCGTGGGCACGTCGGCCGGCGGCGCGCGGGCCAAGGCGGTGATCGCGTGGAACCGCGCGACGAACGAGGTGCGCTCGGGTCAGATCGCGGCGGGCGATGGCTTCGACTACTGGTTGCTGAAATTCGATGGCGTGGCGGGGAACAAGGACAAGGAGCTGGAAGACCCGAAAGGCTACGGGGCGATCGAGTATGCGTATCACCTGATGGCGAAGACGGCGGGGCTCACGATGAGTGAGTGCCGGCTGCTGGAGGAAAACGGGCGGCGGCATTTCATGACGCGCCGCTTTGATCGCCTCGCCGGAGGCGCGAAGCTGCACATGCAATCGCTTTGTGCCCTGGCGCATTTCGATTTCAACCAAGCGGGCGCCTACGCCTACGAGCAGGCTTTGCTGACCATCCGCCAGCTCAAGCAGCCGATGGCGGCGGTGGAGGAGCAGTTCCGACGGATGGTTTTCAACATCGTTGCGCGGAACCAGGACGATCACGTGAAGAACATCGCCTTTCTGATGAACCAGCAGGGCGAGTGGTCGCTCGCGCCGGCTTTTGACGTGACCTACAGCTACAATCCGTCCGGTTCGTGGACTGCGAAGCACCAGATGACGCTGAACGGGAAGCGGGAGGGTTTCACGATGGAGGATTTCGAAGCGTGCGCAAAGGCGGCGCTGATGAAGCGGGGCCGCGCCGCGAAGATCATCGAGGAAGTGAAGGCGGCGGTGAAGCGCTGGCCGGAGTTTGCGGCGGAGGCGGGGCTCGCCGATGACTGGCGCGACAGAATCCAAAAGACGCACCGGCTGACTTTCCCGGAAAAATGAACCTCAACGAATCCATCGTCGAAGACGCCGCCCTCGAATGGTTCGGGGAGCTGGGCTATGCGGTCGGGCACGGGCCGCAGCTCGCGCCCGCTTGTGCCACTGGGAATAATCCCGGCCACCCTATTCGACTCGTTTCCCCTGCACGATATATCCTGTCGCGTAAGAGTCGGTTCTTACGATCGATTCGGGAGTGTTGAAACTCCAAAGGAAATTAAATCTTCCAACCAACGCACTCGCACCGCCCACTCCAATAGTTCCTACTGTATCTGCCAATACGACACCCTCGGTCAGGTCACTTCCGGCAAACGTTCCTGGGCCGACAGGCCCCCCGTCGCTGGCCGGCAGTTCGAGAGCGGCTTTGATGACATCGGCAACCGCCAGTCCTCTGCTCACGGCGGGAACGCCGGCGGCTCCAACCTCCGGGGCGAGACCTACATCGCCAACGACCTCAGCGGTACTTATGCGCTGAAAACCGATGTGAGAACCACTGAGACGCAATGAACACAGGGCGGCGCAGCCGCAACCAACGGAGCGCGGCTGTGTCCGCCGAGGGCCGGCCGCAGCAGCCCCGAAACGTCGTGGGCAACCGTGGGAATCAGACGCTTCCGGTGCCGTCAACCTGCTGCGGCTGGTGCGCCGCGCACACAGCCGCGCTCCGGGAGGAATCCTCGCGGCGGGAGAGGATTTTGCAGAGTTGTAGTACAGGGTAGTAGCGTCGCAACCCAAGGAGCGCGACGGGGCCCCGGTCGCAGGGCGGGAAGTGGGAGAAGCGCGCGGAATTTTCGGACCGCTGTCGTGCGGCGGGTGCAAACGGAAACGGATGATCTGGCTGCCGGAGCGCGCCGCGGTCTTCGGGGGGACAGAGCCGAGTTTGGCAGGGGAATTTGGGGCAGGGGAATTGGAAGTTGACGAACTGGGGCGGGGCGAGCGTGGCATGAAAAATCCTCGCGTGGCGCGAGGAATTCGGAGCGCGGCATTTATGCCGCTTCTGCGTGAGCGGTGCGGGCAGGGTCGGACCCGCCACGATGTCCGAAGAGTGAAGCGGCGTGAACGCCGCGCTCCGCTGTGGTTGCGGCTCCGCGGCTTTGTACTACAACTCTGTAAAATCTTCGCGGGGCGCGAGGATTTCGGCGCGTGGGCGGTCCCGCCCGTAGCGCGGGACAAAATGCGCGGCCTGCGCGCGGGTCTCGCTGTGGTGGCTGACGGTGACAGTGGTTTTCCACGCCGGCTCGGCGAGGAGCAGGAGGGCGTCGGGGGGCGGGAGGACGCGAATTTCGTGGCGCTGCACCTGGTCGGCGCGGCGGCGAGCGATTCATCCCGTTCACCGGCGGGCAGCGCGAGTGCGAGGCGGTGCAATGAGCAGTGCTGGTCGATGGCTTGAATCTCTAAACGCACGAGGGCGAGGAGGGAAGTGTGGTGCGTGGGCCGGAACGCGCTTTTCATGCGCCGGCGCGCGCTCGGGCCATTGCGCGCGTTTTTTTTGATCTCCCGCGTGCGACGTGCGGACGGGGAACCTGAAAACGGCGGTTCAACCACGGATGGGCACGGATTGACACGAGGGGAACGGAGATTCCCAAAGTCCTGAATTTCCCCGGTCAGTGAGGCGGCGGGACCCGGGGGATACTTTTTTGAAGCGGGGAATGGCGCGGACCGTCGCGCTTGGGCGTTTATGCTGAAAATATTCGGATCTTCGACGGGCAAATTGTGTGATGGGGTGTCGCGGCGGGAGTTTTTGCAGATCGGGGCGCTGGGGATGGGCGGGCTGGCGTTGCCGCAGTTGCTGGAGGCGGAGGCGCGGGCGGGCGTGGGGAAGTCGCACAAGGCGGTGATCATGATTTATCTGGTGGGCGCGCCGCCGCATCAGGACATGTTCGATTTGAAGATGGAGGCGCCGCGGGAGATCCGGGGGGAGTTCAAGCCGATCAAGACGAATGTGCCGGGGATCGAGATTTGCGAGCATCTGCCGCGGATGGCGCGGATCATGGACAAGCTGGTGCCGATCCGGACGATGTATGGGTCGCCGGACGGGGATCATGATTCGTTCATCTGCTACACGGGGCGGAGCAAGCGGGAGCAGCCGCCGGGCGGGTGGCCGTCCATGGGTTCGACGGTGGGGAAGCTGCTGGGGGGGACGGAGCGGTCGGTGCCGCCGTTTGTGGGGCTGGCTCCGAAGGCGGGGCATCCGCCGTATGGGTCGCCGGGGCTGCCGGGTTTCCTGGGGCCGGGGCACGGGGCGTTCCGGCCGTCGGGTCCGGGGATGGAGGATTTGACGCTGAATGATATTACCGTGGAGCGGTTGGAGGATCGGAAGGGGTTGCTGGCGGGGTTTGATCGGTTTCGGCGGGATGTGGATCGGAGCGGGTTGATCGAGGGGATGGATGCGTTTCAACAGCAGGCGCTGGGGATGCTGACGTCGAGCAAGCTGGCGGCGGCGTTGGACGTGAGCAAGGAATCGGTGAAGACGCGGGAGCGGTATGGGAAGGGGGACACGAGGAATTACGGCGACGGGGCGCCGCGGAATCTCGAGCATTTCCTGCTGGCGCGGCGGTTGGTGGAGGCGGGGGCGCGGGTGGTGACGTTGAATTTTGGCAGGTGGGATTTTCACTCGAACAATTTCAGCGAGGCGCGGGACACGCATCTGCCGCTGTTTGAGCAGGGGTTCACGGCGCTGGTGGAGGATTTGTACGAGCGCGGGATGGACAAAGATGTGGCGGTGGTGGCGTGGGGGGAGTTTGGGCGGACGCCGATCATCAACAAGGACGCGGGGCGGGATCATTGGCCGCGCGTGGGGTGCGGCGTGCTGTCGGGCGGGGGGATGCGGATGGGGCAGGTGATCGGGGCGACGGACCGGCTGGGTGGGGAGATCGCGGAGCGCGGGGTGCATTTCGGGGAGGTGTTCGCGACGCTGTATTCGCGGCTGGGGATCGACCCGTATGCGACGCAATTTACGGACCTGTCGGGAAGGCCGCATTCATTGGTGGATTCGCGCCATGAAATAATGAAGGAACTGATTTAGACGCCCGTCGCACAGCGCATCAGTCCAGTTCGAAGAAAACACCCCAAGGCCCGCGTTGTGACGCGAGGCGGAGTTTGAATTATTATGATGAGCATGAACTTGAAATTTGTGGCGGTGGCGTTGCTGTCCGCGCTCGTTGGAATTCCGTCGGCCCGCGCGGCGGCCAAGCCTGAAGTCGGCAAGCCGGTGGCGTTGGAGATTTTGCTGCGGCCGGATGGGAAGCCGCTGGTGTTGAAGGGTGGCGACGCGCGCCAGCAGGTGCTTCTGACAGCGCGGTTCGCCGCAGGCGCCGAGCGGGATTATTCCCGGACGGTGACGTACGAGGTGAAGCCCGCGGGCGTGGTCGAGGTGACCAAGGATGGGTACGTGATTCCAAAGGGAGATGGCAAGGCAACGATCACGGCGAAAAGCGCCGAGGGACTGACCGCGACGGCGGCGGTGGCGGTGGAACAGTTCGGCCATGTGCCGTCGATCAACTTCCCGGACAAGATCGTGCCGATCTTCACGAAGCTGGGGTGCAATGGCGGCGGGTGCCACGGGAAGTCGGGCGGGCAGAATGGATTCAAGCTGTCGTTGCTCGGCTTTGAGCCGACGGAGGACTATGAGCATTTGGTGAAAGAGTCGCGTGGGCGACGGCTGTTCACGGCGGCGCCGGATGAGAGTCTGTTGCTGGCCAAGGGCGCGGCGGTGGTGCCGCACGGCGGCGGCAAGCGGTTGGAGCTGGATACGTATGATTACAATCTGATTCGCCGCTGGGTGGCGCAGGGCATGCCCTACGGCAGCACGAATGACGCGACAGTGAAGCGCATCGAGGTGTTTCCCAAAGAGCGCGTGCTGGCTCCGGGGACCGAGCAGCAGTTGATGGTGCTGGCGCATTATACGGACGGAGCGGTGGAGGATGTCACGCGCGCGGTGCTTTACGAAGCGAACGACAAGGACATGGCGAGCACCGAAGGCACGGGCTTGGTGCGGCTGTCGCAGCAGACTGGCGAATTGGGAGTGATGATCAGGTATCAGGCAAAGGTGGCGGTGTTCCGTGCAACGATTCCGCTGGGTGCGCCCGTGGATCATCTGCCGGTGGCGAAGAACTACGTTGACGAGTTGGTGTTCGCGAAGCTGAAGAAGGTCGGCATGCCGCCCTCGGAAGTCTGCGACGACGCGACGTTTATCCGCCGGGTGACGCTGGACATTGCGGGCCGCGTTCCGACCGCGGAGGAGACGAAGAAATTTCTGGCCGACAAGGACAAGGAGAAGCGTGACAAGTGGATCGAGACGCTGCTGGCCAGCGGGGATTACGCGGATTATTTCGCCAACATGTGGAGCGCGCTTTTGCGCAATCAGCGCAGCAATGTCAACGGACGCACCGAGCCTTACATGCGCGGGACGTATGCGTTTCACGCGTGGATTCGCGACAGCATGATCAGCAACAAGCCGTACGACCAATTCGTCGGTCAGGTGCTGGCCGCGTCGGGTGACATCGCGGAGAACCCGCCGGTGGCGTGGTATCGGCAGGTGAAGACGGCCAATGCGCAGATGGAAGACACGGCGCAGTTGTTCCTCGGCCTGCGCCTCCAATGCGCGCAGTGCCATCATCACCCGTATGAGAAGTGGAGCCAGAACGACTACTACAGCTTCGGCGCCTTCTTCTCGCAGGTGGCGCGCAAGCCGGGTTCGCAGCCGGGCGAGGAAGTGATCTACGCCAAGCGCACCGTGGCGACCCAGAGCAACAAGAAGAACGGCCTGGCAGTCAAGCCGGCCGGCTTGGGGAATCAGCCGATGGAACTGACGGCGGACGATGATGCGCGGCTGGCGCTGGCGGACTGGCTTCGGCAGAAGGACAATCCGTTCTTCGCCCATGCGCTGGTGAACCGCTATTGGAAGCACTTTTTCAACCGCGGCCTGGTCGATCCCGAGGACGACATGCGCGAGACCAATCCGCCAACTAATCCGGAGTTGCTGAACGCGGTGGCAAAGGACTTCGTGGCGAAGGGATTTGACCTCAAGCATCTCGTGCGGACCATCGCGCGCTCGACGACCTACCAGCTCAGCTCGATCCCCAACAGCCACAACGGCGTCGATAAACACAACTATTCCCGCTACTATCCGAAGCGCCTTTCCGCCGAGGTGCTCCTCGATGCGATCAATCAAACGACCAAGGCGGACACCACTTGGACGGGGCTGCCGGCGGGGACCCGCGCGGTGCAATTGCCTGACAACAGCTTCAACGCCAGTTCCTACTTTTTGCAGGTGTTCGGGCGTCCGGATTCGGCGAGCGCATGCGCGTGCGAGCGGTCCCAAGACGCGAGCCTGGCGCAGAGCCTCCACCTGTTGAATTCGAAGGACATTCAGGCGAAGCTCAGCTCCGACAAGGGGCGCGCGGCAATTCTGGCGGCGGACGATAAACGCACGGACGAGGAGAAGATTCGCGAACTGTATTTCGGCGCGTTCAGCCGCGATGCGGAGAGCAGCGAAATCGACATCGCCAAAACGCACATCGAGAAGAAGGTGAGCAAGGCGGCGGACAAGGCGGCCCAGCCCGCGGCCAAACGCCAGGCGTATGAGGACATCGTGTGGGCGTTGGTGAGCAGCAAAGAGTTCCTGTTCAATCACTGAGCGGGTTCGAGTAACCGGGTTATGAAAAAGAGTTCGCGAGTTCAAATTGGGTGTGAGGACTTCCGACGATCGCTCGCCGTGAGCCGGCGCGGATTCGTGAAGGCGGGCGTGCTCGGGATGGCCGGGCTGGCATTGCCGGAGTTGCTCAGGCGCGAGGCCATTGCCGCGGCGAGTGGGAAATCTCCCTCGCGGCAGAAATCCGTGATCATCCTGTGGATGCGCGGCGGTCCCAGCCAGATTGACACATGGGACATGAAGCCCAACGCGCCGTCGGAATATCGCGGCGAGTTCAAGCCGATTTCCACCAAGGTGCCGGGCATCCAGATTTGCGAGCATCTCCCGATGAGCGCGAAGATCATGGACAAATGGTCGATCATTCGCAGCCTGCACCACACCGATGCCGGCCATTCGGCGGGCGACCAGATTTGCTTCACGGGTTATCCTCCGGGGCAGAACGTGGACCAGAATTACTACCCCAGCATCGGCTCCATCGTGGCCAAGCAGCTCCAGCACGAAAATCCGAAGCTGCCGGCTTACGTGATGATTCCCAAGATGGTGCCCGGCACTGGCCCAGCGTATCTCGGCCAGCAGGCCATTCCGTTCGAAACTTTCGTCGATCCGGCGCAACCGGGTCCATTCAGCCTGCCGAATTTCGAGCCACCCACGGGCGTGTCGCTCGATCGCCTGGACGACCGGCAGAAGTTGCTCTCCGGGTTCGACAAGCTGCGGCGCGACGTGGACCAGAGCGGTCAGCTTGAGTCGATGGATCGGTTCCAAAGCCAGGCGTGGGACATCGTGTCCGGCAAGGCGGCGCGCGCGGCGTTTGACCTGGATGCGGAGCCGCAGGCGGTTCGCGAACGCTATGGATTTGGGACACCGTTCAGCTCCCGCACGGCCACCGGCGGCGGTGCTCCGGCGTGGAGCCAACGAGTGCTGCTGGCGCGACGTTTGGTTGAAGCGGGGGTGCGGTTGGTGACGGTGGACCTGCGGTGGTGGGACACGCACTCGGACAATTTCTATTCGCTGAAGGAAGGATTCCTGCCGCGCTTCGACCGCGCGTATTCGGCCCTGATCGAGGATTTGCATCAGCGTGGTTTGCTCGAAACCACGATGGTCGTCGCGTGGGGCGAGTTTGGACGCAGCCCACGCATTTCCAACGATGGCGGTCGCGACCACTGGCCCGGCGTCTTCAGCGCCGCGGTGGCGGGCGGTGGAATCCAGGGCGGTCGAGTCGTCGGCGAATCTGACGACAAAGGCGGCCTGCCGAAGGACAACGCCAAGTCGCCGCAAGATGTGTTGGCGACGATGTATCGGCATTTGAACGTGGACACTTCCGTGTCCTATCTCGACCGGCAGGGTCGGCCGATTCCAGTGCTGCCGCACGGCGAGCCGGTGCAGGAACTGTTCGGCTGAGCGGTAAATATTCAGGGAACCCGGAAGCGCAATGCCCTTGGACCGACACAGTCAGGACAGTCGCATCGGCTGCCCGGAGTTCCGGCGTCTCCTGCGCAGTGATCGACGCGGTTTCGTCAAGGCGGGCTTCCTCGGCATGGCGGGACTTTCCCTCGCCAATTTGCTGCGCATCGAGCAGCAGGCCAAAGCCGCAGGGAAGCCGGTATCGCGAGAGAAATCAGTGATCATCCTCTGGATGCGCGGCGGCCCGAGCCAGCACGAGACGTGGGATCCGAAGCCTGACGCGCCAGTCGAGTATCGCGGCGCTTTCGGTGCGATGCCGACGAAGGTTCCGGGCATCCAGATTTGCGATCTGCTGCCGATGAGCGCGAAGCTCATGGACAAGTGGTCGATCATCCGCAGCCTGCATCACAACGATGCCGGGCATTCGCGCGGCGATCAGATTTGCTTCACAGGATACAACCCGGGACTGCGCGACGACCTGAACTATTACCCAAGCTGCGGTTCCATCGTGGCGCGGCAGTTGGGGGACAAAAATCCGCAGCTTCCAGCGTATGTCGTCATTCCGCGCGGGATGCCCGGCACCGGGCCGGCCTACTTAGGGAAAAAGTACGCCGCGTTTGAAACAGAGACCGACCCCGCCCAGCCCGGCCCGTTTTCGCTGCCCAACTTTTCGCCCGTCGAAGGCGTGTCCTTTGACCGTCTCGAAGGGCGTCGCAGCCTGCTCTCGGGTTTCGACAAGCTGCGGCGCGATGTGGACAACAGCGGCGTGATCGAGGCGATGGACGGCTTTCAAAAACAGGCTTGGAACATCGTCTCCGGTTCGGTGGCGCGGACAGCGTTTGATCTCGATGCGGAGTCGAAAGCGGTGCGGGAACGCTACGGTTTCATGCCGGAATACAAGGCCCCCACGCCGGATCGTTGCGGCGTGCCGGCGTGGAGTCAGCGCGTGTTGCTGGCGCGGCGGTTGGTCGAGGCGGGCGTGCGTTTGGTGACCGTCGATGTCCGCTGGTGGGACACGCATGTGAAGGGTTACGAGACGATGCGCGACGGCTTCCTGCCGCGCTGGGACCGCGCTTACACGGCGTTGATCGAGGACTTGGACCAGCGTGGAATGCTCGACAGCACCATGGTGATTGCGTGGGGCGAGTTCGGGCGCACGCCGCGCGTGAATGCCACCGGCGGCCGCGATCATTATCCGGGTGTTTTCAGTGCCGCGCTGGCAGGTGGTGGCATCCAGGGCGGTCGTGTGGTCGGGCAATCCGACAGGCATGGCGCGTTTCCGGCGGAGAATGCCAAAACGCCGCAGGACGTGCTGGCCACGATGTATCGGCACCTCGGCATTAACACCGAGGAATCCTACACCGACCATGCCGGACGTCCGCACCGGGTGCTCGCCTCGGGCGAACCGATCAACGAATTGTCCAGTTGAGCACTCGCGGATGCGCCGGTCTTCTGCGGCGATTCCGAGGACGCGCGCCAGGCAAGGTTTTTTCTGGCCTGACTGGTTCGAAACTCAACGCTTCCTTTCACGAAATCGAGCCGGTTTCGGGTTTGTCTCGAATTAATTTTTTCACCTCGTTGTCCAAGCAGCCCATGCACGACCGAATCGCAATGATTCCAACTTTTTATCTCTCCATGTCCCCACGCCGCCGCGGTTTTCTTTTGCTGGCCCTCGCCCTTTTCGGAGCCATCGTCCACCCCGTTCAAGCCCAGCTTCCGCAGACCAAGCTCGCGACCGTTTTCCCGCCGGGCGGCATGCAGGGCACGTCGTTCCAGGTGGCGTTGACCGGCGCGGATCAGGAGGACGTGACGCTGTTGCTGTTCTCGCATGCCGGGATCACGGCGAAGCTCGCGGAGCAAAAATTCTCGGTGGCCATCGGCGCGGATGTGCCGCCGGGCTTGTATGACGTGCGGGTGGTCGGCCGGTTCGGCATGTCGAACCCGCGCACCTTCGTCGTGGGGCAATGGCCCGAGCTGCTGCGCAAGGGGACGAACACCATTTTTGAATCCGCTCAGGAAATGCCGCTCGGCAGCACCGTGAACGGCCGCGTCGAGGCGAGCGGGATGGATTTCTACAAGTTCGCCGTCAAGAAAGGCCAGCGCGTGTTGCTCGACTGCCAGACCCGCGGGATTGATTCGCGCATGGCCGGCGCTCTGGTGCTCTACAGCAGCACCGGCGGCGAAGTCGAACGCAGCCGCACCGGCGACATTTTGGATTACACCGCCCCGGCGGACGGGCAATTGGTCGTGAAAGTGCATGACTTCACCTATCGCGGCGGCCCCGAGTATTTCTACCGGCTGACCGCCAGCGACGGACCGTTGATTGATTCGATTTCTCCGTCCGCAGGCGTGGCCGGGACTAAGGGAAAATTCACGCTCTACGGCCGCAACTTGCCCGGCGGCACGCCCGCGAAGGACCTGACCGTCGGCGGCAAACCGCTCGAACAGCTCGAAGTGGAAATCCCGATCCCTGCCGACGCGCCCGGACAGCAGCGCGTCATGACGGGCCGCACGCTGCCCTCGACCGCGGCGACCGTGGATGGTTTCGAGTATCAGTTAAAATCGCCGCGCGGCATTTCCAATCCCGTGCTCATCGGAATCGCGACCACCCCGGTGATCTTGGAAATCGAGCCGAACGGCAAGCCCGGCGAGGCGCAGAAAATCACGCCTCCGTGCGAAGTGGCCGGCCGCTTCTTCCCTGTCGGCGACGTGGATGTGTTCACGTTCGAGGCCAAGAAGGGCGATGCCTACGCGCTGGAAGTGATCGCCAACCGCCTCGGCATCGTGAGCGACCCGCAGATCGTCGTGCAGAAAGTGACCAAGGACGAAAAGGGCGCGGAGAAATTGTCCGACGTCATCGAGCTGGCCGATTCGCCCGCGAGCATCGGCGGTCCGGAATTCAACACCGCCTCGAATGACCCCAGCGGCCGATTCGAGGCCAAGGAAGACGGCACCTATCGCATCCAGGTGCGCGACCTCTTCAACCGTTCGCAGCCGAACGCCCGCCTCACCTACCGGCTCGTCATCCGCAAAGAATCCCCGGATTTCCGTCTCGTCGCGCTGCCCGAAGCCTCGCAGGTCAAGAAGACCCCGACCGACGTGATGGCGTGGAATTCCTCGCTCCGCCGCGGCGAAACCATCCCGATCAAGCTGCTGGTGCTGCGCCGCGACGGTTTCAAGGCAGACATCCAAGTGACCGTGGACGGCCTGCCCAAGGGTGTGACCTTCGGCGATCTCCGCATCCCTGCCGCTTCCAACAGCATGCACCTGCTGCTCGCCGCCGACGACAAGGCGGCCGGCTGGGCGGGCGCCATGCGCATCATCGGCAAGGCCAAGGTCGGCGACACCGAACTGGTTCGTGAAGCCCGCGGTGCCGCGGTGACCTGGGACGTCCTCTCCGACAACGCGACCGCTGATTTTCCCCGCACGCGCCTGACCCGCGGCGGCACCGTGCTGGCCGTGAGCGAAGCCGAGGGCGCGCCATTTTCCATCGTGGCCGAGTCGGCCAAGCCCGTGGAAACCTGCGTCGGATCCAAACTGAAAGTGCCGTTCAAAGTCACGCGCCGCGGCGACTTCGCCGCCGACCTGAAGCTCAAGGGCGCCGGCGCACCGGACGCGGACAAGTTCAAGGAACTCGACGTGCCCGCCAAGGCCACCAATGTCGTCTGGGAAATTGATCTCTCGCAAACCAAGCTCTCCCCCGGCACCCACTCCATCTACTTGCAGGGCCGCGCCAAGGGCAAAGTCCGCTTCATGATGGACGCCGCCAAGGTCGCGGAAGAAGCCGCCAAGAAAGCCGAGAAGGAAGCCGCCGACCTCGCCGCCGCCGCCAAGGCCGCCGAGGAAGCCGCCAAGAAAGCCGGTGCCGGTCCCGCCGAAGCCAAAGCCGCCGCCGAGAAGGCCGCCAAGGAAGCCGCCGCCAAGGCCAAGGAAGCCGACGCCCGCAAAGCCTCGGCCCAGACTCGCATGAAAGAAATGGCCGACAAATCCAAGGCCAAGGATGTCGATGCCGCCTTCTATTCCCTCCCCATCACCCTAAACATCGCGCCCGCGCCCATCACCATCGCCCCGCCGGCCGCGCCCGGCGAAGTCGCCCAGGGCGCAAAATGGGAACTCGCCGTGAAGGTCAACCGCCTCTTCGATTACAAGGACCCCATCGACCTCACCTTGGTTTTGCCCAAAGACGTCAAAGGCATCACCGCCGCCAAGGTCACGATCCCGAAGGATGGCAGCGACGGAAAACTCATCATCGAAGCCGCTGCCAACGCCACGCCCGGCGACCACAAACTCACCGTGCTCGGCTCCGTCAAGTTCAACGGCCAGGACCTCAAAGCCGAACAGACCGTCGCGCTCAAAGTCGCCGCCGTCACCCCCGCCAAACCCGATACCAAAGCCAAGCCCGAGCCTAAGTCCAAGTAAGTTCTCCCTCTCAGTTCAACCGCCCCACCCCGCCATCCCATGCTCCTCGGAATCATCCCCGTCCGCGTCTCCATCCTCACCGCCGTGCTCAGCTTGGCCGCCGCGCCGCTCCCTGGCGCCGAGGTCCGCAAGCCCATCGAGATCGCCAAGCTCGCCCGCACCTCGACCGTCGATTTCGAAAAGGAAATCCTTCCCCTCCTCAAGCGCAACTGCCTCGCCTGCCACAACCAGACCAAGGCCGAGGAAAAGCTCGTCCTCGAAACCCCCAAGGACATCCTCAAAGGCGGCGAATCCGGCCCCGCCGTCATCGCCGGCAATCCCGACAAAAGCCTCCTCCTCCAGCTCTCGGCCCACGCCAAAAAGCCGATCATGCCGCCCGCCGGCAACAAGGCCGGCGCTTCCAATCTCACGCCCCAGGAACTCGGCCTCGTCCAACTCTGGATCCAGCAGGGCGCAAAGGGTGAAGTGAAAGGCAACCAGCCCATCGCCTGGCAGCCGCTGCCCGAAGGCCTGAATCCCATCTACGCGGTCGCCCTCACGCCCGACGGCCAATACGCCGCCGCCGGACGCGCCAATCAGATTTTCATCTACCACGTCCCCAGCGGCGAACTCGTCACGCGCCTCACCGACGATGTGTTGCTCAAAGACAAGCTCTACGCCAAGCGCGGCGTGGCCCATCGCGACATGACCTATTCGCTCGCGTTCAGCCCCGACGGCACGCTCCTCGCCTCGGGCAGCTACCGCGAAATCAAGCTCTGGCGTCGCCCCGCCAACGTGCAGAAAAGCACCTTCGCCCTGACCTCCCCCAAGCCCGTGGAAATCCTCGCCACCAGCGGCGACGGCAAGTGGCTCGCCTCCGCCGACGGCAACACCATCAAACTCCTCGACGCCACCTCCGGCAAAGAAGCCCGCGCGCTCACCGGCCACACCAACGCCGTCACCAGCCTGCAATTTTCTCCCGACAGCACCAAGCTGCTCTCCGGCTCCACCGACAAGGCCGCGAAAGTCTGGAACGTCGCCGACGGTGCGCCCTTCGCCGACGTGCCGACGCCCTCCGAAGTCACCTCCGTCGCATGGGTTTCCGCCGGCAAACAAATTGCCACCGGCGGCGCGGACAACCTGATCCGCCTCTGGAAACTCCCCGACGCCGCCAAGGGCGCGGCCACCGCCGGCAAGGAATTGAAAGGCCACACCAAGGCCGTCACCGCCCTCGCCAGCGTCGCCCCCGACGGCGCGCAACTCCTCTCCGGCAGCGCCGACGGCATCGTCCGCATCTGGACCGTCGAGACCGCCGCCTCCGCCAAGCAGATCACCCACGGCACGCCCGTCACCGCGCTCGCCGTCCGCCCGGACGGCAAAGTCTTCGCCTCACTCGGCCAAACCAACACCGCCGCCAAACTCTGGAGCCTCCCCGATGGCAAGGCCGTCGCGGATGTGAAAGGCGACCGCTACGTGGCCGACGCCGCCGCGGCCGTCGAGCGCGAAGCCACCTTTGCCGCCAGCGAAGTCACCTATCAAAAGGGTGTCCTCAAAACCTCCGAGGACAGCCTGAAGAAGGAGCAGGAGGCCGCCAAGAAAGCCGCCGAAGAAAAAGCCACCCTCGAAAAAACTCTCCCGGACAAGAAGAAGGCCCTCGCCAAAGCCATGGAAGAAAAGGCCGCCGCCGACAAACCCGCGATGGAAGCCACCGCCGCCGTGAAAAAAGCCACCGATGCGAAAGAAGCCGCCGACAAGGCCGCTGCCACCCTCGAAGCTGATTCCAAGGCCGCCGCCGAAAAAGCGGCCAAGGCCAAGGACGCCGAGAAAGTCGCCTCCGACAAAGCCGTCGCCGATCTCGCCGCCAAGCTCAAGACCGCCACCGATGCCAAGGTGGCGGCGGAAAAGGCCGCGCTTGCGGCAGCGGCGGATTCCAAGGCGGCAGCCGAAAAAGCGGCCAAAGCCAAGGACGCCGAAAAAGCACCTGCGGAGAAGGCGGCGGCTGATCTGGCCGCGAAACTCAAGACCGCCACTGAAGCCAAGGCGGCGGCGGAAAAAGCCGCGATTGCGGCCGAGGCCGATTCCAAGGCAGCGGCCGAGAAAGCAGCCAAGGCCAAGGACGCCGAGAAAGTCGTCGCCGACAAAGCCGCCGCACAACTCAAGACCGTCACCGAAGCCAAGGCCGCTGCCGATAAGGCGCTCACCGACGCCACCGCCAAACAGAAGGAAACCGCCGACAAACTCACCAAGGCGAACAAGGCCTTCGTGGACGCCGAGATGGAAGTGAAGAAATACACCAACGCCGAAGAGCAGCAGCAGCTCGCCGACAAATCCGCCAAGAAAGCCGACGAAAAAGTCGCCGCTACCAAGGCCGCCATCACCAAGGCCGAAGCGACACAAAAGACCGTCGATGCCGCCGCCGTCACCGCGAAGAAGACCGTCACCGACGCCGAGAAAATCATCCGCACCCTCGCCTTTTCCCCCGACAACAAAACCCTCGCGACCGCTGGCGACGACGGGATCGTCCGCACCTGGAGCGCCGAGACCGGCGCGCCCTTCGAGAACTTCCGCGGCCATGCCGGCGCGGTCTCCGCCGTCACCTTTACTAAGGACGGCGCGTTGCTCTCCACCGGCGCGGACAAAAAAGCGATCACCTGGAACCTCGCCCCCGAGTGGAAGCTCGAGCGCACCATCGGCTCCAGCGTCGGCGAGTCCGCCCTCATCGGCCGGGTCAACGCCCTCGCGTTCAGCGCGGACGGCAAATCCCTCGCCTCCGGCAGCGGCGAACCCTCGCGCTCCGGCGAACTCAAGATTTGGAACCCCGCGACCGGCGCCTTGATCCGCGAAGTGAAGAATGCCCACAGCGACGCCGTGCTCGGCGTCGAGTTCTCCAGCGACGGCACGCTCCTCGGGTCCGGCGCGGCGGACAAGTTCGTGAAAGTCTTCACCGTCGCGGACGGCAAGCTGGTGAAGTCGTTCGAGGGCCACACCCACCAGGTCCTCGGCGTGAGCTGGAAACGCGACGGCCGCACCCTCGTCAGCGCGGGCGCGGACAACGCCGTCAAGGTCTGGAACCTCGAGACCGGCGAAGTCAAACGCACCGTGGCGGGCTTCACCAAAGAGGCCACCTCCATCGTCTATGTCGGCGTCACCGACCAATTCCTCACCACCGGCGGCGACAGCAAAGTGCGCCTGGTCAACGAGGCCGGCAGCGACGTGCGCACCTTCCCCGGAGCCAGCGACTTCATGTACGCCTCCGCCGTGAAACCCGACGGCAAAGTCGTCGTCGCCGGCGGCCAGGACGGCGTCCTGCGCATCTGGAACGGCCAGAGCGGCGCCGTCATCGCCGCCTTCACCCCGCCCGAACCCACCCCCACCGCCCCCGCCGTGAAGGCCAACTGAGCCGTCCCGTGGGGCAGGCTTCCAGCCTGCCAGTTCGGGCGGCATCCTGCCGCCCGTTCCCTCAGCGGACATCCACGCGCCGAAACCAGGAACACGGGGCAAGGATGCCCCGTGAACTGGCAGGCAAGGATGCCTGCCCCACATGCGCGGCGCGGAGATGCGCGGAGTCTCTCACCACCCTCTTCCCAACCACGCCTCCCTCGCAGAAAAGGCCACGGCCGAGCGGCAGCTCGGCCCTACCAAATCCGGGTAGGGACGCCGCTGCTGCGCGTCCCTGACCTCCCTCCTGCGGCGACCATCCCCGCCGTATCGCTCAACCTGCGAGCCTGTTTGAAAACCCTGGCTTGGAGTTCCGCGTTTACGCGGTTCCGGCGGCGTGCGACCAACGGGCCGCGTAAACGCGGAACTCCAAGCCCAGCCCGTTGCGGCGCAAAAGACTTATCAAACAACTCTAAGCCTCTTCCCAACCCCTCCTCCCCCGCGAAAAAAGCCACGGCCGAGCGCAGCTCGGCCCTACACAATCCCGGTAGGGACGCCGCTGCCGCGCGTCCCTGACCTCCTCCTGCGGCGAACGTCTCCGCCGCCCATTGCAATAATAATCTTCTGCCACCCTACGAATTAGCTTCCTTTCAACGGATATTTTGTTGTATCCAGTTCCCTCAATGGCTGCGCGGCAAAATCCACTTCGGTACTTCTCGACTTCTCGACTTCTCGACTTCTCGACTTCTCGACTTCTCGACTTCTCGACTTCTCGACTTCTCGACTTCTCGACTTCTCGACTTCTCGACTTCTCGACTTCCGCC
>CAMAUZ010000125.1 GCA_945861535.1 Akkermansia muciniphila | reverse complement strand
TGCCTGCCCCACCCCTCCCCACCCTCACCACGGCGTGAAGCGCAGCCCGAACATCGCCAGCACGCTCAGCACCAGCAGCGCAATCGCCGGCCCAAAAAACGGTTCATACAGGTCCGCGACCTGCGGTTTCTTTTCGAGCACCACGACTTTTTTCATCGCGTCGATGCGCGCGAACACGGCGTGCAACGCCTCGGGCGTGGCGGCGTTGAAGACCTCGCCGCCCGTCGCGCGCGTGATGCCGATCAGGGGAGCAGGGACGGCTTCCTCGGTCATCATGATGCTAAACAGGATGATTCGCTCCGCCCGGAGGCGCGCGATGACCTCCGAGTCGCGCGGCGGCAAGATGTCGCTGCTCTCGCCATCGGTCATCAGGATGATCATGCGATCACCCTCGGGACGCTGCGCCAGCAGATCGGTCACTCCAACCAGTGCCTTGCCGATCAAGGTGATGCCCCAGAGCGCGTCGGGCAGCCCGTGACGGCCCATCGACGGCGGGTCGAGCCGCGGATTGTCCGGCTGGATAAACGGCTTCGAGAGCATGATGGACTGAGTGTCGAGGGTCAGCGGCACCCAGTGAATGAAGTGCCGCGAGAAAATGGTGAGACCGTAGGCGTCGCCCTTGCGGTAGGTGATAAACTTGTCGATGGCCGCCATCGCCGAGTCAAAGCGCCGGTTGCGCCCCGCCGCCTGTGATCCATGCGGCTCGGCCATGCTGCCGGAAGTATCCAGGAGGATCTGGACATTCGTCAGTTTCCGTTCCACCTCCGGCGGCAGGAAGGTCACCGGATGCGCGAGAAAGATGATCGCCAGCGCCAGCAATCCCGCCGGCAGACAATTCGCGCACAACACCAGAAACCGCAGCACCAGCCCGCGTCCCTGCTTGCCATGATCGAACGGCAGCGCAATCGGCTGTCCGCGCCGAACCCACTCCCAAAAGGCGAGTATCACCGGGAGCGCAAGCAGCGCGAGCCATTGGGGATGGAGGAAAATCATGGGGGATCGGGGAAAAGTAATTAGTGATTAGTAATTAGTGATTAGTGCCGAGGCGTCGGGGAATGCTGGTAGATGTAGGTGCTTGGTCACGGGTTGGTCCTTACTAATCACTAATTACTAATTACTTTTCCCTCCCCGGCTGCTGCTCTCTCCACGGTATAAGGCGTCAAGACGGCTGCGATAGCCTCGCGCGGCACCTTCGCGGCCGGGTTGTGGAGCCATTGCTCGACCTGGCGCAGCAGATTGCCGGTCTTCGCGTCGCGATTAATGGCTTCGAAGGCGGTGTTCATCGGCACGTTGGCGAGCGCCAGTTCCTCGCGCCAGCGACGGAGGAGGAGCATTTCCAGTTTCGCTTTGGCCTCGGCGTCGAGCGTGCCGGCCTCGAGTTGGGCGAGCATAGCGCGGAGCAATTCGGCCAGCGTCGGCGCGGGCGGCGCGGCGGCGGCGAGCGCGGGCTTGGAGCGACCGTAGAAGATGAGCAGGAGCAGCCACACAATCCAGAACACCCCCAGCGCGGCGAGCGTGGTGTAATAGCGACCGCCCACCTCCACCCCAATCTCCTCCGTCTCCTGGATGCGCGCGTCGAGATGCTTGGAGAGCTTCGGATCACCGTTGAACTTGAACGAAGGCAGGCCGGCGAGCGCGCTACCATCCTCGCCGATGAGGTAATCCTTGAGATCAAATGTGCCGGCGCGATTGACGATGTAGCGCACGTCGTAGATGCGCGTGCCGGGCTGCTCGGTCACTTTCGCGATGCGCACGTTCACCGCCACGCCCCACTTATACGGAGTCACCGCGACCGGCGGGCCGCTGTAAGTAACAATCGCCGCCTGCTCGACCCCGAGCGGGACATTCAGCGAGTCATCCTTCCTTTTCGGCCAGAAAAGGAATACGGCGAGCAGCAAAAAAACGCATCCGGCGACGATGGCCCGAGTTCGCTCGGGAGCGTATGAGGCGGGAGATTTCATCGTGGCCGGGTTGGTGCCGTCGGAACCGGAATTGAGAGCACAGAGACACGATGAACACAGGGCGGCGAAGCTACAACCGAGCGAGCTTCTAACGCCCTGTCCGCGTTGTCAGTGTCCAGTTTCATGGCGTGGCTGCATGTTAAGCGTCCCGGAGGGACACCGGAGGAGATTAGCCGGGGGCAAGTCCGCAGCAGCGGACGCCGCCCCCGGAAACAGTCGTGCGTAGCTCGGTGCCCCAGCGGGGCATCGAAGAAACAGTCCGAGATGCCTGGCAATCGCTGACGGTTTGACCTTTCCGATCCGCCGAGCGGTGACGGAGCCGTTGGTGGACGTCCGACCCCGAACGCTTCTCCGATGCCCCGCTGGGGCATGGTCCTTTTCGCCCGGCAACCGGGGGCTGCGCCCGCTCGCGCGGGCTTGCCCCCGGCTAATATCCTGCGGCGTCCCTTCGGGACTATTAATCGTTGCGGAAGTTCGCGCCGCGGCCCCTGTAACAAGAAGCGCTTCCATCTCCCTCGCCCCGTGAGGCACGAACGCGGAGAGGGGGGCTTCACCCTTGCGAGCGCACCAACATTGAGGAGCGCCTCCTCTCCCCGACCCTCTCCTCCGTTCCGAACGGAGGAGAGGGAGTCGGAGGCCCCGGTGCGGAACGCGCCCCCGTTCGCAAAGCGTTCTATTCTTGGTCTTCTCTGTGTTCATCGTGTCTCTGTGGTCAAATTTCATCGCCCTAGCTCCGTGGCCTCATGCTATCTCCCCGCGCTCCCGCCGAAGCCGCGGCGTTTGAGGAAATGCCGCAGCTTGCCGAGGATCGGCTGGTCGGTCGGCAGGTGCAGATAGTCGATGCCGAACCGGGTGAGTTCGCTTTTCCAGCCCTCCGCATCCACCCATGCACGGCGTCCGTGGCCCACGAACCCGCGCCCCGACTCGGCCTCGACGCCGCGGAACAGTCCCGCGCCCCGGACCTCCAATTCCGCCGGGTCCTGCAGGTGCAGCACGATGCCGTCGTGTTCCTGCGCGAGCACCTGCAACGCCGGGAACGCCTCGGGATCGTGCAGGTCACTGAGCACAATGATCATGGTGCGGCGTTTCAGCGACGGCGCGACCTCGCGCGCGCGGGCGGCCAGCGAGGTGTCTTCGAGGAAGTCGTGGTGACGGAGCTGGTGCGACCATTCGAGGACGACGTTGCGCGAGAGCGTGGGGCGCACATGAAGCTCCCGCGCGCCGCAGCCAAGCAGGCCCACCGGCGTCATGTTCCCCTGCGCCGCGAGCGCGATGCCCGTGGCGATCCGCACCGCCCACGCGTATTTGCTCAACGGCTGCGAGGTGACACACATCGACGCCGAGGTATCGAGCAGGAGATAGAGCGGGATTTGTTTCGGCTCCTGAAATTCCTTGATGAAGAGCTTCCCTACGCGCGCCGAGATTTTCCAATCAATGGACTTCACCGGGTCGCCCGCCACATAGAGCCGCGACTGTGCATACTCCAGCCCCGCGCCATGAAACACTGACTCCTCCTGGCCGAAGTTCAGGCTGTTTGCGAGGTGCTTGACCGTGACCTCGAACTGCCGCGCATCCACGGGGTCCTGAGTCAGTTTGATTTGGCGGCGCATGGCTTGTCGGTTCAGTAGCGGACAGTGTCCTGATTCGGCTTTCGAGCAGCAATTGTGTTTTACGGGAGAGAATATTCGCAGACTTTACAGTCCTATTCCGCTTCGTCCGCATCATCTACTTCATCCACGGCGGCATCCGGTGCGGTCTGGTCATAGTTGAACTCAACCATGCTTTGGCGAATGACTTCCCGCATCACGTCGGCGATCTTCCCCGCGCTCTGGATTGCCGCAAACCGACGAAGTAATTCAGGAACATTGATGATTTCCTCAATGCAGTTCATGTAACGATCCACGATGGCTTTCACTCCATAAACCGCCACTGCCTGCTTGCGAATCGCAGCATTCAACTCCTCCACTGATTCACTGGATTTAATCACAAACGTAAGTGGAAACTTCTGTAGTTTGTCGATGTCGAGGAAGTATTTTTGCACGTCGATGGTCTCCGTCACTTGGAAGAATCTTCCCAAGGGACGCATGACGAAATCGATCCCCCCATCGTTCGCATTCGTTCGCCCGGTCTTGTAGAGCGTCAAAAGTTCCTTGGTCAACTTTGTCTTGGTCCAGCCCCAAAAAATTGTCTGTTCGCCGTAGGAAGCCTTCAGGATTGCGAAGCTGACAATCTCAAAAATGCGCGCATCAACATGGGGTGCCAACTGATCCGCGACGAATTTCGCAGCATTCTCCGCATCGTCCAGTTCAAGGCTTTTGAGGCGGGAGCACGCTTCGAGGAACGACTCAAACGCCTTCCGCTTGGCCGCCGCGTAAGCGTCAATGATTCGGATGGCAGCTTTGGCGATGTTGACGACCTGATCGTCTCCAATGGGTACCAGCAGCAATTGTTCGTTGATCCAATACTTACGGGTCGGCAAATCGCGAATAATGGGAACGTGCTCGCTCGCGGGGAAAAACTTGCGAAATTCATCGTTACACCGGCTGTTCAGATGATGGTTCTGTAGTTTTCTTCCGAATGGAAGCTCGCGCTGACGGGCGAACAAAGCGGAAAAGTTTGCGCCTGGATAACTGCGGTACTCACCTTTGCCCTCGGAGAACCCAGCAGCAATGTAGTCTTCAATGAGCACATAAATGGCATAGTGATTGCCAAACGAACCCCGTGACTTGGATCCCTTGTTCGCAGAGCAGGTCTTTAGGTTCAAATACTGAAGCAACAGGCTCCGCTCAAACACTTGAGAACTCCGCTGACCGAATTCTTCGGTTAGAATGCGGCTGATTGTGTTCGTGAAAGCATGTCGGATCATGGCTCTTCAAGGAGGGTCAGAGTTTCCTGATCACGGCGGCCACCGTTCTTGCGCACATAGGTCTTCTCTGGTCTCGCCAGCGTCTCACCCCGATAGGTGCCCTGTAGTTGGAGGCGACGCAGACCAATGCGCAGATACTCTTCCTGGCTTTCTATCGAGAGCGATTTGCGGCCCAGTCGCCGGGCCACCGCGCCGGTCGTGAACGTCCCTGCGAAGGGGTCCAAGACCACGGCGCCAACGTTGGAACTCGCGAGAATGATTCGCTCCAAGAGCGCCTCCGGCTTTTGGGAAGGATGATCCTCATATTCCTCCATCCGGTAGCGCACCCGCGGTATGGTCCACACGTTGCCGGGAACCTTTTTGTCGTTATAGAAGGTCGGGGTGTCCTTGCGGTAGTCGATTAGATGGCGCACCGCCCCCGTACGAGCCTCAATCTTAATGTCATCAGCATTGAAGACATAGTGCCCCTGGTCTTTCACGCAGAACAGGATCGGTTCGTAAAGCGAGCCGAAGTATTTCCGAGCCTGCACCCCGGAACTGTCGTAATGCCATACGATCCGGGAGAGAACCGTAAGCCGCGCGCGAATCCAGAGGTCGAGGTGAGGCATTGCCTGGGTGCTGGCCATTAAATACAGGGAGCCATTCGGCTTTAGCTTGGCGATGCAAAGCTCAAGCCAGTGAAAACACCACTCTGCGTAAGCCTCGTCGGATGGCCAGCGGTCGGTGAAGCCGGAAAACTGCTTTCCGATATTGTAGGGCGGGTCGGCAAAGACCAGGTCCACCGACGAATCCGCGACGCGAGTCTGGAGCGCCTCGAGTACGTCTCCGTGGAAAATGCTGTGGTCGCCGTTGGTAAATCGCTCCATGGCTTCAGGATGGCTGGTGGTTACCAGTGGTTAAGCGGGTGTTTTCATGTCACAGACCAAGTTGGCATCTGCTTTCAAAGTTTGGCTACTAACAGCGGATCAGCCGAGGTTGGCAAGGATCGACTCCAACACCTGTCCACCAGTATGCCCGGCGGCGGAGGCTTCGTAGCTGACGCGGATACGGTGCAGGACCACGTCCTCGGCGAGGTCGAACAAATCCTCGGGCGTCACGTAATTGCGGCCGTGGATCACGGCGCGGGCGCGGGCGGCATTGATCAGGGCGAGACCGGCGCGCGGGCTGCAGCCGAAGTCGAGATGCTTGGATTCGCGGGTGCGGCGGACCAGTTCCACGCAGTGCTTCACGAACACCTCGCCGACGTGGACGGCCTGGACCGCCTCCATCGCGACGACCAAATCCTCGACCGACGCGCCGGCTTCATCGCCGATCATGTCGAAGGCCGAGCGCGGCACGGCGCCGCCGCCTTCGCGTCGCAGGCCCATGCCGAGCTGCCGCTGGAGGATCATCTGCTCGTCCTCGCGCCCCGGATAGCCGAGCCGGTGCAGGAGCATGAAGCGGTCAAGCTGCGCCTCCGGCAGCTCGAAGGTGCCGGACTGCTCGACCGGATTCTGCGTGGCGATGACCAGGAAGGGCGTGGGCAGCTTGAGGTTCTGGCCGCCGATGGTGACCTTGCGCTCCTGCATCGCCTCGAGCATCGCGCCCTGCACCTTGGGCGCGGCGCGGTTGATTTCGTCGGCGAGGAGCAGGTTCGTGAAGACCGGGCCTTTGTGGATGCGAAAGTCACCGCTCTTCTGATCGATGATCTCCGAGCCGATGATGTCCGACGGCAGCATGTCCACGGTGAACTGCACGCGCTTGAAATCGAGGTTGATGGCCTTGGCGATGGTGTTCACGAGCAGTGTCTTGGCGAGGCCGGGCAGCCCTTGCAGGAGC
This sequence comes from Akkermansia muciniphila, assembly GCA_945861535.1. Classification (GTDB taxonomy): domain Bacteria; phylum Verrucomicrobiota; class Verrucomicrobiia; order Limisphaerales; family BJHT01; genus BJHT01. Next base: position 11,648 of record CAMAUZ010000125.1, on the reverse strand, counting down.
AGGTGGCCGCCGGTCAGCAGCGCGATCATCACGCGCTCGACGACGACATCCTGGCCAACAACGATTTTGGCCACGCGCTCGCGCACGCCGGCGACGAATTGCTGGGCGTTCTGGTGACCGGGGGCGGGCGGTGGGGTTTTGGTGGGGGAGGAGGATTTGGTGGTGGGTGGCATATTAAAAAATCAGCGGTGGGCAGACGGGAGGATGGTCCGTGAGCCGGTTGGGGTTGGGGATGTTTGGGTTCGGTCTTCCCCGAGATTTCGCGAAGCCGGGATGTTTCCTACGGCGACGAGAGGATGGAAAGTGCGCGGGTGCATGCAGAAGCTATTCTTTCGGGCCGCGTACAGATTTGCGGAGTTTGGATTCGAGTTCCTTGATGCTGGGAGCTGGCGGCAGATCTTCGGGCATCGTCCCGCCGAGTTCCTTGATGGTTTGCCGGACCTTCGCGCCGACTTCGCGGTGGGTGCGGTGGCCCTGTCTTTCCCGATGATTTGCTCGCGGCGGAGTTTGTCCTCGGTCTGGGTGGCGCGGAAAAGATTGGCGGCGAGTTCGGTGCTGCCCATGTGATCGAGGATTTGCTGGCTTTTCTTGAGCCGCTTACGCGCGTGAATGTCCTTCGCCACCAACCCGCCGTAGAGCCCGGCATATCCGTGGTTCTGGAAGATGGCGTGGTCCTTTGGCTCGACAACACCCGCATCCTTGGCGGCATCGGCGAGGTGGGTGTTATGCCGTTTCAACTCCGCGCGGAGCTGGAGGCGGCGTTCGTCCTCGAGCTGCTCGTCGGATAACTCCTGTCGCCGGGTCTGGACGGCGAAGTAGGTCTGACCGAGAGCAACGATTTCCTTGGCGGGATCGGCGTTCTGAATGGCGAGATAACAGGCGTAGCGGGAGAGCATCACCGTCTTGATCGGGCGTTGGCCTCCCTTTCCAATCTCGATCATTTCGGTGATTTCAACGAAATGATCCTCGACGCGCTGGCCGCTGTTGAAACAGGCGGTCCGGGCCTTTTCGATGACCGCCTCGAAATTGCGGTAATCGGTGTAGGCCAGCACGCGCGCGAAGTCGCGGCTGGACCAGAATTCATTGCCCGCCGGATTGACGCGGCGGATTTGTTCGAAGGGCGAGGTGTTGTTGCTCATGGGAGTGGGCGGCTGTCGAAGTCAGCCGGGTTCGAGGTCAGTCCGACGGCACCGTCATTTATCGGCATCGGTGCGGAGTTGGTGGCGGGCAGATTCATACCTCAAGTTTTCTTCTCGCCGGGGAGGAGTTGGCGACTGGAGGAGGTGAGGGTTTCCATCTGACGGATGGCGATCTGGTTGAGGCGCTGGAGACGGTCGCCTTGCGGAAGACCCATGTGGATGAACTCGGCGTTCATGGCTTCGAGGTTGGCGAGGACGAGAAGCTGTTCGATGGTCGCGTGGTCGCGCATGTTGCCGTCGAGCGTAGCGTTGGCGTCGCGCCATTGTTTCGCGGTGAGGCCGAAGAGGGCGACGTTGAGCAGGTCAGCCTCGGTGGCGTAGGTGATGGCGGCCTGCGCGGGGGTGACGATGGCGGGGACGAGATGGGCTTTGATCGCGTCGGTGTGGATGCGATAATTCAGCTTGGAAAGGGTGCGGTTGAGATTCCACGCGAGGGAGAGCCGGCGGTTTTCATCCTCCTTGAGGCGCTGGAATTCCTTGATGAGGTAGAGCTTGAACTCGGATGAGATCCAGGAGGCGAATTCAAAGGCGATGTCTCGGTGGGCGAAAGTACCACCATAACGACCTGATTTTGAGAGGATACCAATGGCACTGGTAGCTTCGATCCAGCGTTGGGGCGACAGCACAAAGTAGTTGGCACCAGCCTCATTTCTAAACCTCTCGAATTCGAGAGGTTTGAAACCCGGATTACTCAGTCTTTCCCAAAGCCCGAGGAATTCGATAGTGCTCCGACTGCGCATCCAATTGTTGATGACCGCAAATGGTTCCTGCGAATTCCGGTGCCGGGCAATGTCCGTGAGCGAGATGTAGTCCTGATCGTTTTGGATCAGAATCGCGATGGCGATTCCTTGGACTTCGATACTGCTCTTTCGGGCTTTGCTCATGAGTGGGATCGAGGTCAGAAGGCCACCTTAATCCCGTCGATTTCGACGGGATTAAGACTGGTGAGGTCGCCGGAACCGGAAGCGCTGTTGCTCATATACAGAGGCGGTCTTTCAAGTCGCCGCCCGCAGCCACTTCTCGGCCACGCCGCGCAGGTCGGCTTCGGACATCGCGGTGGCGTTGGTGCCGAAGCAGGCTTTCTGCACGCGTTGGAGGTCTTGCTGGAGTTCGGCTTGTTGCGGCTCGCGCAGGGTGACGAGCGGGCTGGTGCCGAGACGGCGGAGCAGCGCGACGACGGCGAAGCCATCGACTTCGCCGGGCATTTTGAAGACGTCGCGGGCGCGCACGGGGCGTTCGGTTCCGGCACCGCGGCGTTTTGCGAGGGCGAAGAGCGCGCCGCCGCCGAGCAAGACGACGCCTGCGCCGAGGCCGATCCAGAGGGGGAGGTTGCGCTCTGGTTTCAGCGGCGCCCCGGCAATCTCGGTGGTGCGGCCGAGTTTCAGCGAGGGTTCGGACAGTGTGGTCAGGTCCATGTCCTTGTAGGTCTGAAAGACGGTGGCGAGGTTCGTCGAGCGGGCGGGCGGGAACTTGAATTCTGTCGGGCCGTCGGCGGCGCGGATGACGTCGCCATTGAGCGCGAGGGTCCAGAGGCGTTCGGTGCGCGGGGCCACGGCGTCGCCCCAGGTGTTGATTTCCTTCACCTGCAAACCCTCGTGAGTGTTGGTGAATTTGATGCCGACGGCCTTTTGGAGTGCTTCGAGATTGACCAGTTGATCGAGGTCGGGAACCAGCCCGGTGGCGCTCGCCTTGATCTCGAGCGCGAGCGCGCCGTTGATGCCGAACTGCCGCGTGTCGAGCGTCTGGATGAGGTCCACGCGCTGCGGCAGGCGGGCGGGCGCGTTGCCGGCGGCGACTTTGATCACGGTCTCGGCCGAGGTCGCGGGGATGGCGATGGGGCCGGTGACATCCACGAATTTCAGCTCCAGTTCGATGGGCGGAATTTTGTCCACGCTCGCGTCCTTCGGGCGGACGAGCAGGTAGGCGAGCACGGTCTCCTCCCAGCCGGGTTGTGCGACGGGGCGCGGCTTCACGTCGGGCGTGGTGAAGGTGATCGACTTGATGTCGAAGAACGGCGCGAGTGTTTCGTTGAGGCCGAGTTCGAACTCATCGCGCGGCCCCTGCGCCTCGCGCAGCTTGCGCGCTGTCGAAGATCGTTTTCGCGGCCGGCCCGTGGGCGTGCCGGGATCGTTGCTGAGATACTGGCCGAACTGCGCCACGCGGCCCATGGCCTCGGTGTGGACGATGCTGACGATGATGCCGAAATCCTGGTCGCGACCGACGGTGTTCGGACCGTCCACGCGGGTCTGGAGCCGGATTTCGCGCAGCAACTCGTCGAAATACTGGACCTTCTTTTCCGCGCCGAGGGTGAAGGGATCGTCCTTGGTGACAACGAGGGCGCTGGCGAGATAGCGATACTTCAGGTCCTCATGCAAGGGCTCGCGCTCATCGGCGAGCCGGGCGTTCACGATCTTGGCGAACTGGGTCAGATGCGCCTGCGCCGCCTTGCCGGGGAGCGCGAGGAGACTTTCGCGGAGCTTGTTCAGCGCCGCGCGGTTCATCGCTTTCGAGAGATTGAGCTGGCCGTTGGAGCCGATGCCGAGCAGGCCGTTGAACCAGCCGAGATGGGCCTCGACCGTGTATTTGGCGGGGGTGAGCTTCGGCACCGTTTTCGCGTAGGCCTCGGTGCTGCGTTGGTAATAATCTTGGGCGAGCAGGTTCTTTTCCTTGTAGCCGACCGTCCGCTTGCGCGCGTCGCCACCGACAAGTTCCTGGAACAGTTCGAAGTCGCCCCAGTCCGTGAGCAGCGATCCGGCAAGCGAAAGCGCGCGCCAGCCTTCGGGATGTCCGGCCACCCAGCCGTCGATCATGCGCAGCGCGGCGGTATAGCCGGCGCGGACCATCTCGAGGGTCTGCACCTCGTTGCGGCGCGTCATGCCGGCTTTTTGCACATCCATCTTGCGCCAGCGTTCGGTGAGGTTGGCGTGCATGCGGCCGATGATCAGCGAGAAGAGCGCCTCGTCCATTTTGTCGAGCGGGCCAAAGACTTTCTCGAGGTGGCTCGTGCGGTAGGCCTCGGCGTTGCTGTAGGCCAGGTCGAAGGCGGTGACGATTTTCTCGTAGTCCTTCGGCGCGATGCCGGCCTGGCGGAACAGGTCCATCATGCGCGCGAGGCTTTCGATGTTTTTCTCCATCATGATCGGCGTGACGGGAATGCGGGCGTCGTCGGGGAGCGTGTATTTTCTGCGCAACGCTTCGGGGATTTGGGGGTTGTGGGCCTTGGCCCAGACGCTGAGAAATTCCTCGGCGAGCGCGACGCCAGCGTTGGGCGAACGTTTGCCAATCTCGACGATGCGGTCGGCGGCCTGGTCGAAATTCGCGCTGGAAAGGATGACCTTGGAAAGACTCACGTCGAGGTGCTCGCGGATGCTGGCGGGCAGCGCGGTGAGCCATTTTCCCGCCGGGGCGGTGGGAAGGAGTTCCTCTGCCGGGACAAATTTCGGTCGGCTGCCGGTGGTGACGTTCCTGGCGGCGAAGGTGTTTTCGGCCTCGGTCATCCAGAACTCGGCCATCATCTGCGCGAGCTGGTTCCAGGGCTGGGTTTTCAGATCGACGTTATCGCCGAGCAGGTTGGCGATGAAGAGTTGGGCCTTGAGGTTGTCGGCGCGCAACTGCGGTTCGCCGCGCGAATCGCTCTGCAGTTTGCGCTGAAAACCGCTGACCAGGCGCACGGCGCCCTCGGGATTGCTCTTCACCATCTCCGTGAAAACCGGCGCGAGCGTGGCGGGGGCGATCTGCGTCATGACCTTGGCGAGGGCGGTGCCGGCCTTGGTTTTCTCCCAGTCGCTGACCTTGGCGAGCGTGAGGATGCGGAGGTTTTCGTCCCAAGTTTTTTGGACCTGGTCGCGCTGGGCGGCCTCGGTTTCCGCCTGCGTGGCGAGGAAGGCAGTCAGTTCGTTGCGCAGGCCCTCGTCGGCGAGTCCCTCGACTTCCTTGAGCGACGGGAGATAGGCGCGGGCCAGTTCCTTGAAGCCGCTGGTGAGCAACATGCGGCCGGTGAGCAGGCGTTTGGTGGGGTCGGTGCCGCCGAATTTCGCGGTGCCTTTTTGCAGACGGTCGGCGACCCAGTAGCTCTCGTTGGCGGGCACGGACAGGCCGAGGAGCTGGCCGATTTTGCGGAGATTATCCGCGGTGAATTCGCCGGGCACGGCGTCGGCAAGGCCGAAGACGTCGTCGAGGCGCAGGTTGGGTTTCTGCTTCTCGGTGAGGTCGGCGAGCATCTTGTCGAAGATCTTGCGCGCGAGGTCGGGCGGCATCTGCGCCAGTTCGGTGCGGATTTTCCCCCAGTCGCCGGCGCGGAAGGAAAAGAAGAACCGGTCGGTGGCGGTCTGCGTGGCGGGATCTTTCTTTCCGGAACGTTCGAGCGCCGAGAAAATCTCGGTGAGGTCGCGGGAGAATTTGTGGTTGGGAATGTCCTCGAGCTGCTTGAGGAGCTTGGGGTCGAGGGCCTGCGCGGCCGGTTGTTGGGCGCGGCCGGCGATGAGCAGCGCGAAAAGACACGCGGCCGTGGCGATGACGCGCTGGGGACGGCGGCTGGGGTGGAGGAGGTTCATGGGCGCGGGTGATCGAGTGGCGGGGGGAGGTGATGACGGCGTCAGGAGCCGGTGTTGGGGAGCTTCTGAAATTCCTGAAAAATGGCGCGGCCGTCGGCTTTGGGGCCGGGTTTGGGACCGGCGGGACCGGGTCCGAGCAACGCGGCGGCGGCCGCCGTGCCGCCGGGTTCAGGCTTGGCTTCGGCATTCTTCAATTGCAGCGCCGCCTCGAGGTTCTGGAGCTTCACGGTGTTGAGGCCGGCGACGCCCGTGATGGAGCGGATGCTGCCGCTGGCGCCCACGGTGCCGCCACCGACGTTCACCGCGGTGCCTTTGATCGGCACGATTGGCGGCGCGGCGGGCGGGGGCGGGGGCGGAGGAGGAGGAGGAGGAGGAGGAGGCAGAACGGCGGTGCGTCCGTCGGCTTTCACGCCGTTGATCGTGTCGATGCCGTCGATCTTGTTCACGCCCTGCGCGGCGTTTTGGGTGCCGGTGGGAACGCCGCCGGTGGGTGTGGCGTTGCCTTGCTCGACGGTTTTGATTTTCGCAACGGCATCTTCTTTCACGCCTTGGGCGGTGTTCTTGGTGCCGGTGGTGACGCCGCCGCTCGGTGCCGCGTTGCCGGTCTCGGGATTTTTGATCTTCGCAACGGCGTCCTCCTTAACGCCTTGGGCGGTGTTCTTGGTGCCGGTGGCGACGCCGGCGGCGGGTGTGGCGTTGCCGGTCTCGGGATTCTTGACCTTGGAGATGGCGTCTTCCTTGATGCCTTTGATGCCCTCGACGGCGGCGGTGGGCGGGCGTTTTTCCTGCGCCGCGAGGACGAAGACGAAGCCCAGCAACACGGGCAAGATCCAGCGTTCAATGCGATTTTTCATGGTGTTTTCCGGAACATGACTTTCTGGAATTCGGTTTCGACGCGCTGCTCGTATTCGGCGAGCGCCGCGGCGTCCTGATGCTCGGCGAGGTAGCGAAAAATCTGGCGCGTCCGCTCGGCGAAGGGCCGCCATTCCTCCTCGGCCGCGCCATTCGTCTTGAGCAGATACGTGGCGTAGTAGTGCGCCTTGCCGAGCATTTCGCGGACGGCGCGGGTGATCTTGGCGTCGTCGCCATGGACCTGAGCGGACTCCTGGAGCAGCGTGGTCAGGTCGGTGATCGAGCCGGCGACATCGAGCATCTGAAGGCGGGCCTTGGCCTTGGCGAGGCGGATTTGATGGCGCACCAGCGGGCGTTCCTCGGCGGGGAGTTCGGCAGTGAGCTTGTCGTATTCCTCGACGATCAACTCCCAATCCGGCTCCTTCGCCCGCTCGAGTTCACGAATCGCGACGACGTGGGCGTGGGCCTTCTCGCGCGCCACCTGCACCTGTCCTTGATTGAAGTGATAATAGATCACCCCCACCGGGAAGAGCAGCCAAAGGAGGGTGAAGAACTTTCTCATCGCGCGGGCAAGCCGACTTCGCGCGTGCGCGGGCCATTCAGCTTGCCATTTTCCGGATCCCGCTCGGGGTGGGCCACCTTCCAGTCGGTGCCAAAAAACTCCAGCGCCACGGGGATCAAGGCGAAAATCCCCGCGCCCAGAGCCATCGCGAGCACGGCGAGTTCCTCGAGGCTCAACCCGCGCCGCGGCGGCGGCATCGTTACCACCAAATCGCCCAGCGCCGTGGTCGGGAGATGCTTCTCGTTCACATCGTAATAGATGCCGTTGAGGGCCGACGCGACGGAACGCAGCGTGTCGCCTTCCTGCCGCGACTGATGGCCGTCGATGAACGTGCCCTTGGTCGGATTGCCCACGCCGAGGACGAAGACCTCCTTCACCGAATTGGGCCGCGGCGTGATCGGCACGAGGTTCACCGAATCGCCGTCGGTGAAGATGACCAGCCGCGTGCTGGCCGGGGGAAAATCATTCACCAGCTTGACCGCCGCATTGATCGCCTGGCCGAGGTCGGTCTGGCCCAGCGGCATCGCGTAAGTCAGCGGCAGACCATTGAAAACATTGCGCACCAGCTCGGGATCGCGCGCTTCCATCACCACCGGCACCGACTCGGTCCAGAAGCCGATCACGCCGAAGCGCAGGTTCCCGCTCACGCGTTGGAGGATGCCCTCGACGACCTCGCGCATCCGCGCGTGCCGCGTCTGTTTTCCCTCCGGCCCGGCATCTACGAGATACATGCTCGGCGACAGATCGCCGACGAAGACCAGCCGCGTGGCCTCTTTGTTGGAGTTGGCCGAATCCCCGCCGCCTGCCGCGGCGAGCTTCAGCAAAATCAGCGTCGCCAGCCCCCACGCGAATGCCGCCAGGCACAACGACCGCACCACCGGCAGCACGCTTGTCCAGCGATGCGCCCGCCCCGCCGGCCCGAACGCCAGCCGCCCGACCACGCGGATGCGCCGTACGTGCAGCCACTCGGCGAGCAGCGCGAGCAACAGGACGGCGAGGGCGGATTTCAGCGGGATCATGGGGAGCAACTGTGGGAACAGCCTGACGTCACGGGCGGCCTTGCCGGACCGCTCCGGGCGGCGTCAACGCGCTGCGGAGCGGCGTCGGCTTGGGGCGCGCGCCGGAACGCTCATCCCGGGTGACGAGGCGAAGTGAAGGCCAAGGCAACATCCCGCGGATGTAATTCGCTTCCCGCCGGACACACAAGCGCGAATCCGGTTTTCAAGAATCCGCGCGGGTGGGTGTGGTGGTTGTAGCGGTGGTGCGATGGCTGGCTCGCGCCAGTCAGGCGGTGGCGTTGAAGGCTTTCTCGAACTTCCGCGCCGCGGTCATCATTTGCTCGAAGGTCGGTGGGTTGCCGAAGAACATCGGCCCGAGCATGTCCTGATAATCGCCGCGCCAGCCGGCCAGGTGGTCAGCGGGCGGCGCGAGGCGGAAGGTGCCGGGCTTGTGCGTCGAGTAATCCACCCAGGAGTAGCGGAAGAAGATTCCCCGATGCTCGGCGACCCGCTGGAAGAGGGCGGTATTTGCCAGCGCGCGGTCGCCGACTCCGGCGCGGAGCAGACACCAGAGGTCGTAGTAATGGCGGGCCATGCGGAGCTTTCGCGGCTTGTCGGCGGGACGGAAAGTTTCTTCGTGGAGCAGGCAGGCCTTTTCCCAAAAGGTGCGCTCGACGGCGAGGACGCGGACGGGAAACGGCCCCTCCGGCATGATCTGAGGAAATCGCTCGGCAAGGTAAGGCTGGATGGGGCGGTCCTCGTGCGGCCAGTCGTCGGAGCGGGCGCCGAGTTCGATTTTGACGATGGGTTTGATGTAGCCCGCTTCATTCCCGAAGGCGGACGGATAGTGCAGCAGGAGGCACTGGCCATCGGACAGGTCGGGATCAACTTCCAACTTCCAGCCGGTGTCGCCGAGCACGGCGGCGATCCGGGTGGCGAGAACGGGTTGCAGGGTGCCCTGCACCCATTGGCGGCTGGCAACCATGAGTGCCTCGAGGCGGGCTTTGCGCTGCTTGTTGCTGGGGGCCTTGTCCGGCGCGGCGTCACCGCCGAAGCCGAGGACTTCCTTGTCCACGATGAGGTCGATGTCTTCCGAGAAACGCTCAATGACTTTCCACGCCTTCGAGAGCGAGGTGCCGCCTTTGAAAGTGAGATGTGCGCCGATGCCGGGGAGCGCGAACAATTCGCGCAGGGTCCAACAGACCCAGAAGTCTTTCTCGACGCTTTGGGCGTCGAGCTTCATTTCCTTTTCCAATGCCTGACACGCATCAAAGCGGTCATTCAACTTCAGCTTGATGAAGGCGTTCATGCGTGGGTGGCGGGTGCATCCGTTGCGATTTGGCGAAAGACGGTGGCAATCCAAGCGGGCGCACACGCGGCATCCCCGAGCAGCGCAGCGCGGTCAGCGGAAGACAGATTCCGCCGCAGCTTGGCAATGATGTCGTCGTCCACGAATCGTTTTCCAATCCAGCGCAGGGCAAGGATCACAATGGCGCTCGTGCGGTTTCTGGTTGTCACGAAACGCGGGGAGACATGGCGCAGGACGATCGCTCCCTTGCCGTGCCGAATGCGACGGCTGGGACCGGTGGTGAGCTGCCAGGGACGCATGGGCACCTGGTCGCAGAGACCGAGACCATTCGCCGCATGTGCGCCGGTGGGAAACAGCTCGCCGTGAGCCTTTCGCCGCAGGGCGTCCTGAAGTCCGTCGTGGCTGGCACCCAGCGGACCAAGCAAGCGATGATGGCGCGGCAAATGATACATCCCGCGTCCGGCGCGACGGATGTGGCCGGCCTTGGAGTTGCGGGACAGCGCCTTGTCCACGGCGGCACGGGAGCCGAGGTCGAGAAACTCTGCGGGCAGCCAGACGCGATCCTTCGGCCCGGACCGGATGCGGTCGAGGATGGCGGCGTCAATGGAGTCGGCATGCTTTTTCATGGCGAAGTTTTGTCAGAAAAAGACACCGGTTTTCTGACGAAAGCAAGCGAAAGTTGGGCGGTTTTGGCACGCGATCGGGCGGCTCACGGACCCGTGAAAATTCCTCCCAGCGGTGAAATACCTGACGGCAAAAGGCTTTGCACCAAGGTCAGCGGAGGGCGGCGAGGAAACCCGATTCCGTCACCAGCGTCGTTTTTCGCGCGGCGGCGCCTTCGTCTCCTTCATTCCCTTCGCGCCGAGCAGGGCTTTGGCGACGGCGACGATCTGGGGCGTGGGCGGCGTGGTGGGCATCACTTGGGCGAAGCGGCCTTGGAAATCACCGCCGTTGATCTGCTCCAGTTCGGTCAAACCGAAGAAGCCGCCGGCGTCGGTGCGGATGATTTTGAGAATGCGCGCGCGATGCGCTCCGATCGCCTCGCCCGAGAGGAACACCACCTCGACCCGGTCGATGGCCTCGGAGGGGCGCTCGGTCAGGTCCACCGGCCCGTCCTTGGGTGCGGGCTTCATCCACGACTCGAGGACCAACACGACGGCGGTGGCTTCGCAGGCGATGCACAACCATTGGCAGGTTGCGGCAAAACTGTCCTTGGCTTCCTCGCCATTGACCGCTCCGGGCGAAAACATCCGCGTCCCTTCGCGCGTGGCGAGGATGATCGTGGGCAGGATTTGGGGGTAGTTTCGCAGGGTGACCTCGGCGAAGTCGGCGGCGATCAGCATCAACTCGTCGAGGCTCTGCGGATGGGATTTCGGCGGCGGCGGTCTCACGGGCGGCAGTGTTAAGCGGGGAGCGGTTTGGTTCAAGCTTGGCGGACCCGACGTTTTTTGGGATGGAGCCTTCCGAAGTGGGTGGTGAAATCGGGGGGGACACCGCCGCCCGAAACCCGCGACCCCTCCTGCCCATTCGTCATTTTCCCTGTAAGCGAATGCGCCCGGCCGTTATACCCGCAAAACAACCGCAACTCGACATGTCTGAAACCCAACCGCCGGCCCCGCCCTCCGAAGCCGATCTCGTCCGCGCCGTTCAAGCCGGCAACACCGCCGCCTTCGAGCCCCTCGTGGACACCCACCTCGACCACGTCCGCGCCTACATTGCCCTGCGGCTGCCGCAACCTCATCTCGTGGACGAACTCGCCCACGAGACCTTTGTCTTCGCCTTTCGGCACATCGCCGGCTTCACGGCCGGCACCGCCTTCCGCGCCTGGCTCCGTGCCATCGCCGCCAACCTCATGCGCGCCGAACTCCAGCGCTACGCCCGCGCCCAGGCCCATCAACTCGACTACTCCCGCGCCCTTCTGATCGAGGCCGACCTCGTCGCTCCCCAGCCCGCCGACGCGCCCGAGGTCGAATACCTCCGCGACTGCCTCGCCTCCCTCCCGCCGCACGCCCGCGAACTCATTGAATTGAAATCATAACCATCCGGATATTAGTCCCACAGCATCAACTGGTTACGAGAGGCGGTAGCCTCATCTTGAGAGCCGATATTGGCAAACAGCTCAGCCATAGGCACTTGCTCAAACGCGTTGACGCTCACAATCTGTAGCATTTGGGA
>CAMAUZ010000124.1 GCA_945861535.1 Akkermansia muciniphila | reverse complement strand
CGCTGCGAGGCGGTGGGCCGATTGACGAGCCGTCGCAGCTCGGATCGCTGTTCGGGGGTGAGGGACAGGGTTTGAATGGGTCGAGCCATGCCGTGAGTTTATCGCCAAAACCTGTTATGTATAGTCAATTCGGAGACACTACACTAGGGAGCCGCAAAAAACTATGCCAGCTTTGTTCCGTGACAACGCGGAGACTTCGGTGGGGTTTAGTTTCTTGCCCGCGGTCTGGCTCCCGCGCGGCCGGCGTGGGGCAGGCATCCGTGCCTGCCGGTTCACGGGGCATCCCTGCCCCGTGCTCCCGGTTCCGCCGTGCCGCACGTCGGCCACGAGCAACGGGCGGCAAGCTGCCGCCCGAACCGGCTGGCTGGAGTTCTGCCCAACCGGACCGGCGCGCCCGACGGCGGCCAACCCCATTGCCGACCAACCACCGCCATCCCGGAGGCCGGGTCTCACCGCGGCGGCAGCCCCGCCTGCTGCCGGAAGGGCTTGCCGGATTGGAAGAGCGCCAAGCGCTTCTGCATTTCGGCGACAACCTCCTTCGGCGCGCCGGCGGCGGCGAGGCGCAGGGCCTGCGACTGGACGTTCGCGGCTCCCGCAAAATCCCCGTTCTCCGCGAGGGCGGCGGCGAGGGCATCGAGATGCACGGGGTTCTGCTCGCCCGAAAGCTGGTTGGCCTTGCGCGCCAGTTCCACGGCCTCGCGGCCATTGCGAAATCTGATGTTCGGATGCGTCGCCAACACCGTGGCCAGCGCCACCAGCGCCGCGGGAGTTTCCGGCCGCAGCCGCAGCGTCTCGCGAAACTCCGCCATGGCCGGCTCGGTTTTCTGCTGCCCCGCCAGCGCCATCCCCAGCCGCAAGTGCGCGTCGGGATCGTCGGGGCGCAGGCGGACAACTTCGTTGAACTGCGCCGCCGCCTCCGCGGATTTCCCCTGACGCGCCCACAGCAGGCCCAACGCGGTACGCGCCTCGGCGAGCTCGGGCTTGTGGCGAATCGCGTCGCCGTAGTGCTGCTCGGCCTCCGCGAGCTTGCCCTGCGTTTCGAGGAGTGCGGCGAAATTGAAATGCGCCTCGGGAAAATCCTGCTTCAACCGCAGCGCCGCCGCGTATTGCTCGGCGGCCTCGGCGGGCCGGTTCAGCGACGCCAGCGCGTAGCCCGCGCCGTTGTAGGCGTCGGCGAAACCCGGATTGAACCGCAGCGATTCCGAGAAACTCTTGAGCGCCTCGGCAAAGCGTCCCTGCCGCGCGTAGGCGTTGCCCAGGCTGTTCCAGCCATCGTAGTAAGTCGGCCGGATGCGGATCGCCTCCTGGTAATTCGCGATGGCGTCGTCCACGCGGTTCTCCCGCATCAAAGCGGACCCGAGATTGATGTGCGCGATGTGATTGTCCTTCGTCACCCGCGTCGCGTGCGCGAAAAGCGCGAGGCTGTTGTCCCAATGGGACACGTTCAGCGCGGCGACCGCCACGCACGCGGTCAACGCCAGCACCCCGCCCGCCAGCAGCGGCTTGCGCCAGGAAGCGCGCCACGCCGCCAGTTCCGCCCCCAGCCACACCAGCGCCAGCGCCACGCCGGCCAACGGAAAATAGACAAACCGATCGGCCATCGCCTGAATGCCCGCCTGCACCACGCCGATCGTCGGCACCAGCATCCCGAGAAACCAGCACCAGCCCACCACGCCCCACGGCGCCCGGCGCGCCCGCGCGATGACCGCCGCGCTCACGACCGCCACCACCAGTGCGCTCACCGCGACCGTCGCCACCGGCCACACGCCCGGATGCGGATAGATCACCGCGAAGTCCGCCGGCCACACGATTTTCCGCAGGTAACTCGCGTACGACACCAGCGCCGTCTGCAACCGCACGGACAAAGGCAAGACGTCGCCGGTCAGGAGCGCGTCCAGCTTGCTGTGACCGAGGACGGTCATCGCGCTGGACGCCGCCGACAGCGCGAGCAGCGGCAGTTTCTCCACCACCAGGCGCCCGAATGTCACCGTCGGAAAACGCGGTGCTGGGTCCGGTGCGGATGGGCTTCCAGCTTTCCCGGCGCCCCGTTGCAGCCGCCGCAACGGCCAGAAATCCAGCAGCCATAGCGCGCATGGCAGCGTCACCAGCACCGGCTTGGTCATTAACCCGACCGCGAAAATCGCGGCCACCAGCGCATACCGCGCCGCGCCCGGACGCGCCGCGTACCGAACGTACGCACCGAGCGTGAGCAGGCCGAAGCCCGTGCTGAGCAGGTTTTTTCGCTCGGCAATCCACGCCACCGTGTCCACCTGAAACGGATGCCACGCGAACACCGCCGCCACCACCGCGCTGCGCAACGTTGCGCCCGTCAGGCGCCGCAGACCGAGGAAAAGGAGGAGGCTGTTGCCGAGGTGCAGCAGCACGTTCACCAGATGATGCCCCGCCGGGTTCATGCCGAAAATCTCGACATCGAGCATGTGCGACAGCCACGTCACCGGATGCCAATACGTGCCCTCCCCGTGAACCTGCGTGAACGCCCATTGAATGCCCGACCACGTCAGCCCGTTGGCAATGACGCGGTTCGCATAGACATAAAGGTTGTCGTCATAATCCACGAAATCGTGCCCCGCCACGCGCCCGTAGATGGCCAGCGTCACCAGCACCAATACGAGACAGACAAGCTGGACGCGCTGGGTTTCGGACAATCGGTTCATCAGGCGGCCACACTAGGAACTCGCCACCCTCGCAAAAGGAAAAACGGGCGCCGTATCAATCGTTGCGAAAGTTCGTGCCCAGACCGCTGCAACAAGCAGCGCGTCCGTCTCCCTCGCCCCGTGAGGCACGAACGGGGAGAGGGGTGCGCCACCTTGGCGAGCTGACCATCAGTGCAGAGCGCCTCCTCTCCCCGCCCCTCTCCTCCGTTCCGAACGGAGGAGAGGGAGCCAGAGGCCTCGGAGCAGACTGCACGAACTTTCGCAAAGAATAATATTGCCGTCCGCTTGGTGTCGGCCGGGAAACGGCAGAAAAACAAAGGGGCAGAAAAATGGGGAAGAGATTTCCGCCCCCAATTTTTTTGCCGTCTATTTTTCTGCCAGCTTTCCCCCCTGCCGCCGCCGCCCCCAGACCCGCCGTTCCAACGCGCGCTCGAAGCTCACGAGTTCGCGGATCCGGCTGTTGTATTGCGAATGCGCCTCGTTTCCATGAGTAAGACCGAGCAGGTGATAAAGCCGGCGATCCGCGTCGATGTCCACCGCCGCCGGCACGGGAACATCCAGCAACCGCAATCGCGGCGCACCAATCTGCACCAGCAGCGAGCCGATCGACTCACGCCCGGCCGCCAAATCTGCCAGCCCCTGCCGAATCAGGGCTTCCGCGGGCAGACCTTCAAAATCGCGGTCGAGTTCGGGTGTCATATGGGGCGGACAAATAGCGTGCCGCGCGCGGTGGCTTCCACTCGTTTCCGCAGGGAGTCGGCGTCAACGGCCGGGAAGCGAATCAGGCGCGGCTCGATCTCGCGGAACAACTCCAGCAGGCGGTCGCGCTTCACCAAACCGGTGGCCAGCACTCGCTCGACATCTGTCTGGTCGCGCTCGTGCCAGCGCTCAATTTTCGACAGCGCCTGGCTGTAAAAATCATAATGGAAGAACTCCACCTGACCTTGAGTCGCAATGAAAGTGCTACGCTCCCGCCAACCGGGCAGTGCCGGGATGAAGTTGTCGGGCGACGCCAGTTCGATGTTGATGTCCATCGCGTCCTTGAGCCGCGGCAACGACTCGAAGAACCCGGTTGGCTCAGGGTCCGCTTTGAGGTCCACGTCGAGCGTCGTCTCTCGCCAGCCGAGCAACACGGCGCATACGCCGCCAGTGAAGTACACCCGCCCCGGCGACTGCACGGCCCGGCCTAACCCGGTCATTAGTCGTTCAATTTTGGTGCGAGTGGTCGCCGCGCGCATGGCGCGGACGTTAGGCCGCAGGCGGTGGGAAACAAAGGCGCATTTTTGCGCGCCGGCGGCTGCGGGCGCAGCCGCGCCCCCCCCGGTTGCGCAGGTTTCCAAGCCTGCTGTATCGCCGATTTCCAAATCGGCAGGGGCGGCGGAGTATCGAGCGCGTTCGAGCAGCCGGGGCGCTGCGGGTGGCCGGACCGTTCGCGGGTTTGGAAACCCGCGATACAGCAGACTTGGAAGTCTGCGCTACGCCGGGCTGCGCTCCAGGCACACGCCGTCCCGGATTGAATTTGTTTCTGCCGTTCCCCTATGCCCAAGATGCCGCGCCGTCCCGGCGGGCGGCCCGTTCCGAACATGTACCATATTGCCCTCAAGATGCTGCTGGGTGACCGCGGCAAATACCTGATGCTCATCAGCGGCCTCACCTTCGCCACGCTGCTGATGACCCAGCAGGCGTCGGTGTTCTGCGGCCTGATGCTCTGGACCACCGGCAACCTGCGCAACATGCGCGCGCAAATCTGGGTCGTGGACCCGAAGGTCGAACAGGCCAACGAGGTGAAATCCCTGCGCGACACCGATGTCAGCCGCGTGCGCTCGGTCACGGGCGTCGCGTGGGCGGTGCCGCTCTACTGGGCCGTCCAGCAGGCCAAGCTCCCCGACGGCACCTTCAAATCCGTACAGCTCGTCGGTCTCGACAGCGCGACCCTGGTCGGCCGCCCCGGCCAGATCACCGCGGGGAAACTCGAAGACCTGCGCCTGCCGAACACCGTCTTCATCGACGACCTCGCCGTGCAACGCCTCAGCTTCGGCCGCCCCAAGCCGGTCGGCATCGGCGACTCCTTTGAGATCAACGACAAGGAGGCGCGCATCGTGGGCATCTGCAAAACCGAGAAATCCTTCTTCGGCTATCCCTACATTTTCGCGACCTACGACCAGGCCCTCCAGTTCGCACCCAAGACCCGCAAGATGCTCAGCTTCATCCTCGCCGAACCCGCGCCCGGCTGGACCGCGGAACGGGCCGCAGCGCAAATCCAAAAGGACACGCAGCTCCGCGCCTTCACCGAGGACCAATTCTTCTGGTCCACCATCCGCTGGTATTTCCGCAACACCGGCATCCCGATGTCCTTCGGCACCACCGTGCTGCTCGGCTTCATCGTGGGCACGGCGGTCGCGGGGCAGACCTTCTACACGTTCGTGCTCGAGAATCTGCGGCATCTCGGCGCGCTCAAGGCCATGGGCGCGAGCGACGGCCTGCTCGCGCGGATGCTGCTGTTGCAGGCCCTGATCGTGGGCCTGCTCGGCTACGGCATCGGCGTCGGCCTGAGCGCGCTGTTCGGCTTCCTGGTTTTGGAAAAAGGCCAGCCGCCGTTCATCATGCCGTATCAGATTCCCGTCGGCACCCTCGTCGTCGTGCTGCTGATCTGCGGGTTTGCGGCGCTGCTGGGCATCCGCAAGGTCCGCCAACTTGAACCCGCCATCGTCTTCCGTGGCTGAACCGCAACCGTGCAGGAGGGGACGGAACTTTTTGACCACAGAGACACGATGAACACAGAGAAAACAAAGAATCGGCTGGCGGGTTTTGGGTCGCTGATTCGTGGCTCTTGGGAGCCGATGCCAAAGCTTTTTTTTCTCTGTGTGCATCGCGTCTCTGTGGTTCACATCCCGTTCGCGATGGCATGAAGACGACCGAGAATCCCCAGAACAATTTCGCGGTGCAGGTGCGCAACGTGTCCAAGACGTTCGGCACCGGCGACGCGCGCACGCAGGCGCTCAAGGGCGTCAACTTCGACACGCGCCTCGGCGAACTGCTCCTCATCGTCGGCCCGTCCGGCTGCGGCAAGACCACGCTCCTGAGCATCATCGCCGGCACCATGCAGTTCGATTCCGGCGAGATTGATGTCTTCGAGAACCGCCTCCACACGATGAACAAGCCGGCGATCACCGACTTCCGCCGCCGCGACATCGGCTTCATTTTCCAGCAGTTCAACCTCATCCCCACCTTGAGCTGCCTCGAAAACATCAGCGTCCCGCTGCTCCTCAACGGCGTCTCGCGGCGCGACGCCGAGGCGCGTTCCCGGGAGGCGATGAAACTCGTCGGACTCGAAAGCAAAACCCGCGAACAGCCCACGAACCTCTCCGGCGGCCAGCAACAGCGCGTTGCCATCGCCCGCGCGCTCGTCCACGAACCGCGCCTGATCATCTGCGACGAACCGACCTCCGCCCTCGACAAGGACACCGGTGCCAAAATCATGGAACTCCTCCACGACGTCGCCAAAGCCCCGAATCGCAGCGTGATCGTCGTCACCCACGACACACGCATTTTCCGCTACGCCGACCGCATGACCGAGATGGAGGACGGCCGCGTGCAGCGCGTTCACGAGAGCTACTCGGACTACAATCGCGAACTGGAAACGTGACCGTTCTGCGCGCAAAACTCCTCCAACCCCATGTTCCCATGATGCTCTTCCGCAAACTCAGCCTCTACCTCGCCGTCGCCGGCGTGATCGCCGCGTCGGTCCTCGTCCTCCGCCTCCGCGCCCAAGCACCGCCGCCCAAGCCGCTCGCGCAGCCAACTCGCTCGCCCTTCACGGAAACCCTCGCCGCCACCGGCATCATCGAAGCCGCGCGTGAAAACGTGCGCCTCGGCATGCCCCGCAGCGGCCTGGTGCAAAAGGTGTTCGTGAACATCGGCGACCGCGTGAAAACCGGCGATTCGCTGGTTCAGCTCGATGATCGCGAGACCCGTGCGCGCCTGCTCACCAGCCAGTCGCAGCTCGCGGCACTGAAGGCCGCGCTGGCCTTTGACGAGGTGCAACTGGCCGACGCCCGCGATCAGTTGGCGCGCGTGCAACAGCTCGAACGCAGCCGCGTCGCCACCGAAGACGAGGCCCGGCGCAAAGACTTCGCCGCGCAAGCCATGCAGGCCCGCGTCGGCAAAACCCGTGCCGACATCGCCGCCGCGCAGAGCCAGGTCGAGCAGGCGCAGGTCGAACTTGAGGTCCTCGCCGTGCGCGCCCCGCGCGACGGCACCGTCCTCCAGATCAACACCCGCGCCGGCGAATACGCCAACGCCCTCGCCACCGAATCGATGATGATCCTCGGCGACGTGGACCGCCTCCAAATCCGCGCCGATGTGGATGAGCAAAACGCCCCGCTCTTCGAGGCCAACCAGCCCGCCGTCGCCTTCCTGAAAGGCGACACGAAACGCAAGATGACCCTGCGCTTCGTGCGCATCGATCCCTTCGTGATCCCGAAGCGCTCGCTCACCGGCGACAGCGCCGAGCGCGTGGACACGCGAGTGCTCCAGATCATCTTCGAACTCGAGCGCCCCGACTTCCCCCTCTACGTCGGCCAGCAGGTGGACGTGTTCATCCAGCGCACGGGGAAAAAGCTCCAAGAATAGAGTTCAAAGCTCAAGGGAAGCGCCAAGATCCCAAGGGACCAAGGGGACAACCGGGGGGCGACGAACCCATCCCCGCCTGAAGCTTGGAACTTGTATCTTCCCTTGAGCTTTGAACTTTGAGCTTTGAGCTTTCCCCCCACTCACCTCCCCAGTTCCCAGTTTCCACCCGCCGCCGCCGGTCTAAACTGCGCCCATGAAAATCCCGCTGCCCGCCAATCGTCGCGCGTTCCTGCGCGGCACCGGCGCGCTCTGTGCGTTGCCGTGGCTCTCCCCTGCCCTGTCCGACTTCGCCCGCGGCGCGACCGCCCCCGCGGGCACCGCCACGACTCCCGACACCTCGCGGCAATTGCGCCTGCACCTCGCCGCACGCCAACGCGCCGTGAACGCGCGCGACCGCGCGGAGTGGGCGCAACTCCGGTCGCTGGCAGACTGGGAGCGGTTCGTCGCGCCCCGCATCGCCGCGCTGCGCCGGTCGCTCGGACCATTCCCCACGCCGCCGGAGAAGCTCCCCGTCCACGTCACGCGGACGATCCCCGGCGCCGGCTTCCGCATTGAGAATCTCGTCTATGAAAGCCGCCCCGGCGTGTTCGTCACCGCGAACCTTTATCTGCCCGCGCTCCCGCCGACCGGTCCAGCCACGCCCGCGCCCGCACCCGCACAAACACCCGCGTCCACGGCCCCGCCGGCGAAACTGCCCGCCCTCGTCCTCATCCACAGTCACCACAATGCGAAGACCCAGTCCGAATTGCAGGACATGGGCATGACCTGGGCGCGCGCCGGTTGTGCCGTGCTCGTCCTCGACCAACCCGGCTATGGCGAACGCCGCGATCATCCGCCGGGCGCGCGGCAGGATTATCGCTTCCGCTGTTACAACGCGCTTCAGCTTCACACGTTCGGCGACAGCCTCATGGGCTGGATGGTCTGGGACACCAGTCGCGGGCTCGATGCGCTGCTCCAGCGCGCGAACATTGATCGCGAGAAAATCATCCTCCTCGGCTCCGTCGCCGGCGGCGGCGATCCCGCGGCGGTCGTGGGCGCGCTGGACCCGCGCTTCACCTGCGTCGCGCCGTTCAACTTCGGCGGGCCGCAACCGGAGACGCGCTTCCCGCTGCCCGAGGACGCCGCGGCGACGTTCGACTACCTCGGCGGTGGCTCGTGGGAATCCACGCGCAATCTCGTGCGCAGCGGCAGCGACGGATTTCTGCCGTGGGTCATCGTCGCCAGCCTCGCGCCGCGGCGACTCATCTACGGGCACGAGTTCAGTTGGGACCGCGAGCGCGACCCCGTCTGGCGGCGGCTCGAGCAGGTCTTCGCGTGGCACGGCGTGCCGGAGAATCTCACCTTCACGCACGGCCACGGGCGTCTGAGCGGTCGTCCGCCCGAGGCCTCGCACTGCAACAACATCGGCGTCCCCCACCGCCAGCGGATCCACGCCGCGCTCGAAAAATGGTTCGGCATCCGCGCCACCGAATACTCGCAGCCGCTGCCCGCCGCCGAACTCCTCTGCTTCACACCCGAGCTGCGCGCCCAACTGCGGCCCCGGCCGACGCATGAAATCTACGCCCAACTCGGCGCGGCCCGCGTCGCCACCATTCGCGAGAAACTCGCCCCGCTCCCGCCGCCCGCGCAACGCGCCCTCCTGCAAACCGAGTGGACCAAACTGCTCGGCAACGTCACTCCGCCCAAGCCGACTGCCTCCGCACCCGCGCCCGCGTTGGTGAAACCTTCTGAGCTGGAAAACCTCGGCGCTGCTCGCGGCGAGCGCGTCGTGCTGGAAGTGGAATCGGGTCTCACCGTGCCGCTGCTCCTCCTGCTCCCCACCAAGCCCGCGCTCCCCGGCCCGCGCGCCCCGCTCGTCATCGCACTCGCGCAGCACGGCCACGCCAAATTTCTGAGCGACCGAAAAGCAGCGCTCACCGAACTCCTGGCCCGTGGCGTCGCCGTCTGTCTCCCCGACGTGCGCGGCACCGGCGCGAGCAGTCCCGATGGCTCGCGAGAAATGCGCAGCGACGCCACCTCGCTCTCCGCCACGGAACTGATGCTTGGCGGCACCCTCCTCGGCGCGCGCCTCCGCGACCTGCGCAGCGTGCTTGCCCACCTGCGCGCCCGCGCCGACGTGGACGCCACGCGCATCGCGCTGTGGGGCGATTCCTTCGCGCCCGTGAACCCGCCCGGTTTCACCGAACCCCTTATTGGCGATGGCCGCGCCCCGCACGCCTCGGAGCCGCTGGGCGGCCTGCTGGCGCTGTGCGGCGCGCTTTTCGAGGACCACGTGCGGGTCGTCGTGGCGCGCGGAATTTTCCCCGGTTTCCAAGCCCTCCTGCGCGCCCCCTTCTGCCACGTCCCCCACGACGCCGTGATCCCTGGCGCGCTCACCGCCGGCGACCTTGCGGACCTCGCCGACGCACTCACCCCGCGCCCGGTGCGCCTCGAATCCCTCGTGGACGGCCGCAACCTCGCCCTGACCGCCGCCGCCGCCCGCACCGCCTTCGCAGCCGCCGCATCGGTCAGTCGCCCCGCCGCTGCGACTTGGGAAATCACCGAGCCAACGCCCGACCGCGCGCTCGCGGCGTGGTTGGCGCAGGCATTGCAGTGAGCTTGGAGGCGACTGGTTTTTATCCTGGAAACGGCAGTCGGGTTGAACCCTGAAAGACACGAAAAGCCGGAAAACAAAGGGCGGAAGCGTGGAGGCTCGACGTCCGAATAAGTCACCTGCCAGATGCCGCCCCTGTTTCCGCAAGCCTTTCTCCTTTCGTGCTTTTCGTGTCTTTCGTGGTTCGCCTTATCTGCCGTTCCCAAAGTGAAGCAGCGTTCCGCGCGCGTGGACACCGACCGGGCGCGCCTGGTGGTGTTGTCCACGCTTTATCCTGAAAAACCGTGGTTCAACCACGGACGGACCCGGGTCAACATCACTGATCCCGGCTTCACTCACCGAGTGAAAACCGGCGGCGGTGACAGGGGATCGATACTTTTCCAGCGCGACCGGAGCGGCACCGGGCGCGGCGTCAGGGGCCGGCGGCGGCGGGGCGCGGGGCGGTGTGGACGAGCCAGAGGCCGAGGAGGCAGACGGCCAGACCGGCGAGGGTGATGCTCCAGGGGAGGACGTTTACTTCAGCGAGGCGGGGTCCGACGCCGCGGGGTTGGAGATGGACGGCGGTGGTGATGAGGCCGTTGCTGAGGGCGTGGGCGATCATGCTGCAGGCGATGGAGCCGCTGCGCCAGACGAGGTAGCCGAAAAGCGCGCCAAGAAAAAGCGTGGGCAGCAGGCGGTAGAGCGACGCGTGGGCGATGGCGAAGAGCAGCGAGGAAACACCGATGGCCGGCCAGACGCCCCAGCGGCGCAGGCCGGAGAGGACGAGGCCGCGGAAGAAGATTTCTTCGCACAGACCCGGGGTGATGGCGAAGAGCAGCCACACGGCCCACAGCGGCACGTCGGCGTCGCCGAGCAGGAGCATTTTTTCCATGGCCTTGACCATCGAGTCGGGCGGCGGCAGCAGGCGGATGACGATGCCGCCCGCGACGGCCCATGCGGACAGGCCGATGAGCGCCGAGCCGAGGACCGCGCGCGCGGCGGGAAGGCGGAGGGAAAAAGTTTCGGTCGGCGAGAAGCGCATGAACAGCGCGAGGAGGAGGACGGGGAGCAGGAAGAAGCCGTATTGCGAACCGAGGAGTGTGGCGGCCAGGTTTTTTTCGCTGAGCAGGAGGCTGCCGTAAAACATCACGACGAAGACGATGCCGAAGGTGGCGAGCGCGAAGGTGGGCGTGGGGGTGCCGCCGCGCTGGGTGGGGCGTTGAATCCATTCGCGCACGGACTCGGTGCCGCCGAGCATGACGTGCTGGCGGTGAAAGACGCGTGCGGCGAGGACGAGCGCGACGAGCGCATAGACCGAGGCGGAGGAGAGCGTGAGGAAGATCAATTCGGTTTTCGCTTCGCCGATGAAGAGGCCCTTGATCAGCAGCGCGATGTTGACCATGGGAACGAAGGAGGTCGCGGCGGTGAGTTCGATGCCGGGCAGCGAGGTGACGGCCAGCGGCAGCGTGATGCCAAGCATGACGGGCGTGAGGAAATTTTGTCCGTCCTTGAGGTCGCGCGCGAAGACGGCGACGCCGAGGAAGATGGCGGTGGTGGTGAAGGTGACGGGCAGCAGCGCGAAAAACGTGAGGACGTAGGTCAGCGGCGGGATGTTAAAATCCGACAGCGGCGCAGCGATGCGGGCGAAGGTGGCGGCGAGGCTGGCGACGTTGGCGAGTGCGGAGAGCAGCACGACAGTCCAGGCGGCGAGGAATTTTCCGCCGATGATTTCGACCGGGTCGAGCGGCGCGCAGAGCAGCGTCTGCATGGTGTTGCGTTCCTTTTCGCCGGCGGTCAGGTCGAGCGTGACGTAGATGCCGCCGGAGGCCGAGAGGATGATGAGCAGCAGCGGCAGCAGGGAGCCGATGAGGCTGCCGACCTGGCGCTTGGGTTGGGAGACGTTTTCCTCGCGGATGGCGATGGCGGTGGCGAAGCCCTCGGGCAGGCTGCGCTCGCGTTCGCGGCGGCTCACTTCTTCGCGACGGAAATCAATGAGCGCGTCGTGCAGACGGGACTGGGCTTTGCGGGAATCGTCGCGGACGGAATCGTAGTAGATCGAGAGGGCGGCGCGGTTGCCGCTGGCGAGGTCGGTGGCGAAGCCGGGCCAGACGACGAGCACGGCGTCGGCCTTGCGCTCGAGAACGGCGCGCTGGGCGGCGAGGAGAACGGGGGATGGCGGGGGTTCGAGGCTGGGTTCGGAGTCGGCGTTGCCACTGGCATTGGCGGTGCCGCGTTTTTTCTTTGCGGGTTCGGCGGGCGGCCTGGCGGTGGCAAGTTCGCGCAAGACTTCGGCGGGGAGATCGCGCGCCGGTTCGAGGCGGACCATCACGTTGGTTTTGCGCAGCCAGTCTCCCAGTGCGGGGGAGGCTTCGCCCCAGACGGCGACGACGGAAAGCTTGGCCTGCTGTTCGGCGACACGGGTCTCCTGCACTTTGGCGAGGGAGAGCGAGAGCGCGGGATAGAGCAGGATGGGGAGCAGGAAGGAGAAGAAGAGCGTCCGCCGGTCGCGCAGGGTCTCGAGGATTTCCTTGCGGAAAATGGTGAGGATGATCGCGGGGCGCATGACGAGGCTCAGGGGAAAAAGCTCAAAGGATAAAGCTCAAAGCTCAAGGGAAGGGCCAAGGAACAAGGAGCGCAACTGCGCGCGGCTTCCGGTAGCGCAGGTTTCCAAACCTGCTGTGTCGCCGATTTCCAAATCGGCAGGTGCGATGAAGTTCGTGGCGCGTGGTTCTTCGTGAGGCGCTTCCGGTGACCGGACCGTTCGCAGGTTTGGAAACCCGCGACACAGCAGACTTGGAAGTCTGCGCTACAGGTGGCAGCGCTTGGCCTCTGGAGCTTGGCCCTTCCCTTGAGCTTTGGGCTTTGAGCTTTGAGCTTCATCGCAATTCCATCGTCACCCGCCAATCTAGACCGGCCCTGATCCGAGCGCGGACGCGGCGGTTTGGGTTTGCGGTCGCGCGTGGCGGAGGAAGGCGGCGGTGAGATTGCGCGCGCCGGTGTGGGCGAGGAGTTCGGGGAGCGTGCCGGAGTCGATGATGCGGCCTTCGTGCAGGAGGAGGATGCGGTCGCAGAGGTACTCGGCCTCGCTCATGATGTGGGTGGAAAAAAGAATGGCGCGACCGGCGGAGCGTTCGCGGCGGATGGTCTCGACGATGAACTGGCCGCTGATGACATCGAGGGCGGTGGTGGGTTCGTCGAGGATGAGAAGGTCGGGTTCGTGGACGAAGGCGCGGGCGATGTTGGCGCGCTGTTTCTGGCCGGCGGAGAGCGAGCCGCATTGCTGATCGGCGAAGGCGGTCATTTCCAGTTCGGCGATGAGCTGCTCGGTGCGGCGGGCGAGTTTGTCCTCGGGGATTTCGTAGAGGCGTCCGAAGTAGAGGAGCACTTCGCGCGGCGTCAGGCGGCGGTAAAGCTGCGTGTCGCCGGAGAGAAAACCGATGCGGCGTTTCGCGGCGAGGGTTTGTTCGCGGACATCCTGGCCGTTGATGAAGACCTGTCCGTGCGTGGGCGAGAGGATGCCCGCGAGCATCCGCAGAATGGTGGTTTTGCCCGCGCCGTTGGGGCCGAGGAGACCGACGACTTCGCCCGCTTGCACTGAGAGACTGACGCCGTGAACGACCTCGGACGCACCGAAGCGTTTTACGAGGTCGGCGGCGCGGAGGATTTCAGCAGTGGGCACAAAGAATACAGCGGCGCGGCGGAATTGGTTGTGATCGCTGACGGGTGGGCGGCGAGAGGCAACGAAGCTGCGCGGCGGGCGGGGGCGCGCCGGGCTTTAGGGTCCGCGGGCGCGGGCCTTGAGCCACTGCACATCCGTCGCGTTGTCCGTCGGCACCTGACACCCGGCGGCATTGAGTTGCACGGCCGACCAGCGATGCATCTCCGTATGTCCGTCCAGAAACGCCATGGTGGTCCCACCGCTGTGAACCGCCGCCGGCTTGTTTTCGAAAACCATGGTCAGCGGCGTCGGCAGGTCGAGGCGGTAGATGCAGTCCTCGATCGACATGACGTCTTCGTGAACGAAGCCAAAGACGTCCGAGGGATTGTTGACCTCCGTGGTTTTGCGATACGCCGTGTAGGCCCCCGAGTTGACCGGACCGGCGGTGCGATTGAGGAAAATGTTAAGCGTCACGCTCCGGACATAAGTCTTGGCCTTGGCCGGATGCTTGAACTTGTCCGCGGGACACTTGAAAATTCCCGGCGCTCCGGCGTAGCGACCCAGTAATCCATTCATAAAGGCGGCATTGTTAGTGTCGGTGCCGTCGTTGCTCTGCATCCAACCGGCGCACCAAGTCGCGTTCGTATCATTCAAGACGAGCGGGTTTCCCGCGGGGGTTCCGGTCGGATTGTCGTTCAGCACCATCGTGTCATTGTGGTCGCCCGCGTAGAGGGTCCAGGCGAGCTGCAGTTGTTTGTTATTCGCCGTGCAGATGGTCGCATACGCCTTGGTTTTGGCTCCGGAAAGCGCGGGCAGCAGCATCGAGGCCAAGATGCCAATAATGGCAATGACCACGAGCAATTCGATCAAGGTGAAGCCATGACGCGAAGGCGCGGCGGGGGGAGGCGACAGCGGAGATCTGATGAGTTGGGAGTTCATGGTGCTCTGGGTGTTTGGCGGTTAGCTCGGCCGGAGGTTATAGCGGTCGCGGGGAGCGGACAAGGGCAACTTGCGGGCGCGGCGACGCGCCGGCGCATCTCAGTTTCCTGCAACCTTCGGCAGGCACGGGTGCCGTGCTCGAGGAAACCAGCGGCGGCACCCGCACGGGCGGGGTGGGGCAGGCATCCTTGCCTGCCAGTTCGGGCGGCATCCCTGCCGCCCGTGTCCATGGCCGAGCACCCCTGTGGAACTGGGAAGACGGGGCAGGGATGCCCCGCCAACTGGCAGGCAAGGATGCCTGCCCCACCCGGCTGGCGCCGACGCCAAGCCGCGGGCAAGAAACTGAGATGCACCGGCACCGCGCCGGCGCGGCCTTTTCATGGACTACACGGAGCAGTCGCGAATACGGGGTCGCAACTTTTGGAGAAGCGCAGTCCGGTCCTTCGGATGGAATCGGCCGGGAAGAGACACGTCGCCCCCTGCCGTCCCCACCGCCGGCTCGCTCGCCGAACTGGTCGTGCTCCAGCTCCAACCGCACGAAGAGGCCCGCGCCGCCCCACGGCTCGATTAGTACCACTATCTGGGAGCCGTCAGCCGGTCGGCCACACTCTCCCGCAAATCGTCGTTCACGGCAGTCGCTGGGGCACCCTGCTTGTCGGTATCCCGCCGCCGTCCAGCTCGCCGACCGCGCGGCCTTGGCCCTTTGCCCAGGCACGGCGTTGCTCGTTCGTTCCAGCTCCCGGCGGATGTGCCCCGCCTTCGCGCGTCGTGCCCGGCCAATAATCCCGACGCGAACTCGCTACCTTGGTTGGTGGACGGCTCCTTGCCTGCCCTGCCCTGCCCTGCCCTGCCCTGCCCCGGCCGGGAATCCCGACTACCGGGAGGGCATGGCTTCGACCAGATGCTGACGTTTCAGCAGCAAGCTGCGCTCGATGCGGTCTTTATGCTCGGCGAATTCCGGCCGCGTGAGGCGTGCGAGGAACAGCCGGGCCTGTCCCAGCCGCCCGACGACCACCGCGTACCGCGCGCAATTGACCAGCGCCTCGTGGGTCTCCACCTCGGAACCTGCCAGGCTCAACACGTTTTCCCACGCCCGGAGTCCCTCGGTGGCGCGGAGGGGGCGCAGGACGAAGAAGCACTCGGCAAAATGCCGTGCCAGACTGAGATTCCGCGGCTCCAGCGCCATTGCCCGGCGATAGGTCGCCAGCGAACGCTCCACCATCGCGTCGGCCGAGAGGGAGTAAAACGCCGCCGCGTCGGAGCGAAACATGAACTGAGTCACCGCCAGGTCCTCGACCACCGCGGCACTCTCCTGCGGCAACGAGACGGCCTTCTCGTAGCACTGGAACGCGCGGGACAGCAGGCCCTGGTTGTTGTAGTAGGCGGCCAGCGAATGCCAAGCGTTCGGCGAAGCCGGGGCTTCATTGCGCAGCGTCTCCCATTCCAGCACGGCGGCGATCTTTTCGGTCATGACGCGCGTGAAGCGTTCCAGTTCCACCATCGCGCCCTCATGCCCCGGGTGGGCCTCGACAAATTTCTCCAAGGTGCGCCGAACTTTGTAATACCGATGGCCGAGACGGCAGCTCATCTCGAAGGGCAGTTTCTCCCCCACCCGCGTTTCCTGGGCCGGGTTCTGGGCGATCCATTCGTCGCTCCGGAACTCGGCCGAGCGCGCCAGCCAGACCAGTTCCTCGAAGCCCAGTTCGGCTCCCGCCACCTCCACCGTGGGAGTCGTTGTCTTGGCGCTCAGGGAGGTGGCCGTCAGCGACCGCTGCCACAGCACCACCGGGGCCGAAAGATAGAGCAGAATCACCGCGACCCCGACGAGGACGCCGCCCAGGCTGAACGTCTGAAAGCTGGCCCGCCGGAGTTTCACGGGGGCCGGCGGGCGGGATGGAAACAACATCAGGAACATCGGCGGTCAGGGACGGAGCATGCGCTTAACTTGTTCGACCTCATCGCTCTCAGCCATCGGCGGAACGGCAGGAGACTTGAGCCGGCGTGCGCAATTCCCACGAAGCCGTGGGGAGCGCCGGCGCGCTCAATTGAACGGCACCGGCAAGGCCCCCTTCCCCGTCTGGCCCGCTTTTTTCTCGCGCGCCTCCAGGTCCCGCAACACCCGCACGCGCACCGGTTCATTGAAGGCGTTGGTGATGACATTCAGATGCCGCCGCGCTTCCTCGAACAGCCCCGTCCGGATTTTGAACCGCGCCAGATGCAGGTGCGCCCGCTCGCGCTGGAGATCGTCCGGCGCGAGCTTCAGGGTGTAATCCCACGCCGCCACGGCCTCGGGGATGCGGCTCGGTTTGATCGAGTAATAGCTCTGCGCCAGATCCACCGCCAACTCGTAGTTGTCCGGCTCGATCTCCAGCGCCTGGCGGTAAAGCTGCATCGCCCGGTCGAACACCTCATCCTCGGAAATCTGGTAAAACTCGCGCGCATCCTTGCGGAACAGGAACACGGTGGTCGCAAAGTTCTGGTAATAGGTCGCCTCGCGCGGTGCCAGCTCGACGGCCTTGGCATAATACTCGAAGGCCTTTTTTACCGGGCCGCGATGGCCGAAGAAATTGGCCAGATTGTTGTACACCTCCGCGGCGTTCGGGGCGGCCACCAGCGCCTTCTCCCACTGCGTTTTCGCCGCGTCCTCGTCCCCGCTTTCATTCAGGAAATTGCCGAACGCCAGTCGCGCCCGCGCGTGGCCGGGATGTCGCCCCAAGAAATCCTCATACGCACGCCGCACGCCAGCGAAACGCTCATCGATCCGCTGGCGCAGCGCGGCCCCGCCGGGACCCAGATTCATCCACTGCTCCACCTCCTCCAACGCCCGCGCGTCCGCGGCGACCAACTGCCGGAACTCCACCTCCAGCACAGCGGCCGCCGCCGCGTTCGTCCCGCCCACGGAACCCGCCACCGCCGTCTGGTTGGTCCCGACGGGCTGCGCCCCGGTCGCCGACAGCAGGCAAAGGAGTAACAAAATCGGTCTCACGGGCCTCACCTTATGGCGAAACCGGGAGGGGAACAATCACCGCGTTGGCCGGTTCCGTTGCCCATCGCAGAACTGCGATCGGAGCTTTGCGATCCGCGCTTTGCGATTTGAAATCTCCGACTTGAAATCCGGAATCCCGGAATCCGAAATCTGACCGGTGAGCTCACTAATTTGCAGTTCACCCGGTGCCGCACGCGCCCCGGCGCGCCGGCGATTCCCGCCCGCCGTAGCACCACCCCCGAGGAGATACCGCGACATTTCCCACACCTCCCCATTCGCGGACGTGGCGCGGCCCAGGAATGCTCGCGCGGCTTTGTTCCCGCGGGCTTTGACCCCTGAGAAAGCCCGCCGCGACCGCATCTGGACAGTGAAATGTCACGCGCTGCATGGCGCTCAATCACCCAAAAAACACAATTCTCTTGCCAAGGGGTAGTGCGGATCGAAATAGTTCATTCGTCCGAGCTGGTTTCCAAAGTAGCTCAATGGTAGAGCACGCGGCTGTTAACCGTGGGGTTGTAGGTTCGAGTCCTACCTTTGGAGCCAATTTTCTTCGTCCGATTATCCCCCAACTGCTCCACCGCCCCACCCTTCCCGATGCCGTTGGCGGGAAGACGGAGGAGAAGCTCAGCCGTAACGGTTCAGTCGAGCCGATTTTGTTCGACCACAGAGACACGATGAACACAGAGAAGAACGAGGGACGGGCATCGGCTGCAGGAAGTCACCAATCAGTGAACGACGAACGGCCAGCGAGTCCTTGGTTTTCCTCTGTACTACAATGTTTAAGAATCATCTGTTTTCGCGAGGATTTTCCGAGGCGTTTTCACGCGGCCAGTTGCGTGAGTTGATCGACGTCGGCCTGCCGGGCGGTGAGCAGGGCGGTGATGAGTCGGCGGCCCGTTTCGGTGACTTGCCAGCGGTGGGTGCCGCTCACTTTTTTGATCAGTCCGTGCGCCCGCAGCCGCGCCAGTT
>CAMAUZ010000123.1 GCA_945861535.1 Akkermansia muciniphila | reverse complement strand
GGATTTGCAAAGGCGATCTGGACCTTTGTTTACAATGGTTTCATGCACTTCGGTGTTCAATATCGGTGGTCTGCAACATTGAAGAGCGCCCCAGCCCTGTGTTTATTGATCGGAACTGCATTTCGCAGTTCCTTACGCGGCGATTTGGGGATTGTTTGACACTGGCGGACTACTTGCCAGCAATCTTGGTTACGCCGGTTCGTCGGGAGGGCGCATCCGGCTTCTGGCTCCGCACACCCGCCTGGGAAAATCCCGTGCGCGTTCGTGCCACCCCGGTTTTCCGCGAGGGCGGGGGTATCGGTGTAGCGCCAAAGGCGCGGACTTATACCAGCCTGGGGCAACGCCCCAGGAAGCAAGCCATTTACCGTTTGAGCGCTGAAAGCGCGGTCCATCGCAGGGCTGCATCCTCGTTCATCAGAACGATAGAACGGGCTTTCAGGTTTGAATTCATTGGCTGGCATCTGACCTGGGGCGTTGCCTCAGGCTGGTATGAGCCGCGCCTTTGGCGCTAACGACCTACCGGCGCGGCAAGCGGCACCCGAGAGCGGGTGCGCTCCCCATTGCATCGGAATTCGGTGGCG
Organism: Akkermansia muciniphila; assembly: GCA_945861535.1. Taxonomy (GTDB): domain Bacteria; phylum Verrucomicrobiota; class Verrucomicrobiia; order Limisphaerales; family BJHT01; genus BJHT01. The sequence continues at coordinate 17,891 of CAMAUZ010000123.1, read as the reverse complement.
CTCGGCTCCTCGTCCCGGAAGCGGAGGATTTGGTTCAGAAGGGCCGATCTGCTGCCCGCTTATTTTCCATCCCTCGGACAGCTTGGTGCTGGAACCGCATTGTTCCTTGGGGCTTCCCTTGAGCTTTGAGCCTTATCCTTTGAGCTTCGCCACCCCGGTGAAAAGTCTTGCACGCCCAACGCCCCGCCCCCGATTCTCCGCCCCGCAAACGCAACCCATTACCACCCATTCTATGAGCGCAGAAAAACGGATTATTGAACTCCAACTCGAACTTCCCACGGCCCCCAAGCCCGTCGCGGTTTATCGGCCCCTCGTGCTCGTCAACGGCCTCGCCTACGTCTCCGGGCACGGGCCGCTCAGGTGCGACCGCACCGTGATCACGGGCCGCGTCGGGGCCGATCTCGATCTGGCCGGCGGCAAGGCGGCGGCGCGCCAGGTCGGCCTCGCGATCCTCGCCACGTTGCGCAGCGAACTCGGTTCGCTCGACCGCGTGAAGCGCCTCATCAAGACCCTCGGCATGGTGAACAGCGCGCCGGATTTCTACGATCATCCGAAAGTCATCAACGGCTTCAGCGAGCTGATGGCCGAAGTTTTCGGCAATGAAAACGGCATCGGCGCCCGCAGCGCGGTCGGCATGGGACCGCTGCCCGGCAACATCGCCGTCGAGATCGAGGCTATCTTCGAGGTGCAATAATTTCCGCCCACCGCTCATGGACACCCCTTGGTTTACGGTGCGCAACGTGGATGAGGTGCCGTCCCCCGCGTTGCTCTTCTACCCGGATCGCATCGAGGAAAACGTGCGGCGGATGCTGGCGCTCGTGGGCAGTCCCGCGCGCCTGCGTCCGCACATGAAGACCCACAAGGTCGCCGAGGTGATCCGTCTCCAGCTTCAGCTCGGGGTGACCAAGTTCAAGTGCGCGACCATCGCCGAGACCGAGATGGTCGCCGACTGCGGCGCGCCGGACATCGTGCTCGCCTACCAGCCCGTCGGGCCGAACGTGCCGCGCCTGCTCACGCTGGTGCGCAAGTTTCCCCAGACCACCTTCGCCGCCATCGCGGATGACGCGGACGCGATTCGTGCGCTCGGTGCGGCGTTTGCGGCCGCCGGCCTCACGTTGAATCTCTTCCTCGACGTGGACAGCGGCATGCACCGCACCGGCGTCGCGCCCGGTGACCACGCGGTGGATCTTTACAAACTGATCGCCCACACCGCCGGTCTGAAACCCGCCGGCCTGCATGCCTACGACGGGCACAATCACGAGACCGACCTCGCCGTGCGCACCGCCATGTGCGAGTCGAACCTCGCGCCCGTCGTGGCGCTGCGACGGCAATTGACCGGCCTCGGCCTGGCCGTGCCGAAAATTCTCGCGGGCGGAACCCCGACGTTTCCCTTGTATGCGAAAAGCTCGGAGGTCGCCGAATGCAGTCCCGGCACCTGCGTGCTGTGGGACTTCGGCTACGAACGGATGCTGCCGGACATGAAGTTCCTCGTGGCCGCCGTCGTGCTCACGCGCGTCATCAGCAAACCCGGCACCAACCGCCTCTGTCTCGATCTCGGCCACAAGGCCATCGCCGCGGAAAACCCGCATCCCCGCGTGTTCTTCCCGGAACTGCCCGACGCCACCGCCGTGATGCACAGCGAGGAACATCTCGTCGTCGAGACCCCGCGCGCCGGAGAGTTCTCCGTGGGCGACTGCCTGTACGGCGTGCCCCGCCACATCTGCCCGACCGTTGCGCTGCATTCCGAGGTCGTGGTCGTGCGCAATGGAATGGCGGGCGAACGCTGGAAAGTGCTGGCCCGCGCGCGGCAGATCACGGTGTAGGGAGAAGGTCGGGGGCCGGCGAGAGGCCGGCGCGCGACCGGTCCCCGGTCGCAGCCCGTTCGCACGCGGCGAGGCGCTGGAAATACTGCGCACCGCCGCCCCTTCGGAACCGCTGCGGGCGGGGACCGCCCGCGCCCCAACCGTGGCCACCCCCTCCTCTCGCCGCTTCTCCTTGTCCTCTCTCCGCCGCCTCCGCTACGGTCGCGCGCATGACCCAACCAACGCCCCGCTCCCGCCGCGATTTCCTCGCCACGTCCGCCACCGCCGCACTCGCGACCCTCGCGACCCCGGCCGCTTCAGTCTTCGCCGCACCGACCGCCTCGTCCCCTGCCCCACCCGCCGCCGCCCCCAAGACCTGGCGCATCGGCATCATCTCCGCGGCCATCCGCGGCGCGCCGCAGAAAACCAACGGCCACACCTGGCATTTCGCCCACGGGTTTCATCCGAACATCGACCTCGCCGTCGTCGAGAAACACCTCAGCAGCGGCCCGGTCCAGTTGTTCAAAACCCACTTCCGCAATCCCAACGAAGACTTCGCGCAACTCCCTTTCCCCGACACGCGCATCCCCGCCGTCTTCGATGCCGACCCGGCCAGCGCCGCCAAGTTCGCCGAAGCCTTCCCCGGCGTGCAGGTCGCCCGCACCCTCGACGAACTCGTCCGTGAATCCGACGCCATCTGGCTCGGCGACGCCTCCGGTTACGGCGACGACCACTTCGAACTCATCGCCCCCGCCCTCGAAAAAGGCCTCCCCGTTTTCTGCGACAAACCCATCGGCGGCACCGTCGCCCTCACGCGCCAGATTCTGGAATTCGCCCGCAAACATAAAGCGCCCATCATGTCCTCCAGCCTCTACCGCCACCAATGGGGCACCGAGGAAGCCCTCCGCCTGAAACGCTCCAATGAGTTCGGCCCGCTCCAATACGTCGTCGCCAGCCAAGGCGGCGGCTGGTCTCCCGGCGGCTGGTTTGTCTATGGCCAGCATCCCACCTGGATGGCTGTGACCCTCTGCGGTGCCGGCGTCGAGGCCGTGAGCATGTACGCCCGCGAAGCCGCTTCCCACACCCTGCTCACCTACGCCGACCGCATGCCCGCCGAAGTCTGGTACGGCCGCCCCGATGTCACTCCGACCTACTGTCATACCTCCGCACACTTCACCAAGAAGACTCACTCCTGGACGCCCGCGATTGATGGCAATTATTGGTTCGGTCATCACTACCAAATCTTCCGCATGGCCCAGGTCTTCCTCGGCATGGTGAAAACCCGCGTCGAACCCGTGCCGCACCAGGAAATCCTCGAAGTCACCGCCATCCTCCACGCCGGCGCGAAGTCGATGAAAGAGCGCGGCCGCCTCGTCGCGCTGGCGGAGGTGATGGAATAAGCGCGGGCGGGCGGCAACACCGCTGTGCTGGGTGCTTGAGTGACGCGGGATGGCAACCAACCCCGTGCCCCATTGCCTGAATGCCGCACCGTGTCCCCGCTTGTCCCTCAACCGGCATTCCCGCCCAAACCGGGTCAGCGGCCTGCCCCGGTCGTCTGGTCGCCGACCTCCAACGCCGGCCCCAGTTCCAGCTTCAGAGCCACCAACGAGAGGTAGATGTCTTGGAGAAACGTCACCACCGCCACGATCAGCGCCAGCAGGCACCCCACAAACAGGAAGGCGATGGACCAGACCAGTTCCATCCCCGAGAAAGCCGCCACAAACAACGCCACGACCAGCACCGCCACTCCCAACACGCTGAGCGTCGCAAACGTGATGGCCCGCCGGAGCAACCCCGCCCGGCGGAACAAAATCCTCACCTCCGTTTGCAAACGGCCACGGTCCGATTGCGACGCCCGGCTGAACACGTCCTCCAACTGCCGCGCGCGGTCGATCACCCGGCCCAGGCGGTTCGTCATCGACAGCAGCAGCAGACCGACGCCGGAGATCAGGATCACCGGACTGACCGACGCATTGAGGATCGGGGTTAGTTCGTGGAATCTCATAGGGGGGGGGTGCGGCACGTTGGCTACGCGGCGTGATGGCTACCATCCCTGGCCATCGCCGTCCATCCTACGACTTCTATGCCTTCATCCGCCGCAGCAACTCGGCTGGCTTGATGATCTCGATGCCGAACGGTTTGCCCATGTCCAGCAGGTCCTTGTCGTACGTGGTCACGATTTTCGCTCCCGCTCCCAAGGCACACGCCAGAATCGGGTCGTCGTCTGCATCGCGAGACCGCCGCTTGCCCAAGGGCGCAGGTTCCACTGGCCGCACCCGGGCGAGATACCAGTCGAGCATCGGCTTGGGGTCATGGGGAAACTTCCCGGCGAAGATCAGCTCTTCCGCCTTGGTCCGCGCCTCGGTGATCGTCGCGGACGTGGCGTAGGCGATCAACCGTCGGCGCGCCAGCATCACGAGGCACTGGTAAGCTTCACCGCGCCAGCCGATGCCCGCCAAAACCACGCTGGTGTCAAAGACCAGTTTCACGGTCGTCGCCGCGCCGGGCGGCGCAACGTGGACAACTCACGCATCATCTCCGCCGGCGGCTCACCCACCGGCGCGCCCTTCATCGCTTCGCGGATGAATGCCAGGTCCTCCTCGATCTGCTGCTGGCGGCGATGGCGGATAAGATCCCGGACATACTCGCTGAAATTGCCGAAACCGCCCGCCGCCATGTCAATCCGGGCGAAGGCGTCGAGTTCGTCGGTGAGCGCGATATTGGCAGTCTTGGTGGCCATGTCGGCAAACTAGGAGCGCGCCATTAGTTGTCAAACTTTGCCAATCCCCCAACACCCACCTACGCGGCGCATCCCGGCCGACGTGAGGCGGCGGACGTCCCCGCCGCTATCCCGATGGGCCGCCTCAACTCGGCGGCTGCACCACGGATTTCCCGCAAATTCAAGGCGACCATAGATGGGAAACAAATCTGTGGCCGCCCTGAATCTGCGGGAGGTACCGTTTTCCCTTCGCCGTTGGCGGGACACGCAGTCGGGCCACGGAGCTTGCGGCGCGGGCGCGGCGTCGGTCTATTGGCGAGCGCGATGAAACGACGATTGCTGTTGGTGATGCTCGGCTTGCTGGTGACGGCTGTGCCGCATTTTTGGGGCAGTTCCCTGCGGGCCGCCGATGCCGGGCGTTGGCAGATGGTGTGGCACGACGAGTTTACGCAAGCGGACGGCAGCGCGCCGGACCCGGCGAAATGGGCGTTCGATCTGGGCGGCGGCGGGTGGGGGAACAATGAGCTGCAGAGTTACACGGCGCGACCGCAAAACGTCCGCGTGGAGCAAGGGAATCTGGTGATCGAGGCGCGGCGCGAGGACTTCACCGGCACTGACGGAAAGGCCCGGAAATACACGTCCGCGCGGCTCAAGACGCAGGGGCTGGGGGCGTGGACTTATGGGCGGTTCGAGGCGCGCATCAAGGTTCCGAGGGGCCAGGGCATCTGGCCGGCGTTCTGGATGCTCGGGACGAACATCACGTCGGCGAGCTGGCCCGCGTGCGGCGAGATCGACATCTTGGAGAACATCGGGAAGGAGCCGCGGACGGTTCACGGCACGGTGCATGGGCCGGGGTATTCCGGGGCCGGTGGCATCGGACATTTCAAGACCAACGCCGCGCCGTTTGCGGATGATTTCCACATTTACGCGGTGGAATGGGAGGCGGGGCGCATCCGGTGTCTGGTGGACGAGCTGGTCTATTTCGCGTTCGCCACGAACAATGTGCCGACGGGTGGGCGCTGGGTTTTCGACCGTCCGTTTTTTCTGCTGCTCAACGTGGCGGTCGGCGGCAACTGGCCCGGAAATCCGGATGCGACGACCGTTTTTCCTCAGCAAATGCTGATCGATTACGTGCGGGTGTATGCGCTCACGAATGCGCCGCCGAAACTCCGGCTCGAGAAAAAAGCGAACGCCAGCGAGCTACGCTGGCCGGCGTGGTTTCCACCGGCGGCGCTCGAACGGGCCGAGGCCGTCGCGGGCGGCTGGATGGAACTGGAGATGCCCGTGACACCCGAACTCGCGGAGTTTTCGCGCACGGCGATGGCAGGGTTCTTTCGCCTGCGATTGAGCGATTCAACCTCCACGGCGTCCGCGACCTTCCCGTGAATCATCCCGCCGACACCCAGGCCGCTCCCGACGCCCCGCCCTCCCCGAGTCTCTTCGACCGCCTCGGCGGGCAGGCGGGCATTGCCAAACTGCTCCACCACTTCTACGCCGATGTGCGGCAGCACCGCGTGCTCGGTCCCATCTTCAACGCCCACATCCCCGACTGGCCGGCGCATCTCCTGAAGATCGGCGAGTTCTGGGCGCGCCAGACCGGCGGGCCGTCGCGCTACGCCGGCGGTTTTGGCGCGGCGCATCTGCCGCTGGGCATCGGGCCGGAGCATCTCCAGCACTGGCTGGCGCTGTGGGATTTCAACTGTCGCCGGCACCTCGCCGAACCCGAGGCACGCGAACTGAGCGCGCTGGCCCGCCGCATCGGCGAGCAATTGCTGCGCATCACCGGCGGGCGCAGCGGCCTGGCGATTGGCGGAACGTGAACCGATGCCCGCCATTTCCCCACCCCGATTGAATTGCCCCCCACCACCCGCGTCGGCTTCCACCACTCGAAACCAACCTATGAACTCACCCATTCGCCGCCGTGCCTTCCTCCAAAAAACCGCGCTTGCCGCCGGCCTCGCCGCCGCCCCGGCCATCCTCCGCGCCCAGCAGGGCGGCTCGCCCAACAGCAAGCTGAACATCGCCTGCATCGGCGTCTCCGGCCGCGGCGCCGGCAATGTCGATGGCGTGAAAAATGAAAACATCGTCGCGATCTGCGATGTCGATGAGTTGAACCTCAAGAAGGTCGGCGAGCGCTTCCCCGCCGCGAAACGCTACCGCGATTTCCGCCAGTTGCTGGAGCAAAAGGACATCGACGCCGTGGTGGTCAGCACGCCCGATCACACGCACGCCGTGTGCGTCGTCGGCGCGTTGCGGAGTGGGCGCCATGTTTATTGCGAGAAGCCGCTGGCGCGCACCGTCTCCGAGGTCCGCATCATCACCGACACCGCCCGCGCGACCAAACGCATCACCCAGATGGGCAATCAAATCCACGCCGGCGCCAACTACCGCCGCGTGGTGGAACTCGTGCAGTCCGGCGCGATTGGGAATGTCACCGAGGTCCACGTCTGGGCGTCCGCCATCTACGGCAACAAAGTTCTCACCCCCAACCCGCCGAACCCGCCCACCACGCTCGACTACGATCAGTGGCTCGGCCCGATCCAATATCGCCCCTACCAGCCCGAGTACGTCCCGTTTCACTGGCGGCACTTCTGGGCGTTCGGCGGCGGCACGCTGGCCGATTTCTGGTGTCACTTCTCCGATGTCGCGCACTGGGCGCTCGACCTGAAATATCCGTCCACCATCGAAGCCGAGGGTCCGAAAGTGGATCCCGAAATCGTCCCCATTGATCTCAAGGTTCATTACACCTATCCCGCCCGCGGCGAGAAACCGCCTGTCAGCCTCACCTGGTATCAGGGCAAATATCGCCCCGTCGGCAAGCTCCCGCCCGAGGTGCTCGACAAATGGCGCAGCGGCGTCCTCTTCATCGGCGACAAGGGAATGCTGCTCGCGGATTACGGCCGCCGCGTGCTCCTGCCCGAAGATAAATTCGCCACCTTCACCCCGCCCAAGCCCACCATTCCCGACTCCATCGGGCATCACGAGGAATGGCTGAGAGCCATCCGGACCGGCGGCAAATCCACCTGCAATTTCTCCTACGCCGGGCCGCTCAGCGAAGCCGCGCTGCTGGGGAACGTCGCCTTCCGTGCCGGCAAAAAACTGATCTGGGATGCCGCCAACCTCAAAGCAATCGGCTGCCCCGAAGCCGATCAGTTCATCCAGCACAAATACCGCGAAGGCTGGAAAATCTAGGCGGTCGGCATGCCGGCGCAGCGCTCGCGCTGCGCCGGTGGGTGATCGCGGTCTTGAGCCACCCCCATTGCGCCTGCTGCCGGGACGGCACGCCGCCCTGTGCCGCGACGACGTCGGCTTCGCCTGCCGGTGCGGCGCTTGAGCCGTAACCATTCAGCCGAACCGAATTCTTCGGCCGCCGAGACGCGATGAACGCAGGGCGGCGGAGCCACAACCAACGGAGCGCGCCTGTGTCCGCCGAGGACCAACCGCAGCAGCCCCGACACATCGTGGGCGCACATTGAAATCAGGCGCCTCCCGTGCGGTCAACCTGCTGCGGCTGGTGCTCCGCGCACACAGCCGCGCTCCGGAAAAAATCCTTGTGGCGCGCGAGGATTTTGCAGGGCTGTAGGACAAAGCGGCGCGGCCGCAACCAACGGAGCGCGGCCGTCCCGGCCGCAGCGGCAACACCGGAGCCGGAGCGTAGGAAATTCGTTGCGCCCTCGCGGGTGCGGAGCCGCTGCGGGCGGGACGCCCGCGCTCCGGAATCCCCGCGAGCCGCGAGGATTTTACCGTCGCACGAACGGCCAGCCCGGCCCGCAGCCAACTCTCCAGTTCCCATTCCTTTGCCCCAAATTCCCCTGCCCAACTCGGCCGTGCTCCCGAGCGGCTCCGTCCAGCGCCGCCAACCAAATCACGCGGGTCCCTCTGCGCACGGAGCGGGGACGCCGGCGCAGGTCATCGGCAATCCCCCCTGTGCCATTCCCTCTTCACTCACTGCGACCGGGGACCGGTCTCGCTCCTTGGGTTGCGGCCCCGCCGCCCTGTGTTCATCGTGCTTCTGCGCACATCTACCTCGACTCGACTCCACAGTTACGCTTGCGGCGGGGCCTGCTCCCGCCGGTGAGGCCGAAATGGAAAGATTGACTCATCAGCGCGGCGGCGCGTCGAACGCCGGAATTTGGGAACTAACTTGACCATGAAAAATCACTCCGCACCGCATTCGTGCCCCGGCGTCTCGCGCCGCTCCTTCCTCGCCGACACCGGCATGGGCTTCACCGGCATGGCCCTCGGCGCACTGCTCTTCCAAGACGGCGTGGCCCGCGCCGCCACCGCCCCGCACGCGCCCGCCTTTCAACCGCCCGACGGCCGGCCGCACCGCACGCCCAAGGCAAAGTCCGTCATCTGGATTTTCCTCTGCGGCGGGGTGAGCCACATGGAGAGCTTCGATGTGAAGCCGGAGCTGAACAAATACGCCGGCAAATCCATCACCGACACGCCCTACAAATCCGTGGTCGAGACGGAGAACAAAAACGTCATCGGCGGCAACCCGAGCCACGGCAATCGCAAGATCATCTTCCCGCTCCAGACCGGCTATCAGACCTACGGCCAGAGCGGATTGGTCGTCGGGGATTGGTTCAAGCACATCGGCACCTGCGCGGACGACCTCGCCGTCGTGCGCTCACTCTGGACCGTTCACAACGACCACGGCGCGCAGCTCACCTTCCAGACCGGCCGCCACCCGCGCGAGGGTGCGCACCCGACCATCGGCTCGTGGGCGACCTACGGCCTCGGCACGATGAACGAAAACCTCCCCAGCTTCATCGTGCTGGGCACGCCGACGGGCGATTGCTGCGGCGGAACGTGGACGTTTGGTTCCAGCTATCTCGGCCCGCAATACGCCGGCGTGCGGCTGAATGTGGATGCCAAGAAACCGCTGCCTTTCATCGCACCTGCCAACGGCGCGCGCACCCTTGAGGAGCAGCAGGCGAACCTCTCGTTGCTCGGAAAATTGAATCACGCGTCCGGCATTGATTACCCCGACGACCAAGACCTCCGCGCCCGCATCAAGTCCTACGAACTCGCCTTCCAGATGCAGACCGCCGTGCCTGAACTGATGCAGCTCGACCGCGAATCCGCCGCGACCCGCAAGCTCTACGGCCTCGACGCATCGAACACGAAACCCTTTGGCGAACTCTGCCTCGCCGCGCGGCGCATGGTCGAGAAAGGCGTCCGCTTCGTGCAAATCTTCCACGGCGGTGGCGGCGGCGGCGCGTGGGACGCGCACTCGGGCATCAAGAGCAACCACACCAATCTCGCCGCGCAGGTGGACCAACCCATCGCCGGCCTGTTGAAAGATCTCAAACAACGCGGCCTGCTCGAAGACACGCTCGTCGTCTGGGGCACGGAATTCGGCCGCTCCCCCGGCGCGCAGGGCGACGGCCGCGACCATCATCCGCAGGGCTTCTGCGCGTTCCTCGCCGGCGGCGGCATCAAAGGCGGCGTGCAACACGGCGTCACCGACGAACTCGGCTTCCACGCCATCGAAGACCGCCACTACATCACCGACATCCACGCCACCGCGCTGCACCAACTCGGACTCGACTCGCGCCGCCTCGAAATCCCCGGCCGCAAGCGCCTCGACATGGACCACGGCGAAGTCATCAAGGACATCCTCGCGTAGCGCGGCGTTTGGGTGGGGATGCGCTGTGCGCGTCCGTGCCCTTTCCCCTCTTCCGGCACGCGGCGTTCACGCCGCTTCACCATCCAAACGTCGCAGCGCGTCTGCGCCGCCGGAGCACCCCACGGTGTGGCGGCATAAATGCCGCGCTTCGCCGTTGGGTTCTCGAAGTCATCCCTCCCGACCCGGCACCCAACTCGCAGCGAACTCAGAGCATCGGTAATGCGGCCGAGATCACGTTCGTTGGATCGAACTATCCGGAACCTTCTCCCAGTCGCTGCGAACGCCGCCTACTTCACACTCTGGTACAACCGGGCCAGCTCCAGCAGCACGGGTTCGAGCTGCTGATAGTATTCGGTTTCGGTGAGTTTGGACTTGAGATCGCGCAGGCGGGCGAGAGCGGTCTCGAGTTCGCCGCGGCGCTGGCGCTGGGCGGGGGTGAGGCGTTTCTCGAAGTCACTGGGGACGAGGCACAATTGCGCGGCGAGCAGGCCGTCGGGCGCACCGCCTTCGGTGGCGCGCTTCACGGCGCGGGTGCCGCGGAACCAGTCCGGCGGCGTGCCCAGGCCATCGGCGTTGTCGTCGAGCAGCGCGTGCTCGGTGGCGAGGCGGCCTTCGGAACGGTAGAACTCGACCACTTTGTGCGACGCAGCGATGAAGGCTTCGAGCAGCGAGATCTGGCCGTCGCGGTCGAGGTCCGCCAGGGGATCAATGATGGCGGCCGCGAGATAGTCGCCGAAGCGCGCGTAGTTTTCTTCGCTGCCGCTGCGGGTGGCGGTGACGATGACGCGTCCGGGGGCCGAGAGTTTTTTGATGAAGGCACCGCTGGCAGATGAGGTGTCCACGATGGCCAGCGGACGGCGCATGGGCTTGAGCCAATCGGCGAGGTCGCTGGCCGCGAGGTCGGGGCCGACGAGGTTGAACTTGGCTTCCTTGCCATCAAACGTGCCGTGCCCGAGCAGCACGAGCCAGAGGTCGCCCTCGGTTTGTTTGGCTTCGGCGGCGAGCGCTCCCTGGAGGCGCTCGCGGTCGGTGAGACCGCCGCCGGCCGCTGCGGCATTGGTCGCGCCAATGCTGATGACCCGCGCGCCGCCGAGGTTGCCGGCTTTCCGCCACGCGTCGGACCACGCGGTGAATTGTTTGCCAAACTCTTCTTCGCCCGCCGCGCCGGTGACGATGATGACGCTGGGGGCGGTGGGCGGGCGGGGTGGTTCGGCGGCGACGATGGAATTCGGCAGTACCGATAACGCGAGCCAGAGGCAAACAATGGTGGTAGCCGCCGACGTGAGGAGGCGGACGCGCTCGCGGGACGGCCGATCCGCCTCCTCACGTCGGCGGCTACGGGCATTCGCTCCCACCCGTTTCATCCAGTCGCGCCCGCTCATGGCATTCCTTTCCAGCGGCGCAGGCCCCACTCGGCGATGAAGCACGCCAGCGCGAGGAGGAAGACCAGCGGTTGATTCCACAGCGGCTGGGTCACGGCTTCGGTGATGGGTGCTTTGCGATTGGGCAGGCTGCGGGCGAAGTCGGCGAGCTTGTCAGCGGGAATGATTTCGCCGCCGGTCTTGCGCGCGATCTCTGCGAGGAGCGCGCGGTTCGGTTGCAACGAGCGAAATTCTTCCGCCGCAAAATCCGTGGTCCAGCCGACCTCGGCGCGTCCCGCCTCGGCGCCTTGCGCATCGGTCACGACGGCTTCCGCGAGATACGCGCCCGGCTCGCGCGGGACGAAGGCGGACTCGAACACGCCCGGCTCGGTCGCGGCGGCTTCGGCCTGGAGGCGGATGACGTTGGTCCGCGTGTTGAGCAGGCCGGCGGCGGTGTGGTTGGTCGCGCCGGCATCGTGGGTAAAGGCGCGCACCTGCAAGGTGACGGTGGCGTTTTCGAGCGGCTGAAATTTTTTGTCGCGCGCGCGCACGAGGAGATGCACCGCGCCGCTGGGATCATCGGCCTTGCGCACCATCTGCACCTCGATGCGCGCCGGCACATCGCTCACGAGCCAGCGGACCAGTTGCCGCCAGGCTTTGTCCATGTCGCGGTGCGCGTTTTCATTTTGAAAACCCCAGCGCCAGAAATCGCCGATGGTCAGTGCGGCGGTGCGGCCGTGGCCGAAACGTTGCGCGAGCAGCGCGGGCAACTGGTTGCCCTCGGCGTCGGCGACCATCGCCAGCACGCTCGCGCCGGGTTTGGCCTCGGGAACGCGGTTCAGCACCTGAAAACCGGGCATGGCCTGGAGGCGCGTTTTCTCCTCAGCCTCGTTCGCGCGCAGGCGCACCCACGGTTGCAGCCAGCCCTCGCGCGTGAGCGTGAGCCGCGACGGCTCCGCGCCCACCGCGACGGGCGCGCGGTCGAGATAAACCGGCAGCATGTCGCCGATGGGCGTGCGCGCGAATTTGCCGTCTTGAAACGACTCCGCACCGCCGAGCATCAGCAATCCGCCGCCGCGCTCGGAGACGAAGCGTTGCACGAGCGTCATCTGGTCGGGTCCGAAAAACTCCGCCTCGAGGTCGTCCACAATGATCGCGTGATAGCCGAACAAATCCTCCGGCACCTTGGGAAAGCCGCCTTTCAATTCGAGTTCGTCGCGCGTGTTCAAGCGCACAAACACGGGCTGATCGTAGCGTTCGACGTCTTCCTTCGACTGGTTGCCGAAGCCGCGGAAGAGCGGGTTGCTCGACTCGCCCTTGCGCCCCTTGAAATCAAACTTCGCCTCGCGCTTCGCAATCCGCAGCAGCGCCACGAGCTGCACCTGTTCGTCCTCGGCGACGGCGCGATTCAGAAATTTGAACTCCCAGTTCGGCCGGCCCGCCACGTAGAGCACGCGATACGGCCCGCGGCCGCGATCCACCACGATGTCGCGGCGGTTGTTCGCGAGCGTCGCCTCGGCGTCCGCAGTGGCGGTTGCGGTCGCACCGGCGGCGGGCGCGTCTTTCGGAAACACGGTGACGCGATGAAACGAAATGCCCGCGCGCTCGGGGCGGAAGTTGAAGCGGAAGACCGTCGGTTGGCCGTCCTTCGCGGCGCGTTGCGTTTGCTCCTGCACGGTGCGCCCCGCTGCGTCGAGCAGGTGCGCGACGAGCGGCACGCCCGCGTAGCCGTGGCTCACGACGTCCGCCTGCACGGTCACGGGCGCGTCCTCGAAGGCGGTCTGCGTCACAGTCACGTTGTGCAACGACACGTCGCGGATCGCGCCCTCGCGGCCGATCATGACGGGATAAATCGGCGGCAGACCGGCGAGATCGAGCGCGTCGTCGCCGAGGTCGGTGGCGTTGCCGTCGGTGAAGAGCACCACGGCGGCGAGAGGCCGGTTAGCGAAGCGTTCCTTCACCGTGCGCAGCGCGGCGCGCAGGGCCGTCGAGCGGCCGTCGAAACCGAGTTCCCCAAAATCACGAACGGACTGAAGCCGCGCATCGAAGGAGTAACGGCGCACTTGAAAATTCTCGTCGAGCGCCGGTTGCCACGTGGCGGTGGGGTCGGTGAGGAGCGCGCGCAATTGTTCCCCGCGCGGGCGCGTTTCGCCGGGGTCGCGGATTTGCAGGCCCTGGCTGTTGTCGGCGACGAGCGCGACGAGGTTCGCGCCGGGGCGCGCGCGCTGGGTGGTCCAGAGCGGTTCGAGCAGACAGGCGGCGAGCGCGAGGAAGCCGAGGAGTTTGAGGGCGAAACACGCGGTCCGGAGCGGTCCCTGTCCCGATGCGCGACGATACGACCACGCGAGCACGACCAGCGCCACCAACGCCAGAGCGGCTGATGGCCAGAGCCACTCCCGTCCGGAGATGAGGACCGACGCCAAAGACATGGCCGCGGACTATGGCGGGGCGGGGAGGAAGCTCAAAGCCTAAAGCTCAAAGCCTAAGGGAAACACCAAGCGCCAAGCGGGCGCAGCGGGCGGTGTGCCGATCTTGTGGGTCAGGCTTCCGAGCCTGCCGGTTCGGGCGGCATCCGTGCCGCCCGTTGCCAGCAGCGGCGTGGCGGCGCGGCAGGGCCGGGAACACGGGGCAGGGATGCCTCGTGAATTGGCAGGCAAGGATGCCCGCCCCGCACTCGCGCGCCGCGCGCCAGTTCAGGCAGTGGGTGCGGGCGGTGGCGGCGGGGCGTTGTCGGCAGTGGTGGCCGGACGTTCATCCAGGGCGGCGCGCACGACACGGCTCAGGGCGGGCAGCGAGTAGGGTTTGGCGAGGAAGTTCCGGCCCTCCTTGATTTCCATTTTGGTCGCGAGCAGGTCGGTGCTGTAGCCGCTGCAATATATGACCGGCAGGATGGGCCGGTCCTGGCGCAGACGCACGGCGAGGTCCAGACCGGTGAGGCCGCCGGGCATCACAATGTCGGTGAGCAGCAGGTTGATGGTGAGTTGGTGTTCGCGCCAGACCTGGAGCGCTTCCGGGCCGCTGGCGGCGAGCAGGACGTGGTAGCCGAGGCGCGTGAGCGCGCGGCGGCTGAGTTCGCGCACCGGGGCTTCGTCCTCGACGAGCAGCACTGTTTCGGTACCGCGCAGTTCCGTTTCCGCGACCTGGGCCGGTCCCGGGACGGACGCGTCCGAGGTGGTGGGCGTGCAATAGGGAAGAAACACTTTGAACGTGGCGCCGAGGCCCGGGGCGCTGACGCATTCAATCCATCCGTCGTGCTGCTTGACGATGCCATAGACGGTGGCCAGGCCGAGGCCGGTGCCCTGGCCGACGGCCTTGGTGGTGAAGAAGGGCTCGAAGATGCGGGCCTGCGTGGCGGCGTCCATGCCGCAACCGGTGTCGGTGACGCTCAGGCAGCAGAACTTCCCCAAGCGGGCCTCGGCATGGGCATGGCGGTGGGCGGTGTCCACGGTGAGCACTTCCGCGCCGATCTGGAGCTGGCCGCCGCCGGGCATGGCGTCGCGCGCGTTGACGGCCAGGTTGACGATGATCTGGTCCAACATGCCGCGGTCCCCATGGATGCGGGCCGGGGTGGGGGCAAAGGCGCAGCGGAGGATGATGTGTTCGCCGAGCAGACTGCTGAGCATCTGGGTGTCGTTGGCGATGAGTTCGTTCAAATCCAGCGGCTTGGGCTGGATAACCTGCTTGCGGCTGAAGGCGAGCAACTGGCGCACGAGCACGGCGGAACGCGTGCTGGCCGCCTGCACCTGGCTGACGTGGACGCGGTCCTCCTTGGAGAGCCGAGGGCTGAGATCCAGCAGCGAAGCGTTGCCGAGGATCACAGTCAGTTCGTTGTTGAAATCATGGGCGATACCGGCGGCCAACTGGCCCACGGCCTGGAGCTTTTGCGATTGGAGAACCTGCTGCTCCAGACTGACCCGGGCGGTGATGTCGGAGCAAAAGGAGGAGACACCAATGACCTCGCCGCCCGTGCCGACCAAGGGGGTGTTGAACCATTCGCAAGTGAGGATGCGGCCGTCTTTGGTGATGTTGTTGTTGATCGAGTGCGTGCCGCCGGTGCGCTGGAGCAGGGCCTGCCAGACTTCATCCACCTGCGGCCGGACCTCAGGCGCAAGAACAAGGTCCGGGCCGCGCCGGCCGATGGCTTCGGCGGCGGTGAAGCCGAAGATGCGCTCGGCGGCGGGGTTCCAAGAGACGACTTCAAACTGCGTGTTCCAGTCGATCACCGCCATCGGAGTCTGGGCCACATGGAGGAGGAGCTTGCCCTGCGCCTGTTGCAGGGCCCGTTGCGCGGTCTCGCGGTCGCGGGCTTCGGCGCGGAGTTGTTCGAGGGCCTGGGTGAGCTGCCGGGTGCGCTCGTCCACGCGCGCCTCGAGCTGGGCGCGGGCCTCGGCAAGGGCGCGGTCGCGGGACTGCAGTTCGGCGAGCATCTGGTTGAACCGATCCACCAGTTCGCCGATTTCGTCGGCGTGGGCTTTCTCGGCGCGCACCGAAAAGTCATGGCTCACGCCAACCGCTTGGGCGGTGCGCGCGAGGCTGAGGATGGGGGCGGAAACAATGCGCTGGAGGGCGGAGGAGACGAGAAAGCCCAGGCCGGCGGCGATCAGGGCCGCGAGGCCGAAGTTGACCAGGGTGCGGGTGAACTGCTCGCGCAGTTCGCGCATGTCGCGCACGAAATGCAGCGTGCCGATGGCGCGCCCCTCGCGGGTGATCGGAGTGGTCAGAAACAGTGAATCCCCGGTGAACCTTCCACCGGGGACCGGGGCGGACGCCGGGACGAGTTGGGCGTGGCGGGGCGACGCGTAGCCGGCGATCAGCTTGCCCTGGGCGTCGTAGGCGGCGGCCACCAGCATGTTCGAGTCGTTGTCGAACTGATTGAGGGCGTCCTGCACGGGGCGCGGGTCGCCGCCGAAATCCAGCGCCACCGCGAGGCCCTCGCCGAGGATGGCGGCGCGCACCAGCAGCATCTGCCGGCCGGTTTCGCGGGCCGAGTCGCGCTCGCGGACGATGAAGATCACGCTGGCAGCGAAAAGCACGAACAGGCTGGAGCACAGGGCCAGCAAGGTGACTTTATGCTGAATCGAGAGTTGGGAGAATCGACGCATGTTCAACGGATTCTGGGCGGCTCGCGACTAAGTTGCAACCGGCGCGGATGAGCCTAAATCCCCACGTAAGGAATTGAAATCCCGATCCCGGCCTTGGTTTACAAGGGTTTCATGCGCTTCGACGTGCAATATCGGTTGTCGGCAACATCAAAACGCGCGGCAGCTAACGGGCGGCAGGGCGCACAGTGCCGTCCGGATCGAGCCGGGCGATCAGGTCGTGCGCGCCGATTTCGAGACAGAGCGGGACATCGTCACGCAACTCGGGGATCGCCAGCAGGCGGCGGCCATTGCGGGCGTGAATCATCGCGCCCAGGAGATCAGTTTCCGCAAACTGGAACAACTGTCGCGCCATCGCGGCGGAGTCGGCGATTCGGCCGGCGGTGTAGCTCGGCCAAAGGCGGTCGCAGAGCGCACCGGCACCGAGGGTGTCTTCGTACGAGGCTTCTTCGTGCGTGCCGCTGCACACGAGGAAAAGCTGCGCGGGCCGGTGGTCGGTGAGCCAACGCGTGAGGGCGGGCAGGTTCAGAAAGCTCCCGATCAATACCGCGCCAGCGCCAGCGCAGGCGCGGAGGGCGCGGGTGCCGTTGGTGGTGGTCATCACAAGCGTGCGACCGGCGACGGCGGCGCGGGTGAATTCGCGCGGGGAATTGCCGAGATCGAAGTCGAGGGATCCGGTGAGTTGCCGGCTGATGCGCAGGCCGTCGCGTTCGCCGGCGAGGAGGACGTCGGGTTGCAGGCGCTTCCGTTCGAGGGCCTCGGCGATTTCACCGACCGGGATGATGCCGCGCGCGCCGTGGTCGAGCGCGGTGAGCATGGACGAGGTGGCGCGCAGGACATCGAAGACGACGCACACCGCGCCGCGCAGGTCGCGGCGCGAGAGGGCGGCGAAATCGGCAGGCGTGAAGAGGACTTCGAGGTGGGTAGGAACGGGGGCGGGGTTCATGGTTTTGCGAGAGTGTTCAGACGACCGCGAAAAGGCGCACGGGGCACAAAAGAAAAAGCAGGAAGAGGACGGGGAAGAAAATATTTAACCACGGAGGGACACGGATGAACACCGATGGGGGGCGGGCAACGCGATTGATGCCATGCCGAAAATTTGCGCGCGGGCCGTGGCCCGGGGTTTCGGGTAGCCGCCGACGTGAGGAGGCGGATGTCCCCGTCCGTCGACCGATCCACCTGCCAACGTACGGTACCGCAGGCGTCTCGCCTGCGAGTTCGCGGGGCGTCTCGCCCCGAGTCGAAACGGGCGGCGAGACGCCGCCCAAACTCGCA
>CAMAUZ010000122.1 GCA_945861535.1 Akkermansia muciniphila | reverse complement strand
CCCGGCGTCGTGCCGGAGGCACGTAAGATATTAGCCGTATCGATGCAGTGGAAACCGATGTGAGAACCACAGAGACACGATGAACACAGAGAAAAAAAAGCGGGCCGGCGTCAGCGCCGGAAAGTCACCTGTTAGTGAGTCAATGTCGGTCAGCGAATTCTTTGTTTTCTCTGTGTTCATCGCGTCTCTGTGGTCAAACAATTCGGTTCGACTGAATGGGTACGGCTAAACAGATACCCGGCTGGAAGCCGGCGTTCCGGCAACTGCATGGTCCCGGTTGATCCTTCGAGCTTCCCTTGAGCTTTAAGCTTTGAGCTTGGCCCTTTTCCCCCGCCCTCACTTCCCCCGACACGCCGCCTCGACCAACTCCCGCAGCCGCCCGTTGCTCACCATGATTTCATACGCGTGCTCGCCCGCGACCGGCCGATGCCAGAACTCGCCGCCCGCGCACTCGATGATCAGCCCGCCCGCCGCGATGTCCCACAGCCGCACGCCGTA
This sequence comes from Akkermansia muciniphila, assembly GCA_945861535.1. Taxonomy (GTDB): domain Bacteria; phylum Verrucomicrobiota; class Verrucomicrobiia; order Limisphaerales; family BJHT01; genus BJHT01. The sequence continues at coordinate 18,054 of CAMAUZ010000122.1, read as the reverse complement.
CTCTTTGTACGCATCCATCCGCGCGCCCGCGACATACACCATCGACAACGCCGCCGCGCCCATGATGCGAATCTTCCGCACCCGATGCACCATCCGCTTAAACACCGGCAGCATCTTCGCCAGCGTGCTTTCCTGCTTCGCAAACCCCAGCGCGAAGATCGTCTCCTCCAGCTTGTCCCGCTCGCTCACGCGCACCCGCTTTCCGTTCATCCGCGCCGGCTGCCCGCGCCGCGCCGTCCATAGCTCGTCGCAAAACGGATCATAGACCACGCCGACCTCCGTGCGGTAATTCAGGTCCGGATGCGCCGCGTCCTCGCGCACCCGCGTCTGCAACGCGATCGACACACACGCATGCGGAATGCCGTAGGTGAAATTCACCGTCCCATCAATCGGGTCCACCACCCACCGCTGCGGCGCATCCAGCTTCCCGCGCACGCCCTCCTCACCGAGAATCGCCACCTGCGGAAACGCCCCGAGCAACGTCCGCTCGATCAGCTTCTGGCAGCGCACATCCAACACCAGCTTGATGTCATGCTGCGACGACTCGTTGACCTGCTTCGTCGAGTTGAGGTTCCGCGCCATCACCGCGCCCGCCGCTCGCGCCGCCTGCACCGCCACCGCCAAGGCCCGCGCTTCCGAAATGTTCTTCGTTGGTTTCATCGGCCGCCGACGCTACGGCCATGCGAAGCGGAAGCAACCCCACCGATCTTCCCCGCTCCCGGCGCGCCGCTGAGAGCTGGCGGGGCAGCTTCGGCCCGGTCTTTGTAGGAGTCGAGGTGACGAGACTCTAACCTCCTTCCACTAGCGGCCCGCCCAAACACACCCCATGCCCAGCCCTGCAACCATGTTCCGATCCCACCCACCTCGCCAAGTCAGCCCACGAGACTCAGTCCGCTGCCCGCGTAGAAAAGGTCAGGGTCTCGTTACCTCGACTCCTACAAGGGCGCGCGAGCGCCCGCGCTCCCGGCACGCACCGCTCCCGCCAAGGCTTCCCAATTCGCGCCGCCGGGTGTCTGCTCTGCCCGCATGAAATTACGGCAGCAGTTTCAAATCCTTGTGCTCCTCGGCCTCGTCGTCGCCGTCGCGCCCCCGGCCGCCGCCATCCCGAATTCGCCGTCAAACCTGACGTTCACCTTCACGGGACAGACCAGCCTCCGGCTCTCCTGGACGGACAACTCCGTGGCGGAACAAGGCTACGAAGTCTATTACAGCATCCGCAACTCCGGCGTCTTTTCCCGGCTCGCCGCGCTGCCGCCGGACGCAGACAGCCTGACTCTTTTCAACAGGCCGCCGGGCACGACCTATATATTCGCCGTCGTTGCCTACGACGCCGGCGGCCACGCCCAGTCGCCGTTCCTCGAAGTCACCATCCCCGGCATAATCCCCCGCGACCACGAACCCGCGGTAGTCGGGCAGTTCTTCTCCCAGCTTGTCGTCTCCAGCGAAACCGTGGTGCCCGACTCCGTCACCGTCACCGGCACGCTCCCGGCGGGCCTGACGTTTGATCCCGCCACCCGGCGCATCAGCGGCACCCCGACCCAGGCGGGCATTTTCACGCTGACCAACACCGTCCACTACCCCAACCCCGCGCTGGGCACCTTCACCAAACCGCTCACCCTGCGGATCATTTATCCACCCGGCCCGCCCGTCGTGACCGGCGCGATTCCCGACCAAGCCCTCGCGGCTGGCGGCTCCGCGGCGACCCTCGCACTGCCCGCCTTCTTCACCGATCCCGACACGGAAAAAGCCGTCCGCTTCGTGACCACCCGCGGCCCGTTCGACGTCGCGCTCTACGCCAGCGCGACGCCGCTGACCGTCACGAATTTCCTGAACTACGTGAACCGCGGCGACTACAGCAACTCGATCATCCACCGCTCCGTGCCCGGTTTCATTGTGCAAGGCGGCGGCTTCAAACCCGCCGCGCCGGGTTTCACCGCCATCGCCACCGACCCGAGTCCGTTAAACGAACCCGGCATCGCCAACCTGCGCGGCACCATCGCAATGGCGAAAGTGGACGGCAACCCGAACAGCGCCACCGCCCAATGGTTCCTCAACCTCGCCGACAACACCGCCAACCTGGACAACCAAAACGGCGGCTTCACCGCCTTCGGCCGCGTCTGCGGCAACGGTCTCGATGTCGCCGACACGATCGCCAGCCTGCCCACCACGAGCTACACGGTGCCCGTCAACTCGACGTCCACGCTCTTCCAGAACTTCCCCAGCGACACCGCGCCGCCCGCGCCCGCCACGCTGGATTTTTCCAAACTCCTCCTCGTCACCTCCGTCACGCCGATCTCGCCGCTGTCCTACGCCGTCACCGCCAACACCGGAAGCGCCGCCATCACCGCGACGATCAACGGCACCAATCTGATCCTCACTCCCACAGGCATCCTCGGCGGCACGAACCAGATCACCATCGAAGCGACCGATCTCGACGGAAACACGGTCTCGCAAACCGTCACCGCCATCGTCACCTCCGCCTACAGCGACTGGGTGCTGGCGAACGCGCTCACCGGCACCAACGCGCCGCCCGCCGCCGACCCCGAGCGCGACGGCCTGCCGAACGCCGTCGAGTTCGCGCTCATCGGTTCGCCCACGCTGAACGACGCACCCGCCACGCGCCCCCGCGGTTCTCTCGTCACCACCAACAGCACGCGCTTCCCCGCGCTCACCTTCAAGCTGCGGAAAAATCTGGGCGGCCTCACCGTCAACCTCAGCGCCGCCGCCGACCTCTCCGGCGCACCGTGGAACTCCATCTGGTCCGGCACCGATCTCACCGGCCCGCTAGTCATGACCCGCACCGACCAAGGCGACCACTGGCAGCTCACCATCCGCGACCCGCAAGCTGGCAGCACCGCGCCGCTCCGCTTCCTCCGCCTCACCGTCACCGTGCCGCCGTGAGTGTTTTCACCCAATGAATGCAGCCTCCCGCGTCATCCTCAGCCAAGTCGCGCCCCGGTTCGGATTGTCAGTTCAAACGCCGCATTCCCAAAGCAGCTCAACCCTCGCAACCCCAGCCTGGAGCACGAAACCCCGTTGCAATGCAACACGGGGAAAACCTCCGCCCATTTTTCCTCCCCATCTTTTACCCCTTCCCCCTTTTACCATTCCCCCGCCGCCCCAATCTTTTTCCCGAGACGCTAGACGCCAGACGCCAGACCCCGGCCCCCAGCCCCTCTCAAATTCCCACCCTCATCCTCGGCGGCAGCGGAAGCGCGGCCAGCATTGATCGAACACATCAAAGGCCAGGAGGCGCACCACGCGCAGGAAGGTTTCGTGGACGAACTGAAGCGCATGGTGAAGACCGCGCATCTGGTCTGGCAGGCGGACCATCTGCCGTGATTGCAGCCCGGCCGCGCATGGGGCAACCCCGCCGGGGTTGCGCCCGCTTGGCGCGTGGACCAGGGGTCATGCGACCCCTGGCTATTCACCGGGAACCCCTGCGGGGTTCGCTGCTGATGGGCGGTGCCGGGCCGGGTTCATCCGTGGTCGTCATCTCCCGATTTCGGAGCTCAGGAGGCATCTGAGGCCACGCCAAAGCTTGCCGCGCGGCGGTGAATTCCCAAGCTCCCGCCGTGATTCCTTATCAGGAGCTTGGGTCATTTTTCACGCAACTGGTGGCCACCGCCCAGCAGCGCGGGATTGCCTGTGCCATCACTGGCGACATGGCGTGCGTGCATTACGGCGTCGCCGCCACGACGAAGGATTGCGACGTGCTGTGCGCCGTGGAGCAGGCGGAGGCTTTCCGCGATTTGATCGCCGAGACCGCGCTGCGCGGTCTGCTGCCGAACTATCGCGGCAACCTCTCGCCGCCGCTCGATGCGCGCTGGCTGCGCGGCGGCTGGACCTCGCACTTCACCTGGAAGACCAAGCCCGAGGAGACCTGCCTTGACGTGTTCGGCATCGCGCCGCGCGGCAGCTCGCCGTGGGAACAGCAACTGGCTGGCATCTATGCGCGACCGAATGTGGTGGCCGAAATGAAGCGTACGAATCGCGACAAGGACTGGCCGTTCGCCACCGCCTTGGGCGGAGAAATGTTGGGCGAGGGGGATGTTAATGGCTGGCTGCACCTTTACGACGCCGAGGTTTTGCAAACGAGGATGGCAACATCGAAACCACCGGCCGAGCTCGTGCCGCTGCGTCCGGTTCTCGGTCTGGCACCATTCACCGACACCCGTACGGTGAAGCGATTGCTCCTGGCCGAGCGGCAGTTTTGGAGCGAGCTCGACGAGCTTCGCGTGCATCTCTACCAGCATCATTTGCGCCCTTACGTCTCTGCCGTCCGCCGTGCCAATGCCGGGCGGCGCGACCTCAGTGTTGCCGAAGGCCACACCATCCGGGTGGCGTGCGCCTTGACGCATCTGCCGTTCCAACCACTGCGGGAATTCGGCCTGAGCCGCATGGTGGCAGAGGCAAAAGCCAATGTGGGGATGACGATGGGCACCGACGTGATAAAATGGCTGCCGGCCGCGGAACGACATTTCCACGGACTATGAAGACGCGAAAAACAGAAGCTGCTGTGCGCCCGGTCACCGCGCTCGCCGCGAAACGCCGCTGGCGGCGCGTCATGCGCGACTTCCACGTCCGCGCCTTTGGCGAGGAACTCGCCCGCATCAATTTCCTCCCGGAAAAACAGCGCAAGGCCGCCGTCGCCGAGATGATCGACTACGCGCGGAGCAAGGGCGTGAAGCTCGGCCGCCCCGCGCTTGGCGTGACGCCGTGAGTCGGCACCAGTCACTGCCGGCGTTTTTCTCCAAGTTTCCCGCAGCCATAGTTCACCCGTGCCCCAGTTGCTCGCGATTCGGCCAGAGCTCCTCCGGCGCGAAGATGCCCGCGGGAGTGATGATCCCGGTGATGAGTTCGGCGGGCGTGACATCGAATCCGGGATTGCGCGCGCCGCTGGTGGGGTTGGCGATGCGGATGTGGGCGCGTCTGGCACCTGCGCGGGGCGCGGATGGTGACGCGGATTTTCGCCCCGCGCCCGCGGGTTCATCCAAGATTCCCCACGCGCCGAGCACTTCGCTTTCGTGCCGCTCTTCGATGGGGATCTCCGCGCCGGACGCGAGCTGCCAGTCGATGGTCGAGAGCGGGATCGCGACGTAGAACGGGATTTCGTGGCGCCGGGCGAGGACGGCTTTGGTGTAGGTGCCGATCTTGTTGCAGACCTCGCCGGTGCGGCCCAGGACGCGGTCGCTGCCGACGATGACGAGGTCGATCTCGCCGCGCTGCATGAGCCAGCCGGCGGCGTTGTCGGCGAGGATGTGGTGCGAGACGCCCTGCTGCGCGAGTTCCCACGCCGTGAGGGTCGAGCCTTGGCAACGGGGCCGCGTCTCGTCGCAGAAGACGTGAAATTTGCGGCCCTGCGCGTGCGCGGCGTAGAGCGGCGCGGTGGCCGTGCCGATGTCCACGAACGCGAGCCAGCCGGCGTTGCAATGCGTGAGAATGTTCATCCCCTCGCCGATGAGCGGCGCCCCGTGCGCGCCGATGGCCTCGCAATGCGCGACATCTTCGTGCGCGAATTCCTCGGCGGCGGCGAGGGCAAGCGCCTGTTGCTCGGCGACCGTGCGCCCGCGCTTCATGGCGGCGCGGACTTGGAGCATCGCATTGACGGGATCGACGGCGGTGGGGCGGGCGTTTTTGAGCGTGTCAAAAACGGTGGCGACGTGCTTGGTGAACCCCGCGCTGTTGTTCCCGCGAAACGCCCGCGCGCCCTGGGCCAACCCATAAGCCGCGGTCGCGCCGATGGCCCCCGCGCCGCGGACGATCATGTCGGTGATCCCGGCGGCGGTCTCCCGATAATCGCGCGTACTGACAATTTTGAACTGATGCGGCAGCAGGCGCTGCTCGATGAGCTGCACGGTGTTCTTGGCGGAATCAAAAGTGACGGTGCGAAAATGGTGCGTGCGGCCGCGGACAGTGACGTTCATGGGCGAAGCGTAGGGAGCGACCGGGGAAAGGCGAAAGGCAAAAGGGGACGGGAGGAAGATCGAGCCGGAGCCTCCGTAACAAATAGCGCGCCCGTCTCCCTCGCCCCGTGAGGCACGAACGGAGGAGAAGGAGACGGAGACCCCGGTGCGGGCGGCACGAACTATCGCAAACACTGATCATTCCCCCCGCCCCGCCGGCCGGGCCGCTGCGGCTGGTCGGCGACACAGCCGCGCGCCGGAGCCGCACTTCACCGCGGTTCCCCTGCCCCGCCGCCGTGCGCATCCATGCCCATGATCGCGAAGATGCGGTCGCGCGCCGCGAGGTAACCCGGCGAGTCGAGGTCGCGCGGGCGCGGGAGATCAATCACCACTTCCTCCTGAATCGTCGCGGGACGACGGCTCATCACGAGCACGCGGTCGGCGAGCTGCACGGCTTCTTCGATGTCGTGCGTGACGAAGAGGATGGTCTTGTGCTCGGCCTGCCAGATACGGACGAGGTCGCTGCGCATCTTCAGGCGCGTCAGGAAATCCAGCGCGCCAAACGGCTCATCCATGAAGAGCACGCGCGCCTCGGCGGCCAGCGCGCGCGCGATTTCGACGCGCTGCTTCATGCCGCCGGAGAGTTCGCGCGGATACGCTTTCTCGAAACCCGTCAGCCCGACCATCTGGAGGTAATGCGTGACGCGCTGCTCGCGCTCTTTCGCCGGCCGCGAGAGGAGGCCGAAACCGACGTTTTCCTCCACGGTGAGCCACGGAAAAACCCCGTTTTCTTGAAACACAAAAATGCGCCCCGGATCAGGGCCGGTGACCGGCGCACCTTCGACGCGGACCTCGCCGCGCGTCTCCTTCAGGAAGCCGCCGAGAATGTTCAGCAACGTGGATTTGCCGCAGCCCGACGGCCCGACGATGCACACCAGTTCCCCCGCGCGCACCTCGAAGCCGACGCGCTCGAGCACGTTGATGTCGCGCCCTTCCTTGCCAGGGAAGGACATCCACGCATCGCGGACTTGGATGAGAGTTTTAGCGTTGTCCATGCAGCATGAACTCCAAAGTTGACCACAGAGACACGATGAACCCAGAGCGACGACGACGCAGACCAAGGAGCGCGGCTGTGTCCGCCGAGGACCAGCCGCAGCGGCCCCGAAACCCCGCGGGCGCCCGTTGGAATCGAAGGCGTACCGTGTGGCCAACCTGCTGCGGCTGGTGCTCGGCGCACACAGCCGCGCTCCTTGGTCTGCGTCGTCGTCGCTCTATGTTCATCGCGTCTCTGTGGTTCACCTTCCCTGCCTGGGCTGATTGGTTACGGATCATCGTTGGCCATAACCCCAGCGCACCGCATCGAATTTCTCCAACTGCCGCATCAACACGTCGAGCACCAGCCCGATCAGGCCGATCATCACCATGCCCGCCACGACAAGGTCGTAGCGCTTGCCCGCGTTGCGCGCGTCGATGATGAGATACCCGAGGCCCGAGTTCACCGCGATCATCTCCGCCGCCACGACCACCAGCCACGCGACGCCGAGCGCGATGCGCAGCCCCGTGATGATCTGCGGCAGCGCGGCCGGCAGGATCACGCGGCGAAACAGCGGCAACCCCGACAGCCCGAAATTCTGCGCCGCGCGCAAATAGACCTGCTGCATGTTCTGCACCGCCGCCATGGCCGAGACCGCGATCGGAAAAACGCTTGCGAGAAAGATCAGAAAGATCGGCGCGGTGTCCTTCACGCCGAACCACAGGATCGCCACCGGAATCCACGCGATGGGCGAGATGGGCCGCAAAATCTGGATGAACGGATTGAACGCCGCATACGCGAGCCGGAACCAGCCCAGCACCAAGCCCAGCGGCACGCCCACCAGCACGGCCAGACCAAAACCCCACGTCACGCGGAACAGCGACGCGACGATGTATTTCAGCAGCAATCCCTGCCGGACCAGCTCGACCAGCCCGCGCAACACCTCCAGCGGTGTCGGAAAAATATCGCTCCCCGACCACCGCACCGCGCCGTGCCACGCCGCCAGCAGCAGCACCGCCACGCCGAACGGCAAGCCCAGCGCCAGCCACTTCGCGCGACGAACCGGTGAACTCGACGACGGGTGGTTCATTTTTTCACCTCGAAGGCCGGGGGTTTCACGAGCGCGGGATCGGGCGCGAACGTGTCGTCCACGTAATCCTCGAAATGCGCGGTGCCCTGGAGAATCCCCGCCTCGATGCCCAGCTTCTCGATTTCCTCGAAGTCCGCGCGCAGCGGCTTGAGGCGGCTGTACGTCACGCGGTCCGGTGGTTTGCTGAGGACAAAGGAAAGCAGCCGCGGGTTCTGATTGTAGTAGCCCTTGGCCACAAACTCCGCCGCGTCCATGCGATGCTCCATGCTCTGGTCGATCCACTTGCCGCTGGCCGCGATGCCGTTCACGAGCCGCTGAATCTCGTCGCGATGGTTGCGGATGGCGTCCTCATGCACCGCCAGCACGCACGAGATGAAGCCCGGCCACACGTCCTTCGCCTGGAACAGCACGCGTCCGTAGCCATCGAGTTCCGTCTGGCCCATGAAGGGTTCGCCCGACGAGATCGCGTCCACCGAACGCGACAGCAGCGCCGCGGGCATGTCCGGCGGCGGCATCTCCACGATCTTGATGTCGTTGATCGTCATGCCGAATTTCCGCAGCTCGCGATAAAGGATCAACCGCTGGTTCGCGTAACGCCCCGGCACCGCCACGGTCTTCCCGCGCAAATCCGTGACCTGAAAAATGCCCGAGTCCTTGTGGACCATCACCGCCGAGCCGTCGCGATGGCCGAGGTGGACGATCTTGATTTTCACCCCCTGCTCGCGCAGCGCCATCGCCATCGGCGCGAGGATGAACGACGCCGGCATGTCTTGCGGCCGGCCGATGAACATCTCCTTCAATTCCGCCCAACCGCTGAACCGCATCGGCTGGAAGAAACTCTCCCCCTCCAAGTTCTTGTTGATGAAATCGGTGACCGGGCAAGTGAGATGACACGTCACCGGCAGGAAGCCGACGCCGTACTTGAGCCGCGCCCCGTGCGCCGGCGCGGGCGCGAACCAGCGCAGATTCAGACCGCCGTGCAACACGGTGATCAGCACGAGCCACGCGACGAGCCAGAGCCAAATGTATCTGCCAAATTTCAAGTTCAACGGAACCGTAACGATGCCACCGGAGCGACCGGAGCGCGGCCTTCAGGCCGCAGAAGCGTCCACCCGCCGCGAGCGCCCCGAACAACCCGCGTCGTCCCCACACTCTTTCTGAGTCAGAAAAGACAACCCAAACAATTCGCCTGCCCTTTGCAGGACGCACGCTTCTGCGGCCTGAAGGCCGCGCTCCGACGGAACCGTCACGCGAACAGTGTGCGCCGCGCGCATCCGCCACGGAAGCGACATTTAAGCATGGGAGTCATGCCGAACCGCGATTACACTCCGCGGCCATGGAACTACGCCATCTGCGCTATTTTCAAGCCGTCGCCGAGGAGCTGAACTTCTCGAAAGCGGGTCATCGCCTCCACGTCGCGCAGTCCGCGCTGAGCCGCGCGGTGAAGGAACTCGAGGAACATCTCGGTGTCCTGCTGCTCAATCGCACCCGCCGTTCCGTGAGTGTGACGCCCGCCGGCGCGGTGCTGCTGGACGAGATCGGCCTGCTGCTGCAACGACTCGACGAATCCGTCCGCCGCGTGCAACGCACGAGCGCCGGCGAGGAGGGCGAACTGCGCCTCGGCTACATCGGCCCGCCCACGCAGCGGTTTCTCGGCCGCCTCGTCAGCGAGTTTCGCCGCCGGTTCCCCCACGTGTCGGTCGTGCTCGAGGAACGCACACCCGAGCGGGTCTGGGAAATGGTCGCGCGCGGTCGCCTCGCCGTGGGCCTGACCCGCCCGGTCATGGCGCATCACGCGCTGGGCCTGCGCACGCTGCTGTTGCGCCACGAACCGCTCGTCGCCGTCTTCCCCGCCGGCCATCGCCTCAGCCAGTCGGCGAGCGTGCGCTGGCGTGAACTTGCGGAAGAACCCCTTGTCATCCTCTCCCGGCGCGAAGGCGTGGGCTTGCACGACGCCATTCTCGCGGCGTGTCGCGACGCACACTTCACGCCGAAGCTCGCCCACACGCCCAGCCTCGTGAGCACCGTGCTCAGCTACGTCGAGGCCGGCGCGGGCATCGGGATCGTCTCCGACAGCGTCGCCGCGCTCGGCGAAGGCCACCCGCTCGCCTACCGCCCGCTGATCCCTGAACGCGCCGTCGATCTCGTCATGGTCTGGTGCGAGGAGGACGAATCACCCGCCGCCGCTGCGTTCCGCGAACTCGTGCTTGAATGGCAGCAATCCGGGGCGTTGTGGCAGGCCGTGACGACCCAGACGGCGCGGATGAAAAGCGCGCGCCGGAAGCCCCGAAACCGCTCCGAGAAAAAGCCGTTGGAACCACGAAATACTCGAAGAACACGAAAGCAGAAGACCCTGCGGAAACGGGAGGTTTCATCGGGAGCGTGAGGCGTTGCGGGTTTCGTCACGGAACTGCCGCAACCGGGTCTCGACGCTCAGGCCCGTGGGGCACGAACGGGGAGGGCCGCACCGAAGGCGCACATCCCCTGCGATCCGTAACGGATCCCCTATTGGAAGACCCCGGTTTGGAGTTCCGCGTTTACGCGGTTCGGGCGGCGGGCGACCAACGGGCCGCGTAAACGCAGAACTCCAAACTGGGTCCCTTGGACCTCGGCGAAGCCGGGGACGGTGCGCTGGGTGTATGGGTTGAGGGCGTTGGCGGTGTAGGTCTCCACGCGGAGATTGGAGCCGCCGGTGTGGGGCAGGCATCCCTGCCTGCCAGTTGGCGGGGCATCCGTGCCCCGTGTTCCTATCCGGCCACCACGCACATCCGGCGCGGGAACGGGCGGCAGGGATGCCGCCCGAACTGGCAGGCTGGAAGCCTGCCCCACGGGCGCGGCGGTCTGGCGGTTGCCGATGTCATCGAAGCCGTACTCGAACTGCTGGCCGGCGACGGCGGGCGTCGGCCCAGAAGCGTTTGCCGGAGATTACCTGGCCGAGAGTGTCGTATTGGTAAATCCAGTAGGAACCGTCGGCGTGCGAAACACGGGAGCGTTGGTTGGCGAAGTTCATTTCTTTCGATGGCTTAACGCTTTAGTGCCAATGGGGAGTATTGGTCCGTTTATGCAATATCCCAACCCCATGCCCGAACCTCTTGATAACTCCATTATTAATACTGCTGCGACCATTTAGAATGTAATTATCGATTTTCAATCCAACCCTTTATGCCGGGATAAAATATCTGCATATATACAATCAAACACAGGACCGGAACCTCCCACCTCTGTTTGCAATAAAACAAACTCAACAGCGCCGTCCCTATTCCTATGAGCAATAGACTGTCTTCTATGAATGTAGAGTTCAACCCAGAACTTGTAATTTGGATTGTCCCGTTTAGCTCTACGAATACCTGAAGAAGAAAATTGGCGACAACGAGAGCAAGGTTCGTTTTGCAGATTTTGTCTTCACTCATGGTACTTATTCTCCGTTGAACGTCCTCAGATCACTTTCATTGCCGTTATACAAGTCAACCCCTGGAATTGTCAATATACCGAGCTTAGACACATTTTTGCCCCAGTCAGGATGATTAGCTTGATTGTAACATGCGATCAGCCGAAAGTCCGAGATTCCGAATCGTGTGTGTCGTCCAGAGCCTAGCGTACTGCTTTCATGGGGGTAAGCCGCTCCATACCTCCCGTGCCCAATATAGAGATATGCGTAGATATTCGGATCATCGAGGTGGGTTGTCATAGAGCCGGCGGAAACTAAAGCCGGGGCTGTCTTGACGACATAGTACCCATCTGCAACCCATTGCTTTTTAACCTTGTTTTCATAATCATGCAGGCGCTTCCATGTAAGTAAATAAAGGTAATCAGCTCCGTCGATGTATGCTGTATTTGGAATCGTGAACGAATCGCACGCCGTCAGTTCTGTATTCTTGTCATAGGGTTTGGTGTAGACAAACTTCTCTTTCAACCATTGCGGCCATTCGTCCTCATTTAGTTTAATCTTTTTTGCCAGCCCAACAATTGTGTCGTCGGTCTCGGCATAGGCGATCGCGCGAGGATCTCCTTTTCTTTCAATCTTCCAGAGTCCTAAATAGTCAACGGAGAAGATTAAGTCGTTGCCAATGGGCGCATAGAAATTCAAACCACCATCCTCCGCAATCGGATCCCTACTCATCCATCTCCCCATCCTCGCGTCATAATCCCGATAGAGATATTTCACGCGGCGGGTGAGGTCGTCCGTGAACTGGGTGCTGAAGCGAAGGGAGTTGGCGTCTGCGACGGGGCCGGTGGCGCGGAGGGTGTTGCCGAAGGAGTCGTATTCGTAGCGGGCCGTCTCGGCGGCGGTGTCGGCGCTAATGAGAGCGGAGACATTGCCGTTGCCGTCGAAGCAGGCGAAGTGGGTTCCGTTGGTGCCAAGGTTTACGGCCAGCAGGCCACCCACGCCACCCGCACCTTGCGGGGTGCCGCTGAGGTCGAGGCCGCGGAGGTAGGTTTGTTCGGGTTGGTTGGCACCGTTGAGGACGGCGAGGAGGACTTGGCCGTCCCAGAGGAAGCGGTTGGTGGCTTGGGGCACCCAGTCGTCATTAGTCCAAAAGTAGATGATGCGTTGTGCCCAACGTCCATCGGGCAAGTGACTCCAATCTTGGCGCACGCGGGCCGAAGCGGGAGTGCTCGCGAGGGATTCGGTGCGGATGAGGCGGTTTTCGGCGTCCCAGGAGTTGGTCCAGCGGCCGTCGCGGGTGAGGTTACCGTCGGGGTCGTGGAGATAAGTCTCGGGGGTTTGGGGAAGGAAGAGGGTGCCGGTGTTGCTGGCGACGAGATCGGTGCCGCCGGTGCCGCCACCACGGAGGACGGCGACGTTGGTGATGCCGAGCCGGACGGCAGTAATCGAGTTATCAGTAATCAGTTCGGAGCGCCAGTAGGGGCCTTGGCGGGTGGTTGCTTGGAGGTTGACGGTGACGGTGGCGTCGCTGCGGGCGCGGCCCTGGACTTCGGCGAAGCCGGGGACGGTGCGCTGGGTGTATTGGTTGAGATCGTTGGCGGTGTAGGTCTCAACGCGGAGGTTGGAGCCGCCGGCGTTGCCGCCGTGGGCGGCGGTCTGGCGGTTGCCGATGTCATCGAAGCCGTACTCGAACTGTTGGCCGGCGACGGGGGTGCCATCGGCCCAGAAGCGTTTGCCGGAGGTGACTTGGCCGAGGGTGTCGTATTGGTAAATCCAGTAGGAGGCGTCGGCGTGGGTGGTGCGGGTGCGTTGGTTGGCACTGTTGTAGTCGTAGGCGAAGGAGGAAAGGGCCGAATTGGAGTTCGGCGCTCCGGAGGCAATCGAGGTGAGGCGGTTGAGGGAGTCGTATTGTTTGGTGGTCGTCATGCGGGGCTGGCCGGATTGGGTGAAGGCAATCTGGCTGACGAGGGGGGAGTTGGCAACGTAAGTGTACGTGGCGGTGTTGGTGCCGTCGGAGACGGATTCCAGGCGGGAGGCGGAGTCGTAGGTGTAGGCGGCGGCGGATAGGGTCTGGGAGCTGGGGGATAGGGCAGCAAGACCGGAGCGGCGGAGGAGGGAGTCGTAGGTATTCGTTACCGTCAGGCCGGTGGCGAGGGTTTCGGAGGTTATTTGGCCGGCGGGGTTGTAGGTGAGGGTGCTGGCGGGCGAGACGCCCGCGCTCCGGGTGAGGGGACGGCCGCGGCGGTCGTAGGTGTGGGTGACGCCGGGGGTGAGGTTGTCGTCGTAGTTCACGGACGCGAGGTCGCCGGCATTGTTGTAGGCGTAGTAGGTGGTGATTCCCCGTGCCCAGGTGCGGGTGGCGAGGCGTCCGGCGGCGGTATAGGTGTAGGTCGGTCCCTGGGCGTCGGCGTATTGTTTGGCGACGAGGAAGCCGCGCTGGGCGGAGTAGTTCCAGGTGGTGAGGGCGGCCCCGGCATCGCTGGCGAAGTTGCGCCAGGTTTTCAGGGTCTTCATGCGGCCGGCGTGGTCGTAAGCGTATTCCACGGGATAGGTACGGGAACCGGAGGTGCGCTGGCGTTCGCCGGTGGCGTGGTAGGTGTTGATGGTGCTGGTGCCGTTGGAGAGGAGGGTTTTCAAAGGGCGACCGTGGAGGTCGTAGAGGGTGGTGGTGGTTTGGGGACTCGCGGGCAAGGAGGGGAGGGCGGGCAGGGCGACGAGGGGGTTGCCTGTGCCGTTCTGGATCAGGCGGATATGGGAGGTGACGGATTGGGCGAAGGATTGGGCGGCACCTTGAAAGGTCTTGGCGAGCCCGACGAGGCGGTCGAAATCGGCCTGGATGGCGGTGATGTCGTCGTCCCCGTAGCCGAGGGCGGTCTGGTAGTTGGGGATTATGTTCCGGTAGTTGCGCAGCCAGATGATCTGGATCACCGAACCGGGTGGGTGGCGGACCCGCCGGCGGAGGTGACCAATCGCTTACCTCCGTCTAAGAAGAAATCCGCCGATGACTAGTAACGCCAGAACTGTTCCCGCGAGAAAATACTTGGTCTGCGACGAACCAGCTGGATTCTCGACATAATCCTGATCTGCAGAGCGGGGCGGCTCGGTTACCTTGTTAGTTGCCGTCCGACCTTTCCCAACCCCCTCCCCGCTCGGAGCGGTCTTGACCCGGTCCGCCACTGCCGGCAGTTGGGACGGAGGATGCGGGAGCCTCGTCTTGATTGCATCAGCCGGATTCGGTGGTGGCTCGTTTCTCATGGGCCGGTTCGTAGCATACTTCATGTATTCTGCGGGAATGTGGGGGCCATCAAACAAACTCGCTTTGCTGCTCTTCTCTTTAGGCACCACAATAACATTTTCCGAGCGCAACTCGCGGGTGATATTATACTGCGGATCTCGCAATCGTCCGGTAGCCGTAAGTACCACCTCTTCATTCGGTTTGAATTTGAAAACATTGGCAAGATTGATCTCGTATACAAACTGCGTACCTCCTTGCAACGTCACCTTTTTAGGAGGCCCTTGTTCAAACACCACCGGCCTTCCATCCCGAATTAGTAATGAATCCCCGAAGAATTCCCCTTCCCTAGTCCGCTCGATTCCATGGTTCCCAACTCCGATCGCATTGAGAGCAAAAATATCGTGGTCCATCGTTCCCCAGAAGGTCACTGGATCGGGGGTCTGGTTCCACAGAACAAGTGCTGCGTACATCGAGGAAATGGTCACATTGTCTGGCTCGAGGATAAACAATCCAACGCTCAAGCCATCCGATGTTCGCCCAAAACGGTTCTGGGATTCCGCCAAAGAGGCGGCGTTTATGATCCTGCGGATATTTTCCTTTTGCTCGGCGCGTTGCGCGTTCATCCCGGCATCTCTCGTAATAAACCTCTCTTTGAAAACAATTTTTGTATCTGCTGCAATTGCCGTTCCGCAGAAGGTTAGTGCGAACCAAATGCATGCCATTTTCATATCAGTTAGCATGACCATTAATTAAGGAATTGGTTGCCAGGGACCCTGAATTAAAGTCTGAACATTATTGGTCCAGAATGGAAGGCGGCCCGATTCCGTAGATGTGGTAACAGATCCGTTTGTGGAACCTGGTACAAGAGACCAACCACTGCCCGGGGCATTCGTCGCCTCCGCTTGAAATATCCAATCAAATCTCCAACGGGTTGCTGGAATAGAGCCAGCTCGAAGGGATGATTTCCACATGAGATACATACTGAAGCGATCACTTATCTTCCGATAGCCATCGTTACCAGTCATAGATCCCGGTGTGTCGGCCGTAGATAATCCAGTTGCGGTGGAGGATTCGACACGGTACGGAAGATTCCCATCCAACAAATCTTCCCCTGAAAGGTACTGCCTCATATAATCCCCAAAGCTATCCCAGTGGCGTTCGCGGTAAATACCTAAAGTTTGCACAAACGTGAAGGCGCCGAAGCCCGCATCACCCGTGATTGAGTTAGTGAATCGCACGCCACCAGTCTCCCACGATGTGTTCGTTCCAAATTGCAGCCAATTTTCATCGACTGTGATTGGGTTGGTGTCCCAGGCGACTGAAACAGGGGGAGTGTGGATGTTGATTAAACTCCAAGGACGCAGTGTTTCCCCCATAATCTGAATCTGACATCCAAGATAGGCATTGGTCAGCGGATAAACAAAGGAGCACCAGACATCAATGTTAGTGCAATGATCGAGATCGACAAATGGAATTTCAAAACCATTTGAAAGATCGGCGTACCAATCCTTTACCCTACCTCCGGGTACGGTCCACCAATAATTCGTTACCAAATTATTCCAACTGCCCAAAGTGACGTAAGGCCAGAACAGTTCTCCAACATAAAGTTTGTTGGTCGTCCCATTCCAATTCGTGAGCGTTAACCCCGTGATATTGGCATCATCCAGCATTATATTTGGTCGTCCGATCTCGGCGCTCAGTTCGAAGGTATAGTTGTCATGTCCGCTGATCACAGGTGTGACATCCGGGGTGCTCCATTCCTTGAACTTCTTCCATGCAACGCCATTGGTGACCGGCTTGGTGTAGATGGTGATGTCGCTGTCGGGGATTCGGACTCCGGTGTCGGCATTGGTGGCGGTGATGGTGAATTTGACAATCACGTCGTTGGTAAAGTCTGAACGGTCACCGAGAATGACCAGGTCGAGCTTGCAGTCCATGTTGGTCCTTCCAAGAGAGGGGATCGTTCCTTTAGCTTGGATATTCTCCAAAGCGCTGAAATATGGAAAGGTATCTTGGTACGTAGCCACTGGGATATTATTGGATCGACGTGTCCATGTATTATAGTCAAGCGGCGCACCCGAGTCTGGGTCCCCGATTAGAGCGCCGGCTGGGTCAATAGTCCAACGGTTGGTTCCCACATACGACTCTGGCCAGGAGACCCAATCGGCGTAGTAGTCGGACCACCACTGATCGAGGGTGGCGGTATAGGTTGCGTTTGACCCGTATTGATAGACGTACGTAGCGGTGCCGACCGCCATATCAATATGAAGGCCGGCCTCTCCAGCGCCTTCGAACAGTACGGATTGGCGGTCGGCCCGAAACATATTGAATCGGATTCCTTCGCTAACAGTTTGAGCCGATGCGTTGAGACAACTGATCGAAACCGAGGTGAGCACTAGCACAGCGTAGAGCCAACGGTTGGTGGTTGTCAGGAGGTTTTTCATACGATCATTGGGTTTGGTGTTGATGGTTGTGGTTGTTGTTGGGAATTGCGGTTGATTTCACCCCTGCACGGCGATGGTGGCGGTGTCGGACCATTGGCCGAAGGGTTGGTCGCCCTGCAGATAGATGGCGCGGTATTTCCAGACGGCGGCGGTGCCGGGGGCGGGGGTGAGGGTATCGACGTAGTGCGGCTCGGTGTCGATGGCCAGGAAGGCCCATTGGCCGTTGCCGCGGTCCACCTCGATCCGCACGCCGGTGAAGCCGAGTTTCTTCCACTGGATCTCGACGTGGCCGCCGGTGACGAGGACGGCCTTGATGGCGGGCTTGGTGGTCTGGGCGTCGGGGGCGGGTTGTTCGGCGCCGACCACGCCGAGGTCCTGGCCGATGGAGGCACCATAGCCGGGGCGGGTCTTGAGGTTGCGGATGAAGGTGGTGAGGCGCTTGAAGGCGCCGGGGAGGACGTTGGCCGGGGGCACGGGCGCGGCGGGCAGGGTGAAGGCGGGCGGGGCGACGAGGGCGTTGCCGGTGCCGTTCTGGAGCAGCCGGATGTGGGCGGTGACGGCCTGGGCGAAGGATTGGGCGGCTTCCTGGAAGGTCTCGAGGAGCCAGACCTGGCGGTCGCAATCGGCCTGGATGGCGGTGATGTCGTCCGCCTCGTAGCCGAGGGCGGCCTGATAGTTGGGGAGTTTGTTGCGGAAGTTGCGCAGCCAGACCATCTGGTCGCCGATGCGGGAGGGGTAATAGCTGTTGGTGGTGGGCATGTTTTTCTAAGGTTTAGGGTTTGGGGTTTGGGGGGTTAGTAATTAGTAATTAGTAATTAGTGTCTGGCCGAAAACGCGCGTTTTTGGAAACGGGGCGCGACGCGGAGGGGGTGCGCAGGCGGTGCGCGACGGATTTTTCCTCCGGCGACGGATAAATCACCCAAATTCTCCGTTTTTAGGCGCATCGCTCCTGGCGGAG
>CAMAUZ010000121.1 GCA_945861535.1 Akkermansia muciniphila | reverse complement strand
TGACAGCATTCTGGCAAGCAAAAACTGAAAGCAAAGACGCAGAAAAACTGGCGAAAAGTTCAAATCGCTCACACCCTGATGTCAACGCACTCCGCTGCGGACCAATGCGTTACGACAGGCACCTATCACAACATCCGGATGCTACTGATTCTGTATGAACAAGCGAGCGACCGATCCCAAAATGCAAACCCCACCAAAATTCGCCCAGACCGCCGCCTCATCCCTCGCCGTCCAGCGGACTCCGCCCCCCCAGCGCCTCCGCGTGCAAATAAGCCATCGTCGTCTCCAGCGATTGGTGCCCCATCACCTCCTGAATCGCCCGGGGATTAGCCCCGCGATTCAGACAATGCGTGGCATACGCATGGCGCAACTCATGGGCGAAATGAGCAGTCGCGGTCGCCCGCAACGTCCGGTCGATTAGTCGGGCTTGGTTCCGGCCGCCCATGGACGAACCCCGGAGGGGTTCTCCATGAATAGCCGGGGGTGGAGCGAGGCACGAGCGAGACCCCCGGAAACCAGCCGCCGCGCTCCGGAACCCCGGAGGGGTTCCCCGCTCCCTAAATCGTCCGCAACTCACGGGATGGGGCTACCCCTCCGGGGTAGATGCTGATTCTCCGCCCCTTTCCGGGGGTACGCTCGTGCCTCGCGCACCCCCGGCTATTTACCGGGAACCCCATCCGGGGTTCGGCTGCCGGGGTCCAGCACCGCTACGGATTCTGCAAGCTGCCCATCACTTCCCGATACAAGAAAACCAGCGGGTTGAGCGTTTGATTCTGGGTCGCCGCCCCGACGTTCCGCTCGGCCGCCGGACAGGTAAGAAATTTCCGCACCTCCGCCGTGCCCATTTCCCGCGGATGCCGCTTGCCGCTCCAGACAATAAAGCGCCGAATCCCGTCCACGTACGCCTCTTCCGTCCGCCGGGCCATTTGCTTAAACCGGAGCACCTCCCGGCACTGGTCTAGAAATCGCAGTTTGGGGTTGGGAACGAACCGGGCGACCGGGCGACCGGGATAGGCCAAAGAGTTGTCTGACGGGACGCTCATGCTAAGCCAAATCCCGCTTGCCATATTTACCAAAACAAGCCCGAATCGGCACCAGATGAACTGTACTAGGCCAAACCCAGCCGTACTAGGCCAAATTCGGATTTGGCCGAATTCATGTTCGGCGACTCCGCACGTCTCCCGTGAAAATCACTCACTGTCCCATCTGTGGCATCGCCTTTGAGGAGCCTGTGGAGGAGGAGACACTGCGTTTTTCCTACTGGATATGCCACTGTTGCGGCTGTGAATACGGCAACGACGACATACCCGATTACCGAGACAAATGGATTCAGCGCGGGGCGCCGTGGTTTGCCGAGCGCGAACGCCCCATCGATTGGAACCTTCAGGAGCAGCTACGGCACGCCGACCTAAGCTGGAACAAGCAAACAGTATGACCAGTCTCGTCGCACGTATTCACTGTTCTCAACGAACGTCGCCGAACCAAGCGCTGCAGCGCCTATGAGGGTTGTCAAGAGGGTCGTTCAAATGTCCGTCAGGTTTTTTGTTGGTTCTCGGTGTGGCGTAATCGCGCGTAGCGGAGCGGGAGCGCAGCGGAGTCGCGCGCGGTAGCGGTGAGAGACCAGATCCCTACCGGGGACGCGGAGACGACGCCTAAGTCGGCCTCACGAGGTTTCTGCTTCTAAGCCGTTCCTTTCTCCTCCGTCCGGGAGGGGTGCTTCCATGGATTCCGTGCGTGTCTCTGACTGACCGGGGTCGCCGCGTTGAGGAGTCTGTGGCTTGCCGGCCACACACCAGCTCCTATCCGGACAGTTGGGATAAGACCCAACGCCCAATATGTCGTTCTTGTAGTGACTGCGGCGACCGGGGGCTCCGCCCCATCTAACCGACGGGCGAGACTCAACGCCTCACCAGCTGCAGCTACGGGCAGGAACCGCCCGGCCGCCAAAAGTATCACGCTCGTTGTCCTGGAAGTTGCCACGGGGGCAATGTGGGAAAGTAATTAGTAATTAGTGATTAGTAGTTAGTCCGGAGCGGCTATGCGGCCACCCAGCCGAGTTCCTCGAGGGTGCAGCGGCCGGTGCGCCAGCGCCACAGGTCGATGGCCAGTTGCCGGGCCAGCGCAATGACGGTCTTCTTCTTGAGCGCCGTGCCGGAGGTGAGTTTGACCTTCAGCCGTTGCGCGGCCTTCCAGCCGGGCTGCCATCTCAGGAAGCGCCATACGGCCTCGACCAGCACGGTCCGCACGCGCCCGTTGCCCATGCGGTCGATGCTCCCCACGCGGCGTTTGCCCCCGGAACTGTGCTCGCCGGGACAGCACCCGGTGTAACTCCCGATCTGCTTGCGGTTGCCAAAGCGGTGCCAGTCACACATCTCGGCATCGAGGATGACCAGGGTGAGTTCACCCAGCGCCTTGGGCCGGGGCTGGTCCTTCACCTGCGCGATCAGTTCCGCCTCCAGCTTGAGGAGTTGGGCCTCCACGGCGAGGATGAGTTCCCGCAGCTCGGCCAGCACCGCCAGCACCCACGGATCGAGGGTCGCCAGCTTCTTCCAATTGCGCGGTCCCCACCAGCGGTGCATGAGTTTGACGTGACAATATTCGGCGACCTGGCCGTGGCCGCGGTTGGCCAGCCGGCGGATCTCGCCGGTGAGGAACTCGCGGCGGCGGGTGCCTTCGCGGCGGTGTTGCTCGGTCGCACTGGGAATGCGGATGGGCGAGAGTTCGTCGCGATTGCCATCCACCCAGCGGGACAGGCGCAGACACAGGGCGCGGGCGTCGAGCTTGTCGGTCTTGCGCTTGCCGTTGAGGGCGATGGGCGTGATGAGAAAACTCTGCGCGCCGGCGGCGACCAGCTCGCGGTGGAGCACGAAGCCGAAGCCGCACGCCTCCTGCACGCAGAAGACGGTGAGGCCCTCAGCGACCCATTTGCGGACCTGGGCGACGAGGTGTTCGCGGGTGAACTTGCGCGGGGCCTGCGGGGCGGCGTGGTCGCGCTGGGCGACGGCCATGAGGAACTCCAGATGCACATCCAGCCCGAGCTTGAGCGCCGGTTTGGCGGGGTCCACGACCGCCTTGGGCAGCGGTTGCACGGGCGGCCGCGGGGCCGGACGCGCGGGGCCGGCACGGGCGGCGGCAGGGCGGGCGCGGGCGCAATGGCGTCGGTGAGCGCGGCGGCGGCGCGGGCGGACGGCGAGTTGGGATGCGGCTTGCGGGCGAGGGGGTCGCTGGCTAGGTTCGCGGGCGTTGTGGTGGGCTTGAGGTGATAGGTTTTCATAGGGTTGAGTGTGGTTGGATGAACTGACTGGATTCGGCCTGAGCGTGCTCCCGGATGGGGGCGGCTTTCAACCCAACATGACATCTAACCCGGCCATCGCATCACTGTTGCAATCGACGCGTCTCGTGGGCCGGGTCGCTGAGCTTGGGTCGTTAGGCCGCTAGCCACGTCTTTTCCAATCAACACATGACAACAATCCGCACCTGCCTCTGGTTTCGCGACGGGCGAGGCCGTGAAGCCGCAGAATTCTACTGCTCACTGATCCCAGGAAGCCGAGTCGAGACAACCTTTTCTAGTGATGCCGGACATGGCACTTTTTCAGTCATCGACTTCACGCTGGGCGGGGTGCCCTACCAGATTCTCGATGCCGGGCCGATGTTCACTCTGACCGAGGCGGTGTCCATTTCGGTCGCGACGGACGATCAGGCCGAGTCTGATCGGCTGTGGGCAGCACTGACAGCGCATGGCGGCGAGGAAAGCCACTGCGGATGGCTCAAGGACCGCTACGGGGTGTCGTGGCAGGTTTACCCTAAACGGCTGACGGAGTTGACGACGAGTGCCGACAAGGATGTGTCTGCGAAGGCGATGGCAGCGATGATGAAACAAATGAAGATCGACATTGCTGAGATCGAAGCAGCGGTTCGTGGCTGACCTCCACATGAGCGCGACCAACATGCGAACGCGTTCAACCATGCGCTGCATCTAACCCGGCCATCGCGTCCAGGTTGCAATCGCACGCCCTCGTGGGCCGGGTCGCTGGCTAGGGTCGCCGGTGTTGTGGCGGGCTTGAGGTGATAGGTTTTCATAAGGCCGAGTTTGGTTGGATTAACTGACTGGATTCGGCCTGAGCGTGCTCCCGAATGGGAGCGTGTTTCAACCCAACATGACATCTAACCCGGCGGGGGCGTCGCGGTTGCAATCCCTGCGTCCCGTGCGCCGGGTCGCTGAGCTTGGGTTATCAGGCATTCTCGCACATGTTTTTTAAATATGCTCACCACTGAAAATCCAAGACCACCGTTTCCCCCATTCGACGCCGAGACCGCAGCCCAAAAAGTCCGCATGGCTGAGGACGCATGGAACACTCGTAACCCGGAACGCGTTTCACTCGCTTACACACCCGACAGCGTTTGGCGCAACCGTGCGGAGTTCTTATCAGGCCGAGAAGCCATCGTTCAGTTTCTCACCCGCAAGTGGAACAAGGAACTGGATTATCGTCTCATCAAAGAGCTTTGGGCTTATCACGGCGATCGTATCGCCGTGCGCTTTGCCTACGAGTGGCACGACGACGCTGGTCATTGGTTCCGCTCCTATGGCAACGAAAATTGGGAGTTCGACAAGCATGGGTTTATGCAACGACGCATTGCCAGCATCAACGACTTCCCAATTCAAGAGAGCGATAGGAAGTATCACTGGCCACTCGGTCGCCGGCCCGACGACCACGCGTCCCTCACCGAACTTGGCCTATGACGGCAATCGACCAAACACCTAGCCATGCGGCGCAGCGGACCCGGCCATCGCGTCGCGGTCGCAAGCGCACGCCCTCGTGGGCCGGGTCGTTGAGTTTGGGTTGTTAGGCTCCATTCGCACCATCTACCACCGATGAAAAACATACTGTTCACACTCGCAGTGACAATGCTGACCCTGAGCGGACACGCAGGTTCGGCGACCAACGAAGCCAAGCAGGTTTTTGCAAGTTACGTGGAACTTGAGAGGAAGTTCGACCCGGCAGTTGCCGACCTCTACGCTGACGATGCCGTCATCAAAAATGTACGGCGCTACCCTGACGGCACGTCACGCACCATGTCGCTCCCCGCACCAACCTACAAACAGTTAGTTCGAGGGGCGATGCCCCTTGCCAAGGAACGAGGAGACACCAACAAGTATTCGGACGTTGGCTACCGGGAGGAGGGCGGCAAGGTGCGAATCGTTGCCACCCGCTACTCAGAGCTCAAGAAATATTCGAGCCCACTGTCGATGCTCGTCGCAAAGAAAGACGACAAGTGGTTGATTGTGGAGGAGATTTCGGAGTCGAAACCATGACGCCTAACCATTCCCTGCAGTGTGCCCGGTCATCGCGTCCCGGCTGCACTCTTGCGCCCTTGCGGGCCGGATCGCTGGGCTTGGATCGTTAGGCCACTTCGAGCACGCATGTCCCAGGTGAAGCAATCTCTTGGTTTGGTGTCCCTGGCTGTTCGCGACTACGATGAAGCGCTGGAGTTCTTCGTTGGCAAGCTGGGTTTCCTCCTCGTCGAAGATTCGCCCGTCCCAGAGCAAGCAAAGCGTTGGGTAGTCATCACGCCACCGGGCGCGACAGAGTCGCGTGTGCTGCTCGCCAGGGCATCCACGCCAGAGCAAGAGTCCCGCATCGGTGCGCAGTCGGGCGGTCGCGTCTTCCTGGTCCTTAACACGGACAACTTCTGGAGAGACTACGAGTACTACAAGGCGCAGGGCATTGTTTTCGTGCGCGAGCCGAAAAACGAGCCCTATGGCACTGTCGCAGTGTTCAAAGACTTGTATGGCAACCTGTGGGATTTGCTTCAACCGATGAGCCACACGCAGGGATAACATGACGTGGCTTAACCATGCGCCTCAGCGGCCCTATGAAGGTTGTCAAGAGGCTCGTTCAAATGTCGGGCAGGCTTTCCGGTGCTTCTCGGGGTGGCGTACTCGCGCGGAGCGGTAGCGTAGCGCAGTCGCGCGCGCTAGCGTTGGGATACCAATTTCCTACCAGAGCGCGGCGACGTCGCCGCAGTCGGCCGCACGAGGTTTCTGCTTCTAAGCCGTGTCTAGGCAGTGGAAATCGATGAGACCACCACAGAGACACGGCTTAGCAATAGCTGGGCGCATCTCAGTTTCTTGCACGCCCGCTGTTTCCCATCCCCAGCCCAGCGGGCGAAAGACAATAGCCCAGCACTTCAGTGCTGGGTCCGCGGCGGTAGCGAACCAAGTCCCGTCAGGGACGAAAGAAACCGTGCGCCGTCCCGCTTCTTTCGTCCCTGACGGGACTTTCCGGTTCTCCGACCGTATGCCCAGCACTGAAGTGCTGGGCTATTTTCGGTCGTCCCTGCGGGACTGCGCCAACATGCACCGACCGTTGCAAGAAACCGAGATGCGCCCGCAATAGATGCCCACAGTCAACCTGCCGGTGGAACGGCCGGGCCGGCCAGCAATGCCACCCCATCGGTTTCGCTCACCCGTGCTCGCCCGCATCACCCGCCGCGCCGGGTTCAGCCGGTGCGGAACCAGCCGCGGCCGGCAGGGCTTCGACCAGCTTCTGCAATTCGCGATGGTTGGTCTTGCCGGTGCCGAGCTTGGGGATTTCGCGCACGGCGATGACTTCGCGGGGGACGCTCAGATTGGTGAGGCCCCTGGCTTTGATGGCGGTGCGGATTTCTTCGAGGGTGAGCTTGGGTTCGTTGGTGACGGCGACGAGCGCCTCGCCTTTGTCCTCGCAGTGGCGGGTGACGACGGCGGTCTGGCAGCGCATTCCGTACTGGGGGAAGGCGCCCGCGAGCGCGTCCTCGACGGCGGTGAGGCTGACCATTTCGCCGCTGACTTTGGCGAAGCGTTTCAGGCGGCCGCGGATGTGGAGGTAGTGCTCGGCGTCGATGTGGACGATGTCGCCGGTGTCATACCAGCCGCCGAGCGCGTGGAACTTGGCGTTGGCGTCGGCATTGAGGTAGCCCTTCATCACGTTGGGGCCGCGCACGAGCAGGCGGCCGGCGTCCTCGACGCCCTCGATTGTTTCGAGGCGATATTCCATGCCGGGCATGAGGCGGCCGACGGAGCCGTAGCGGGGTTCGAGCGGGGTGTTCACGCTCAGGCACGGCGCGCATTCGGTCGCGCCGTAGCCTTCGAGGATGCGCACGCCGAAGCGCTGGGACCAGGTGGTGGCGGTGGCTTCCTGCAATTTCTCCGCGGCGGCAAAGAGGTAGCGCATGGAGCGGAAGTCGTAGGGATTGGCCTTGCGCGCGTAGCCGTTGAGGAAGGTGTTGGTGCTGAGAAACACCGTGCAGTCGCGGTCGTAGAGCGTGGCCGGGATCATGCGGTAATGCAGCGGCGACGGGTAGATGAAGCAGTAGAGGCCGCGCACCAGGGGCAGCAGCGTGCCGACGGTGAGGCCGAAACTGTGGAAGAGCGGGAGGCAGTTGAAGAGGCGGTCGCTGTCGGTGATGTCGGTGACGGCGAGCATCTGGCGGATGTTGGCGAGGATGTTGCGGTGCGACAGCTCGACGCCCTTGGGCGTGCCCTCGGAGCCGCTGGTGAAGAGGATCACGGCGGTTTCTTCGGCGGGGATGCGGGCGGGCTGATCAGTGCCGAGGAGCACATGGAAGAGCGCGCGGAGTTTGTCCCCGCCGCTCACGCCGGCCTTGAGGTCTTCGAGGTAGAGCATCTCGATCCCGGCGTCGGTGAAGGGTTGGGCGGTGAGCTTGGCGCGGTCGAGGAATCGGCGGGAGGTGATGATCTGCGTGAGGCCCGCGAGCTGCGCGCAGGCGACCATGATGGCGTTGCCGGTGGAGAAGTTCAGGACGGCGGGGATTTTCCCCAGCTCCCAGAGCGCGAGGAGCACGATGGGCGTGGCGTTCACGTTGGGGAGGAGCACGCCGACGCGGGCGTGCGCCGCCGGGCCGGTGGTGCGCGAGGCGATCTGGCCGGCGAGGACGCGGGCGGCGAGGCGCAGCTTGCGATACGACAGGCATTGCAAGCTGGCGTCCTCGAGGACGATCTGGCCGGGGCGCTGGCGCGCGGACTCGGCAATGGCTTCGGGCAAGGTGGGCGGGCCCATTTGCATTTCCACGTTGAACTGCTGCTCGACCATTTTGTCGCGCAGCCAGGTGGTGAAGGTCGAGCGCGCGAGGGTGGTGCTGATGTGTTCGAGATTGGGCGGGGCCTGCACTTCGCTGAAGTGCGCGGAGATGCGCGGGAAGCATTTCTTCCACCCCGGATGCGGCGAGAACGGAACCCGCAGCGTGCCGCGCAGATACGCGGTGATGACCTTGGCGTGGGTCTTGTGCAGCAGGAAGCCGGTGCCGTCGAAGAGCTTCATCAACGTGCCGGTGTGCGAGAGCCGGCCCTCGGCGAAGAGCACGAGGCGGCCGCCTTTTTGCAGGAACTCCGCCATGTGCCGCGCGGCGTAGGGCGACGCGGGATCAATGGGAAAGGTCATGCCGTTGATCATCAGTTTGCGATGCACCCAGCTTGTCTGCGCGGTGGTGCTGGAGGTGACGAATTTCCAGTCGTCGTCGAGGCAGACGCCGAGGAACAGCCAGTCGATCCACGAGACGTGATTGGGCACGAGCAGCACGGGGCCGGGCGTGTCGAGCACGGCTTCGTTGAAGGCGCGGAAGCGGAAGAGCAGGCGGAGCAGGAGGCGGACGAGGGGTTTCATGGAAACGTGAGTTAGTTCGGGTTCACGGTGGATTCAATTGGAGCGGGACGTTCCGGAAAGCGTAGCACGGCGATGACGAGGACCACGATGGCGGCGAGGCCGAGGAACACCTGGGGCGCGCTGGCATTGAAGTGGGTTGCGAGGAAGACGAGTCCGCCCCCGAAGCACATGGCGAGGTTTTCGAGGAAGTTTTGCGTGGCGATGGTTTTGCCGAGTTTGGCGGGGTCGCTCTCGGCCTGGAGCGCGGCGTTCAGCGGGATGAGGAAGAGGCCGGCGAGCACGCCCGCGCCAATGAGCAGGCCGACGATGGGCAGGACCTGCTGGCCGAGGACGGGCATCTCGACCTTCATGGCGAGGAGGGATGGAAGAAACCCGCTGACACCGAGCGCGGTGATGAAGGCGGCGAGGCCGATGCCGTAGGCGCGGGTGGTGCGGAGGTCGCCGACTTTATGGAGTTGTCCGGCGAGCACGCTGCCGATCATGACGCCGATGCTGAGCCACAGGCCGAGCAGGGCGATGGCGGTGTTGTTGGGCAGGGCGAGGGTTTTCAGGCCGAAGGGCTGGAAGTTCATTTTCATCACCGCGCCGCAAATCCAGAAGAGCGTGGTGCCGAGCAGGACGCGGCCGAGGCGCGGGGCGGCGAGGAGGGCGCGGGAGTTGTGGAAGAATTCGGCGACGCTGCGATTGAGCCGCACGGTGGGGTCGTGCGGCGTGGTGGTCATCGCGAGGTTCAGCGCGGTGGAGAGGCCGTAGATCGCGAGGAGCACGGTGTAGCAGGTGAGCGCGGGCAGGCGGTCAATGAGCTGCGAGCCGGCGATGCTGCCGAGAAGGATGGCGACGAGGGTGAGCATTTCCACGGTGCCATTGGCTTTCACCAAACGTTCGGTGGGGAGGATTTCCGGGAGGATGCCGTATTTGGCAGGCGAATAGACGCACGAGCCGATGCCGACGACGAGGTAGCCGACGGCCTGCCAGTCGTGGTGGAGGGCGAGGCCGAGCGCGCCAATGGCGGTGCCGAGGAGCTTGATGCTGTTGCCGCCGAGGAGCCAGCGGGTCTTGGCGAAACGGTCGTTGAGAAAGCCCGCCAGCGGCGCGAGCAGGACGTAGGGGACGAAGAGCAGCGTGGTGTAGATCGCGTTGGCGGTGCCGAGGTGCTGGGCGGAGATGGTGCCTTGCTGAAACTTGAAGGTGAGTTGCCCGAGGATGACGGCGAGGATCATGTTGTCGCCGAGCGCGCCGAGGAACTGGCTGGCGAGCAGGAGGGGATAATTGCGGGTCGGCTTCATTTGGTTTGGGGGAGGGGTTGTTCGGCGAGGCGCGCGGCGGCTTGGGTGACGGTGTCGAGGTCGGCGACGATCCGGGCAGCGCGTTTGGGGGAAACATCGCCCCAGGCCTGCTCGGCGGCGCGGTAGTAGTGGGGAAGTATCTCGCGCAGCAGCGCGGCCCCGGCGGGGGTGAGGACGACGCGGTAGGCGCGGCGGTCGTTGTCCACGTCGCGGCGGGCGACCAGGCCGCGGTGCTCGAGTCGGTCCACGAGGCCGGTGACATTGGAGCGGTGGGTGATCAGCTCGCGGCTGAGGTCGGTCTGGCTCCGGCCGTCGGGGTGGCCGGTGAGGAGGTTGAGGAGGTTGAACTGGCTGGGGCTGAGATCCCAGCGGGCGAAAAAGGTGCGGCTGGCGTTCCACAGGGCCTCGGCGGTGCGAAGGAGCTGGATGAGGGCCTGGTAGTGCGGGCCGGGTTGGGTATTCGGTTGTTTCACTTGGAAAATGATTACACCGCTATAGTTGCTATGGCACCAATATATTTTGCAAGCGTGAGCGGGTGCGCGGTCACACCCCGGAGCGCCGAACTCCAGTTCGGCGCGCTGGAGCTCGGACATTCTCTTTCGGTCCCTGCCGTGCGCCCGGCCTTGCCTCCGCGTCGTGCCGGAGGCACGTAAGATATTAGCCGGTGGTGAAGCGTAGCGGAACCACCGGACCCGCCGCCCCAACCCGGCCCTGCGCCCCGCCGGGGCGCGAGAGTCGTGCAACCTCCCCGGCACCGCTCGCTGGTGCGGGACCATTGGATTGTGATGGGGTCGGGAGGTCGGCCCATGATGCCGCGTCGCCGTGGCGAAGCGGGTCGTCGGGGAGCGCGCCGCTCGCGCCCCGCCGGGGCGCAACACTCTTTGGTTCGGGTCTTCCGGTGGTTCCGCTGTGCTTCACCACCGGCTAATTTCTTGCGTGCCTCCGGCACGAAGGGGCGGCGATCCCGGGCGCGCAACCGGCTTTTGCGACCAGCGGGAAGCCAGAAACCGGCTTGGCCCAGGCAGCGCGCTGGCACCCTTCGCCGCGGCTCAGGGGACCAGCGTTCACCGGCCCAAAATGTCCAAACTCCAGAGCGCCGAACTCCAGTTCAGCGCGAACCACCGCCCGTCCGCATTGGACACGCCGATCTGGAGATCGGCGCTCCACGGGGCGCGACCAGCCGCCCGCCGGTCCGCGTCAGTAGGCGCTCAAGCCCCCGAGCCGGATGCTGGTTTTCACCGGCTCCATTTTGATCAGGTTCACAGCCTGGCGCGGCATCGAGATGGCGATGGCGGTGAGCTTGATGGGATAGTCGATCTTGCGGTTGCCGGCGCCGTTGTGCTGCCATTGGAAGGCGTTCTGGCCGGGGCTTTGCAGGTCGATGGGCGAGCGGGCGGTGATGGGAAACTGGAGCAGATTCCAGCCGTCGAAGTTCAAGCCGGCGTGCTCGGGCCAGTCATAGACATCGCAGCCGTAGCCGCCGGTGCCGGCGGAGAGCCAGCGCTCACCCTCGGCGTCTTCGATCTCCCAAAACACTTTGCCCCACGAAGAGTTTCCCTTCACCCGCAACGCGACGGTCGCGGGCGTGCCGGGCAGCGCGACGGGCTTGGCCAGGCGCAGAACGGTGTATTCCTGCATGAGCGCGGGGCACGCACCGTCGGTGACGAGTTCGAGTTCGAGACAGGCGCCGGCCTGCTCGTCCTTCACTTCGCGCAGCTCGTATTTGCCGGGACGGCGGAAGGAAGTGCTGTTGATCGGCGCTTTGGCAGGCACGTCGATGCGCGGGTCTGCGGCCCGGTCGAGCTTCCAGTCGGCGAGCTTGTCCATCTGGCTCGCGAGGGTGAGTTGGGCGGTGGCGGGCAGTTGCTCACGGGGGAAGGTGCGCTCGCCGAGCGCGGCGACGGACTTCAGCGCAACGGGGCTGGTGAGGTAGTTCGCGCCCTCGGTGACGCGCAGTTTCAGCAAGCGGGCGGCGGTTTTCTGCGTGGTTGTGCGGCCGAGCATTTCGGTGTGCTTCACGGTGGCGTCGCGCTCGAACTCAAGCGTCGCGTCGAGTTCGCCGCGCGCGGTCCAGCAGGCGTAAATGAATTCGCCGTCGCGCTGGAACTCGAGCGCATACACCGTGAGCGAGCCGGTCGGGACCATGCGGATGAACTTCGCGCAATCGAGCACGAGCGTCGCGGTGGCCACGGCGGGATAGGTGGGCTTGGGATAGACCTGCGGGTTGTGGGTGAACGCGCCGTCGCCCCAGACCGTGTGGTAGTAGCTGAACGTCACGTCGGGCAGGCCGAAGGTAGGGATGAGCGGCTGCCGCCACGCGTGACCGATGAGCACGTCGCGCACGTTCCACTCGGCGTGGCGCTCGAGGCCAAGGTTGCGCGAGCGGCGGGCCTTCCATTCGTAGCAGGCGCTGATGGGAATGTCGCCGTAGCCGAAATGGCGCGCGACTTCCTGATTCACCCAGTTCTCGCGGCCCACGCTGATCTCCGGCGGCATGGTCATGCCCACGCTTTCCTCGCCAATGAAATCAAGGTGTTCGCGCGGCACCTTGGCGCGGAAGAGCGAGGCGAGCAGGCCGGGGTTCACCATGCCCGAGTTGCCGACGACGAGCTTGAGGTGCGGCGCGTGCTGGCGATAGGCGCTGGCGATGAAGTTGAGATGGTCGGCCTTGGCCTGGTCATAGGCGCGTTGCTTGTCATCCATCTCGGTCTTGCCGCCGACGAGTTCGAGCGGGAAGGGACCGCCGCCGCTCTCGTGGAAAATCAGCGCCATCGTGGCGTGCGGATACTTGGCGACCTTGTCCTTGATGAGCTTCTCCATCTCCTGCGCGGCCACTGCCGGGTCCTTGCTGCGCGGGGCGAGGCGGGGCAGTTGCGCGGTGGTGAGTTTCCATGGCACGCCCACGGCCTCGCTCTCGACGTGCGTGCTGCGGATGCCGGCCTTGAGCAGCAGCGGGCCGGTGACGGCGATGTCCTTGATGCTCCCGTGCGCGCCGCCGAAATTCCATGTGAAGTAAGGCGACTCGTAGCCGGCTTTGCGCGTGTCGGCGGGGATGAGGGAGAAGTAGGCGGTGTGCTGGAGCAGCGCGCTCTTGTCCGCGCCGGTGAGCTGGAAATCGACGCGATACCAGCCGAGGTCGCGCTGCGCAAAAGGCGCTACCACTCTCACCACGTCGCCCGCTTGCGCGAAGGCGACGGTCTTGCTGCCTTGCTCCAGCGCCTTGCCCGCGAGGTCGCGGACGGTCCACGCGACGGTCGCAGAAGTTCTCTCGCGGGCGTGGAGCGTGGCCGTCATCGCGGGCGTTTCGCCGGGCTGGTAGATGTTGCCGAAAGCGGCGGGCATGACGTGCATCTCGACCGGCGGGCGTTCGAGCGTGGCGGCGAAGACGTGGACGCCGCTGCGGTCGTCGGCGGGTTTGCGCGAGCGGTCCATGTAGAAGTTGTCCTTGTCGTTGCGCTTGCCGAGCACCTCGAAATCGAGCCACGCGGGTCTTTCCTGAAAGATGATTTCCTGGATGCTGCCGGAATCAATGCGGCACTCGACGAGGTAGAGCGGCAGTGTTTTTCCGCCGCTGCGGATTTCGCCGACCTGCTTCACGCCGGCGGGCAGCGGCTCACCGGCGCGCGGGAGAACGATCTCGGTGTCGGCGATGGCGGGACCGCGACCGACCTCCGAGCCGGGCAGAAACTTCGTGAGGCGCGCGGTGACGATGGGGACTTTGTCCGCGTCATCCTCGACGGCACAGAGCAGCCACGCGCGGTGATACTGCGCGACGGGCACGCTCCACAACAGGCTCTCGGGCATGCCATCGAAGGGCGTGCGCGCGAGGTAGCCGTCGCATTCGAGATAGAAGCTGCCGAGGTTTTCGCGGCACACGCCGGTGTCGGCGTTGCCGGGGCCGTCGGCGACGAGCAGCGGGATGCCCGCGACAGTCTGCGCGCCCGCGGGCTTGCCGGCGATGGTGACGCGCGCGTCGGCGAGCGCGCCGGGGTTGGCGATCTTGTTCACGTCGAGCACGAGGTGCTTCGCGCTGAACGGCTCGGTGGAAATGCGCTCGTCCTTGAGTGACGCGTGCGCGGGCAACACCAGCGTGAGCGCCGTGACGCGCGACGCGCTGTCGAAGCGCCCGGCGTAGCGGCCTTCGAGCCACAACTGCGTGCCGAGCGCGTCGGGCCGCAGTTCGAGCTGGATGAACTTCTGCGAGGCGGCCGGGAAGCTCTCCCACGTCGCGGCGATTTGCAGTTCGCGGTTCGGTTCGTAGCGCGAGCGCAGATTCGGGCGCGTGTGGAAGGTGAGATTCCACGCAGCTTTCGCGTCCTTGGGCATCGCGCGCTCGCGGAAGGTGACGCCGGCGTCGCGGAGGTTCTGGCGTTCCTTCAGCGCCTTGGGCACCGCGACGAGTTTGCCGGCGGGGTTGAGTTCGTTGACCGAGCGCACGACGGACTTGTCGTAGAAGCTCGCGAAGGTGCGGACATCCAGCACGCGCTCGGAGCCGTCAGCGTGGCGGAGCTTGAGGGCCATGAGAGCGGGATAACTGCCAAGACGGAAGCTCACGGACGCGGACGTGACATTCGCGGGAAGGTCGAGCGTGTGCTCGGTGGCGTGCAGCGCCGTCTTCACGCCGCCCGCGGTGACAAACGCGCCCGCCGGCGGCGCATCAATACGGCGAATCTCGATGTCATCGAAATCCACCGCCGTGCTGCCGTTGAAATTGAAGCCCACGAGCGGCGCGCCGGAGACCTCCGACTGCGCGAACTTGCGCAGCACGCCGTTGTTCTCGACGAAGAGTTCGAGCGTGCGGCCACGACTGCGGACGAGCGCGTTGTGCCACACGCCGTCGGGCATGAGGCGCAGGTCGAGTTCCTGGTCATTGCCGCCGGACGCCGCGAGCAGTCCGGGCGCGGGCGGGCGGATGCCCATGAGCTTCTCCGTGATGGAGCAGACACTCGACGTGTGCGTCTTGCGGTCCGCCGCCGCGCCGCAGACGAGCGTGAGCATGAAGGCTTTCTTGCTCTCGCGCGGAAAGGCGAACCGGAAGCGGAACTCGTAATCCGTCACCGGCGCACCGCGTTGCGGGAAAAGGAAGAGGCCCTTGTAAACCTCGGTCGGTTTGTTGTCCGGCGGACGGAAGGCGAGGGTCTTGAGACTCGGCGGTGCCTCGTGAATCGCGCACGCCGCCGTGAAGCCGGCCGGGTGGTTGCCGGTGTGGTCAAAGGCCTCGGCGAAGACGATGCGACTCTCGCCCGCGGACGCGGCGGCAACGGCCGTCCCGAGAATCATTGCCGCGCCTGCCATCCCGCGCAGCAGCCCGGCTCCGATGCGGCGCAAACGGACGTGCTGTATCAGTCGTTGCGAGAGGTCGTGCCGGAACCGCCATGACGAGAAGCGCGTCCGGCTCCCTCGCTCCGTGAGGCACGAACGGGGAGAGGGTCGGGGAGAGGGGTGCTTCACGATTGCGAGCGAACCACCAGTGCGGAGCGCCTCCTCTCCCCTGCCCTCTCCTCCGTTCCGGACGGAGGCGAGGGAGACCAAGGCGCCGGCGCGGACTGCGCGAACCTTCCCAATGATTGAAATAATGGCGTTGCTCATGCAGAAGGCTGCGCGCCCGCGGTTCGCGCTGGCAACAGTTCATTTCGATGGGATCGGGCGCACTTGCCTCCGCCCCGCTGCCACACATGTCCGCAACCCCGGTGGGGTGTATTTGGTTAGCGCCACAGGCGCGGATCAGACCAGCCTAGGGCAACGCCCCACTGGAATTTGGACATTTTCGTTCGGCACTTAACCGCTCGCCGCGCCTCACCCCGGCGTCGTGCCGGAGGCACGCAAGATATTAGCCGGTGGTGAAGCGTAGCGGAACCACCGGACCACTAGCCCCCACCGAACGCTGCGCCCCGGCGGGGCGCGAGAGTCGTGGAACCTGCCATGCACCACTCGCCGCCACGACGCCCCCTTGGTCGTTCGGCTTCCCGGCAGGCGCTTGCTCACTGGGCTGCAAGCCGATCGGGGAGATTGCTGATGAAGAGCCGTCGCCTTGGCTGCGGGTGTTGGCGGGTTTCACGGCTCTCGCGCCCCGCCGGGGCGCCGGGTTTTTCGGTGCGGTTTTTCCGGTGGTTCCGCTGTGCTTCACCACCGGCTAATTTCTCGCGTGCCTCCGGCACGAAGGGGAGGCGAGAAATGGGAGCGCGGCTGGCTGCTGCGACCAGCGGCCAGCCAGAAGCCGGCATCGCCCATGCGGCGTTCCGGCGGCCATCCCCGAGTTTCAACGGGCCAACGTACACCGGCTCAAAATGTCCAAACTCCAGTGGGGTAACTCCCCAGGTCAGATGCCAGCCAATGAATTCAGGGCTGAAAGGCCCGTTCCATCCTTCTGCTGAAGGATGCTGCCTCCCCGCGATGGACCGCGCTTTCAGCGCTCTAATGGTAACTGGCGCGCTTCCTGGGGCGTTGCCCCAGGCTGGTATAAGTCCGCGCCTTTGGCGCTAAACAGATGCTTGGGGTTGTGGAATTTGCGGACCGCTTTCCCAGGGTAGCTCGTTCCTCGCAACTCCGGGCTAGAGGCCGGAATCCCGTTGGGATTCAGTGACAGCAATTCCGACCGGCATTACGGCTCACCTCGGGCTGTCTAAGAGGGCATCGCGATGTCCTCTGGCACCGCCAGGCCGTCATCCTGAAGTGCGAGCACATAGCCTGTGATCGCCTCGCGGATGTTCGTGATGGCCGTCTCCCGGCTCTCGCCCTGAGACACGCAGCCGGGAAGACTCGGGCACTCGGCCACCCAGAAGCCGTCTTCACCGGGATAGATGATTACTTGTCGCATGGGATCAAGGCTACGGGGTGGGTCGGAAAAGCTCAACGGAAAGGATTCCAGATCTCCCGGACGGCCAGTCGTCCTTGCTCTCCAAAGCCAGCACTTCTCAGAAAGTGAGTTCGACATAGGCTCCGGAAATGACCGATTCCACGGCAGTTACGATGCGGGGAAACAATGGCCGCAGGAGTGGCAGCCGATTGGTGGGCAATTCCACGATGGCAAGCTGTCGGCCGGAAAGGTTCTGCTGGTAGCGGAGATTCTTGTCGGCGGTGAGGAAAACATCGAACGCGCCTTCGAGACGCGCGAGCAACGCGCCGTTGAAAGTGCCGGAAAGCCCCTGCTCCTGAACGGTGGTGATGGCGTGGGCCGGAAATAGCCGCTTAAGCGGCCTGGGCAGATTCTCGTCCAGGATGATTCTCATCGCTCGGGCCTCGGGCTAACTGCAAAAACTCCACCGCGTCACCGCGATTGACCGACGGAAACATCTCCAAGAATTCCTCGAACGAATAGCCGTCATCGAGGTAGTCGAGCAGGGTTTGTGCGGGCACGCGGGTGCCCCGGAAGACAAGGGTGCCTCCCATGAGTTCGGGATCAGAGTGGACCGGGCTGTGATCGAGTGTGAGCACGAGAGTCAGTGTAGGTGTCTGATCGGGATCGTCAATCGCTTGCTGCCGGAACAACTCAGGACAATCACGATGGCGAGATCGACATCCACTGGAACCGCGTGAAAGGAGCCAAGAGCTATGTGGTGCAATACACCACCACCCCGACCAATGCCGCCTCCTGGGTGAATGGCCCCATCGCCACCAAATCCAAGGCCACCGTGACCGGCCTGACCTCCGCAACCAAATATTACCTGCGCGTCGCCGGCATCGGTGCGGCGGGGCAAGGGGCGTTCAGCGAACTGGCGTCGCAGGTGGCGCCGTAATCAATCAAACTTGTCCCGCATCCGCATCCGCATTTGGGCCGACTTCTAAGTTGGCCCGATTTTTTTCCTGCTAGCCGGTGAGGGAATCATTCGGGAAAGCAGCATTCCAAGGAAGAATTGGATTAAGCCCCAGAAATTATTGATCTCCTCTTCGAGCATCCCACCTTCTGGAACTCGATGTCATCCGGGTGCATTGCAATGGCAGATTAAATCGTTTGAATCGACTGGAAGGAAAGGTGCCAGGATTGAACGGGGAATTTAGCTAAAAGCACTGACCGATCAGTCATGGCGCAGGAATCTCTCAGAGCATATCACACCATTCCCGAATAAATTAGAATCCCGTAAATAGTCGCGTCCGCCCCCATGTGGGCAACGATAGGCAGCAGGAGTCCGCCAGTCCAAACGCGCAGCGTGCCCAAGGTAAATCCATATAGGGCAGCCAAGCACGCACCCAGAGGACCAGACGGATAACCTTTGAGGTGCCCCAGTCCAAAGAACAACCCGGTGGCAATGACTGTGAACCAGTTGCCCCACTGCGACTGCAACGCATCGAAGAGCACGCCACGAAACAACAATTCCTCCAACGTGGCGTTGATGATGACAAAAATCACCCCGGCCATGATGATACCGCCCAGCGATTCAAAGGGCCACGCCGCGCGAACGCCGCGGAGATCGGGTTGCACGGTGGCCTGAAACCCCACCAGCACCAAGGTCGAAAGCACCATGATACCGGCGGTCACACCGACGCCGGCGGCGGACACTTTCCCGACGCGAAGCCAGGTCAACGAACTACGCAGGCGAGGAACAACCGCAACGATTCCGAAGTAGGCGACGAACGGCGCGAGCCAGACCCACGGCCACCGGCGCAGCGCTGGGACCAACAGAGTGCAGGCCATGGCCAGTACGAACACTACGCCGTGGATGACCCGCCAATTGGATTCTGGTCTGGACTGATCCATAGGTGCGAACGCCGCCTACCATCGAATCTCAGCGACGCCTCGCGAACAAGATCGGGCGTGAAAGGTGCGGGCTACTTTTCGGATCGGACTGAACGCTGGAGACCAGTAGTGGAACCCTGACCGGATCCCACTTATGGGCGTCGTCATTGGAGGGACATGCCACATGGCGTCGCCGGTGGTTCTTTGAACCCACAGAAGTAGGCGTATCGCCAGAGCGGTTCGCCCCCCAACAATTGAAAGGCTGGATTATATACTCGGATCACACGAGGTAAGCTTTTGTCCGACAGAATTCCATGTGAGACAAGTGCCATTAGCGGCCCAAACGCCAACAAATAGAGGATCAGAAACATCGCAACCAAAAAGGCATGTCGTCCCAGGAGTTTCGCAAATCCAGAGCTAGGTGGAGATGGACTTTGCATCAGTAGCATCCGGATGTTGTGATAGGTGCCTGTCGTAACGCATTGGTCCGCAGCGGAGTGCGTTGACATCAGGGTGTGAGCGATTTGAACTTTTCGCCAGTTTTTCTGCGTCTTTGCTTTCAGTTTTTGCTTGCCAGAATGCT
>CAMAUZ010000120.1 GCA_945861535.1 Akkermansia muciniphila | reverse complement strand
GAAAATCAGGCCGCCGAAGACGACAGAAGAAGTGTCTTCATGGGGCGCGGGAAAATCCGCCGGCCGGGGCCGGCCGGCCCATCCGCGCCCCAAAAAAATGCGGCGGGCAGTGCCACAGGCGGAATTCAGAGTACGTTGCGGAATAGCTGGGGGAGAAGCTTTGCGATGGCAAAAGCCGGGTTTCGAAGGTATGCCGCCAGGCCGGACCAAGCGGCCCGGACGCGTAGGGGTCGGTGCCGCCGAGCTTGAAGCCGCCGAAGGTGTTCGCGCTGCTGTAGCCGACGCGAAAATCGAACGCGATGCCGGGCGTGGGGCGCGCGAAGCGGGCCTGCTCCCACGCGAACGCGCCCGAGAGCGGGGCCAGCGCGTCACGACCGCCATTGCGGCGGGAATCGAAGGCGGACTGTTCGCCGGCTTGGTTGGCCTCCTCGAATTCCACCTTGCCGGAACCGACCACCACCGCGGCACCGGGGCCGTTGGGGGCGAAGTTCCGCAGTTGGTCGGTGGTGTTCGTGGCATAGGCGAGTTTGTAGTAGCCAATCAGCTCGGGAATCAGCGGCTGATTCGCGAACATGTTCTCGACGATGATTTCCTGGCTGAGAGCGCGCTGATGAATCGCGACTTCCTGGACTTCGCCGAAGAGGTATCTGCCACCGCCCAAACCGCCAACGGAAACGCCGTCGGAGGTGGCGGAGCTGCCGATGCTGGCCGAGGCGGCATTGAAAATCTGCCGTCCATCCAGGAAGCCAGTGAAGTTGTCGGCAGACCGGACGACGGCGACGTGATACCAGCGCTCAAGGTAAGGGCGTTCGATGAGCGTGTTCGTATAGGCGCCGGAGGCTCCGCGGGTGGTGAACTCGAGGTTGCCCGTGTAGATATTGAAGCGAACCTGGTAGGCGTGAGGAGAGTTGTCGTCGCCGGTGCGGCGATTCACGAGAATGGTCATGTTCTCGGTGAGGTTCGTACCGGTGGGGATCGCCAGCTTGAACCAGCAGGAGACGGTCAGGGCATTGGTCGTGGTATTCCAACTGAGCTTTCCCCCATCATCGATTTCGATGCGGGCGTTGCCGGAGAAGGCGGCGGCGCGGGCGGCGGTGCTGAAGACGACCGGCGCGGTGAGCAGGGCGACCAGAATCAAGGGGCCGAGCGCGCCGCGAAGAGATGGCGTGAGGGGGAAGGCCTGGGCGGGGGTTCTCATGGCTGGTTCGTTGCGATACCGCGGTTTTGCCTCAATCAGCCCGCGAACCTCAACCACTCCGCAATGGGCGGAAATCACGGACTGACGGGAGATGGATTCGAAGGGCGAAAGACTTAATTCCGATTCAGGGTGGGCGGCAATTGCAATCGGGCAAGTAAACAACCGGGCGCAGCCGGGCACTGCCCGCACCCCGGTACCGCAGCCGTCCTCGGCTGCGAGTTGCGGGGTGTCCTCGCCCCAGCAACCGGTCCGGGCGGCTAGACGCCGCCCGAACTCGCAGGCGAGGACGCCTGCGGTACCAAGGCGGAGGGAGCACCCGGATTCGCCCGACACTCGTCGCAATTTTACCGCATCCGTCGTTCGCGCGGTGTGAGCGGGCGAGACGCCCGCGCTCCGGCGGAAACACCGCTACCTCCCCACCTCGTAAATGTGCAACGCCACCGGCGCGTTGCCGTAGCCCAGCCGCTCGCCGCCGTAACGTTGGTACAAATCCACACCGGTGAAATCGTCCGTGAACCAGCCGTCCTCGGCGGTGAGCGTGCGGTCCTCGAAGAGCACCCGCACGGGGGTGCCCTTCTTCAGGCCCGCCACTGAGATCTTCGTCGCCTTGAGCAGCTCGGGCGCGGGGCGGTCTTCGTGTTCGCCGAAGACTACGGTCTCCCTGCCGTCGGGCGTCACCAGCGTCGTGCGCGCCCACCACGCGCGCCCGCCGTCGTGTACGAACGCGACGCCGTCCAGCAGTTTGTCCGCCGCGCTGATGCGCTCCAGCGGCACCTCCAGCTTCACCCACTCGCCTGCGCCGGGCACCGCGCCCATCGGCGTGGTGGCGCTCGGCAGATACGCGAGC
Source organism: Akkermansia muciniphila (assembly GCA_945861535.1). Taxonomy (GTDB): domain Bacteria; phylum Verrucomicrobiota; class Verrucomicrobiia; order Limisphaerales; family BJHT01; genus BJHT01. The sequence goes on along the minus strand of CAMAUZ010000120.1, from coordinate 17,302 downwards.
GCATACGGCTCGACCTTGTTGCCCCAGCCGAGGAAACCGCGGGCGTGCCGGTAGAACGTGCGGAGAAACCAGAACGCCCGCTCGTTGTTCGACCGCAGCCCCTCCAAGTCCATCGCACCCCACGTCGCCGCGTGCGTCCAGCGCCCGTCCGCTTTCACCAGCGCCATCACGCCCTTGGGTGTCGCGGCGCGATCCAGCTTCACCCACGTCACCAACTTGCTGCCCGCCGGCCACTTCTTCGGGTCAACGAAATGGTTGATGCCGTGCGGCACCCAGCTCAAGGAATCCGGCTCGCCCGTCGCGTGATACCCATCCGATTCATCCCGGAAAATGTGCGGATCAACCGTCACCCTCGCCCGCGCGTCGCCCGCCGTTTCCGTCGCCGCCGCCACCCGCCAATTCCCAAACGTCAGCCCATGCGTCGTCGCCGCGATGATCGTCGTCGTGCCGCCGACCTTGCGCACCATGTGCTCGATGCCCGGCTCAATCGTGACGGCCGGCGGCGTCTCCCGCGAATAGATCGCCGCCTGCAAGTGCCGCAACTCGCCGTGCAATCCGCGAAATGTCGAAGGGTCCGCCGGCCCGTGCGCCAACTGCCAGCCCCGCGTCCCGCGCATCAGCTCGACGAAAACGTGATAACGCCAGCGCTCGTGCGGCACGCTTTCGTACATCTGCGGGCGCAGCCACACGACCTGCTTCTTGCCCTCCACCAACGGGCGCAAATCCGTATGCACCTGCGCGGGATACCACGGCTCCGTCTCGGGATCGTAGATGTCGAAGAACGGCGCACGCTCGAACTCGAGGCGGTTCCAATAGCCACCGTGCCCCGTCATCACCGGCTTGCCCGTGGCCGCGCGCAATTGCTCGACCTCCACCTTGATCTCGTCGAGTTGCTTCGGCGTCATCGCCGTGTAATACGCGAACGCCTCCTCCGGTCCGCGCGACACCGCCGCCACCATCGGCGCGGTGCGCAGGTAGGCCAGATGCGCTTCCGGCCACGGCTTCGCGCCGGGCGGCAGAAACACGGTCGAGGCGTACAGCCCGCTCTTCCACAGCGTCTCCAGCGCCGCCTGCGGCACGAACTTCCCGCCCTCGACATGCCGCGCGCAGTTCGCATCCCACAGCGCCCGCGTGCCCAGGTTGCCGCCGTGCCGGTCGTAGAGTCCCCAAGGTTTCAGATTCGCGAGGTCGTAATATTTTCCCGACTCCGCCGGGCCGTCGTAAACCGGGTTGTGCCCGTAGGTCACGCCCCACGGCATCCACGGCTTCCCGTTGATGAGAAAATCCCCGTGTTCATTGATCCGCACCGACTCGATGGCCGGCTGCGGCCCGTCATGCGCCTGCCGGCAAAATGGCGACGACAGCACGCTCCACGACGCCTTGCCCGCGCCGTCCACCGTGCTCGCGCGCAACACCCAGTTGCGCTGCGGATTATCAAACGGCTGCAACGGCAGAAACGAAACGTCCAGTTCCGTCACCAGCAGATTGCGGAGATCATCCAGCATCCCGACGGGAATCTTGGCCCGCTGTTGCGCGATGGCCTCCGGCGTCGCGGGCACCGTGACGGTTTTCAGCACTTCGCTTGTGCCGCGCCGCAAAATTTCCAACCGCAGTTCCTTCACCTGCGCCAGTTCCGCGTGCGTCAGCCCGAGATTCACACGCACGAACTGCTTCTGCTCCGGCTGCAAATAGAGCGAACCCAATTCCAAATCCAGCGGGACAGTCCATGTTGCAACCGGCACCCGGGAAGACGCGATCACGCGATGCTGATAGCCAGTCAGCCACTGATGATCGTAGCTAAACGACAATTCCATCGACCGCTCCCGATACTCCCGGCCCGTCTGCGGCACATCATACCGCAATTGAATCGGTGACCGCATTCCTGCACGCGCGACAGCGCGCTCGAGTACCCGCCAACTTCCCTGTGGCGGCTCCCCCAAGCCGATGTTGAACATTAAATTGGTACCATTCTCGACGAGGTTTACCACCTCAGCCGTGACGAAATTCCTCCCCACCAACTGCTCCCCCAAATCCAGCTTCTCCAAATGCGGCCCCCGCTCCGTCGGCACCGGCGGCGCGGCCGCGACCCCGCGCGCCTGCAACTCCGCCGCCGAACTCTCCGGCTCGAACACCGCCACGCCATCCCACCACACCACGGCCGCCGCGTTCTGCTGCGGCTGATGCCCCGTGCCGCCGAGCGTGAACCCGTTCATCCCGCGCGCACACAACTTGATCCGGATCGACTTCAGCGGCGTGGTCGGCGCGAACACCTGTCGGATCAATCGCCAGTCCTCGGTTCCAAACGACAGCGGATTTTTCTGGATGAAATTGTACCCGTTCAGTCGCTTCCCGCCCTCGTCCTCCGCGTCGAGCTGCAACATGCACAACTGATGCGTCTTGATCCACGCCCGCACCTCGATCAGCCGCGGCGCGGTCTGGTTCAGCGCCACCGCGTCGCTCGTCACGCACACCTCGTCGCCCGTCGGCACCGTCATCCGCAGCGAACCCTTCCCGCCGTGCGGCACCAGATTATCGCGCTCGACCGTGCCGCGATTGTCCGAGTTCGCGTTGTGCCAGGTGTTGAAGATGTAATAAATCCCCGGCGGAAAATACCGGTAGCGCTGCGCCCGCGACCACCCCTTCGGATACTCCGCACCGTCCGGCTCGAACCCGCCGAACGGCAGCACATTCGCCCCGCCCGGCCCCGGCTCCACCACCGACGCCTCGAGCAATTCCACCGTCCCGCCCTTCCCGGCCGCGTAGCTGATCTCGACGCCGAACGACATCGGCAGCAACGCGCCCTTGTCCGCGAAGTCCTTGTCCTTCTGCGCCGCCGCGAGCCAGTCCGCCGCGGGCAGCTTCACCTCCACCGACTTCGCCGCGTACGTCCCCTCCGGCACCGTCACGCTCGCGCTCACGATCCGCGCCTTGGCCGCCGCCGCCTCGTTCCACCCGAGATTCGCCTCCGCGCTCAGCCACGACACCGTGAGCGTCACCGCGCCCGCCGGCACGTCCTGCGCCGTCATTCGCACGGCGAACGTCACGTCCCGCACCAACGCCAGCGCGTTCGAACTGCGCATCGCCAGGGCTTGGGGGAAACCGCCGGCGTCCGGCCAGCCCTCCAGCTTTTTCGGATTGTGAACCGTCACCCAGTTCACCGCCTGTGCCGCGCGCGAACCGGAACTCAACACCACGCGCCGCGCGCCGCGCGGCTTGTCCGCGTCGCGCCACTCCCATTTTCCCGTGAACCGCCACGCGTCGGGATTGTAATCGCGCCGGTTGTAAACCTCCGTCGTGTAATTCCAGTGATGGTTCTTCAACTCCGGCAACATCGTCAGCCAGTCGTCCTGGAAATTCCCATTGCGAAGCAGGTTCCCCTGCCCTTGCGCCTGCGCGTGCGCAAGCGCCGCACACGCGAGCACCAAACCGCCGGCGAGCGCCAGCCCGGAGCAGAGCGAAATAAAACGGGAACGTCGGGAGAGAAGTCGGTGGCAGATCATTTTCATAAGCGCGCGTCGCGGTTCAGTGAGGAGTCGGGCGGAGACTGCCCACGCCAATGGAATTGGTGCAAGCAAACCGCACGCGCCAGAAGCGCGGTCCGCCCGCGAGCGGTCTTGTAGGAGTCGAGGTAACGAGACTCTAACCTCCTTCCGCGAGAGGCCCGTCCCAAACCGACGCGCGCAGCGGCGTGACCAAACTGAATCTCAACTGCAATCCCCGGAACGGATTTGGCAAAGGAATGGAGGCAAAGGAATGGGGACGGGGATGAATGGCCCTAAGATAAGGAAAAAACCCCGATTTGTTGGGCTTTTCACCGTGTTTTAGCCGCCCCTCCGCCCGCCCGTGAAACCACGCTTCGGAAAACCTCAATGAATTTCAATCCACTGATAGAAGCGTTTTCGAGATTTTGCGGTATCGACACTGTGCAACCCTCTGTAACTGCGTGTTTTAGGTCTTATCTTAGGGCCATTCGGGACGGGGATCTTCTTTGTCTTCATTCCTTTGCCTCCATTCCTTTGCCCAAAATTCCCCTGCCCCACTCCTCTGCGTCGCGCCAGTGCGGCCCCCCTGCGGCCGCCGCACGTCGCAGCGGCGCAAGCGCCCTGCCCCAGCCGCCGCCCCCCAACCCAATTCACCTGCAATTCCTCCACTCTCCTCTGCCCGCGCTGCCCCTCGCGGGAGAGAGTGTTTGAATTCGCCCCGCCGCGCCCTACCCTCCGCGCCATGAACTTCACCCGTTGCCTGCTGCCCCTGCTGTTGACCTGCGTCGCCGTCACGACCCCTGCCGCGCCGAGCGATTGGGACGAGCCGTTTCCGCCGCATCGGATCGCCGACAATTTGTATTACGTCGGCTCGCGCGGCCTCGCGAGCTACCTCGTCACCAGCAGCAAGGGCCATGTCCTCATTAATTCGAGCTTCGACCGCACCGTGCCCATCATCCGCGCCAATGTGGAAAAGCTCGGGTTCAAATTCACCGACATCAAAATCCTCCTCGCCAGCCACGCCCATTCCGACCACGTCGCGGGACATGCGCTCATCAAGGAACTCACCGGCGCGCGGGTCGAGGCGATGGTCGGCGATGCCGAAGTCATAGCCAACGGCGGCAAGGGCCAATACCTCTACCAAGAAGGCTGGCGGCCCTGCGCCGTCGATCGCGTGCTCAAGGATGGCGACACCGTGACACTCGGCGAAGCCACCCTCACCGCCCGACACACGCCCGGACACACACGCGGTTGCACGACCTGGACTCTCCAAGCGGCGGACGGCGGCAAACTGCGGAACGTCGTCATCATCGGCAGCCCCAACGTCAACCCCGGCTACCAGCTCATCACCAACCGCGATTACCCGGAAATCGCCGACCACTTCGCCAAAACCTTCCGCCTCCTCCAGTCCCTGCCCTGCGATATTTTCCTCGGTGCCCACGGCAACTACTACGGCATGGAATCCAAGTTCCCCCGCCTCCAGTCCGATCCGAAAACCAATCCCTTCGTGGACCCCGCCGGCTACCGCGCCTACGTCGAGAACCGCGCCCAAGCCTTTCGCGAGACGGCGGAGAAGCAGAAGCGGTAAGGCGCATGACCTGCGGACACCAAGCGCGGCGCGGTTCCCACTGCAAACCATGCGCCTCACCTGACTGGCTGCCATGAACGCCATCCGCCCAAATCGCCAATGGCTCTTTTATTTCGCTCTGGCTCTTCCCGGTATCCTTGCGCCGCATTCGGACTTCATCAGCATCAACCGATCATGGTTCACTCTCGGCCTGCTGCTCCCAGGAATGCATCTACGGGTTGGAGACCTATCCTTTGTGGGAAACGGACATAGGCTTTCCCTCCAACCGGACCCTTTGCTGTTACCAATTTCCATAGCGCTTTGGACCGGAGTGATCTGGCTGGCGTGGAAGGTGCGGCAATGGGCAGTGCAATGCCCTGGTTATCGCGGTCCGGTGGTGCAGGCGCTGATCACCGGTTCCTATGGTCTCCTGCTGCTTTGGTTTTTGTCGGGGGTCACCGAGGTTTGTTGGGAGTGGCGATTGCTGGGGATAGATGACTCCCTCGAACTTGTAACGGCGTTTCGATTCGCACGACGTGCCCTGCCGATTCTATACACACTGGCAGTCGGCGGTGCTGCGGCCATTCTCGTCGTGGACTCATTCTCCCGGAGTTTCCGCCACCGTCTCGTTTACGTCGCCTCCGCTCTTTGCCTCTGTGGCGGGGTTGGGGCCAGCTTGGTTCCGTATTGCGATTGGCAATTGCGGCACCTCGACGAACTGATTCTCGATTCGCAGAAACAGGCTCTCAAGCAAACGAACTGACAGCCCTTCTTTCTTCACTGCCCAATCCTCACGCGATAAAACCCCGCCGCCGAGCCGCCCGCCCCGCTCTCGTCCACGTCCACCGTGCCGCCCGTGGAATTGGTCGTCACCACATCCGACCACCGCAGCAAGTCGAGACTGCGCTGGAGCCGGTACAATCGGTTCGTCTCCACGGGAAACCGCAGGCGCACGCCACCGTCCAGTTCGGTCAGCAATTGCAAGCGCGGCGGCTCCGGTGCGGGCCGCGTCACGATGGGGAATTGCGTGTCCCGCGCCGCAGCCGAGATGCCCACCGCGCCGGGATACGCATTGGTGTTCGGTAGAGTAACGGGTCGCGCCAGCGTGACGTGCCCGATCAGATTCGTCCCCGCCGGCAGCCGTCCCGCCGGAATCACGAACGACGTGGACGAACTGCTCAACGCGCCCGGTGCGAACGGCGCGGGCGACCCATAAACCACGTTGCTCGCGCCATCCACGATCAGCACCTGCACCAGATCAATCGCCTGCGCGTTCGCCGCCGACCACATCAGCGTGAAATCGCTCGTCGTGTCGATCGCCTGCGCCGCCACGACATTGGAGACCTGCGGCGTCGGCGGATAGCCGGCAAAAATTTCAAACCCGGGAAACAACGAAACAGTGAAACCCAGGTTCACGCTGCGGAGGCCGTCGTTCCGCGTGTTCATCGCCAGCGCGTACTTCACACCGGTATTGGGATAAGTCGCATCGAGCGCCGCCGCCAAATCGAAACGCTCATCGAACAACCATCCCAGCCCATCGGCCAGCGGCACGAGCTGGCGCAACGGCGTGGCGTTCGCGGGCTTCACAGTCGCATTCGTGACCACGCCAAAACCCGTCGCTATGACAAACGCATTGAACGCAAACCCTCCGCTTGGCAGCGGCACCGCTGCACTGTCATTCGTCTGCACGAACTGCTGCGACTTTAGAATGCCGTACGCCGCGACATCCGCGCCGCGCGCATTCACCGCGCAGAACAGCGCCACCCACAACCAGCCCAGGCCCACGCTACGTGTCAGTTTCATGATGAATGCGCGCGACCCTACCCGCCGCCGCCGCGTGTTGCCAGAGCGGCTTTGGAAACGGAATTAAACGCCCGGGCCGAAGCCTGCGGCGTGGCGCAGCCGTTGATGGTAGGGCGCGTCTGTCCCAGCGCGCCGTCGAGGTGCGGACACGCCAGCGGCGCGCTGAGGACAGACGCGCCCTACCTGCCCCGGTCCATTCCCGTTACACCAACCCAGCCCCAAAAAAACTTCCCGCAAGGCCTCCCGTTCACCGTCGCTGCGGACTGATCCCGCCCGCGCGCCGCCGACGTCTCCTACAAGCTTGGGCACTGTATCTTCACGCCAGGATCTCCCTGATCACCTGCCCATGCACATCGGTCAGGCGGCGGTCGGCGCCGTTGTGACGGAAGACGAGGCGCTCGTGGTCGTAGCCGAGGAGATGCAGCATCGTCGCGTGCTGGTCGTAGCACATCGTCGTGTCGCGCGCGGCGCGGAAGGAAAACTCATCGCTCTCGCCATAAGTCGCGCCGCCTTTGATTCCGCCGCCCGCCATCCAGCTCACGAAGGTGTTGCCGTTGTGATCGCGGCCTTTACTGCCCTGGCTGTAAGGCGTGCGGCCAAACTCCGTGGTCCACAGCACGATGGTTTCATCCAGCAGCCCGCGCGCCTTGAGATCGTGCAGCAGGCCCGCAATGGGCCGGTCCGAACGGACACACATGCGCTCGAAATCCGAGCCGGGCGTGATGTCGCCGTGGTTGTCCCAATTGCCCGACGCGCCGGCGAGACCCGAGCCGCACCAGAGCTGCACAAAACGCACGCCGCGCTCGACGAGCCGGCGCGCGATGAGGCAGTTGCGCCCGAGCGGCTCGGTCTTCGCATCACCGAAGCCGTAGAGAGTTTTCGTGGTGTCCGTTTCACCGCGCAAATCGAGCACGTCGGGAACGGCAAGCTGCATGCGCGCGGCCAGTTCGTAGCTGGCGATGCGGGCCTCGAGCCGCGAGTCGCCGGGCTGAAGCTGCGCGCGGTTGAGCTGCGCCAGCACGTCGAGGCCGGCGCGTTCGCTGGCGGCGGTGACGAAGCCCGCGCTCTTCGGCGCAAACAGGTCAGGCACGGGATTTTCCGCAGCGGGATTGAGCATCGTGCCCTGATGCAGCGCGGGGAGAAACCCATTCGTCCATGCCGCCTTGCCCGTCCACGGCAACCCGACGGGATCGGGCAGCGCGACGAAGACCGGCAGATTATCCGTGAGCTTCCCCAAGGCGTAGCTCACCCACGCGCCGACGGTCGGGAAACCCGGCACGACAAAGCCGCTGGTCTGCATGGTCTGGCCCGCGCTGTGTTCGCTCGTCGGTGCGTGCATGGCCATGAGGAACGCCATGTCATCCACGCACTGCGCCAGATGCGGCAACGCGCTCGTGACCCAGCGTCCCGACTGGCCGTGCTGCCGCCAGTCCCACGGACTTTTCAGCAACGGCCCGGCGCTGGCCTGCGTGCCGCCGGTGACGGTGAAATTCACCTTCTCGCCGCCGCGCCGTTGCAGCTCGGGCTTGTAATCAAACGTGTCGCACTGGCTCGCGCCGCCGAGCATGAAGAGCTGGATAACCTGCTTGGCACGCGGCCGATGATGCGGCGCGCGCCCACCCGGCGCAGAGGCGGGCACTTCCGCAGCGAGCAAGCCCGACTCGTGCAACAGCGACGCCAGCGCCACCGAGCCGAAGCCAGCACCGAGCTGCGAAATGAAATCGCGGCGCGTGGGGCTTCCGGGCGGAGCGCCGAGCATTGCTCGGCCTGCGGCCATTCGCTCGGTTCGTGCCGAGCAATGCTCGGCGCTCCAGTTCGTTGGGAAAATGCGCGCGTTCATAGCGGTTCAATTTACAAACAAAAACTCGTTCGAGTTGACGAGCACGCGGCAAGCGCTGGCGAGGCCGTGCTGGCGGGCGTGGCCGGTGAGCAGAGCGGTCTCGGCAGGCGTGGGTGCGCGGGCGCACAGCAGGCGGAAGGCGCGGTCGATGCGCGCTTCGACGGTGCCGGCCTCGCGTTCGAGGCGCGCGGCGAGATGCTCGCACTGGCGCAGGACAAAGCGGTTGTTCCACAGCGACAGCGCCTGCAACGGCGTGGTCGTGGCGTGCCGGCTCGGCGTGGACAGCGACGGGTCCACAGCATCGAAGGCGTCGAGGAGCGGGTCGTTCAGGTTGCGAAAAAGGAAGCGATAGACGCTGCGGCGAAAACTGGCGGGGCTGTCGGGATCGAAGGCCGCGTAGTCCACGCGCGGCGAGACTTCTTTGTTCGGGTCGGCGAATTGAAACTGCATCGCCGAGGGTCCGCCCATCGTGAGATCGAGCCGTCCGCTGGCGGCGAGCAGTGCGTCGCGCACGCTCTCGGCGTCGAGGCGCGGGCGGTCCATGCGCCAGAGGAGGCGGTTGTCGGAGTCGATCGTAGCCGCCGACGTGAGGAGGCGGAGGTCCGTCGCGTCGCCGGTCCGCCTCCTCACGTCGGCGGCTACGGAGGACTGCCGATACGTCGCGCTACTCACAATCAAGCGGTGCAGTTGCTTGAACGAACCGCCGCCGTCGCGGAACTGCACGGCCAGCCAGTCGAGCAACTCGGGGTGCGTCGGCAGCGCGCCCATGCGGCCGAAGTCGTTGGGCGTGGCCACGAGGCCGCGGCCGAAATGCCAATGCCAGACACGGTTCACGATGCTACGCCAGGTGAGCATGTTGTCCGGCGACGTGATCCAGCGGGCGAGCGCGGCGCGGCGGGCGGCCTCGTCGTTCGGATTCGTCAGCGCGAACTCCGGCGACAGCGTGCCAACCGCGGCCAGCGCGCCGGGGCCGACGGTCGCGAGCGGTTGCTTGAGATCGCCACGGCGCAGCACGGCGATGGGCAGCGGTTCCTTGAACGGCTTGTAATTCCGCACCGGGGCGAAGTCGCCGGCGATCGACCAGACCTTTTGCTCCGGCGGCAGTTCGGCGAGCTGACGCTTCAAAAACACCAGCCGGTGCTGGTCGAAAAGCTGTTTGCGCTCGGCGTCGGTGCGCTCGGATTCGGGACGGGCGAGCTTGGCGAGCAGTTCGAGCGGCAGCGTCGGCGTGCGCACGGGCAGCGCGCGGTCAGTGGCGGAAACGCGGAAGCGCCCGATGAGATGATGCTGGCCGTGAAGCTGATCCAGCTCGATGACCAGCGCCGCGCCGTTCGTGAGGGCGGGCGGTTGCTTCAACTCGAAGACCGCCTGGTGCGGCTTGCCGATCTGCGGATGAATGCCCCATGCCGTTTCCTTTTTGCCATCAATCGCGCGCTCGATGCCCCAGCCGGCTTGGTTGAAATCCGCCGTGGGATTTTGCAGCGCGAGCGGCGTGAGTTTCTCGGCAACGGGCAGGAGCGCGGGCGCACTTGCGGACGACCCGCTCACGCTGGCGAGGCTCAGCCGGATTTCCGAGAGATGCAGATTGCCGTTGTCCTGCCGGCCGGGGCCGCGCATCGGCAAACGCTCGTCGGGGAGAACTTCGAGGCGCAGCGCGGTGAGTTTGGACAGCTTGGTGCGCACGCGAATCGTGTAGGTGTCCTTGTCGGCGGCGGTGCCGGACGCGAGCCACGAGCCGTCGTCGAGGCGCGTGAAGAGAGTCGTGTTCGTGACGGAAGAGACTTTTTCGACTTCGAGCGGAATCCAGTTCACCGCCTGCGCCGCGAGTGATTTTTCCCACTCAATCTGCGCGCGGCCGAGTTCGACGCGCTCCGCGGCGGCGGGCGGATGCGCGGCGGGATTTTTCTCAAGCTCGGCGATCAGCTTGCTCAGCGTGGTGCGCATGACGCGAAGCCGCGGGTCGGCGTCGTAGTTGCGCACGGCGCGGCCCACGCCGGCGAAAACGGCCTGGAGCCGGTAATAATCGCGCTGCGAGATGGGATCGAACTTGTGCTCGTGACAGCGCGCGCAATGCACCGTGAGGCTGAGAAACGTGCTCGCCGTGCTGGTCACCATGTCGTCACGGTCGAGGTTCAGCGCGAGGCGTTTGCAGTCGGTGCCGTCCACCTGCTCGACGAGCGCGCTCTGGTTGAACGGCCCGGCGGCGGCAAATCCCAGCGCGGGAATCAGCGCCGGCTCGTTCGGGAACAGCGCGTCGGCGGCAAGCTGTTCCTGCACGAACCGCGCGTAGGGCTTGTCCGCATTGAAGGCCGCGATCACGTAGTCGCGATATGGCCACGCCTCGAAGCGCGGGCGGTCCATGCCTAAGCCGTTGGATTCGCCGTAGTGAACCACATCCAGCCAGTGCCGCGCCCAACGCTCGCCGTAGCGCGGCGACGCGAGTAACCGCTCGACGAGTCGCGTGTAGGCATCGGCGGCGCGATCGGTTTCAAACGCCGCAATCTCCTCGGGCGGCGGCGGCAGCCCGTGCAGGTCGAACGTGAGCCGGCGAATGAGCGTGACGCGATCCGCCTCGGGCGACGGCGCGAGGCCGTGGGCGTCGAGCTTGGCGCGGATGAAAGCATCAATCGGCGACGCCGACGCGCCCGCGGGCGACGAGCGCGGCACGGAAGTTTCAACCGCTCTGGGCAAGGGTTTCAGCGACCACCACGCGGCCTCGGCGGCCGCGGCTTGCACGCGCGGATCGGGCGCGCCGAGTTCGATCCAGCGGGCGAGTGTGGCGATGTCGGCGTCGGCGAGCTTCGGCTTTTTCGACGGCATCTGGAGGTCGCCGAGTTCGTGCCGCACGGCCTTGAGCAGGCGGCTCTCTCCCGGCTTGCCCGGCACGACCGCGGGGCCGCCATCACCGCCCTCGGCCCAGCCGCTGCGCGAATCGAGCGTGAGGCCGCCCTTCATTTTGCCGGCCGAGTGTGAGTGGCATTCGTAGCAATGCTGCCGGAGCAACGGCTCAACTTTCGCCGTGAAAAAATCCTCCGCCCGCAGCGCCGTGCCGCCCATCATTGCGCACACACCCACCAGCCAGACTATTTCACACATCCTCTGAATGAATCGTTGCGAAAGTTCGTGCCAAGACCGCTGAAACAGGAAGCGCGTCCGTCTCCCTCGCCCCGCGAGGCACGAGCGGGGAGAGGGCCAGGGAGAGGGGTGCTCCACCATGGCGAGCGGCCCCACCGTGCCGAGCGCCTCCTCTCCCCGACCCTCTCCTCCGTTCCGAACGGAGGAGAGGGAGACCGAAGCCCCGGTGCGGACTGCACGAACTTTCGCAAGGACTGATAGCGCAGACTTCCAAGTCTGCTGTGTCGCGGGTTTCCAAACCCGCGGAGCGTCCGGGCGGGCGGACACCCTGCCGACTTGGAAGTCGGCGACACAGCAGGTTTGGAAACCTGCGCTACCGGGCGCGGAACGCACCCGTGCCGCAAGTTTGAAGCAGTTGCGGACCAGCAGCCCTGTCAGTCGGAGGCGCATGAAATCAAGCCGTCGTCACTTCCCGGCGCCCGCCTCGGCGACGAAAAGCCGCGTGAACTGGCCGCTGCTCACGTTGAAGTAGATGCGTTTGCCGTCCGCGCTGAAGGCCGGATGCGGATGATTGCGCCGCCATGAGTTTGCCCCGCGCGACTGCTCGAAGCTGTGCAGCAGCGCCCATTTTCCCTCGCGCAAATCCCCGACCAGGACGCCCCAGTCATTCGGTTTGGCACCGGCCACCTCCGCGATGCCATCGGTCACCATCAGCCGACCATCGGGGCTGACGGACGGATGCGAACCGCGTAGATACGGGATGCCCGCGAGCTTCGCATACGGCCCGCCATCGCTGTCGAACATGACATTTCCCATCTCCAAAATGTGCCGCGAATCCGGATGCCACGCGGGGTGGCCCCACTTCTCGCGCATCCAGATGAGGCCGCCGTGCGCCAGGTCGCAGCACACCAATCCCTGCCGCGCGCTCGCGCCCTTGACCGCGTAATTGTCCCCGCCATTGCCCGCGGCCATTTTGAAAAACACGCGCTTCAAATCAGGGCTGAGCACCGGGAAGAAAACGGACGTGGGTTTGCCGGCAAATTCCTTCGTGAGCCAGTCGCCATATTTCTGCTCGACCGCGCCGATCTTCACCACGGTGCGCACCTGCCCGGTGGCCGCATCCCACACTTCAAGATCGCGATGCGCCCCGGGGTTCCAGTGACAGCCATAGAGCGGCAGGAGATCGCCGGACGGCCGGCCGAAGCCCACTTGCCGGTCCTCCGCCACCACCGTGCGCGCCAGCGTCTCGACATCGATCACCACAACGTGCCAGCGCTTCCCGACCGGTTCGTGGAAGGCCACGCGTTTGCCGCCCGAGAGCCACTGCTGGCACGCCGCGCGATGCGCGTCCTCGGTGTGAACGTCGCGCGCCAGCACCGTCTCCTTGCCCGTCGCGCGCTCGATCATGCGCACCTCGCCGACCTCGCCCGCCGGATGCGTCGAGGCGAAAAACAACACCCGCCGGCCATCGGGACTCTCCGGATTCGCCACGTAATAACTGTGGATCGTGTGCCGCCCCGGGACCTCCGTCACCGCCCGCACGCGCACGCCCGACCGCCACGGCTGCAACGGATCATCGGCCGCGCGCGCCGGCAGCAAGGCCAGCAAGGCAGCAAAAAAAACGAGCGGAAAACGCCAACCGGCGACGTGCCGCGGCGAACACGACACAGCGATTTCCGGGGCGGCAGAGTGGCGGCGACAGATTGGTTCCTTCCCGGGGGCGGGTTCAAAATTTGGCACAGGCACCATTACCCACCGCCGCGCCGAAGCGTCAAGCGATGGTTTCCCAAAACAGCCGCGCCCGGACCTCGGAAGGCAAATCCGCGGCTCCAGGGTGGATTGCAGTCCGGACGGGAACCGCTTTTCGGGCCATCGACCGGCCCGAATCGTTTGCCGGGCAGGTTCGGGACCCAACCCAGTTGGCGGACCCTGATCGAGAATCTCAGCCGCAGCTAAGCAGTGGAAACCGAGTTGAAAGCCAAAGAGACACAATGAACACAAGGCGGCGGAGCCGCCCCCAAGGAGCGCGGCTGTGTCCGCCGAGGACCACCTGCAGCGGCCGCGAAACGTCGTGGGCGCCCGGCGAAATCAGGCGCTTCCCGTGCGGCCAACCTGTTGCGGCTGGTGCTCCGCGCACACAGCCGCGCTCCGGGAAAAAGTCTCGCGGCGCGCGAGGATTTTGCAGGGTTGTCGTACAGGGCGGCGGAGCCGCAGCCGCAGTGGAGCGCGACCGGTCCCCGGTCGCAGCGGCAACATCGGAGCCAAGGCGTTTGGAATTTCTGGCGTTGTCGCAGATGCGGAACCGCTGCGGGCGGGGATCGCCCGCACGCCGAAAGCCTCGCGGCGCGCGAGGAATTGGGAGCGCGACGTTTACGCCGCTTCACCGTTCGAACGTCGTCGGGGGTCCCACCCTGCTCGCACTTCTCATGCGGCGGGTGAGGGCGAAGGCTTTCGGCTTTCGCACGCCGATCCATGAAATCGCGGCCAGCCCGACGTTTCAGACGGAGTAGCGCGCGGGGGAGGTGACGACGGGGAGGGAGGAAATTGGAAAAGCACGGGCAGGCTTGGAAGCCAGCGCTCCGGGTGCCGGACGAAAAACCACGGCGGCGTATGAGTTGCACCCGCCTTGGTCCTTGAACCATTCCCTTGAGCTTTGAGCTTTATCCTTTGAGCTTTCCCCGCGCCCCGTTCCCCACGATTGACCCTGCCCTGCCGCTCCGTTATCCATTGCCACCATGATTTCACAGGCATCAGCCGCGTCCGCACGGGACGGGCTTGGTCGCCGCTTCGGCGGCATTCTCTTCGCAGGTTGTCTCGCGCTGACATTGATCGCGGAAATTTCTCCGAGCCTGACCGCCGCCGAATCTCCCGCGCCCGCAACGCCATCGGCGAAGTCCGAACCAAAACCCAAATCCACTCCCGCGGCCAAGCCCGAAACCGCTGCCGCCCCCGCCACCAAGACCGTCGTCGAACTCGCCGCCGACGCCCGCAAATCCGTCGTCATCGTCTCGCACTTCGGACGCGACGGAAAACCCGACGGCGTCGGCGCGGGCTTTGTGATCTCCGCCGACGGCCTGATCGCCACCAGCCTCCACGTCATCGGCGAAGCACGCCCCATGTCCGTGCAATTGCACAACGGCAAAACCCACGACGTCACCGAAGTCTTCGCGTGGGATCGCAAGCTCGACCTCGCCATCATCCGCATCGAGGCCGACGGTCTCACCCCGCTGCCGCTCGGCGATTCCGACACCCTCCGCACCGGCACCGCCGTGGTGGCCATCGGCAATCCCCACGGCCTCGATCACAGCGTCGTGCAAGGCGTCGTCTCCGCCCGCCGCGATTTTGACAAAATCGAAATGATCCAGGTCGCCATCCCCGTCGAGCCGGGCAACAGCGGCGGACCGCTCCTCGACATGACCGGCCGCGTCCACGGCATCCTCACGCTCAAATCCGCCGTCACCGCCAATCTCGGTTTCGCCATGCCCGTCAACGCGCTCAAACAAATCCTCCGCAAACCCAACACCGTCCCCGCCAGCCGCTGGCTCACCATCGGCGCCCTCAATCCCGCCGAATGGGTGCCGCAATTCGGCGCGCGCTGGACGCAGAAATCCGGCCGCATCCAGGTCGAGGGCGCGGGCAAAGGCTTTGGCGGCCGCGCCCTCTGCGTCTGCCAGCGCGAAGTGCCCGACCTCCCCAGCGAAGTGCAGGTCACCGTGAAGCTCGACGACGAAGCCGGTGCCGCCGGACTCGCCTTCGCCACCGACGACGAAAACCGCCACTACGGCTTCTATCCCACCGGCGGACGCCTGCGCCTCACGCGCTTCAACGGCCCCAACATTTTCTCCTGGACCGTCATCCAGGACATCGCCAGCGAACACTATCACCCCGGCGACTGGAACACGCTCAAGGTGCGCATGGAGGCCGAGCGCATCATCTGTTCGGTCAACGGCCAACAGGTCATCGAGATGCCGTTGACCGAAGCCCTCAGCGGCAAGGCGGGCCTGGCGAAATTCCGCGAGACCCGCGCCGAGTTCAAAGGCTTCCTCGTCGGCACCAATCTCGCCAACGGTCAGCCCAAGACCGTCGAACTCGCCAGCCTCACGCGCAAAATCAAGGAACTCCCCGCCACCGGCGCGGTGGACCCCGCGGTGATCGAGGAATTGCAGTCCCGCTCCGCAGCCAGCCAGAGCCTCCTTCTGGACCGCGCCAAAGGTCTCGAACGCGAGGCCGAGCAATTGCGCAAGCTCGCCACGCGCGTGCATTTCGAGGCCGTGAAACGCGAGCTGGTCAAGACCCTCGAAGGTGCCGAGGAAAAGACCGATCTCTTCCTCGCCGCGCTGCATGTCTCGCGACTCGACAATCCCGACGTGGACACCGACGGCTACCGGCGCGAACTCGAAAGCATGGCCGCGCAAATCCGCGCCAAACTCCCCGCCACCGCCAGCGAGGCCGACAAACTCGAGACCCTCCGCGATTTTCTCTTCAACGAAAACGGCTTCCACGGCAGCCGCACCGACTACAACAACCGCGCCAACAGCTACATCAACGAAGTCCTCGACGACCGCGAAGGCATCCCCATCACGCTCGCCATCATCTACATCGAGCTGGCCCGCCGGCTCGACATGAACGTCGTGGGCATTCCGCTCCCCGGCCATTTCGTCGTGCAACACAACCCGAAGAAAGGCCAACCGCAGTTGATCGATGTCTTCGAGAATGCCCGCGTCATCTCGCGCCAGGAAGCCGAAGTCATCGTATCCGCCTACACCGGCCGCCGCCTGCGCGAGGAACACCTCCAACCCGCCTCCAAGCGCGAGATCATCGTCCGGATGCTGCGCAACCTCCTCGGCGTCACGAGCAAGAACAGCGACTCCCCTAACCCGATGAAATACCTCGACCTCATCGTGGAACTCGCCCCCGACGCCGCCCTCGAACGCTGGAGCCGCGGCATGATCCGCCTCCAGCAAGGCGAACGCGCCGGTGCCAAGTCCGACTTCCGCTGGCTCCTCGACCACCAGTCACCGGGCATTGATCTGGAGCGGGTGGAGGAGTTGTATCGGAGGTTGTGATGGGATCGTGGTTCAGCGGGCGCGACAGGCTCCACTTCCGCCGCCCCCCCAAACCAGAGGCTCCACCTGAGTAGATAGGAAACCTCAAACAGTCGTCGCTGTGATTGCCGTCACACATTCCAAAGTGCGGCGTTGTTCCAGTTAGGCACCTCTTAAACCTCATGTTTAATTCGCTCGTAGGATGGATCTTGCAGGCACTCGACGCTCGACGGCGAGTTAGATGTACCGTTCACAAAGCTGCCCTCTCCAATGCTCCGGATATCGAGCATGCATTCATCAAAGTCACCAACATCTCCGCGACAAAAGATGTCGAAATTACACCAGTAGCATCCGGATGTTGTGATAGGTGCCTGTCGTAACGCATTGGTCCGCAGCGGAGTGCGTTGACATCAGGGTGTGAGCGATTTGAACTTTTCGCCAGTTTTTCTGCGTCTTTGCTTTCAGTTTTTGCTTGCCAGAATGCTGTCAT
>CAMAUZ010000119.1 GCA_945861535.1 Akkermansia muciniphila | reverse complement strand
GGTGCGGGCACCCAGCTTCTCCGCGAAGAGGAAGCGCCCGGTCTTTTCGACTTTCGAGCCGAAGAAATGGGCGGAGAGCTTGTGCGCTTCGTCGAAGATCACGAGATCCCAAGTCGTGGCGAGGAGCTTTTCCTGAAGCTCTTCGTTGCGGGCCATCTGATCGAGACGGACGATGAGGTGATCGAGATCCTCGAAGGGATTGCCGGTCGGTGTCGCAGCTTCCAATGCGGACGAGAAGACATTGAACTGAAGGCCGAACTTCTCGAACAACTCGTCGCGCCATTGCTCGACCAGGCTGCCGGGAGCGACCACGAGGATGCGGCGCGAGTCGGCGCGCATGATGAGTTCGCGGATGTAGAGGCCGGCCATGATGGTCTTGCCGGCGCCGGGATCGTCGGCGAGGACAAAGCGCAGCGGCTGGCGCGGAAGCATGGATTCGTAAACAGCGGTGATCTGATGTGGCAGCGGTTCCACGTTCGACGTGTGGACGGCCATCATGGGATCGAACAAGAACGCGAGGTCGATGCGCTTGGCTTCGACGGCGAGCTTGAAGGAATCGCCGTCGCCGTCGAAAGACCACGGGCGCTCGGTGGTGGCGACGGCTAAGGTGCCGATGTCCGCCGCTCCGACGAGCCGCTCGCGGATGGTGCCGTCCGGCAGCTTGTAGATGACCTGCGCCGCGCCGGTGCCGATGGGAACCGCGGCGACCACGGACACGATCATCCCAGGCTCAAGACCAGTGAGCGGGAGGCCGGGTTTGATGTCTTCGATGTTGGTCATGATTTCAGAAAATTGCGACTGTAGTCGCGCCAGACGTTATTGGCCTGCTCACAAACCTTTTTCCCACGAACGCGACAAGATTTCACCCGGTTCATTCCACGGTTAATGCACCTTGAATTGGCCAACCGCAAGGTTTCGAGGATGCGCCCGTGGTAGGGTTCGATGACTTCGGTGAGGAGGCGGACGATGCTGCTGGGGGTGTAAAATTCGCCGCCGCCCTGGCCCTCGCTCATGGCGAACTCGCCGAGGAAGGATTCGTAGATGCGCCCGAAGGCTTCGTAGTCCAGCGAGGCGGGAATCTCGGAGACTTTCTTGAGCAGTTCTTTGAGGAGGGTGCTGGTGAAGAGGTTGTAGGTCTTGGGCAAGACGCCGTCGAGCTGCGGGTTGTGCTTCTCGATGTCGCGCATGGCGGCATTGACCTTCGCGCCGATGTTCTCGGCTTCGGGGCGGTTGAGCAGGTAATCGAACCGCGCCTCGGCGGGCAGATACAGGATGCCCTCGGCGTGGTAGGCGGCGGGTTCATCCACGCGCGAACCACGACGGGAACTTGTGGCTGACTTTTCCAGCTTGGTGCGCTGGACGGCGAAGCGGACTTCAGCAAAGTGCAGGAAGATGAGGCCGAGGACGGGCGCGGAGTATTCCTGGGATTTGAGGCCGGAGTTGGCGCGGAACTGGTCGGCGGCATCCCAGAGGCGTTTTTCGAGCGCGGCGTTGGCGGTGTCCTTTTCGGATGGGGCGATCCAGATCATGGGGTTCAAATGACCGGAGCGGCGACCGCCCCGACCAGTCCGACGACCGGCGACGGTTTGATGACGGGATTCATGGTTGAGGGTGGTTCCCTGTTTTGTTCGACTTCGGTTCTTGGGTCCGCCCGTTTATGGCACCCGGCTGCGGCAGGAGCAAGGCGGCAAACGCCACAAAGATTTCCAGCGGTCGGCGCATCGGCTTTTCCCAGCCACCACCGGCCCGGCGTCCTCAGCCGTGTTCAGGCCACGCGGGAGGTTTCCCGGCTTGCATCCCGCCCATCCCGAAACGGTTGTCCAATAAAGCCAGATACCCCCCACGAACCTGCAAGCGGACTGACACTGCGGTCAAGGACAGTCAACGACGGGGGCGATCAAATTGGCGAGGGCGGCGCGCAACGCGCGAACCTGTGCGAGCAGCGGCGGGTTGTCAGCGCATATCCCGGCGGCGAGCCGGTTCAAATCGTCGGCGGTGAGCAGGATTGCGGCGATGGTGTAAAGGGGGCGGATGCTGGTCATAGTTTTGGGCGAGTTGGTAAAGTCTTGCAAACGTCTGTCGCTAGGTCTGTGGCGCACGTCCTGAACCCCGCTTGCGGTTTTGGGGCAAAGAACCTATCCGAAAAACAAGGCCCCCCCCCTCGGACTGGCGGCAGTGGTCAACCTGCCGATTCCGAAACGGTTGTCCGACAAAGCCCGATACGTCCCCGCCAACCTGCAAGCGGCCTGACGCTGCGGGCGGGGATAATCAACGACTGGAGTGATGTCGCCAACCTCGGTTGGTGCGGCAGCGGACCGGCTTCGTAAACGCCCCGCCCAGGCCTCCAGAAGCTCCGTGGTGACGTTTGGTTCGATTCTACGAGCGTCCGCAGCACGCAGGGCAAGCAGAGCCGTAGAAGCGATTTCCAGAAGTTTCGCCGCCGCGTCGGTGGCATCAGTGGCGATGGCGCAATCCTCCGGCTTTCCCATTCACACCGGTCTTCTCGTACAGCCATCGAGCTAGGGTTTCCGAAACCACAGCCTGCTTGGATTCCTGGCAGAACAGGCAATCAGCCAAAGGAATGGCGCGGATGTCTCGCCCTTGCAGCTCTTCCAACGCACCGTTTACCACGTCTGACAGCTTCCGACGAAGTTGTTTTGAAATGTTGCGGTGATCGTCGCGTTTGATGGCTTCAACGACGTTAAACGTGAGCGGGAACTGTGCCCGGATTTTCCGATAGAGTTCAAACCTCTTGGCCTTCTCGGTCCTTTGGTTCAGCAGAAAGTTGATTATATTCTTCACATCATCCCGTGCGGCATCGCTCTCGGGGTCAACAGAGAGTTTCCGATAATAGTCACCTTTACTCAGGAAGGCCACGAACGAAGCGTACTCGATTTTGTGTTCTGAAACATCGCGACCTTTATCCTGAAGCCAAACAATACGATCCATCAATATCGACGGCAGCAGGCAGTGGTGCGCGTAGCTTATGTCCGCCTTCACCATGCGCTCGCCGTCCAAGAGCAGCATCGGCTGCAACTGCTTCATGCAACTGCTCAGGCTCGTGGTGATATGCCCATGTATGCTAACGTTGACGAAATGTTTGGGTCCGTCCACGGCGTCAACTACCCGATCAACGACCTCTCGCCATTCTTTTTCGGGATTATCCTTCAATTGCACGATCAGCGGCCTCGCGTCGTCGTGCCAGCGAACCTTATGCAGATCAACGAGCAATTGCGCTCTGAATGGGTTAAGCTGATTCAATCGGTGCGCTTTACGCTCGGCAGCGTGTTCGCGCTTCCATTGAATTCCGGGTGCCAGTTTGATAGACAACTTCAGATTCTTCCCGGCGTATTCCGGCGTGAAATCGTAACGATGGCTTGTTTTGGTGTGATAAGCGCATACGGCCCGTTGCACAATCTTCAGGATGCCGATGCGACGAAGCAGCAGCAGCGGGTCTTTGCTAGTCTCCTTGTCTCTGGCTTGTCGCAGTTTGGAGATGTATTGACGGGCCAACATGTGCGAGCAGGAAAACCCTGTCTTTGTGCGCCTCTTTGTGAAGGAGTCGATCAGCGCCAACAGGCCGTGTCGGCGAATCCGGGTGTCCCATTCAGTCTGTCGATTCTTCGAGAGCAGATGTTTAAGCTCAGTATCAGAGATAACACCGAGCAAAACCGAAGGCACGGGAGAACCGGAAGCGGGGAGGATGGGAGGAAGGGAGGTGACGGGCACGGAACCGCGGTACTGGGGATAATCTTCGGGTGCCTTTTCATCCTGCCCTGTGGGTGCCTTTTGGT
Organism: Akkermansia muciniphila; assembly: GCA_945861535.1. Lineage (GTDB taxonomy): Bacteria > Verrucomicrobiota > Verrucomicrobiia > Limisphaerales > BJHT01 > BJHT01. Next base: position 16,724 of record CAMAUZ010000119.1, on the reverse strand, counting down.
GGGTGCCCTGTGGGTGCTTTTCAGCGGATTCCTGCCCTGTGGGTGTCTTTTCGAGGCCGTCAGCAATGGTCGGTTGGGAGTTCATGGTGCAATGAAAGGTTGCACCAGAATGCGGTCGTGATAAGCTTTACGTGTTCAAGGTAAGCTCACCCTTCGCGCAAGTCTGGCGCAGGGTTTTGCTTAGATGGTGCCAACCTTTGCCGATGCGAGAAACCGCTGAACTTCGGCGTCCTCGAAACGGATAACCCGACCGTTGATCCTTAGGGCGCAAATCAGTCCACGCTTTTCCCAGCGGCGGATCGTATGCGGGCAAACGCGGGCGGCTTCAGCGAGGCTGGCCACGGTCCACAATCGAACCGCAACTTGAGTGGCGAGTGCTTTTGGATGATTCATGTTTTGTCTTATGATTTCTGGAAGACTTGAAATAAACCGTATTATTAACGTTACAGACTAACGATAAAGAACGAACATTCAATGCTAAAATGGAATTTTGGCGAACAACTCGGAACAGTGCCACGGGGGGGTCGCAAAATCTGCTGCGGGAATTGGTGGTAAACAGCATCCAGCTTGGCCCATTGCTTCGCCTGATGGACCGCGAGCCAGTGCGCGGGGGATAACGCCAAGGATGCCAGCAAATGGTTGCCGCCGATCCAATTGGAGAGCGGAATCTAGGGTGGGGAATGGAGGCTGCGCCGTTTTCTAAGCACTCGCCGATTTATCAATGGCAATCTCGGTGGCAGACAGCAGCGAACCCAACCCGCTGCTTTTCTTGGCCGCATCCGCATAATGCCGCGCGGTAATTCCGATGTCACCGTGGCGCAGGAACGCTGACGCCGCATAAATTCCGTCGCGATTGGCGATGACACTACCGACCTCCTTCCTCAATTCGTGAAGGGGTTTGTTGGCCTTCTCGCTTTCTGGCAGTGTGCGCGCTAAGTGGACAGTTTCTTAGCGCGTTAGTGCCCGGCCTTGGGCTGGATTTTCGCAAATCCGATGTTCGGAACCCCCACCAGACTGGCGTAGTGTCTTGAAGTCACGGTCGGGCTGGAATGCCCCAGCAACTTTTGCGCGTGAAACAGGCTGAAGGTGGTGGCGACAAACGAACCGAATTCCTTGCGCAGCGCGTGGCAGGGGTGCCGGTCGGCGACACCGCGTGCCCGCAGCCAGATTACAAGGGCACGGTGGGCACGGTCGCAGCGGTAGTAGCGGTTCGTGCGGGGCGGGGCGGACTTGTCGGCGACGGCAATTTCGTCGAGTCCGGGGACGACGAACGGGCAAAGCCTGCCAGTCCGGGCGAGTTCCTTTTCCCGCAGGCCAACCAGTTCCTCGAACACGGCTTTTTCAACCGGCACGTCGCGGCTCTGCCCGCTCTTGGGGGTGAAATGCGCTGTGGCTTGGACTTTGATGTAGGGGCGTCCGTCGGGATAGTTCCCAAACCAGCTCCATTCGGCCTTGTCGGCTTCCTCGCGGCGCAGACCGCAACCAAGTTCCAACAGCAACACGGCGTAGGCGGCGGCGTTCGCTTCGCGGAAGTCGGGGACAAACACGCCACGTTTCACCGGGGCCGGGGCGGACGGGTCGCCGTCACGGAGGACGGCGGCGTCGTGCCAGATTGTGGCCAGCAGATCACGGGGGAGCGGCTGGTAAGATTCGATGTCGAGTCCCTTCTTCCCCAGCTTCCCGGCGAACGGGTTCGACAACAGCGGCAGCCCTTGTTTGCCGTAGGCTGCGAGCAGATCGGCAGTGAAGCACGCGCCCGCGTTGCGAAGCGTGGACCGCAGGGAGCGCTCAAGGGTGGCGTCGGGGCGGCCATCCCTGCGGGCGGCGGCGCGATACCCGGCTTTGAAGTCATCGACCTTCTCCGGCGTAAGTTCATCGACGCGGCGGACTTTGACGGCGCGGCAGACCTGGAGCAGACGGGCGAGGTAAAACTCGGCGGTCAGACTGCGGGGCGGTGTTTCGAGGGTCGCCAGCGTGGCGCGGAAGGTCACGGGAAAGTCGGCGACCGTCAGGGCGTCCGGGCGGGGCGCGGCCTTGGGTTTGAACTTGGCGTTGGTTGCGTCCCAACCTTTCGCCAACAGAAATCGGTGAATGTCGCGGGCTTTGTGGGCGGCGGCAGCTTTGTTCCCGGTGGCGAGGTTGAAGTAAGCTTCCCGCCCAATGTGAAACAGGCGGACGGACCACTCGGACGCTTCGGCGCGCGTGCCGTCCGGGTTGGTAAACTTTCGGCGGACAAGGCGGGAAGTCCAATAATCGGCGTGGTCGATGGCGCGAGGCTTCGGTTTCACTGTCCGGTCAACTGTCCGGTTACTGTCCGGTCTGGAGTGTTCACAAGTGCCTTTTCCTGTCATTTCGAGTTCAGTCATAATACCCTTCAATTACAGCGTAAACCGCTGTGGTTAAGGAACAGAACGGAATTTGAACGAACATTTGTGAACCGTCAAGTAATAGACTCTTAATCAATTGGTTTCCGGTTCAAGTCCGGACCGGGGCACCACTTTCTAAAAACGCTTAGAATCAGGGAATTTTTACGCGGTCCCATCCTCCCACGCGGTGCGCATTGCCAGCCTAAAACCATTCTCACTGTCCGGTCAGAGTACGGTTTTGACGGTTCGCCTTTTCCAAAATAGCCCTCGACTTCGGCGGCCGGAATGGCCTTGGATTTGACCACCTATGAAAATGAAGCCCACCCTTCTCGCCTTGGCCCTCGCTCTCGCCACCGCCCTTCTCGCCGGGGTCTCTGTCCGGGCGGCGGAAGCGCCCGCGCTGCCGGCCGGCTACAAGTTGCTTTACGAACAAAACTTCGCCGACGCCTCCGCCCTCAAGGATTTCGTCTTCACCGACCCGCTGGCGTGGCGTCACTCCCAGACCAACGATGTCGGTGCGCTCGAACTTTTCGCGCCGAGCAAATACAAACCCAAGCATCGCTCGCCGGTGAACATCGCCCTCCTCGCCGACAAGGTGTTCGGTGACTTCATCCTCGAGGTCGAACTCCTCTCGACCGTGAAACCCTACGGGCACCAGGACATGTGCCTCTTCTTCGGCTTTCAGGAGCCGACCAAATATTACTACAACCACATCGCCGTCTCGGCTGATCCCAACGCGCACAACATTTTCGTCGTCAACGAAGCTCCGCGCAAAAATTTCGCCAAGGAAACCACCAAGGGCATCACCTGGGGGCAGGGCGTCTGGCACAAAATCCGGCTCGTCCGCAACACCGCCGACGGTTCGATCCGCACCTATTTCGATGATTTCACGAAGCCGCTGATGATCGCCGAAGACAAGACGTTTGCCCGTGGCCACATCGGCTTCGGCTCCTTCGACGATCTCGGGAAAATCACCCGCATCAAAATCTGGGGACCGTCGGTCGAGCTGAGGAAAACTGAGTTCTTCCAACCCGCACGCGGCAAGTAATTCCCCGCAGCATTTCCCAATGCGGAAACGATTCGAAACGAGAATCTTCGGCCTTGGGAAACGCGCACGCCCAGACGAGATCGCGACCTGCGACCCGACGGCGCGCCGGGGTGGAGCACTCCTCTCAACAACCCTCTCCCCGCTCGCGCCTTACGCGGCGAGGGAGCCGGACGCGCCACACGGTGTGGCGATTTCGGCAGGAACTTTCGCAGCATTTTAAATGCAACCCATCGCCATTACTTTCACAACCCTGCTCCTCGCCGCGCTGAACGCGCCGACGGCGCTCGCGGCCGAGGCGGCGGAACTGACGTCGCCGCGGCACGTGGGTCCCCCGCACGTGGAGCACGCGGCCACCAATCGCGCGTTCCAAGGCATCCCGAGCCTGGCGGTGACGGTGGGCGGGCGGCTGTGGGCCACCTGGTATGCGGGTGTGACGCCCGGCGAGGATCACAACAATTACGTCGCGCTCAGCACGAGCGGCGATGGCGGCGCGACGTGGCGGGAGGTGCTCGTCATTGACCCCGATGGTGGTGGGCCGGTGCGGGCGTACGATCCGGAACTGTGGGTGTCGCCAGATGGACGCCTGTTTGTTTTCTGGGCGCAGATGGACAAGGGACGCCGCGATTCGCAGCACGGGGTCTGGTGCATGGAGACGCGCGAATTCGAGGTCGCGCAGCCGAAGTGGAGCGCGCCGCGCCGGCTCGCCGACGGCGTGATGATGTGCAAGCCGCTCGCGCTTTCTTCGGGCGAATGGGTGCTGCCGGTTTCGCTCTGGCGCGCGCATGACGACAGCGCACAGATGCTGGTTTCGGGCGATCTGGGCAAGACGTGGACGCGGCGCGGCGCGTGCAACGTGCCGGTGGCGGACCGCGGGTACGATGAGCACATGTTTGTCGAGCGCCGGGATGGTTCGCTGTGGCTGTTGGTCCGCACCAAGTATGGCATTGGCGAGAGCGTCTCGACCGATCACGGCAAGACGTGGCCGGAGCTGAAGCCGTCGGCCATTCTGCACACGGCGTCGCGCTTTTTTATCCGGCGGCTGGCATCGGGAAATCTGCTTCTCGTCAAACACGGCCCGTTGGACACCAAGACGGGGCGCTCGCATCTGACCGCGTATATCTCGACCGATGAGGGCCGCCAGTGGGGCGGCGGGCTGCTGCTCGACGAGCGCACGGGCGTGTCGTATCCCGATGGACAGCAGTCGGCGGATGGAATCATTCGTATCATTTACGACTACAGCCGGACGGGAGAGCGGCACATCCTCATGGCGGCGTTTCGCGAGGAGGATGCCGCGGCGGGCAAGGCGGTAAGCGCGGCGGTGCGCTTGCGCCAGCTCGTGAGCGCGGGTTCGGGTGGGCAGGAGAAGGACCGGGGCGCGGCGAAGGTTGTGATTCCAGATGTTCCTGGGGAAGCGCTGCGCAAAGCGACGCCGGGCACGCTCACCCTCGCCGGGGGTGAGGCGCAGGCGTTGTCAGCGGGAGTGAAACTTTTCAACGACCGTGAGTATCTCGCGGCCGGACTGCCGGAGGCTCTGAAAGGCGCGCAGTTTCTGCGGCTCGCGATGAATGGCGACAAAGTGGTGGTCTGCCAGCGCGCGGGCACGGTTTGGATGCTCACGCCCGCGCCGGAGCGCAACCGGGATTCGCAGGCGAAGGCGTTGACGGGGCAGGGATTCGCGAAGGTGGCGCTGGCGGAAATTCCGCTGTTCGGCCCGAAGACGGCGGCCAATCTCTGCACGCTGTATCAGAAAGAGTGCGTCGCCGGGGAGAAGCTGCGGGTGGGGAAATGGGCGGTGCCGGTGTTTCTGCCGTGAGGCGGAGCGCCCGGCAGAAAAATGGGCCGGCAGAAAAATGGAAGTATTTTTGCCCTGCGGTCGTGCGGTTCTCATTGGTTTGAGCGGCGTTGTGGGAAGGAGGTAGGGCGCGCCTGTCCTCAGCGCGCCGCCAACCGTGTGGAAACGCAACCGGCGCGCTCGGGACAGACGCGCCCTACCTTCAGCCTCCACTCAGGCCTCGGGGGCGATGGCCTGGCGTTCTTCGCGCCAGCGTTTACCGAGGGCGGTGAGGGTCTTGGCGGTGAGGAGTCGGCGGGCGAGGGGGAAGATGATGCGCTCTTCTTTGTCGAAGTGTTTGCGCGAGGCGAGCACGGCGCCGAGGAGCAGTCTGCGCGCGTCGGTGACGCGGCGGACTTTGGTGATCGCGGCGAGGTCGGCGTCGATTTGCTCGTGTTCGGCGTGGAAGTTTTCGTGCTGGCCGAGCTGGATGAGATTGGGTTCGAGGGGTTCCATCAGGAGGTTGTCTTCGATGCGCGAGTGGACTTTGAGGAGGGCTTCGAGGAGGGCGGCGAGGGCGCGGACTTCCGCAACGGTTCGCAGTTTGGGCGCGGCCTGCTCGATGTGATCGAAGACGTTGTGAAAGACGACGTGCTCGGCGGCCAGAGTTTGAATGATGGTCATAGGGTTGTCGGCAGGTTCGACCCGGAGGTGGCGTGGGGTGTTCGAGATTAACGCGTGATCTCCCGATTAAATCGGCGGCATGGGTGGTGGGCTTGAATGCGAGGGGAGTTTTTTAACCACGGATGGACACGGATGAACACGGATGAACACGGACGGGGGCGGGGCGGGCAAGGGGTTGAAGAGTTTTTGGTTGAACTGGAAAGAAGGAGTTGGAACCACGAAGGACACGAAAAGCACGAAAGAAGAAGGGCTGGGGGACTTGTGAGTTGTCATCAGCCGGGTGAGGCAATTTGGTGTTGGCCAACCACGATGCGGCCCTTTGTTTGCGGGCCTTGTGTGTCTTTCGTGGTCCGCCGCGCCTGCTCTTCTTTGGTTCATTCTTCCGGCGGAGCGGTGGTCGCGGCGCGGCGGCGGTTGAAGGCGACGGCGTCGTTGTAGCGGACGCCGGTGCCGCCGAAAATGTCGAGGGCGGAGCCGATGGTGAGGTCGATGCGACCGTGGCTGGCGCGGGTGACTTCCTCGAGGTCGGCGAGTGAGCGCGCGCCGCCGGCGTAGGTGGTGGGGATGGGCGACCAGCCGCTGAGTTGCTCGACGAGCGCGAGGTCCACGCCGCGGCAGAGACCTTCAACGTCGGCGGCGTGGATGAGGAATTCGTCGCAGTGTGTGGCGAGTTGTGCGAGCGCGTCGGGGCCGAGGGCGAGGGTGGTGAAGTTTTGCCACCGGTCGGTGACGACCCAGTATTGGCCGTCGCGCTGACGACAGCTCAGGTCGAGGACGAGGCGCTTCTTTCCAATGGCGTGGACGAGGGACTGGAGGCGGTCGTGGTCGATGCGACCGGCGCGGAAAACCCAGGAGGTGACGATGACGTGGGAAGCGCCGGCATCCAGCCAGGCGCGGGCGTTGTCGAGGTTGACGCCGCCGCCGAGTTGCAGTCCGCCGGGATAGGCGGCGAGGGCTTCGCGGGCGGCGGCGTCATTGCCGGGACCGAGCAGGATTACGTGGCCGCCGGTCAGTTGGTCGCGCCGGTAGAGTTCGGCGAACCAGCGGCTGGAATGCTGGGAGACAAAATTGGTGCGCAGGGTCGCGGGGTTGTCCGTGAGGGAGCCGCCGACGATCTGTTTTACCTGGCCGTCGTGCAAATCAATGCAGGGTCGAAACACGGGCGGAGACTAGGGACCGGGGGCGGCGGTGGGAAACGGGAAAGTGGCGGGGTGAAGAAAAAGACTTGGCGGTAACGCGGGCGGCGGTGGGGTTGCTGGCGGTTTATCTGACGGCGAATCATCTCGCGGTGATGGGCATGGCAGTTTTTTGCGATGATCTGTGGGCGTCGGCGCAGTCGCTCCGGGAGGGCAGGGGAGAGGTTGTGGCGGTCCTGTGGGAAGCGGTTACGTGGGACAGGCTTCCGGCCTGACGGTTCGGGCGGTATAGGTGCCGCCCGTTGCCACGGCGGAGATGCAGCGCGGCGGCAGCGGGAAAACGGGGCAGGGATGCCCCGTGAACCGGCAGGCAAGGATGCCTGCCCCACATGCGCGGCGCGGCAGGTCAGGTGCCGAGGGCGGCGAGGGAGGATTGCACCTGGGCGAGTTTGGACTGCCAGTCGGCGAGGCGCTGGCGGTGTTCGTCGAGGACTTTGGCGGGGACTTTTTGCGCGAAGTTTGGGTTCGCAAGTTTGTCGGCGACCTTGGTGATTTCGGTGGTGATGCGTTCCACTTCCTTGGTGAGGCGGAGGCGCTCGGCGGCGAAGTCGATGAGGCCGGCGAGGGGCAGGAAGAGTTCGCCCAGGGCGTTGTTGGCGCTGGGCGTGCCCTTCGGCGGCGCGTAGTCGTGGGCGACTTCGATGGTCTCGGCGTTGAGGAGGATTTTGAGGACCTCGATTTCGGCGGCGGGGAGGTCGCCGGCGGGTTTCAGGACGAACTTCAGTTTCTTCGCCGGGTCGAGCTTGGCGTCGCGGCGGAGGTTGCGGCCGAGGGAGACGAGTTCGTATTTGGCGGTGGCGACTTTTTCCGCGGTGTCGTCGAGGCCGAAGTATTCTTTTTCATCGGCGGTCAGCGGCTTGGGCCACGGGGCGAACATGATGGTCTGGCCGCCCTGCTGGTCGGGGAGGTCGCGGCTGAATCCCATGCCGTGCCAGAGTTCCTCGGTGATGAAGGGGAGGAACGGGTGGAACATCCGCAGCGTGTGGCCGAGGACGAAGTCGATGACGGCGAGTTTGTTGGCGCGGAGGGCGGGGGAGGTTGAATAGTTAATGGGTTGAAGGGTTGAAGCGGGGGGCGCTTCGGCACGATTCAACTCTTCACTTTTCAACCCTTCAACTGGGCGCAGGGCGGCTTTGCTCGCCTCGACGTACCAGTCGCAGTACTCGCTCCAGAAGAACCGGTAGAGGGCTTGCACGGCGGTGCTGAAGTTGTAGGTGGCGAGGGCGTCGCTGACTTCGCGGATGGCTTGGTCGAGGCGCAGGAGAATCCACTGGTCGTCGCTGGTGAGGAGGGCGGGGTTGATTTCACCCTCGACTGGGAACTGCTCGGGCGAGTCGCCTGTGCTACCCGGGGAACTGGCGGACGGGGCACCGGTGCTATCCGGCGCACTCGCAGGCAAGCCGCCTGCACTCCCCTGCATCTGGCGGAAGCGGCAGGCGTTCCAGAGCTTGTTGCAGAAGTTGCGGCCCAGCTCGACGTCCTTCTCGTCGAAGAGCACGTCCTGACCGAGCGGCGCGCTGCGCATGGTGCCGAAGCGCAGGGCGTCCGCACCGTATTTGGCGATGAGCACGAGCGGGTCGGGGGAATTGCCGAGGGTCTTGGACATCTTCCGCCCCTGTTTGTCGCGGATGATGCCGGTGAAATAGACATTCTTGAACGGCAGGTCGCCCATGAACTCGTAGCCCGCCATGATCATGCGGGCGACCCAGAAGAAGATGATGTCGGGTCCGGTGACGAGGTCGGTGGTGGGATAGAAGGCGCGGAGTGTTGGAGTGTTGGGGTCGTGGGTCTTGTCGCCGGTCCAGCCCATCGTGGCGAAGGGCCAGAGCCAAGAGCTGAACCAGGTGTCGAGGACGTCGGGGTCTTGTTCAAAACCGTGTGACTCCAAATGTCGAGCTTCGTCCTCCGTCAAATCAGCGCAAACAACCAACACGAACTCCGCTCCGCTGATCGACGCGGAGTTTTTGTCGAAATCCTCACCCGAGAAAATCTTTCCGTCGGTGAGCCTCACTACGGTTAAATCACCCATTTCGAAGTCCAGGGAAAAGAAGGCTATGTCGAGATCAACTTCTCGGACTGGGGTCTTCTTGTAGCGGCTTTCATCTTTCGGCGGTGATCCGCTTGCGACTTTTCTCCACACCGGCACCCGATGCCCCCACCAGAGCTGACGGCTGATGCACCAGTCCTGAATGTTCGACAGCCAGTGATCGTAAACCTTCGCCCAGCGGCCGGGATGGAAACGCATCCGATTCGCCAAATCCCCCTTGCCGACCGAGGCCGCTTCTTGTGCAATCCCATCAGTGGCAGGAGTTGCGTCAGAAGCCGAACCCTCCCAGACATGGAGGGGAGGTGACTGCGAGTCGTTTCCTTCCACTGCGTGTGCGTCCGGTGTAGGCCGGGTTACCAACGTCTCCTCACGGAGATGCGTTCCCGGAGACTTGTTACCATCGGGCGCACCTTTTTTTTCTGTCTGCTCCACACATTCCTTCGACACCTCCACGCTCGGATACTTGAGAAACCACTGCTCGCTCAAGCGCGGCTCGATGGGCACATCCGCGCGCTGGCTGAAGCCGACGTTGTTTTCGTAGGGCTTCTCCTCGACGAGCACGCCCAGTTCCTTGAGCCGCTCGACTGCGACAGCGCGCGCCTCGAAACGATCCAGCCCGGCGAGGGATTCGCCGGCCAGCTCGTTCATCGTGCCGTTGGGATTCATGATGTCCACGACTGGGAGCTTGTGGCGCTGGCCGATGTCGAAGTCCGCCTTGTCGTGCGCGGGCGTCACTTTCAGGACGCCGGTGCCGAACGCGAAGTCCACATGCTCGTCGCCGATGATGGGGATGAGCTTCTGCTCGGGCGGCAACTGGATGGGCAACGGTCGTACGATGTGCCGGCCGATGAGATGCGCGTAACGCGGGTCCTTCGGGTTCACGGCCACGGCGGTGTCGCCGGGGATGGTCTCGGGGCGCGTGGTGGCGATAGTGAGCCAGATGCGGCCTTCGGAGTCCGTGACCGGTCCGTTTGGCAGAGCGGCCGCCGCTGCATCGGGAGCGCCGAGCATTGCTCGGCTTGCATCAGGGACGGGCGTTTCTTGCCGAGCAATGCTCGGCGCTCCGCCCTTCACGGGCGACCCATCCTTCTCAGCCACCTCAACCTTGAAGTGATACATGAAACCCTTCTGCGGTTTCATTTCCACCTCCTCGTCGGAGAGCGCGGTCTGCGAGGCGGGGCACCAGTTCACCATGCGTTTGCCGCGGTAGATCAGGCCCTTTTTGTAGAGATCGACGAAGACCTGTTGCACGCAGCGCGAATACTCGGGGTCCATCGTGAAGCGTTCGCGCGTCCAGTCGCACGAGCAGCCGAGCTTCTTGAGTTGGTTGATGATGATGCCGCCGTGCTTTTCCTTCCACACCCAGACGCGCTTGAGGAACTCCTCGCGCCCGAGGTCGTGCTTGGATTTCTTCTCCTCTTTCTTGAGCGCCTTCTCGACCTGCACCTGCGTGGCGATGCCCGCGTGGTCGGTGCCGGGGAGCCAGAGGACTTCCTTGCCGTCCATGCGCGCCTTGCGGCTGAGGATGTCCTGGATGGTGTTGTTGAGCACATGCCCCATGTGGAGCATGCCCGTGACATTGGGCGGCGGGATGACGATGGAATAAGCCGGGCGCTGCGCGGAAACGCGCGCCGGGTCGGCGGTGAAGCAGCCGTGCTTCAGCCAAAAATCATACCATTTGTCCTCAACGGACTGCGGCTCGTAGGCCTTGGGAATTTCGGTCATGGAGCGCGGGTTCTACGGTCTCGGCGGGGGTTTGGCAAACTATACGGGGGCGGCGCGCGCCAGCGCAGTGGGGCAGGCATCATTGCCTGCCAGTTCGGGCGGCATCCGTGCCGCCCGTTTCCACGGCGGACAATTCATGACGACCGCGGGAACACGGGGCAGGGATGCCCCGTGAACTGGCAGGCAGGGATGCCTGCCCCACTCGCCCGCTGGGGACGCGCGGCGGCACCGGAGTGCGGCCGTCCTCGGCCGCAGCGACGTCCGCACGCACGGCGATGTTGGGTTCCGCCACCGTCTCCCTGCGTTCCGCGCTGCTGCGCCCGGGGACGGGCGCACTCCGGCGTCGCACCCGGCAATCGGCTCGACGCGCAGCGGGCGGGCGGCTATTTCTCGCGCCATGCGGATTGCGTTCAAAGAGTGGGCGGTGGTGGTCGATGCGCTGGGGCGCGGGGAGCAGATCGTGATCTTGCGCAAGGGCGGGATCAGCGAGGGGGCGGGCGGGTTTCAGGTGGAGCATCCGCAGTTTCTGTTGTTCCCGACGTTGTATCACCAGCAGCGCGAGCAGGTGGTGCCGGCGGCGCAGGCGCGGTATGACGTGATCGCGCCGGGCTTGCCGGGACCGGAGACGTTGCGGCTGGAATTTTTTGGCGCAGTGGTGGCGTGGCGGCGGCTGGATTCGCTCGCGGCGGCGGAGCGGTTGCGGGGGCAGCATGTCTGGCGGGACGCGGTGATTGCGGAGCGATTCGAATGGGGGCGGAACCGGAATATTTTCGCGCTGGCGGTGCGGATTCACCGGTTGCCGCAGCGGCTCGAATGGCCAATGCGCCCGGAGTTCGGCGGGTGCAAGAGCTGGGTGGAATTGACGCCGGACGTGGACGTGGCGGGCGCGCTGCCCGTGCTGGACGACGCGGCGTTTGCGGCGAAATTGGCGGCGTTCCACGCGGCGCTGGTACCGGAAACAATGGCGACAATGGCTCGCGAAACCTGAACCTGAATCTCCGCATGAATCCGAACCTGCCACCGATCATCCTCGCGTCGGTTTCGCCCCGACGAGAGGAACTGCTGCGGCAACTGGGACTCGACTTCGCGGTGGTGGCGAGTGACGCGACGGAGGCGCATCACGAACAGCTCACGGCGCGGGAGATTTCGCAGCTCAATGCGTATCGCAAGGCGCGGGCGGTGGCCAAGCGCTCGCCCGAAGCGCTGGTTATCGGCGCCGACACGCTGGTCTATCTCGGCACGACGCTCTACGGCAAACCGGCGGACCGGGCGGACGCGCGGCGGATGTTGCGCGAGTTGCAAGGCCGCACGCATGAGGTCGTGACGGGCGTGTGCCTGATGCACTTGGCGGCGCACCGTTGCCACATTTTTTCCGAGACGAGCGGTGTCACGTTTCATCCGCTGACGGACGTGATGATTGCGGATTATCTCGGGCGGGTTCACACGCTGGACAAGGCCGGTGCGTACGCGGTGCAGGAGCACGGGCACCGGATCATCGAGGAGCTTTCGGGATCGTTCTCGAACGTGGTGGGATTACCGATCGGGCGGGTGCGAAAATTGTTGACGGCGTGGTGAGGGAGCGGGGCGGGGGAGGGTCTGGGGTTTGGCGTCTGGGGTCTGGGGCTCGGGGGATTTGAAATTTCCAAATCGCGGTTTTCCGCTCGGCATGGGAGCAGCAGTCAGAAGTGTCGAATCACGGATAAACCTCGATAAACCCAAATTGAAAACGCCTGACCAACGCCGCAACCCATGGAGAATTCCGGCGCTGCAAATGCGCCGGTCCTATTCGGGTTCCTCCGTTTCCCGCCAGGGTTGGCTTCTGCATCTCATGGTGCCGACACGGCGCTCGGCTGCTTCGTGCGGGGGGGGGCATTGGGGCGGGCGGACATCCGCGCGCTGACAACCCGGCGGTGTTTTCGTCGGGAATCCTCGGCGGAAGTTGGGAGGGAAAAATATTCGTTCCGCATTTTGAACCTTTTCTCCCCGCCCCCATTCCACTGATCGTAACAGCACTCTGTGCCCGACCATGAACAACAGCCCGTCCACGAAGCCCGCTCCGGCGATCCGGCGGCGTGGAACACGCTCTTCCAGCGGTTCCAACTGCCGCTCTACAGCTTCGTCGTTGAACTGGTCCGCCACGAACAGGCGGCGCTCGACATCGTGCAGGAGAGCTTCACCGCGGCCATTCGCCACCTCGATTCGCTGCGAGAAGATCGTCGTTTTGGCTCGTGGCTGTTCAGCATCGCGCACCAGCGCGTGGTGCAGCACTGGCGGCGCGAATCCCGCGCGGCCCAGGTTTTTCAGGAAACTGACGCCGAACTCGAAACCGTCCCGGACGACCGCGAAAACCCTCGCGACGGTCTCGTCCGCCGTGAGCGGGAGGCCGAATTCTTCGCGCTGCTCGAGCGCCTGCCCGAGCCGCAACGCGCTGTCCTGCTCCTGCATTTTGTCGAAGACTTTTCGCTCGAAGAAATCGCGGCCGTCACCGACGCCAACCTCGGCACGGTCAAATCCCGTCTGCATTACGCCAAGAAAGCACTGCGCCAACTCTGGGAAAATCGGCCATGAAAACACCCCGTGACCTGCTCCTCGCCCGCCACCATCCGGCCACGCCGCAACTCGACACCGTGCGCGCGCAGGCCCTCGCCGCGGCCTTTCCAAACGCCCGTGCGCCACGCCGTGCCGCCGCCCGGCTCCGCGACTGGTGGCAGGAACTCTTCTGGCCCGCGCGTCGCGCGTGGCTTGGGTTGGCGGCCGTCTGGGTTGTGATCGTGGGCAGCCACCTTGTCCGGAGCGAGCGCGGGCGCCCCGAGAATTTTACCGGCCCTCCAACCCCCGTCCTGCGGCAATTGCTACGGGAGCAACTCCGCCTTCGCGCCGAGTTGCTTGATGATCTTGCCCCAGCCAGGCCCACACCGGCGCCGGCACCCCCGATCGACCCGCGCCGCGGCGCTATTTCGCGGCCATTCCCTATCGCTTGAAACTCCCACCGCCCTGAATTCATGAAAACGCGCACCCCACTTGTCTTGCTCGCCGCCGCAGTCACCGCGGTCATCGCTCTGTCCTGGATCAATCACCAGCGCCGGGAAACAGCGCCCGCTCCCGTCGTCGCGCCGCGCGTCGCTGGGGGTGACGACGACGATGCGCGCGGTCCCATCCGCCCGGCGCGCCGACCGCTCACTGGCGTTCCGGCGGGTTCCGTGCCCACGAATAATCTCACTCCGTGGCAGCTCACGCTCGCCCGCCTCCAGTCCGGCCAGACGCCCGACCTGCCGCGCGAGAAGGTCGAGGATTACGTCGAGCGCTGTAAACGCGACGCCACGAGCCTGCTGGCCGCGTATCGCTTGACCCGCGACAAAAGCTATCTGACCGAGGCCGCCCAATCCCACCCGAACGATCCACGCATCCAGATCGCCATGCTCGGCGACGCCAGCCTGCCGGCCGACCAGCGCGCGCAATGGCGCGAACGCCTCAAGCAATCCGCGCCCGACAACGCGCTCGGCAACTATCTTTCCGCCGCCGATCTCTTCAAAGCCAAGCAACCCGAGCGCGCCTTGCAGGAACTCGCCGCCGCCGCCGGCAAAGCTCGTTTCGATGACTACGCCACCGCCGACATCCAGGCCACCGAGGAGATGCTGCTGCTCGCCGGCCGCTCGCCGGTCGAGGCCAAGGGCACCGCGTTCGCTGGCACGTTGCTGCCGCATCTTCAGTCGCTCACCGCCGTGTCCAAGGAAATGGCCGCGGTGCAAAAGGACCACCTCGCCCGTGGCGACACCGCGTCCGCCGAGGCTCTCGCCAACCTCGGCCTGACCATCGCGCGCCAAATCAACAGCGGCCCGAGCCGCGGCATTCTGATCGAACAACTCGTCGCCATGGCCTTCGAGAAACGCGTGCTCGAACCGCTCGATCAAAACCGGAGCTATGAATTCCTCCGCCAGACACCCGCCGAACGCCTGGCCATTCTCCAATCCCAGCGCGACGAAATCCGCAGCCTCACGCAGAAAATGGACGCCTTTGATCCCGCCTCCGGTCTGACCGAGCCGGAGTTGCTCGTCTATTTCGAGCGCATGAAAAACTCCGGCGAACTCGAAGCCCTCCGCTGGCTCAACGCCCACCGCACCAACGCGCCCTGAATGCCCGATGTCCACCCCCGCACTAACACCGCCGTCCCGTCCACGCGCCATGAAAACCCTCCGCCGCATCCTCCTCATCCTCGCCTCCCTCATCACCCTGATCGCTCTCTTCTACGCCGTGGAAGGGCTGCGCGGTATGCGCGTCTGGCGCAAAACCAAGGCCGACCTCGAAGCCAAAGGCGAACGCTTCGACTGGAAATCCCTCGCGCCGCCCCCGGTGCCCGATGCGGAGAATTTCTCCATGACCCCGCTGCTCGCGCCATTGCTGGACTTTGTCCCCAATCCGCACGCCAAGCCCGGTGAGTCCTCCGTCAAACCGCGCGACCAGGCCGCCGTTGATCGCCTGAACAAACTCAAATTCACTGGCGACAATCCGCCTTCGCCGGGCGCTTGGCGTCTCGGCCAGGCCATCGATCTCGCCGCGTGGCAGGCCCATTACCGCGCGCTGACCAACTTCCCGACCCTACCGGTTGCGGCGCAACCGGCCGAAGACATCCTCCGCGCGCTCGCGCAGTTCGATCCCGAGATGAACGAACTCCGCGCCGCCGCACGCCGGCCGCACTCGCAGTTTCACGTTCGTTACGAAGACAACTTCGCGGCCCTCCTTCCCCACCTCTCGGTCCTCCGGAAATTCGCCCAGATCGCCGTTCTCCAAGCCAATTGCCGCCTCGCTCTCGGAAAAACCGATGCCGCGCTCGACGATCTTCGCCTCGCCTTCCGCCTCGCTGACTCCATCTCCGCCGAACCCGTCCTCATCTCTGGTCTGGTCCAGATCGCCATCCTCGAACCCGCGCTCCAACCCGTCTGGGAGGGCCTTGCACGCCGCCAGTGGTCGGACGCGCAACTGACCGCGCTGGAAAAACAACTGAACTCTGTGGACCTGCTTGCCGCCTATGCGCGGGCCATCCGGGGCGAGCAGGCATTCGGCGTCAATGCCATCGACTTTATCCGGGACAATCCGCGCATGGCTGGTGCCCTGATTGGCATTGGCGAGCCAAGTCCTAACACCGTCGTCGCCATGTTGGCTCCCTCCGGCTGGCTGGAACAAAACAAAGCATTCATCGTGAACCTGCATCAGGAATTCTCCCTCCCCGTGATAGATCAGGAAAAACGCCTGTTCCGTTTCGACGTTTATCAGCGCGCACGGAAATACGAACCCAAGCTCAAAACTGCGCATCCGTATCGGGTCCTTGTTGGCATGTTGTTCCCCGCGGTCTTGAACGTCGTCGAGAAATTCGCCCACTCCCAATCCGCCCTCGACCTCGCCCGCGTCGCCTGCGCGCTCGAACGTCACCGACTCAAGCACGGTGCCTTCCCCGAAACCACCGCGGCGCTCGTCCCGGAATTTTTGCCGAAGCTGCCCCACGACATCATGAACGGCACCGCGCTCAAATACCGCCGCACAACCGACGGCAAATTCATCCTCTACTCCGTCGGCCTCAATGAAACCGACGACGGCGGCGACATCGTCCTTGGCCCCGGCAAGCCGCCCCGCGCCGACCTCAAGCAAGGCGACTGGGTCTGGAGCTACGATGAGAAGCCCGCGAAACCGTAGGCGGACTGGCTCACATGCGCATTCGAGTTTTGCTGGGACCGCTGCGGACCGCGGCTCGGGTGTGAATGAAAGTGGGTAAGGGTCGCGGCGGCTTGGAGCCGATCGACGACGAGGGCGATGTGGAGTGCGGTGGCAAGTCGGACGCGACACCGCTTTCTCACGGCCTGTCGCGTTCGAAAGCGGTGTCGCGTCCGACTTG
>CAMAUZ010000118.1 GCA_945861535.1 Akkermansia muciniphila | reverse complement strand
TCCGCTCCAGGGCGTCGGCCAGCTTCTCGGTGAGAATATCCGTGTTCGAATCGGATCTGGGATTGAATCTGTTTGCTCCCTCCCCCTTGCGCTCCGCTACCCCGGGAAGCGCCGCACGTCCCCCGTGCGGTGCGGTAAGGATGATCGGTAGGCCGCCAGATTCGACGGTGATCGTGGCATTGGCGGAAGCCCTCTTGTTCGCTGCATCGTCACCGACACTGGCGGCGGCGCTGACACCAACCGTGTCCGCCGCGGACGCGGATACCAACAGGGCACCGGCCATGAATGCGGCGAGTAACAGTTCCCGAAGGTGTTGCGGACGGATTGTTTGCATGGGAGTGCGGGCGGTTCGGATGATGCGATCTTACGTCTGGCTTCGGGAAGGAAATTACCGTTGCCAGTGTCGGATCGGAGTGGCCGTGAGCCGTATCTATGCAGTGGAAACCGATGTGAGAACCACAGAGACACTTTGAACTCAGGGCAACGGAGCCGCAACCAAAGGAGCGCGGCGTTCACGCCGTCTCATCGTTAGAACGTCGTAGCGGGTCCGACCATGTCCGCAACTCTCACGCTGAAGCGGCATAAATGCCGCGCTCCGAATTCCTCGCGCCACGCGAGGCTTTCGGCGCGCGGGCAGTCCCCGCCCAGAGCAGCTCCGCACCTGCGACAACGCCAAAATTCTCAGTCCCCCGGCTCCGCTGCTGCTGCTGCTGAGACCGGGGACCGGTCGTGCGCTGCACCCGCTGCGGCTTCGCCGCTCTGGGGGCATCGGGTCTCAGTAGTCCTCCCGAAGTCTCCGACTGCATAAACACGGCCAAGGTCACGGCTTGGTGGCGCGAAGTTTCTCCGGCAGCTCGCTCAGCGGTGTGATTTCTGTCACTTCATCGAAATACCAGATCTTGCCGCTGGCCTGCTTGTAGCCGACCACCCGGGCCGGATGTTTCGCGCCCGTGGGCAGTGTCTTCCAATCCGAGAAGCGATGGATGTCCGCGCGCCAGTCAATCCGTGCGAGCAAGTCAGTCGAGCGGGTGAAGTAGAGAACCATCGCGGGTTTTACGCTGCCACTGACCCGCAGGCCCCAGAGTTCCACGTCGCCATCCTTCACGTCCGGCACAGTCTCAATGGTCGAGGTGGGATCGGTGAGCGCGCGCAGTGTCCACGCCCACACCAGAAAGACCGCCGGCTCGTCCTTGCGCTCGGTGTAGCCCGCCGGCGACTTGAGCCACCAATGACGCGGCGCATCCAACACACTCTCCCGTTTCGCACCGAAGCCAGTGTCTTTGTCACCAATCAGCACACGGTCCTTGAAGGTGAAATAGCCGAGCAAGTTGGTCTCACCACCACCGGCCAGCACCGCCCTCTTGATCAGCGGGATCGCCGCCGGAGAGACCGTGCCTTTGAGTGTGTTTGTAGCCGCTTCCACGGCGTGCAGGCCGGGCGGCAAGACTGACAACAGGGCGATGACCGCGAGTAGCAGAAGTTTCATACAATTATTCGTTTTTTCACTTCCTCCAGTTGCGCCCACAGCGCGAGCACCAATATGACTTCCTGATAAAGGTCGTTGAGGTCGTCGGACATGCCGGGAGTGTCGAATACCCGGCGGCGCAGGGCGAATGAAATCTGACCGCCCACGTAGCTCGACATTCCAATGTCGAGTTTCCCCCGCCGCGAATCGCGCGATTCGTCTCATGCGCGTTGCCCTGCGGCTCGACAGTGGAATGTCGAGCTACCGTTGCGCCGCAAACTCGTCCAGCCCGTCCCACGTAGCTCGACATTCCAATGTCGAGATTCCCCCGTCGCGAATAGCGTGATCGTCTCATGCGCGTTGCCCTGCGAATCGACATTGGAATGTCGAGCTACCTTTGCGCCGCATACTCGTCCAGCCAGTGCATCTGCTTCAGGGCGAAAGTGCCGGGCCGCAGCTTCGCTGGATTATTGGCGATGTATCGCCGGGTGCGCGCCAGTTCCTCGACGCCGCGCACAATTCGGTCGAAAGACTCCGTCTGCCAGAGGTGCCCATGACGCATCAGCGCGTGGGCGTTCAAGCCAGCATCCTTGCCCAACTCCGTGCTCGTGAAACGCTTGACTGAATACAACCACTCTTCGAGTTGCACGCCGGGAAACGACTGCACCAGCACATGCACATGATTGGGCATCACCACATAGTCGCCTGTCCAGACGCGCTGGCCGTGGAAGAACTCCAGCGCCTGCGCGACGATGCCGTGGGCCTGTGCCAGCAGACAACTGCCGTGACACTTGTCCAACTCGACCAGGAACTGTCGTTGCTGCTCGCGCTCAAAGGCGCGGCGTTCGCCGACGAAGATGGCTTGGTAGGCATCGTTCCACCGTTTGGGATCCAACTCCGCCCACGCCGGGTCAAGGCCATGGGCCCGCAACCAAAACTCCCGCGTTTCGTGCCACTGCTGGGCAACGGACTCGGGGATGGAATCCGCGAGCCGGAAGGTCACGAAGTAAGTCGCGCCATCAATGCGCAGGTGCGGCAGATTCCGCCGATAGCCCGGCACCGGCCATAGCTCCTCCACGTCAACCCCGCGAAAAACGGGTCGCTCCGGGATGCTGGTTGGCGGCGAAAGCTTCTTCATCGGTCAACGTAGCTCGACATTCCAGGGTCGAGTCTTCGGCTATTCTTCGTTACTTCACGTTTGATTTCGGACTCTGTCGCCGGTCGGGTTGGGGGCGGCGTAGCTCGACATTCCAATGTCGAGTTTTCGGCCATTCTTCGTTACCTCACGTTTGATTTCGGACTCTGTCGCCGGTCGGGTTGGGGGGCGGCGTAGCTCGACATTCCAATGTCGAGTTTCCGGTCATTCTTCGTTACCTCACGTTTGATTTCGAGCTTTGTCGCCAGTCGGGTTGGGGGTGTCGGAATCTCGACATTGGAATGTCGAGCTACTTTGCCCGCTTCTCCAACACCGCCTCCGTCCGCCCGTCGAAAATCTTCCGCCGCTCGGGGGCCACGAGGCAGTCGCAGTCTTCCGGCGCGTCGCCGGTGTTCTTCTGCTGCGCCTCGGTGGGCAGGTAGAAGAGGTAGCCGGCCACGAACGTGAACTTGCCCGCCGCGCAGTCCGTGATGTCCACCTTTGCGACGCCGGCGAGGAGTTGGGGGCGTGGCACGTCGTGGATGCGCCGGGCGACAGGAGCAGGGCGAACGGCAAGAGTCGCGCGGCTAATTCGTGGCGGATGTTCATTGGGGCAAATTGTTCTGTGCAGCCGAAATCTCCTTCCACCCGTTGTCGAAAATGAACTTCTCCGTAATGCCTGCCGGATTCTGAATCGGATAAATGCTCGGCGTGGCTGAATCGGCATTCTCGACGACGTAAAGCCAATACTGGTCGCCAAGTCGTTGCGCCGCTCGAAACTGAGGCGCACTAAGCAGAACCCCGAGCCAATCCGATCCCGTTGCTTTGACCTCGATATACCGCAATATTTCATCCGTTTGGCCTCGCGATTCGAGGTCGTAGCCTTCGTGCCAGTGGTCCAACTCGGTCACGCGCCTGCCTGCCTGTTCCTCAAAGGCCTTCACCGCAGCAATCCCTGCCTTGTCTATCCGGGTTCTTAACTCGGACATCTCCTGGGTTTCGGGTGTGGATTCGCTAGCAGTTCCTGCAACGGCACGAACACGGGTTTGCAGATGGTCAGTCCGTGGAGTCCGGTCACCTTTCTGCTCAGCGACGGCAACATCCAAGCCACCAACGCCGGAGAATGTTTGTGCCGTTGCAGCCGTCGGGATTCCGGTCGCTTCCATTTTATTGATGGGAGGCAACTCTGGTGGGCCAGAGGGAACTTTGGTGCCTACGGGGCGGTTCACTCCGTCCACCTTGTTCGGCTCCCCCAACCCCTTGTCCGCGCCGACCGATGTTGGTGGCATGAATCCACGCCGTTTCCAAGTGCGGCAAAACTCATCGGCGAACTGCGGGTCGCTCTGCGCCATCTCCAGTACTTTTGTGAGCTTGGGAGGGATGCCAGCATCCTTAAGCTTTTCAGACAAAGGCGTCTGGAATCGCAATGCAACGCAGAGCTTTCGGTTCCGCTGAAAACTCACTGGCAATTCGTGCTCCTGCATCTCGCTTGGCCTACACAATTGTCCCTTCCGGTTAGGCAGCCATGCTTCGCCGCGCAATCGTTCTACAAAGTAGGCGTCAAAGGCGTCTTCCTCGGCACGTCGGGCACCGGGACGTTTCCATTTGAGGGAGCCTCGCAAGAACCTGCCGTCGTCGTCATCTGCCACTCTCGCCAAAATGCCCCAAACAATCCGCGAAAGCCTAACGGCTCGCTTTGGGTCCGCCTTGGAGAACTTGCGAACGCGTTTGAGCACGCCTTCCAAACCGTGGAGATGATGGTCGGTGCATTCCACTTCCCGCTTTCGTGGTTCCTCGGGTGCAATTTCCTGCTCGCGCCGGGCCGTCACTTCATCTGGAGTTTCTGCTAACGCGGGCAACTCGCCGACTCCTAATTCAACGAGCCACACATGGGCTTTTTTAGTAAGGGACGGCTCGGCGAGGAACCAACAATCGTCTTGCCCTTTGAAGTATTCGCTCAGCTCGAAACTTTTGAAGTAGAGGAGCGAGGACGGTGACTGGAACTCTCGCTTGCCGGTCTTGGCGTTTGTGGCTCGAAGAAAGGCCGTGTCGCGAAGCTTGTCAGTCAGTTTTTTATGGTCGAGGCACTCCTTCTTTTCTAGCGCGTGGAAGATGCGCCGTAGATTTTTCAAATGTCTCTGGTCAGTAGGCGCGACACCGGATTCATACTGAGGCTTAATGTCTTCGAGCACCTCGGCGACAATATCACGCTCCCGGATTCCGAGTTCTCTGAGAAAGACCAGTGATTCCCCTTTGGCGAGCTTCGGATGAACGTTCTTCGGCCCAATTGCGCCAACGGATGGCAGAAAGGCATTTGCGCCTTCAGAGCCAAAAGGCACCACGGTGCTGCCGTCTGCCAGACGGATTATCGGCGTGTCGCGCAGTCCGCCATCCACTGGCCAAAGGTTGGGGCGCTTGCGGAGGAAGCGGTAGAAGCGGGCGAACCAATCTACTTTCTGTGCCTCGAGGAAGCTGTCATTCAGCAATTGTGGGAGGTCATCCGCCGAAATCTCTCTTACGTCCACGGCGAAGTAGAGATAATCTCTCAATTCCTTCGTTGCCTTCTTGTCTGCCGTGATGTCAGGCGAAATCCATTGGCGTTCCTCCTCGGAACCGAGGAGCATTTTCAACTGCTCAGGCTTGAACAGTTCTGCAAGTTCACGACCGCGCACCAGAACGCCATTCGTGCCGCTGACAAAGTTCTTGCCGATGCCGGGAATCAAGGGGCGTTTCTTCAGTGTATGCTCCACTGCTCCAAAAACCGGCGCGAGGAACTTGCCCAAATCCTCTTTCAGCTCATCAGCCTTTAACGGCAGGGCGGCGTCCAACGCAGAAATGGTGAGCAGCCCGCGAGCCTTCAATGCCTCAAGAGTCTCCGGAACAAATTTGGCCGTCTCCTTGATGAGGCGCAGATTCACTTCACGCGCCTTCTTCCGCGACAAGTCTAAATTGTCACGACTCGGAGTCAGTTCGTAAGGGCCTTGAATCAGGAATCCGAGTGCAGTCGGAACGTCGGTAGGAAACAGCGCAACCAACCGCGACCCCTTCACGCGCTTAATCTGGTGACGTCTCGCCTTGCTGAGGCCTTCTGCCAAGCAATAGGCCACGTCAATTGTCCGGCCCTCCCGCCCAATGAATTCGGCAGAACGACTAAAGACCAGCCAACTTTCGGTGCGAAGGGTCCGCCCGTTTTCTTCCCCCGAAAGGTCGAATTGGCGGGCACCAGTGGCCAAGTCTGAAACTCTTCGCGAGTAGCGGCCACTGCCTTGTTTGTCGATTCGCCACTCAATCTCGTCAACAAACCGGAGAAACAGGATAGTTTGAAGTCCCAAATCGCGCAGACGGGCGGCAATTTCGACATGGCACTCTTTCGGTTCCTTTTCTGAATGGTCGAAAGGGAATACGAAAAGCGTCTCTCCTGTTCCGGTCTGGCGAGGTTCGAGAGCGTGCGGCTTTACGTAGGACTCAATCCAGAAGTGTTCGTCTCCGGAGTGTATCTGCGGTGATTTCGTAAACGCGTAAACTGACTTGAAGCCGATGCCGAAATGCTGGATGTCGTCCTTTGCCGTTTTGCTGCTCCGAGCGATGTCACAAATTGCATGGATATGCGCTTTGCCGAAAGGGATTCCGGAATGCCGCAACTCCAGACGGTCCGGAAAAAGGTCAAACTTAACGCTTCGATTGAAGTCTCCTTTCGGTTGCTCCTTAAACCGGTCTTTCAGGGCATCTTCGGCGTTCTGAAGCAACTCGTAAACGAAGTGCGTTGGGTCGCGATACCTCTCAGCCAGCAGGGTGTCCCCCACCCGCTTTGCGAGTTCCTCTACGGTGCCTATAGAGATGCTTGAGTAATCAGTTGCCATTGCTCACTCGTGTTTGGATTCGTTCCAAATCATCCACAACATGGTTTCTTACTCCCTGCGCGGGCAGGTGGCGGCTTCGGTGCTCGTGAACTGCGCCTCCTCCTTGATCTCCGCGTCGCTCAGGCCTTTCCAACCAAGATTCCTTGGCTTCGGAAGCTGCCACTCGCCCTTTGCATGCGGCTCCGGAGCATACACATTCAGCACGTATTCCAGACCGCGGCGGGACAGTTCAGCGAAGGAGATTTCGCGGCTTTCGCAAACCTTGCGCGCGCGGGCGCAAAGGTCGTCTGGGAGTTGGATTTGGGTGCGGGTCATGCCGTCAGAGTGCCAACACCGGGCGGGGTGTCAATTTGGCATCACTTCTTCTCGATGAGTTCCTCGAGCCGCGCCCAGAGCACCTGCTCAAGATGCTCGCGCACCGGCTCGACGGTGATGCGGTTCACGATTTCGCTGGCGAAGGCGTGGGTGAGGAGGCGGCGGGCGTTGACCTCGGCGATGCCGCGGGTGCGGCAGTAGAAGAGGGCTTCGTCGTTGAGCTGGCCGACGGTGGCGCCGTGGGTGCATTTCACGTCGTCGGCGAGGATTTCGAGCTGCGGCTTGGTGTCCACCTGCGCGGTGTCGGTGAGCAGGAGGTTGCGGCTGGTCTGCTTGGCGTCGGTTTTCTGCGCGTCTTTGCGGACGAAGATTTTACCGTTGAACACGCCGCGCGACTGGCCACCGAGGATGCCGTGGTAGAACTCGTGGCTGGCGCAGTGCGGCGTCGCGTGGTCGGCGACGGTGTGGTGGTCCACGAGTTGTTTGCCGCCGACGGCGTAGAGGCCGTTCATCACGCACTCCACGCCGGGGCCGGTCATGACGAGATTGATATTGTGCCGCGCCAGCCGCGCGCCGCTGCTGATGCTGTGCGAAAGGAAGCGACTGGCGCGGGCGAGTGTGGCCTGCACGGTGGCGATGTGGAACGCCTCGAGATTCTCCTCCTGAAACTTCGCGTGCTCAATGTTCGCGCCCTCGCCCACGACGATCTCCGTGATCGCGTTAGTGAAGTGCGCCGCGCCGCCGAGGCTGACGTAGTGCTCGACGATTTTCGCCGCGCTGTTCGCGCCGGCGACGATCAGATTGCGCGGCTGCGCGGTGTTCGCGGAGTCCGAGGGAACGGCGAGGAAGAGCAGGTGAACCGGCTCGGCCGCGAGGGCATTCGGCGCGAGTGAGATAAACGCGCCGTCGACGAGGAACGCGGTGTTCAGCGCCGAGAAGCCGCTCTCGTCCACGCGCGCGTGGCGCGAGAGATGGGCCTCGACGAGCTTGTCACCGCTGGCGATGGCGGCGGCGAGGTTCGTGAGGGTGACACCCGGCTGCGGCGCGGGGAGCGTCGAGAGCGCGGGTGCGAAGTGACCGTTCACGAAGACCAGGCGCGAACCGGTCCAGCCGGGGAAGGCGAAGGGAGTGAGTTGTTGCGCGGTGACCGCGGTGGCGGCGGCACTGGCGGCGGTGGCGGGCTTGAAGGCGAGCTTCGTGATGGCGGTGACCGGCGTGTAAATCCAGTCCTCGAGCTTCGTGGTGGGGAAGCCGAGTTCGGTGAAGTGCGCGAGGCCGTTGCGCCGCAGCGTGCGGAGCCACTCGGGTCCGGCGGCGGACGCGGCGAAGGACTCGCCGGCGGCGAGATGGTTGGAGAGGTCGGAGATGGGTTTGGTGGCGGTCATGCGAAATTCAGGGGGAGTTGGCAGGCGAATGGCGGCAAGCGAATGGAAAGCATTCGTCTGCCCTCAGTCGATTGCCAATTAGTGAGTGCATCATCGTGGTATGCGCCGGGTCGGAGACCGGCGCTCCGTCATTTGCCGTGCTTGCCGATGAGCCAGTCGTAGCCCTTCTCTTCCAGCTCCAGCGCGAGTTCCTTGCCGCCGGACTTAATTAAGCGGCCATCGAAGAGAACATGAACAAAGTCAGGCACGATGTAGTTCAGCAGGCGCTGGTAGTGAGTGATGACGATGGCGGCGTTGTCGGGACGCTTCAGCTTGTTCACGCCCTCGGCCACGATGCGCAGAGCGTCGATGTCCAGGCCGGAGTCAGTCTCGTCGAGGATGGCGAGCTTCGGGTCGAGCACGGCCATCTGGAAGATTTCGTTGCGCTTCTTTTCGCCGCCGGAGAAGCCTTCGTTGACCGAGCGCTTGAGCATGGCGTCGGGGAGTTCGAGGAGCTTCATCTTCTCCTTCACGATGGCGAGGAAGTCCACGGCATCGACCTCCTCCTGCTGACGGTGTTTGCGCAACTCATTGTAGGCGGCGCGCAGGAAGTAAGTGTTGTTCACACCGGGTATCTCGACGGGATACTGGAAGGCCAGAAAGACACCCTCGCGCGCGCGGTCCTCGGGCGGCAGTTCGAGCAAATCCTTGCCTTCATAGGTCACGGTGCCGCCGGTGACATCGTAGCCTTTCCGGCCGGCGAGTACATAGCCGAGCGTGCTCTTGCCCGAGCCGTTCGGTCCCATGATGGCATGAACCTCGCCCGGACAGACGGTGAGGTTGATGCCTTTGAGGATTTGCTTGCCGTTGATGGCGGCGCTGAGGTTTTTGATTTCGATTAGTGGTTGGCTCATTTGGAAAGATGTATTCTGCCTAGACAAAGAACACTGAAGAAACACCAATGCTTCAATCGGAAATGGGTGTGCTTTCGTTTAACGGACCGCTTTCTTCCGCTTGGTTGGCTTGCGAGACTCGATGGAAACGTAATAGTGGCCGGACGTGCGCTCAGTCTCCCGCAATTTCTGGAAGAGTGTCGCCACGTCATAATCCACTTCGGCGGCCAGCTTGTCTTTGGTGCGCCAGACTTCGGCCAGGATCGGGTCGGGTTTCATAAAGCTTTCAATCCCATGAGTTCTTCCGGCGTGCAAACGATGGGGCATTTACAGCCATGTTTGATACAGACAGCTTCGACGCGCTCCAAAATCTCACGGTTGGCGATGTGGCGGAAGTTCCAAGTCAGTAGAAAGTGCATCTGGTTCCGCGCGGCGATGGCCAGATGCGCCGCGTCGCGAACCGCCTTCTCCGGCAGCAACCCGGGACCGATCAGCGCCTGAGCCAGCATCTCAGAGTTGGGGCTGGTCTGGAGAATTGGGATGCCTTTTAGTTTCTCCAGCCGGCGGCGGGCCGCTTGGACATCGCCATCTGCTGCCTCACTCAAGACAACATCGGAAGCGAATGGTTCAAAATCCGCAAGGCGCGCATCCCACCACCCTTGCGTGGCCCGTTGACGCACGCGAATCACCGCGTTGCTGCTGGGCCGGGCGACCAGGTAGCTGACGATGGTAGTTTCGAGATAGAGGCGGGCTTTCATTCAGCACCCGGACTAGCCCACACTCCCATCCAAACTCACCCCCAGCAGCTTCTGGGCTTCGACGGCGAATTCCATGGGCAGCTCGCGGAAGACTTCTTTGCAGAAGCCGTTGACGATCATGTTCACGGCGTCCTGGGTTTCGAGGCCGCGTTGGTTGAGATAGAAAATCTGGTCTTCACCGATCTTCGAGGTGCTGGCTTCGTGCTCGACCTGGGCGGTCGGGTTTTGGACTTCGATGTAGGGAAAAGTGTGCGCGCCGCATTGGTCGCCGAGCAGGAGGGAGTCACACTGCGAGTAGTTGCGGGCGTTGGCGGCGCCTTTCAGGACCTTCACCTGGCCGCGGTAGCTGTTCTGGCCGCGTCCGGCGGAGATACCCTTGCTGACGATGGTGCTGCGGGTGTTCTTGCCGATGTGGATCATCTTGGTGCCGGTGTCGGCCTGCTGGCAGTTGTTGGTCACGGCAACGGAGTAGAATTCGCCCTGGGAGTTGTCACCGAGGAGAATGCAGCTCGGATATTTCCAAGTAATGGCGGAGCCGGTCTCGACCTGGGTCCAGGATATCTTCGAGTTGGCGCCTTTGCAGAGACCGCGCTTGGTCACGAAGTTATAGATGCCACCCTTGCCTTCCTTGTCGCCGGGATACCAGTTCTGGACGGTGCTGTATTTGATTTGGGCGCTCTCGAGCGCGATGAGTTCGACGACGGCGGCGTGGAGCTGGTTTTCGTCGCGCATCGGGGCGGTGCAACCTTCGAGATAGCTCACATAGGAACCTTCATCCGCGACGATGAGGGTGCGCTCGAACTGACCGGTGTTGGCGGCCTCGATACGGAAGTAAGTGGACAGCTCCATCGGGCAGCGGACGCCCTTGGGGATGTAGCAGAAGGAACCGTCGGTGAAGACGGCGGAGTTCAGCGCGGCGTAGAAGTTATCCGTGTGGGGCACGACGGAGCCGAGATATTTGCGGACGAGTTCCGGGTGGTGCGCGACGGCCTCGGAGAAGGAGGAGAAGATGATGCCTTGCTTGGCCAGCTCGGTCTTGAAGGTGGTGGCGACGGACACGCTGTCCACGACGGCATCCACGGCCACGCCGCTCAGGCGCTTCTGTTCGTTGAGAGAGATACCGAGCTTGTCGAAGGTCTTGCGCAGCTCGGGGTCAACTTCATCGAGTGAGTTGAGAGTCTTCTTCTGTTTGGGCGCGGAGTAGTAGCTGATGGCTTGGAATTCCGGCTTGGTGTAGTGGACGTTCGGCCAGGTTGGCTCGGTCATCGTCTGCCAGTGACGGAAGGCTTTGAGACGCCACTCGGTGAGCCACGCCGGCTCATTTTTCTTTGCCGAGATGAAGCGGATGGTGGTCTCGCTCAAGCCCGGCGGGACGGTGTCGGACTCGATGTTGGTGACGAAGCCGTATTTGTAGTCGGAGGCGACAAACTCTTCGATGGTCTGGGTGGAGGTGCTCATGGGGGAATTGAAAACCACTAATAGACACTAACTGGCACTAATGGGGAGGGGAGGAACCAGTAGGTCGCATCTCGGGCGGTGGTAAGATTCGGATTAGTGTTCATTAGTGCAGGTTAGTGGTGCAGTTTGGCGGCTTTTGCGGCGCAGTCGGGGCAGTGGCCGCGGAGGGACAGTTCGTAGTGGGTGACTTGAAAGCCGGACGGGACTTTCGCCCCGGCCACGGGACCGGCGGAGGTGCAGTTGACGTCCAGGACTTTGCCGCAGTCGTCGCAGTAGAAATGGCAGTGATCGTTCATGTTCGGGCAGTAGCGGGTGGCGGCACGGTTGACATTGACCTGGCGCACCAGGCCGCAGGTGACGAGCGCGTCGAGACAGTTGTACACGGTGGCCATCGAGATGTCGGGCGACTCGTGTTTGGCGCGGAGGAAGACTTCCTCGGCGGTCGGATGATCCCGCGTGTCGAGCAGGACGTTGTAAACCTGCTGGCGCTGGGGCGTGAACCGCAGCCCGCTGGTCGCCAGCCGTTCGTTCAACTGCTCAGGAATTTCTTTTTTCCTGGATAACATACGGGGTAATCAGTGGCGGCTCCTTCGTCCACTGTCAATACTTAGAATTATTCTAAGCTGAAGTTTAATCTTGCGCGTGATTGTTCGGAAAATGGGGCGGGTGTCAAATGCGGGTTCTGGCCGGGAGCGGACGGGGAGAAGCAGAGGCGTAGCGGCGAGGGGGTGGGGGTGCTTCGGTTATTCCATTGAGGTCAAAGGCCGTCCGTTCCGCCGGTTTAGGGGCGTCCGTGGGGCTTGTGGTTTGGTGCTTCTTTGCGCGGATTCTGCGTCTTCTTCCGGAGCGGCCGGGCCGCGGGGAAGGAGGATAGAGTCTCCTCACGTCGTCTCCTACAGGTGCTACGCGATGATCTCGCGGATGGGGGTGCCGTAGTCGATGTCGAGGCGTTTGCGGCCGGGGAGTTCGAGTTTGCGGGCATCGACGCCGAGGAGGTGCATGAGGGTGGCGTGGATGTCGGTGACGTAGTGGCGGTCTTCGACGGCGTGGAAGCCGAGTTCGTCAGTCACGCCGTGGGTGATGCCGCCTTTGATGCCGCCGCCGGCCATCCAGACGGTGAAGCCGTAGATGTGATGATCGCGGCCGTCGCCGCCCTGCGCGCCGGGGGTGCGGCCGAACTCGGTGGCGAAGACGACGATGGTGTCGTCGAGGAGACCGCGGCGTTTCAAGTCCTTGAGCAGCGCGGCGACGGGGCGGTCCACCTGCGCGGCGAGCTTGGTGTGATTGGCCTTGAGACCGGAATGCGCGTCCCACGCGCCGGCCGCCCCGTCGCCGTGGAATATCTGGATGAACCGCACGCCGCGCTCGACGAAGCGCCGCGCCGCGAGGAGCTGCTGGCCGAAGTCGCGTGTCGCCGCCTGATCGAGGCCGTAGAGCTTTTTCGTCTCCTCGGTTTCGTCGGCGAAGTTCATCAGGTTCGGGATCGAGGCCTGCATGCGGAACGCGAGTTCGTAGGACTTGATGCGCGCGGCGAGCACGGCATCATCGGGATATTTCACGCCGCTGAGGCGGTTGAGGCGGCCGAGGAGGTCGAACTGGATGCGCTGCTCGGCGTCGGTCTGTTCGAGTTCCGGGCGCGCGAAGACGAGCGGGTTTTTCGGGTCCACCTTCATCTCGACCGATTCGTAGGCGGGTCCGAGGTAGTTGGCGTCGCGGCGCTCGAAGTAGCGCGGTCCCATGCTGATAAACTGCGGGAGGTTTTCATTGAGCGTGCCGAGGCCGTAATTCACCCACGCGCCAATCGTCGGGAAGAGGCCGTCGAGCATGTGCCGGCCGCTGTTGAACTGGACCTGCGCGCCGTGGTTGTCGTCGGTGGTCCACATGGAGCGGATGATGGCGAGTTCGTCGGCGCACGAGCCGACGTGGGGGAAGAAGTCGCTCACGTCCGCGCCGCAGCGGCCGTATTTTTTGAAGCCGGTCTGCGTGCGGTAGAGGGTGTTGCGCGGTTTGCCATTGGCGTCGTTGACCACGACGACGCGCTGGTTGGCCTTGAGCCACGGCGAGTTCTGGACGGCCTTGTGCGGGGTCTCGGCGATGGTTTTACCCGCGTATTTGTCGATCTCCGGCTTGTGATCAAAGCTCTCGAGATGGCTCACGCCGCCGCGCATGAAAAGCCAGATGACGCTCTTGGCCTTGGGCGCAGCGTGCGGACGGCCGGTCGGCGGCGACCAGGTGTCGCCGGTCGTGGCGCGCGCGGCGTCCTCGTGCGCGAGCATCGCGCCGAGGGCGAGGCTGGAGAAACCGAGGCCGGTGTGGGCGAGGAACTGGCGGCGGGGGAGCGGGCGGGGGAGGAAGGGGTGCATGGGGGTGGAGGTGTTGTTGGGTTGAGAAGAGAAGCGTCAGCGATGATTGGGAAAGTGGACTGGCGGAATAAAAGGAGTGTCAGGCCGTATGGATGTCGGTGAGTTAGTAGGAATAACCATGATCGAACTGACCTAGGTTCCAATCGAGTGAGTCTCCCGCAAGTAGCCGGCCTCAGTCTCGGATTGCGGCACCTTGACATCGCTTGGATGGGTTTGTGCGTGTTTGCGGGCGGTGTGGGCGGCTCGCGCCCATTCGTAGAGGCGTTGGGGATCATAGCCGTGCTCGGCGGCGAGTGCGGCTCGCGCCTCCCGGACTTGTTCAAGGAGTTCGTTTTTCATGAGGTCAGTTGGGTTAGGGCTGTGGGCGTGCAAACGATCGGGACGTGGAGATTGTGATACAGGCAATAGTCCAGCAACTCCCTCTGGACGGAGGCATTGGCCAGATGGGTGCAGTTCCATGTGAGAAGGAAATCCATGCGGTGCAGGACGGCCAATGCAAGATGGGAGGCATCCACAACCGCACGTGGCGGCAGTTGGAACAAGCGGATGATGTCACTTTCAAGGCCCGGTAACTGCGGGGGAATGTCCAGTTCGGGGATGCCCTGCAAATAAGTCAAACGACGCGCAGCGGCGCCCGCATCACCGCGCCCCGCTTCATCCAGGGTGAAGATCGACGTGTAAAGGCGGAACCGGGCGCGCTCATTGGTCCACCAGGCATGAGTAGCCTGCTGATCGGCGGCGATGGGCACCTGACTGCTCGGGTGTGCGGCCAGATAGCTCGGGATCGTCGTCTCAATGTAAACCGTTTGCATCAGCTTGAGGGTAAACGGTGGAAGCGGTTCGTAAAGAAAACAGGTTGAAACCCAAGGCTTGAGTCAGGCTTTCTCGAAACCGGTGACGGGTCTTTTTCAGGGTTCATTTGCGGCACAGCCGGGGCGGCGAGCCGGGGCGCAATGTTGGTGGCGTTGGGAAGCTTGCCGACGGCCGCCCAAGGCGGCTCGCGCCTCGCAACCTTGGGCTGGAGGACGCAATTCTGTTGGGATTGTAGGACGCGGCTGAAGCTGGGCCAGACTTGGTCAGCGGGTAGTTTCTTGGCAGGTCAATGGGGCGAAGGAAGCGGAGTACGGCGGGCGGCGATTTTCCGACGCATCGAGGGGAGGATAATGCCCAAGCTGGTGGGATTGCCCAGATAGCCGGGGAAGTATTTGTCCTCAATATCGGCGATTTTTTCCAAGCGTTTCACCAGCGCGGCTTCTGTGTCTTTCATAATGCGAATGTGGGTTGTTCCACGGGCCGGTTCAAGAAGGAAGAATCTCCATGTCGTGAAACTGACGGCGACATTGGTCAAGCAGCAGCCCCGTGATGGTGAAACAATCCAGCAGCGCGGAATTGCTCAGCGCCCGGCGGTAGAAGCCCACCGAGGTCGCGGTGGTTTCTCCCCAGACGGTTGTTATTCCGGACTGCCCTGCGAGTTCACACAGGCCGCAGAGAATGCCCGTCCCCACCGCACGAATGCGCGGCTCCTGCTGGGCGGCGATGCTGGGATGGACGGAGAGGAAATCCACGAACAGGTGCCCGCACCAAGTCCGCCGGCAATGGGCGAGTCACAGGATGGGCGAACGCGTGCTCCATTCGGCCCGGGCGAGCAGGAGAAAGGTGAGTTCCTCGCCAGATTTGCGAGTGCCCGCGTCGCGCAGTTCCGCAGCGCGGGTGACGATACGTCCGGTCTGGCGGTGGTAGCGCCAGCGTTTGGTGGCGAGCCGGGCGAAGGCCACGGCGTCACGGGCGGGTTCGTGACGACGGAGTTTGGGCGGGAGCCGCCATTCGCGCAGGAGGTTCAAGTCGGATTCCTGCTCGAATATCAGTTCCACCGGGCGGTCTTCTTTTCCTTCAAGGACTCGGAAGTGCATGGCCGAACGGTATCAAAGGCCGGTTCGCGAAGGAAAGGGCGGACATGCTCACGCATGCAGCACGTCTTGCTGCTGTTCTGCCGCGCGATGATGGCCACGTAATTGACTTGCTGCGGGATGTGCGGGGCGCACTCCCGTTGGGGATGGGAAAACTTCCGGCGGCTACCCAGGGTAGCTCGTGGTGAGCAAGGCCTGCAGGTCTGGTTTCCATCATTCCGGGCTAGGTGTCCGAGTGCCTCTCTTCTCGGCGGACGCATCGGGATAGGTCCAACGGAAGCTCCAGTAGAGCAGCGGGGGCACGCCAAACAACAGCAACGGAATGGCCAACACATACCGGATTCCTTCTGGCACAGCTTCCGCCAGCGCCCCGGCTACCAGGCCCACTGCTCCCATTACGAACGTGAGCCAGATATACAGCCCCAGCACTCCGACCCCGCGCCACCAAGCTCTCGCGTAAGTTATCATAAAGATTCTAACCTAGATCCAAATGGTAGTATCGGCGCGGCGAGCCGGGCGGGCCGCAACCCCGTTGGGGTTGGGGCCTTTCCGGCACCAACCCAGGGTAGCTGGTGCCTCGCAACCTTGGGCTGGAGGACGCAATCCCGTTGGGATTGAAGAGACCGGGTGGAAATGCTCCGAGGAACTAACGGCGCAGCGGACATTGAGTCCTGAGTCGGATCAGGCGGCATGGGGTTCCTTTCTCCAAAACCAGAGCATTCGCTTCCGAAACAAGGTAACGAGGCAGGGCAGAGTCAACAACGTGCCAACGGGAAAACACACAACGGGCAAAATGCCGCATAGCAAAGCCACCCAAGCCAATGCCACAGAGCGCGGTTTCCAGAGATGGTATGCGTTCCAGAATCCCACGGCGTAGAGTATTGCGCTTTGCCACCAAAGCTTAGTGATCTCCCATATATGTTCAGACATCCACTGGGACTGCTGGTCGGGAGGCACCTCCGTTCGATTGCCGACCACCGCGGACATCCCGAACAGTAAGGCGACGGGGGCCGCAAGCATCAGGATGAACACTATCCGCAGCAGAATCTTCAGGATCATTTGCACCGCCTTCGTTTAGAGCGTGGGGCGGCGGGGCGCAACCCCGTTGGGGTTGGGAACCTTTCCGGCAGCCACCCAGGGTAGCTCGTGCCTCGCAACCCGGGCGGAGGTCGCAATCCCGTTGGGATTGGAGAAATTCGCCAGTGGGCGGCATATCGCGCCAATGCCACACCCATGTAACTTGCCGCTCATCGCTACCGCCCTGCCGGTATTTTGTAATGCGTAAACACATAGTTCCGCTGTGCCAAATCGCGTGCGGATGAATCAGAGTATCAGTCATGCGGGGGTTACTTATTTGACCTTTGCCTCAACAATCCACATTCCTGCCCCGGCCCAAAGGCTACCATCGGGTCTCTTGGAATGATAACTCTTGAAAATATCGGCATCCTCTCCTCGACCACCCGCTTTCCCGTCCGCACCAAAACTCGTGAGGGTGATGATGCCATCTTCACCAACGCGGTAATGAAGGGGCCTTCCCCATCCGTCGGTCGTTCGGTTGTCATATCCCTCCCGTCTCGGCAAAACTTGAAGCGTAAGAGGAATCGCCTGGTTGGTTTGGGTGTAATTGTTGATACGGGCGAAAGTCTCAAGCATCGCGCTCTCCGTCAGTTCAACTGGGGCAATTACGTCTATGCGCGACCAGGCGAAAGCGAGCACCAAGCTCAAAGAGAGGGCGAGTGTGATGGGCTTCAGTTTGAGCATGTCACATTTACCAACATTGCGTCGGTGGGTTGTATTCGATTCGTGTTATAGGGTGACGCGTCCTCGCTCACCTACCGAATCGTAATAAAATCATTATGATTCAACAGCGTTTGCACCAGCGTCACGCGGGCGCGAGTTGGACTGAGTTTCTTTAACTGGGTGAGGGCTTGTTCGCATTCGCGTTGTTCGTCGGGGGTGGGGGGGAGGCCGAGGATGGTCTGGTAGGCGAGGCGGATGAAGTGGGCGTCGTCGCTGGGGGCGGCGGTTTTCTCGAGGCACTCGACGATCTTGGGGGCGAGGGTGAGGACGAGTTTGCTGTTGGACAGGGCGAGGGCCTGCTGGGGGACAATGCTTTCGGCGCGGCGGTAGCAGTCGGTGGGATTGGCGTTGTCGAAGAGGTCGAGGAAACGGTGGATGTCTTCCTGGGAGTGGGTGAAGTAGAGGCTACGGCGCGGGGAGGCCTCGTCTTTGCGCGGGTCCACGGTGGGTCCGCCGAGGGTCAGGTCGAGGGTGCCGGCGAGCGCGAGGATGGAGTCGCGGACGATCTGGGATTCCATGCGCACGGGGTTGCGCCGCCAGAAATAGCGGTTGTCGGGGTCGGCGGCGCGCGCGGCGGGAGCGACGCCGGCGAGGGAGCCGCTGAGGCGGTAGGCGCTGGAGTTGAGCATGAGCCGGTGGAGATGCTTGAAGCTCCAGCCGGATTCCATGAACTCGACGGCGAGCCAGTCGAGGAGCGCGGGGAGTTGCGGCGGCGCGTTTTTGCGGCCGAAGTCGGTGACGTCCTTGACGAGGGGTTCGCCGAAGTGACGCGCCCAGAGGTGATTCACGGCGACGCGGGCGGTGAGGGGGTTTTGGCGGTCGGCAATCCAGTCGGCCAGGGCGGTGCGGCGTCCGGTGCTGGTGCCGGGGAAAACGGCGGGCAGCATGGCGTCGGTCTCGGTGGGGCCTTCGAAGGCTTTGCGGGAGGTGCGGAGCGAGGCGTAGGTGTTGCCGGGGGCCGCGGCGGCCTGGCGGGCTTTGTCGAGGGCGGCCTTGGCGTCGGTGACTTTTTTGGTCGGAGTGGCGGGGGCTTTGGCCTTGGTTTTGGTTTTGGGAGCGGGTGTGGCGGCGAGTTCGCCGGCGAATTCCTGTTCGGCGCGCAGCAGTTCCTCTTCGGCGCGGGCGAGGGCGTGCTGTTTGTCGGCAACGGCGGCGGCCGTGGCGAGGGCGGCGGCGTTGGCGGCGGGCGGTTGGGAGTAGCGCGCTTCGTCGGCGGCGAAGGTGGCGTTGATCATTTTCACGCGGGCTTCGGCGGTGCGGAGGGTTTTCTCGGCGAGGTCCACGGCGGCGCGGGCGGAGGAGGCGGTGGTTTTCTTGGGAATGGCGGGAGTCGCGGCGGCGACCGGGGCGGCGGGCTTTGTCTCGGCGGGTTCGTCGAGGAGGAGGTCGTCGGACAAGGGCGAGATGGTGAGGCTCTCGAAGGCGGCGGAGGCATCGAAGGTGATGAGTTCAAAATGGCCGGCGCGGCGGTCGATGGGGAGGCGGTGGGTGAGGGCGGGCTGGCCGTTGATAGAGACGTTGAGGACGCGGCCGCGGACGAACACGGCGAGATCGATGGGTTCGTTCAGCGGCACGGTGCGGGGCTGGGCGGCGTCGGCCGGGTAGCGATGGGGGCCGCCGGATTTGTAGGCGATTTGCAATTTCCCAGCGGAGCCGGCGCTGAGATAGATGAGCTTCTCGTGATCGGCGGCGGTGTCGAAGGTCAAGCCGACGGAGCGGTGGCGATTGCCGCCGGTGATGCGAAAGCGGACGCGGGCCTCGAAGTCGGCGGGGAGCGTCTGGTTCAGGCGGAGGGAGGCGCGGGTGTCGCCGGTCTGTTTCTGGAGGAGTTTGCCGGAGTCGTATTTCCAATCGCCGGGGCCGAGGGTCCAGAGGGTGGGATTGGGGGCGGCGAAGGTGTCGTGGACGAGGGGTTTCGCGGGGACGGGCGCGGCGGTGGGCTTGGTGGGCGCGGGTGCGGGTTTGGCTGGAGTGGGAGGGATGGCTGGAGTGGGTGTGGTTGGTGATTCAGCGGGAGATTCGTCGGGTGCGGCGGTGGCGAGGGTTTTGCGGGCAGTTTCGAGGGTGGCGCGGGCTTTGGTTAGGTTGGTTTCCGCAACGGCGAGCAGGTCGCGTTTGATCTCGGGGCGCAGGGACGGGGCGTAGGCGGTGAGCGGCAGGGTAACGGGCGTGACGCGCAGGGTCTTGAAGGCGAGGAAACCAGGGAGGCGCGGTTCGTAGGTTTTGGTTTTGTCGGGGTAGCGATCGTCGCCACGGATGAAGAGGTGCGTGGGCGCGTCGGGGCGGAGATCGAAGGCGCGGGGGAGGCCGTCTCGTTCGAGGTTGGTTTCGCCGGGCACGGCGTCGAGGCGGACTTGGTACGGCTCGAAGAAGGCGCGGAAGTGGAAGTATTCGGTCTGGGCGATGGGATCGTATTTGTGATCGTGGCAGCGGGTGCAGTTCATCGTCATGCCGAGGAAGGCTTTGCTGGTGTGCTCGACGGCGTTTTCCATCCAGGTGTTGCGATTGAAGAGGAAGTATTGGCGCGCGAGGAAGCCGGTGGCGCGGAGGACGTCGGGATCGGTGGGCGCGAGTTCGTCGCCGGCGAGCATCTCGCGGATCATGCGGTCGTAGGGCTTGTCTTTATTGAGTGATTCGATGATCCAGTCGCGCCAGTGCCAGATGTGTTTCTGGCTGTAACGAAGCTGCGCACCGAGACCGTGCCAGTCGCTGTAGCGCCAGACATCCATCCAGTGGCGGCCCCAGCGTTCGCCGTATTGGGGGCGTTCGAGGAGCTGGTCCACGACGCGCTCGTAGGCCTGGGGCGAGGTGTCCTGCTGGAAGGCGGCGAGTTCCGCGAGGGTCGGCGGGAGGCCGATGAGATCGAGGTAAATGCGGCGGAGCAGGACGGCCGGCTCGGCGGCGGGGAGGGGTTGCAGGCCGCGCTGTTCGTGTTCGCGGGCGAGGAAGGCGTCGATGGGATTGCGGACCCACGCGGCGTTCTTCACGACCGGCACGGCGGGACGCACGGGGGCGACGAAGGCCCAATGTTGGCGCGGGTCTTCGGGGATTTTCTCGACGGGGGCGACGGCGCCCTGATCGATCCAGGCGGCGAGGAGGGCGATTTGTTTTTCGGTGAGCGGTTCGCCCTCGGACTTGGGCGGCATGGGTGTGGCCTTGCGCGTGCCGGTGACGGCGTGGAGCAGGAGGCTCTCGGCGCTTTGACCGGGCTTGAATGCGGGACCGCTGTCGCCGCCCTGGCGGATCAATTGTGACGCATCGAGACGCAGATTGGCCTTTTGCCGGAGCGCACTGTGACAACTGAAACAGCGGGCGGAGAGGATGGGCTTGATGTCGCGGAGGTAGTCCACGGTTTCGGGGGCGGACTTGGCGGCGGCGACGGTTTGGGTGGCCGGGGCGGGCGCGGCGGGGGCGGCGTAAGCGCAATGGGCGAGGGCGACGAGGGCAAGGAGCGCGGCGGAAAATGAAGTGGGCATCATGGATTGGCGATTGATCGCTGGGTGAATGGCAGACCCGGCGGCATGGGGGGAAATTCAGCGGGGCGCTGGCGATGGGATGGACATCAAGAAACCTAGTGTAGTGTCTCCGAATTGACTATACATAACAGGTTTTGGCGATAAACTCACGGCATGGCTCGACCCATTCAAACCCTGTCCCTCACCCCCGAACAGCGATCCGAGCTGCGACGGCTCGTCAATCGGCCCACCGCCTCGCAGCGGG